>NZ_QTWU01000001.1:0-746707 GCF_003461285.1 Eubacterium sp. AF17-7 | reverse complement strand
ATTTTCAGGGATGGTTGCTGTTCAATTATCAATGTTCTTGTTTTGCTTGTTGCTGTTTCAGCAGCAACTCGTTCATATTATCACGATTGTTCTGCTTTGTCAACAACTTTTTTATATTTTTCTTCGTTATTCAAAACTTAGAATCAATTAAATTTTTCTGTCTGAACTGCTGTCTCAACAGTCAGCTTGAATAGAATACAACTTTTATATACAATTGTCAACACTTTTTTTCAATTTTATTTATTTTTCTTCATTCTTCATTTGTATGTTATCTTGCAAATTTAAATTCTACCCTCTTTATTTGTCTAACTTTAATATTTTGTGCAATTAACAAAGAAAATTCCACTATATGAAATAATCTTCTATATGGTGGAATCATCATTATTTTCTATTTCTTCTTAGACTTTAGTTTATAGTTATTTTTTTCATTCAATCCTCATAGTCTATCTTAACCAGCATTAAGCCACATGCCGGTGCTTTAGGTCCCGCTGCATTTCTATCTTTTGCCTCTATTATTTCTTTTACATATTCTGGTGGATAAACTCCCAATCCTACTTTTATTAAAGTACCTACAATTATCCTCACCATATTATATAAGAACCCATTACCAGATATTATTATTGATATGACATCGTCATTTTTATCTACCTCTAATCTATATACGGTTCTAACTGTACTTTCAACCTGACTTCCCGATGAGCAAAAACTTGCGAAGTCATGTTCCCCTACTATATATTTTGCTGCTTCTTTCATTTTTTCAACATTTAAGGGCATATATACAAAGTGGGTATATAGTCTCTGCGTTGGCATATCAAATTTTCTATTTAAAATCTTATATTCATATGTTTTTGTACTATTACAAAATCTCGGATGCCATTCCAGCGGAACTTCCTCTGATTTTTGTATTCTAATATCATTAGGCAGTCTTTGATTTAATGCAAATGAAAATTTCTCACCCGGAATTTTTGATTCCGTATCAAAAACAGCTACATTTCCCATAGCATGGACCCCCGAATCAGTTCTACTCGCTCCAATAACAGCTGTTTCTACTCCTGTCAATTCACTTATAGCTTTATTAAGCACTTCCTCTACAGTTATTCCATTTATTTGTATTTGCCATCCACAATAATTTGTGCCATCATACGCTATAATTAATTTTACTCTCTTCATTTATTTATAATTCTCCTAATAAACGATTAATTGTATATATCACAAGATTATATTTGCAAATTATTAATAACTTATTTTATTTTTCTATTGTTTATTAATACAATTTTATTTTTACTAATATATTTATCATATTTTAGCTTGCTTTTATGCTCAGAAACTTAAACATCACTAAATTATTCGTAACAAATCCTGCTCCTAATATCACACACAAAAAGACAACTAATACTAAATATGATATTTTATCCTTTTTCTTATAAACAAGTGGTTTTAATTTTGTTCTATTGCCACCATGATAACATCTCGATTCCATAGCCATTGCTAAATCCAGCGCTCTTCTTATAGAAGAAACAAATAGTGGTACTAACAATGGTATTAAACTTTTAACACGCTGCATAAGTCCGCCTGTTTCAAAGTCTGCTCCTCTTGCCATTTGAGCTTTTTTTATTTTCTCTGTTTCCTCAACTAAAGTCGGAATGAACCTTAAGGCTAAAGACATCATCATTGCCATTTCATGTACCGGAAAGTGTATTTTATTTAAAAATGCAAATGATTTTTCCAATCCGTCTGATAAATCGTTAGGTGTAGTGGTTAATGTCAAAACAGATGTACTCAACACTAAAAATGTTAATCTAAATGTTAAAAATCCACCTGTTATTAATCCTTCTTTAGTTATTTTAATTATCCAAAATGTTATGATTGGTGTTCCTGGGGTAAATAAAATATTTAACACTATCGTAAATACAAGTAAAAATAATATTCCTTTTATCCCTTTTATTATTTTTGCAAATGGTACTTTAGATATTTTTATTATAATTGCCAAAAACATTACAATTGCAAGTAATCCTATAATGTTATTTGTTGAAAAAATAGCTATTATAAATATTAAAGTGCCAAATAGTTTTACCCTAGGATCTAATTTATGAATTATTGAATTTTCAGGATAATATTGTCCTAATGTTATTTCTGCCATTTATCTATCTAATTCAAAGTCTTTTTAGTATCTATTAAATTACGACTTTGCATACCTTTCTATATATTATTACTATTGTTCTAAATGTCTTTTCTATTTAGACATTGCATAATATTTTCACGTGCTTCTTCAATTGTTATAACATTCTCATCTACATCTAACCCTTTTTCTTTTAACTTATGCATAATATACGTAATCTGGGGTGCTTTAAGTCCCATCTTTTCTAATTCTTTATAATGCTTAAATACATCCTTTGGCATTCCATCATATTTTATCTTACCATTATTTATTACGATAAGGCGCTGTGCATAATTTGCTACATCTTCCATGCTATGAGACACCAAAACAACTCCTATGCCTGTATTATCATGTAATTCTTTAATTCTATTTAAAATTTTATCCCTTCCTTTTGGATCTAATCCCGCAGTTGGTTCATCTAAGACTATTATTTCTGGATTCATAGCCAGAACTCCTGCTATTGCTACTCTTCTTTTTTGTCCGCCTGACAGTTCGAAAGGAGATTTGTTATAGCATTTTTCGTTTATTCCAACCTGTTCAAGCATTAATTTAGCCTTTTTTTCTGCTTCTTCCCTGCTCATTCCCATATTCATTGGACCGAAACAGACATCTTTAAGCACTGTTTCTTCAAATAACTGATGCTCCGGATATTGAAAAACAAGCCCGACTTTGCATCTAAGTTTTCGCAAATCATAATTATTTTCATATATATTTTCATTATTATAAAATACATTTCCGCTCTTTGGTCTTTCCAATCCGTTAAAATGCTGTATTAATGTTGATTTTCCAGAGCCTGTGTGTCCTATAATTGCAACAAATTCACCTTTATTTATTTCCAAATTAACGTTATTTAACGCTTTTATTTCACTTGTAGTATCACTGCCATATGTGTAGCATACATTTTCAAGTCGTATTCCCATTTTGGCCTCCTAGTTATTATTGTATACCCTAACTATCTCATCTACTAACTCATCTATCTCTAATGTCCCATTTTTTATGTTTAAGCCTTCCTTTTGTAATTCAAAGCCTAATTCTGTAACCTGCGGAACTTCAAGTCCTAATTCCTTCATTTTTTCAACTTCACAGAAAACTTCTCTTGGTGTTCCCTGTAATTCTATTTTTCCCTTATTCATTACAAATATTTTATCTGCATGTATAGTTTCACTCATATGATGTGTAATTAAGATAATTGTTATATTTTTAGCCTTGTTCAGTTCTTCTAATGTTGAAATAACTTCTTCCCTTCCAATTGGATCAAGCATTGCTGTAGGTTCGTCTAATATAATGCATTTAGGTTCCATTGCTATTATTCCTGCTATTGCTACTCTTTGCTTCTGTCCGCCTGATAATTTCATTGGAGAATGAAGTCTATACGCAGTCATATCAACTGCTTTTAGCGCATAATTTACCTGTTCCCATATTTTTTCGGTTGGAACACCCAGATTTTCCGGTCCAAATGCTACATCTTCTTCAACAACAGCCGATACAATCTGATTATCAGGATTCTGAAATACCATTCCTGCCTGTTGTCTTATATCCCAAATTTTCTTTTCATCTTTAGTATTCATCCCGGATATTAAAACTGTTCCTTCAGTCGGAGCAAGCAACGCATTAATATGTTTTGCCAAAGACGATTTGCCTGAACCATTATGACCTAATATTGCAATAAACTGTCCTTCTTCTACATCAAGATCTACGCCATCAATGGCTGTTATTATTTCTGCATTTTCATCATTGTCTTTAAATTTATGAACCAAATGTTTTATATTAATTATTCCCATGTCATATCCTCAAATTGTTTTGAATTTCAAGTTTTATTCACGCTTTATTTTTGCACATAATTGAAATTATAGCAATAATTTTTTCTATATAGTTTTATATTTCACCTTATAATAGTCAAAATTTTGTTATTGGTTTTATTTGGCGTAGCAAAATATAATTACTTATTTATCTTTTCTTACAATTTGGATTAACCCCATGCTTGACAAAAAGCCGATATAACAAAACGGACAAACATTGCCTTATCAACAACATTTGTCCGTTTTATATATAAGTTAAACTTTATTTATTATACTAATTCAAGTAATACTTCCATTGCAGCATCACCTTTTCTCTGACCGATTTTTACAATTCTTGTATATCCGCCATTACGATCTGCATACTTTGGAGCAATTTCATCAAATAACTTGTTAGTTAAGTCAACTTTCTTTCTGTCTTTCTTCTTACCTGTAGCATTTTCTGTTACATCGTAAAGAACTTTGTTCATCTGACGTCTAGCATGAAGACGTGAAGGCTGATCTTTCTTGATTGTCTTCTGTTCTTCATCATATACTGTTACTTTCTTGCCGTCTACGACTTCTTTAACATTCTTGCCATCTTTATCTTTACGAGCTACTTTAGCTACAACTGTTACTTCGTCAAAGTTATCTTTTTCTTTAACTGCTAATGCAATAAGACCTTCAGCAACTTTACGAATTTCTTTAGCTCTTGCTTCAGTAGTAACAATCTTGCCGTTATTTAAAAGACTTGTAACCTGACCTCTAATTAAAGCTTTTCTTTGACTTGAAGTTCTTCCAAGTTTTCTATAACCTGCCATTTTCTTACCTCCATAATATTTAAACTAATAAATATTAGTTTTCATCGCTTGGTCTCAATTCAAGGCCGAGTTCTTTCAACTTCGCAAGCACTTCATCTAATGATTTACGGCCTAAGTTTCTAACCTTCATCATATCTTCAGGAGTCTTGTTTGTTAATTCCTCAACTGTATTGATACCTGCTCTCTTCAAACAATTGTATGAACGAACTGATAATTCCAACTCATCAATGTTCATTTCTAACACTTTATCGATTTCATCATCTACAGCATCTACGATTACTTCTGCATTTCTTGCATTTTCTGACAAATCAATAAACAGTTTTAAGTGTTCGCTGAGAACCTTAGCTGCTAAACTAACAGCTTCGTCTGTTTCCAAAGTGCCGTTTGTATAAACATCCAATGTAAGTTTATCAAAATCAGTTACCTGGCCTACACGAGTATTCTGTACTGACATATTTACTCTTTCAACTGGTGTGTAGATTGAATCTACAGCAATTACACCGATTGGTAAACTATCATTCTTATTCTTGTCAGCACTAATGTATCCTCTGCCTTTTGTGATAATTAATTCCATACTAAGCTTGCTGTCTGCGCCACCGTTAAGTGTTGCAATAACCAACTCTGGGTTTAAAATCTCAATATCAGAATCTACTTGAATATCAGCTGCTGTTACAACACAATCTCCACTTGCTTCAATATGTGCAACCTTTGGTTCATTAGTAGCACTATTGTTTTTAATAGCAAGCTGTTTGATATTTAAAATTATTTCAGTAACATCTTCTTTTACACCTGGTATTGAACTGAATTCATGAAGAACTCCGTCAATTTTAATCTGGCTTACAGCTGCACCTGGTAATGTAGAAAGCATAATTCTTCTTAATGCATTGCCAAGTGTTGTTCCGTAACCTCTTTCAAGAGGTTCTACAACAAACTTACCATATCTACCATCTTCTGATTTCTCTGTTATTATATTTGGTCTTTCAAAATCGAACACTAATTAGCCCCTCCTTTATTGGGAATTGCTTAAGCTTATTTAGAATATAATTCGACAATAAGCATTTCATCTACGGGAACATCAATCTCTTCTCTCTTTGGAAGTTCTTTAATTTCACCCTTAAGATTTTCCTGGTCTGCTTCAAGCCATGATGGAACTGTTCTTCCGCCAGTCACTTCTACGATATCTTTGTATCTCTGTGATGACTTGCAACCTTCTTTAATTTCGATAACATCGCCTGCTTTAATTAAGTAAGAAGGAATGTTAACCTGCTTTCCATTTACTAATACGTGCTTATGATCAACAATCTGTCTTGCTTCTTTTCTTGTTCTAGCATATCCCATACGGAATACAACATTATCAAGTCTACGTTCTAATAAAATCATAAGGTTTTCACCTGTCTGACCTGGCATCTTTGAAGCCTTCTTGAAGTAATTTCTGAAAGGTTTTTCTAAAACACCATAAATGAATTTAGCTTTCTGTTTTTCTCTTAACTGAAGTCCATATTCACTCATTTTTCTACTAGATCTGTTTAAGTTTCTATTTGATTTCTTGTCTATTCCTAAATAAATCGGATCTAAACCGAGAGATCTACATCTTTTAAGAACAGGAACTCTATTTACTGCCATTTCTATTCCCTCCTAAATTAGACTCTTCTACGCTTTGGTGGGCGACATCCATTATGTGGAACAGGAGTAACATCCTTGATACTTGTAACTTCAAGTCCACAAGTTGCTAAAGCACGAATTGCTGCTTCTCTACCTGAACCTGGACCTTTAACCATAACATCTACTGTCTTTAAGCCATGTACTAAAGCTGCTTTTGTTGCAGTTTCAGCTGCCATCTGAGCTGCATAAGGAGTAGATTTCTTTGAACCTCTAAATCCTAGACCACCAGCACTTGCCCATGATAAGGCATTTCCTTCAGCATCTGTTAATGTAACAATTGTATTGTTAAATGATGCCTGGATATGTGCCTGTCCGTGTTCAACGTTTTTCTTAACACGCTTTTTTGTCACTTTCTTTGTAACTTTTTTAGCCATTTTAAACTAACCTCCCTTATGGGTACTATTTCTTCTTATTTGCTACAGTTCTCTTTGGACCTTTTCTTGTTCTTGCATTAGTCTTTGTCTTCTGACCGCGAACAGGAAGTCCTCTTCTATGACGAATTCCTCTGTAACATCCAATTTCTTGTAATCTCTTAATGTTTAAAGCGATTTCTCTTCTTAAATCACCTTCAACAGTCTGGCTTGCATCGATAACTTCGCTAATCTTCTTAACTTCATCGTCTGTTAAATCTTTACAACGTGTGTTAGGATCTACATTAGCTTCAGCTAAAATTCTCTGTGAGCTTGGAAGTCCAATTCCATAAATATAAGTCAAGCCAATTTCAACTCTCTTTTCTCTTGGTAAATCAACACCTGAAATACGAGCCATGTGTATAACCTCCATTAGTTAAATTGATAAGTTCCACAAATTACGCAGCCCGTGCTTTGCACGTCTGAAATGTTGTGCGCACCCATGTAACCTAACGTTAAATTGTTTCTTGATGCTTAATCAGCAATTTTTAAGCATCCACATTCTGTTTCTCAGCTATTCGCTGATTAATATA
Organism: Eubacterium sp. AF17-7; assembly: GCF_003461285.1. Taxonomy (NCBI): domain Bacteria; kingdom Bacillati; phylum Bacillota; class Clostridia; order Eubacteriales; family Eubacteriaceae; genus Eubacterium; species Eubacterium sp. AF17-7. Next base: position 739,348 of record NZ_QTWU01000001.1, on the reverse strand, counting down.
GTAAGAAAACGTACTTGAAAATTCTCTTACTACTAATATCTAATAGTAGCATATTGCTACTGCAGCCGCAAATTAATTCGTTGTGATATTACACAACTTCTTAAAGTGCACAAACAAGTGAATACAACCAAATATTCACTCAATATGTCAGAAATTAACCCTGACGCTGTTTATGCTTAGGATTTTCGCAGATAACTCTAACGCTTCCCTTTCTTTTAATGACTTTGCATTTTTCGCAAATTGGTTTAACTGATGATCTTACCTTCATTGAAAAATCCTCCTTTCAAAAAAAGTCCGTTATATATATTAACACACTTGTCAAAATATAGCAACAAAAACTTTTAAATTTATTTATCAACCATATTATTTATCTCTCCAGATAATTCTTCCTTTAGATAAATCATATGGTGACATCTCAATTGTTACTTTGTCTCCTGGTAAAATTTTAATGTAGTTCATGCGAAGTTTTCCACTTATATGAGCTAATACTACATGTCCATTTTCCAATTCAACACGAAACATTGTGTTTGGTAATTTTTCAATTACCTTTCCTTCTATTTCAATTACATCTGCTTTAGACATTTATATATCCTCCTTTTTTTCGGTTAAATCAAAGTAAGTATTTCCGGTTCTCCTTTTGTAATAAGAACTGTATTTTCATAATGAGCTGCTAAACTTCCATCATCTGTTACTACTGTCCAATCATCATCCATAAATGCTACATCTGCTCTTCCCATATTTATCATAGGTTCTATGCACAATGTCATTCCAGCCTGTAACTTCATTCCTCTTCTTCTTTGTCTGAAGTTTGGAATTTGTGGGTCTTCATGCATTTCTCTACCAATACCATGTCCTACTAAGTCTCTTACTACACCATATCCGAATTTATCAGCATAATCATTTATAGCTGCTGATATCTGATATAAATGGCAACCTTCTTTAGCATATTTAATTCCTTCAAAAAAACATTGTTTTGTAACTTCGATTAACTGTTTTGCATCATCACTTATTTCTCCAATTGCCAATGTTCTGGCGCAATCAGACTGATATCCTTTATAGCTTAAACAAAAATCTAAGCTGACAATATCACCATTTTCTACAAAACGGTCTTTTCTTGGAATTCCATGTACTACTTCATCATTAACAGAAATACACAATGAAGCAGGATATCCTTCATAGCCTAAGCATGTAGGAATACAACCATAACTTCTAATTATTTCTTCACCAATTTTATCAATTTGATAAGTACTCATTCCAGGCTTTACTTCTTTTTCTAACTCTGCGTGAGCCATTGCAATATACTTGCCTGCCTGTCTCATGAGTTCAATTTCTCTCTCTGATTTAATTGTTACCGCCATTGTTATGCTCCTAAAATATCATTTATCGCAGCAAACACATCATTCATGTCAATTGTACCATCAACACTTCTTAATACGCCTTGTTCATTATAATAATCAATTAAAGGCTGTGTTTGTTTATGATAAACATCTAATCTTTTCAAAACTGTTTCCGGTTTATCATCATCTCTTATTATTAAATCGTTTCCACATCTGTCACACTTGCCTTCAACCTTAGTTGGGTTGTATACAACGTGGTATGTTGCTCCACAAGATACGCAAGCTCTTCTTCCACCCATTCTTCTTACGATATTTTCATCCGGCACATCAACATCAATTGCATAATCAACTTTCTCGCCAATTGCTTTTAACGCTTCATCTAAAGCCTGTGCCTGCGGAATAGTTCTTGGGAAACCATCTAATACATAACCGTTTTTACAGTCATCTTTTTTAAATCTATCCATAACTAAGTCTAATGTTAATTCATCCGGTACTAACTGTCCCTGATCAATATATTCCTTAGCTTTTTTCCCTAATTCAGTTCCATTTTTAATATTTGCTCTAAAAATATCCCCTGTAGAAATATGTGGTATATTATATTTCTCAGCGATCATCTTTGCCTGTGTTCCTTTTCCTGCACCAGGCGCGCCTAACATAATTATTTTCATAGTTTACAATCCTCACAACTTCTTAATTTTTCTATTCTAGCAATCAAGGGGACTAGTCTGGTGACTGCCCCCTATGCTACTAAAAGATTCCTTTTACATTCTGATACTTACGTTCTGTCATCATTGATTTAACTGTTGTTATTGTTTCAAGAATAACACCTACAATGATGATTATTGATGTACCACCAAAAGAAACATTTGCTCCAGCAACTCCTGAAGCTACAATTGGAATACAAGCTGCAATAATAAGTCCGATTGCTCCAATTAAAATAATGTAGTTTAATATATTTGTCAAATATTCTACTGTTGGCTTACCACTTCTGATACCTGTAATAAATCCACCTCTGTCGTTAAGGTTCTTAGCAACCTCTCTAGGGTTAAATGTTATTGAAGTATAGAAATATGCAAAGAATATAATCATTACTATGTAAGCAACAAATCCGATTGAATATTTCATATGTGCAGGATTACACCAATGTGACTGACTTAAATAGTTTGTCCATTCAGGTGTTTTTCCAAAAAATTGTGCAATTACAACTGGGAATTGCAAAATTGATGATGCAAAGATAATTGGGATAACACCTGCAGTATTAACTTTCAAAGGAATTGTTGACTGTTGTCCACCAACCTGACGTCTTCCCTGTACTTTCTGAGACATCTGAACGCCGATGTGACGAACACCATCCTGAAGCCATACTACATAAGCAATAATTCCAACTACTACAGCAATTATAATAATAATCGCTAAAATCTTTCCACCAATTGAACTTGCTCCTGTTACATAATTTGTAAATAATCCGGCAATATCACTTGGCATTCTTGATACAATGTTAATTACTAACACGATAGAAATACCATTACCAACACCACTTTCTGTAATTTGTTCACCAATCCACATAAGTGCTGCTGAACCGGCTGTCATAGCAACAACGCCCATAACGATTACACCAACATGACGGAATGTACTCATATTTGAGATTGTGATTGTATCTGTATTAAACAATCCCTGATTTGCAAATCCAATTGTCATGGCTGTACTTTCGATAAGTGCTAATGCTACTGTTACATATCTTGTAATTTCTGCAAGTTTCTTTCTTCCTTCTTCACCATCTTTCTGCATTTCCTCTAACTTAGGAATTGCAATTGTTAATAACTGGATGATGATGGAAGCTGTAATGTAAGGTGTAATACTCAATGCGAAAATAGACATATTTTCCATTGAACCACCTGTAATAGCAGCGAAGAAGCTGAAAGCCCCTTCGCTAAACTGTGATGTTATTGATTTAACTGTATCACCATTTACAAATGGAAGTGGTATCTGACTACCTAATCTTACTACTACTAACATCATAAATGTGTACAATAATCTTTTTCTTATTTCTTTAACTTTTAAAGCATTACGAAGTGTTTCTAACATTAGATCACCTCACATGTTCCGCCAAGGCTTTCAATCTTAGCTTTTGCTCCTTCACTAAAAGCATTAACTTTTACTGTAAGCTTCTTTGTTAATTCGCCATTACCAAGAATCTTAACGCCATCACGTGGATTCTTAATAACTCCGCTTTCTAAAAGAGTTTCTACAGTAACTGTAGTGTCATTATCAAATCTTTCTAATGCACTTACATTAATACCTACTATTTTCTTTGAATTAATACATGTAAAACCTCTCTTAGGAATTCTTCTATATAATGGCATCTGACCACCTTCGAAACCAGGTCTTGGGCTTCCTGAACGAGCTTTCTGTCCTTTGTGACCCTTACCTGCTGTCTTGCCATTTCCTGAACCATGTCCACGGCCTCTTCTGAAATTATCACTATGCTTTGAACCATCTGCTGGCTTTAAATTTGATAAATCCATTGTCGCACCTCCTATCTATTGATTATATTTCTTCAACTTTTACTAAATGTCTAACTTTCTGAATCATACCTCTGACTGCAGCGTTGTCAGGCATTTCAACTGTCTTGTTAATCTTTGTAAGACCTAAAGCTTCAACAGTTTTTCTATTCTTTGGAACTGCTCCAATTGTTGATTTTACCAAAGTAATTTTTAATTTATCTGCCATTTCTAATTACCTCCTACTAGCCTAAAATCTCTTCAACAGATTTACCGCGAAGTGCAGCTACTTCTTCTGGAGTCTTTAATGAAGCTAAACCTTCAATTGTAGCAAGAACTACGTTCTGCTTATTGTTAGATCCTAAAGATTTTGTACGGATGTTTGTAATACCTGCAAGTTCAACTACACTACGAGCAGGACCACCAGCGATTACACCAGTACCTTCTGGAGCCTTCTTAAGTAATACAGAAGCACTTCCGAATTTACCGATTGTATCAAATGTTACACTCTTATTTTCATCCATTGGTACGCTTACGAGACTCTTCATAGCATCCTCTTTACCTTTACGAATAGCTTCAGGAATTTCAGCTGCTTTTCCAACGCCTGCACCAACGTGTCCATTTTTGTCTCCAACTACTACTAAAGCTGAGAATCTGGCATTACGTCCACCTTTAACAACCTTAGTAACACGTTTGATAGACACTACTTTTTCTTCTAATTCTAACTGACTTGCATCAATTATTTCACGTCTCATGTGTGTTATCCTCCTCAACTAAAATTCTAATCCAGCTTCTCTAGCTGCATCAGCTAATGCTTTAACTTTACCCTGATATATAAAGCCGCCTCTATCGTAAACAACTTCTTTAATACCTTTTTCAATTGCTCTTTCAGCAATAAGCTTACCTACATATGCTGCAGCATCAACGTTATTAGTTTTTTCTAACTCTTTCTTAGCTTCAAGTGTTGAAGCAGCTACAAGAGTCTTTCCAACTGTATCGTCAATAATTTGAGCATACATATGATTATTACTTCTGAAAACTGCTAAACGTGGACATTCTGTTGTTCCACTTAAATGATTACGCAGTCTGTTATGCTTTTTAACACGAATTTCGCTTCTTGATTTCTTACTAATCATTTCTTACACTCCTTTAATTATTTCTTACCAGTCTTACCAACTTTACGTCTGATAACTTCATCTTCATATTTGATACCTTTTCCTTTGTAAGGTTCAGGTGCTCTCTTTGTTCTGATTTCAGCAGCGTACTGGCCTACTTTTTCTTTATCAATACCTTTAATTATTATCTTATTCTGTCCATCCATTTCAACTGTGATTCCTTCTGGATCTTCCATTTCTACTGGATGTGAATAACCTAATGAAAGAATTAATTTATTTCCCTGTTTCTGTCCTCTGTAACCAACACCGTTGATTTCAAGAACTTTCTGGTATCCTTCTGTAACACCAACAACCATATTGTTGATAAGTGTTCTTGTAAGACCGTGTAATGATTTCATTTTCTTTAAATCATTTGGTCTGCTAACGATGATTTCTTCACCGTCTTTTTTAATTTCCATTTCCGCAGGTAATACTCTTTCAAGAGTTCCCTTAGGTCCTGTAATAGTCACCTTATTATTTTCTGCAATATCAACAGTTACTCCTGCTGGTATAGCGATAGGCATTCTTCCTATACGTGACATGCCGTTACCTCCTTATTAATAATGAAGAGTTGGACTAAGAAAGAAGAGAAACTCTTCAATCTTATCTCATCTCTTAACGTTATTTTCTTCCTACCAAACGAAAGCGAGAACTTCTCCACCAACGTTTTCTTTTCTTGCAACTTTATCTGTAACCACACCTTTGTTTGTAGAAATGATTGCAATTCCAAGTCCTCCAAGAACTCTTGGAAGTTCGTCTTTACTAGCGTAAACACGAAGACCCGGCTTAGAAATCTTCTTGATTCCTGAAATAACTTTATCATTCTTATCTTTACCATATTTTAATGTGATTCTGATTGTTTTAAAATTACCGTCTTCAATGACTTCATACTTCTTGATATATCCTTCATTTAAAAGAATTTCAGCGATAGCTAATTTCATCTTTGATGCAGGAACATCAACTGTATCATGTTTAGCAGTGTTTGCGTTACGGATTCTTGTAAGCATATCTGCGATTGGATCACTCATAGTCATGTTTCTTTCCTCCTATCAATTTATCTCTTACCAGCTTGCTTTTTTAACGCCTGGTATCTGTCCTTTGTATGCTAATTCACGGAAGCAAACTCTGCAAATTCCGTATTTTCTTAAATAAGCATGTGGACGACCACAAATTCTACAACGACTGTATTCTTGTGTAGAGAATTTAGCTTTACGTTGCTGTTTAACTTTCATAGCAGTTCTAGCCATGGATTTACCTCCTAAAACTATTTTGCAAATGGCATATTAAATAATGTCAATAATTCACGAGCTTCTTCATCTGTGTTAGCTGTAGTAACAAAAATTATGTCCATACCTCTAACTTTGTCTACTTTATCGTATTCAATTTCAGGGAAAATTAACTGTTCTTTAATTCCTAAAGCATAATTTCCTCTTCCGTCGAATGCATTTGGGTTAACTCCTCTAAAGTCACGTACACGAGGAAGTGCAAGGTTTACTAATCTATCTAAGAATTCGTACATCTTTTCTCCTCTAAGAGTAACTTTACATCCGATTGGCTGTCCTTCTCTTAATTTGAAGTTAGCTACTGAGTTTTTAGCTCTTGTTACAACAGCCTTCTGTCCTGAAATAATTTCAAGATCTTTAACAGCTGTATCTAAAATCTTAGCGTTCTCTTTAGCTTCGCCAACGCCCATGTTAATTACAATTTTATCAAGCTTAGGTACCTGCATTACGTTCTTATAACCGAACTTCTTTGTCATGGCATCCATAATCTCATTCTTATAAGTCTCCTTAAGTCTACTCAACTTTCCGGACCTCCTCTCTCAATTAATCAATAACTTCGCCTGTTGATTTTGCAACACGAACTTTCTTTCCGTCTTCAAATTTGTATCCAACTCTTGTTGGCTGTCCCTTATGAACATACATTACATTTGAAGCATCAATTGGTCCTTCCTGTGTTACAATGCCACCATTCTGGTTCTGAGCACTTGGTTTTGTGTGCTTTGTACGCATGTTGACACCTTCAACAGTAACCTTATTGTTCTTTTTGTCTACAGAAGAAACTTTTCCTTCTTTAAACTTATCTTTACCAGCGATTACTCTAACAGTGTCGCCTTTTTTAATCTTCATAGCTGACATCTAAGCACACCTCCTATAATACTTCTGGTGCCAAAGAAACAATTTTCATGAACTGTTTCTCTCTTAATTCTCTGGCTACCGGCCCAAAAATACGAGTTCCTCTTGGGGTCTTATCATCTTTTATAATTACAGCTGCATTTTCGTCAAATCTGATGTATGAACCATCTTTACGACGAGCGCCTTTAACAGTACGAACTACTACGGCCTTTACTACATCACCTTTTTTAACAACACCGCCTGGTGTTGCATCTTTTACAGTAGCAACGATTACGTCACCGATACTTGCGTATCTTCTTGTAGATCCGCCCATAACTCTGATGCAAAGTAATTCTTTAGCTCCTGTGTTATCAGCAACTTTAAGTCTACTTTCCTGTTGAATCATGCTGTATTCCTCCTTCTATAATCCAGGCAAATTATCTTGCCTTTTCAATAATTTCTACAAGTCTCCATCTCTTATCTTTTGATAATGGTCTTGTTTCCATAACTCTTACTGTATCACCAATTCCGCACTGGTTTTCTTCGTCATGAGCTTTTAACTTATAAGTTCTTTTAACGATCTTGTTGTATAATGGATGCTTTACATGATCTTCTACAGCAACTGTGATTGTCTTATCCATCTTATCACTTACAACTTTACCTGTACGTGTTTTTCTTAAATTTCTTTCCACAACAATTTCTCCTTTCTTAACTTTCCACCTGTAGTGGATTGGATTAACCTAAAACTATTCAGCAGCGTTTGTCTTTTCAAATATTACTGTCTGAATTCTAGCAATATTTTTTCTAACTTCTTTGATTCTGCTTGTGTTGTCTAACTGGTTTGTTGCGTTCTGGAATCTTAAATTAAATAATTCCTTTTTAGCAGCTACTAATTCATCATTTAATTCTGCAGCTGATTTTGTCTTTAAATCTTCTACATATGTCTTAATTTTCACTGTTATCACCGCCTTCTAAATCTTCACGTGAAACAATCTTACATTTTACTGGAAGCTTGTGTGTAGCAAGACGTAATGCTTCTCTAGCTATTTCTTCAGGAACACCAGAGATTTCGAACATTACACGTCCTGGTTTAACAACTGCTACCCAATATTCAAGTGTTCCTTTACCGGAACCCATACGTGTTTCAGCTGGTTTTGTAGTTACTGGTTTATCTGGGAAAATTTTAATCCAAACTTTACCACCACGCTTGATGTAACGAGTCATAGCAATACGAGCTGCTTCAATCTGATTTGACTTAATCCAAGCTGGTTCTGTTGCAACAATACCAAATTCACCGTAAGTGATCTTATTTCCTCTTGTTGCTTTACCTCTCATAGAACCACGAAACTGTTTTCTATGTTTAACTCTCTTAGGCATTAACATTATTTATCGCTCCCTTCTTTAGTTGGAAGTATTTCGCCGTTGTAAATCCAAACCTTAACACCTACTTTTCCGTAAGTTGTATCAGCTTCAGCGAAACCATATTCGATATCGGCACGTAATGTCTGAAGTGGAATTGTTCCTTCACTATAGAATTCTGTACGAGCCATATCAGCACCACCAAGACGTCCTGAACATGCAGCCTTAATTCCTAAAGCTCCACTCTTCATTGTTCTTGACATTGTAGACTTCATTGCTCTTCTGAAAGATACACGGTTTTCTAACTGTGTAGCAATGTTTTCAGCTACTAACTGAGCGTCCTTGTCAGGTCTCTTGATATCTTTAACGTCCATAAATAACTTCTTGCTTGTCATTTTCTGAACTTCAGCTTTAACTTTTTCAATTTCAGCGCCACCCTTACCGATTACGATACCAGGCTTAGCTGTATAAATGTTTACTCTCACTCTGTCAGATGATCTTTCGATTTCAATCTTAGAAACACCTGCGCTGTATAATTTCTTTTTAAGATATTCTCTGATTTTGTAATCTTCAACAAGATTGTCTGCAAAATCAGCTTCAGCGTACCACTTTGAGTCCCAGTCCTTAATAACTCCGACTCTTAAGCCATGTGGATTAACTTTCTGTCCCATACTTTGCCTCCTATCTTTCATCGAGCACGATTGTAATGTGGCTATTTCTCTTTAAGATTCTATAAGCTCTACCCTGTGCTCTAGGTTTAATTCTCTTCATTGTTGGAGCGCTACCTGCGTAACACTCAGCAATATAAAGTTTGCTAACATCCATATTGTTGTTGTTTTCAGCATTTGCAATTGCTGACTGTAATAATTTTAATATAACGCTTGATGCGTATCTTGGGTTGTATGTTAAAATACCGATTGCTGACTCTACGTCTTTTCCTCTGATCGCATCTAATACGAAACATGCCTTCTGTACTGACACTCTAGCGTAAGACAACTTAGCTGATGGTCTAGTATCTTTATTAGCATTTCTTTCTCTCTTTATCTGGGATCTATGTCCTTTAGCCATAGATGAGACCTCCTTTCAAAATCTACAGGTATTATCTACCCTTCTTTTCGTCTTTACCGTGTCCTCTATAAGTTCTAGTAGCAACAAATTCACCAAGTTTATGTCCAACCATATCTTCAGTTACATATACTGGCACATGCTTTCTACCGTCATGAACAGCGATTGTATGTCCAACCATCTGTGGAAAAATTGTTGAACGGCGTGACCAAGTTTTAATAACAGACTTGTCACCTGAAGCGTTCATAGCTTCGACTTTCTTTAATAAGCTCTCATCCGCGAATGGGCCTTTTTTTAATGATCTAGCCATTAGTTCCTACCTCCTTATTTCATGTTCTTTCCGTCACGTCTTCTAATGATTAACTTGTTAGACTTCTTATTTTTCTTACGAGTCTTCAAACCAAGTGCTGGTTTACCCCAAGGTGTACATGGGCCAGAACGTCCGATTGGCGCACGTCCTTCACCACCACCGTGTGGATGGTCATTAGGGTTCATAACAGAACCACGAACTGTAGGTCTAATACCCATATTACGTTTACGTCCGGCTTTACCGATATTTACAAGACCATGTTCAATGTTACCTACTGTACCAACTGTTGCACGGCAAATAACTGGAACCATTCTCATTTCTCCTGAAGGAAGTCTAAGTGTTGCATACTTTCCTTCTTTAGCCATTAACTGTGCTGCATTTCCAGCTGCACGAACTAACTGTCCGCCCTTACCTGGATATAATTCAATGTTATGAACTTCTGTACCTACAGGGATAGCTGAAAGTGGTAAACAGTTACCAACTTTAACTTCTGCATTTTCACCGTTCATAACTGTAGCTCCAACCTTAAGTCCGTTAGGAGCAAGGATGTAAGCCTTTTCACCATCTGCATAACTGATTAATGCGATGTTTGCAGTTCTATTTGGATCATATTCGATGCTAATAACTGTAGCAGGAATATCAACTTTATTTCTCTTGAAGTCGATGATTCTGTATTTTCTTCTTGAACCACCACCATGATGTCTTACTGTAATTTTACCCTGATTGTTACGACCAGCATTTTTCTTGAGAGATACTACTAAAGATTTTTCAGGAGTTGCTTTAGTAATTTCTGCATTATCAAGAGTAGTCATAGCTCTTCTTGAAGGGGTATATGGGTTAAATGTCTTAATTCCCATTTTTATTCTCCTTTCGAATTCAATTTGTCATCACGCTTTTCTTGCGTTTACTTATTATCTTTATAAACCAGCGAAGATTTCAATATCTGCACTGTCTTCTGTCAACTGAACGATAGCTTTCTTCTTCTTAGCTGTCTTTCCAATTGTCATTCCTCTTCTACGATTCTTTCCTTCTAAGTTCATTGTGTTAACTTTAGCAACCTTTGTTCCTTCGAACATTTTTTCAACTGCTTCTTTAACCTGAGTCTTAGTTGCATCTGTGTGTACGTAGAATGTATATTTCTTATCTGCCATAGCGTTCATGCTCTTCTCAGTAATTACTGGAGAGAGGATTACGTCATAATATTTGATATCTGCCATTATGCATACACCTCCTCGATTGTTGCTACAGCTGCCTTATCGATAACTACAACATCATATTTAAGAATGTCATAAACATTAATTGTGTTAGTTAAAGCAGTTTTTACTGTAGGGATGTTCTTAGCTGACATTACAGTATTTACATCATTGTCTTTTAATACAACCAATGCTTTACTTACATTTAAGTTGTTCATCATCTTTACAAAATCTTTTGTCTTAGGTGCTTCAAACTTAATGTCGTCAACTACGATAAACTTATTTTCATTAACTCTGTCTGTCAATACTGACTTAAGAGCTGCTCTTTTTTCTTTCTTATTCATCTTGAATGAATAATCTCTTGGAACTGGTGCGAATACAACTCCGCCGCCTGTCCACTGTGGAGCTCTTGTAGAACCTTGTCTTGCATGACCAGTTCCCTTCTGTCTCCAAGGCTTTCTTCCGCCACCGCTAACTTCTGAACGAGTTTTAGCTTTCTGTGTTCCTTGACGGTTATTAGCAAGCTGACTCAATACTGCCTGATGCACTAAGTTTTCTTTAACTTCTACACCAAATACGGCATCGTTTAATTCGATTTCATCAACCTGTTTACCTTCCATATTTAAAACAGATACTTTTGCCATCTGCGTGTTCCTCCTTCCAAAATCTACTTACCAGACTTACATGTTTCTTTAATAGTTACTAAAGCTTTCTTAGGTCCTGGTACAGCGCCCTTTACTAGGATTAAGTTGTTTTCTGCATCAACTCTAACAATTTCAAGGTTCTGTGTTGTTACCTTCTTAGCACCCATATGACCTGGCATTTTCTTTCCTTTAAACACCTTGCTTGGGTTTGAACATGCACCGTTTGATCCGGCATGTCTATGATACTTAGAACCGTGAGCCATAGGTCCTCTTGACTGACCATGTCTCTTAATTGCACCCTGGAATCCTTTTCCCTTTGCAATTGCTGATGCGTCAACTTTGTCTCCAGCAGTAAAGATGTCTGCCTTGATTTCGTCTTTCACTGAATACTCTTCAGCATTTTCAAACTTAAATTCTCTTACAAATCTCTTGTAAGGAACTCCAGCTTTGTCAAACATACCTTTCATTGGCTTGTTGACTAGCTTTTCTCTCTTTTCACCGAATCCAACCTGTACAGCACTGTATCCATCATTTTCTACTGTCTTAACCTGTGTTACTACACATGGTCCAGCCTGAAGAACGGTTACTGGTACTAAACTTCCATCTTCGTTGAAAATCTGAGTCATTCCAACCTTTGTAGCTAAAATAGCTTTCTTCATATTAATTACCTCCTGTTAATCTACAGCGGATCGCGCCACCGCGATCATCCTAGAACAGTTCAATCTATTTAAACCTTCAAGGATAATTCACTATTTCGTTTTTTACCTATTAAAATAAGTAAATTGCGATGAATTATTTATTCTTCATCTTAATGTCGATATATACACCTGCTGGCATTTCTAATCTTGCCAAAGCATCTACTGCTTTCTGTGTTGGTGTAACAATATCAATGAGTCTCTTATGAGTTCTCTGTTCAAACTGTTCTCTTGAGTCTTTGTACTTATGTACAGCTCTAAGAATTGTGATTACTTCCTTCTTTGTTGGAAGTGGTACAGGGCCACTAACTTCTGCTCCTGAACTCTTTGCAGTTTCAACAATTTTTGCAGCTGACTGATCGATTAATTTGTGATCATAAGCCTTTAATGTGATTCTCATTACTTGTGCCATAAAAAAAGCCGCCTCCTTTTCGTACTATTAGCACGACAAGCGGTGACTGTACAACCTTTCCGTGTGTTTTGTGATTATTCACAACTTACCCACGTGTTTCCACTTCTATGGTGGACTCGTTTTTAGTACAGTGACTTGTCGCCAGTTTCCTAACTTGACATTCGCTCCGCGGAAAACCTACATTACTGTAGCAACCTCTCGTTTCAACGCTATCAATGTCACAGCATGAATTAGTATACAACATGAAAATATAAATTGCAACCATTTTTTCAAAAAATTTTATTTTACTTAATTTGGCTATTTATCAATACTTTTTCTACACTATCATTTCAAAATTCATTTTTAAATTTAAATCTCATAATTTACTCTTTAATTTCTTTCTTCTATATATAATAGGTAGTTTTCTGCTTTTATTGACTTTTATTTTCTCAAATTGTAATATATAACCATTGGTCATTATAATACAATGATTAAAATTTTTAAAGATAGGATTTTATATTAATTATGTGGATTGCTAACAATTGGAAAGATTATGAAGTAATTGATACTTCAGACGGCGAAAAACTAGAGCGTTGGGGTGATTACATATTAGTTAGACCTGATCCTCAGGTCATTTGGCATACTCCAAAGAAAGATAAACGTTGGAATAAATTAAATGGGCATTATTATAGAAGTAAAAAAGGCGGTGGTCAATGGGATTTCTTTGATTTACCGGAACAATGGTCTATTAATTATAAAGAATTAACATTCAACCTTAAACCATTTAGTTTCAAACATACAGGTTTATTTCCTGAACAGGCAACAAATTGGGATTGGTGTTCTGAAAAAATTAAAAATGCCGGTCGACCAATTAAAGTATTAAATTTATTTGCTTATACCGGTGGTGCAACTTTAGCTGCTGCTAATGCGGGTGCTTCTGTCACTCACGTTGATGCTTCTAAAGGCATGGTAACATGGGCAAAGGAAAATGCTGTTTCTTCCGGATTAAAAGACGCACCTATTCGTTGGTTAGTTGATGATTGCACTAAATTTGTAAAAAGAGAAATACGTCGTGGCAACAAATACGATGCAATCATAATGGATCCACCTTCTTACGGCCGTGGTCCTGGTGGTGAAATTTGGAAAATAGAAGATTCCATTTATGATTTTGTAAAATTATGTACGGAAGTCTTGTCTGACGATCCATTATTTTACTTAATTAATTCATATACTACAGGTCTTGCACCTTCAGTTTTAACTTATATGTTATCAACTGAAGTTAAATCAAAATTCGGCGGAACTGTTATTTCAGATGAAATTGGAGTTCCTGTAAGCGGCAATGGTCTGGTTCTTCCTTGTGGAGCCTCTGGTCGTTGGTGTAAATAATTTTATCAAAGAAGTTGAAGTTAGGATTACAACAATCTTTACTTCAACTTTTTTCTAATTTTCTATTCTTTATTATTTTCCTACTATAATATATTTATGTTTAATATCTCTTATAACCAATAAAGAATTACCCATCTAGTTGCTATTTATTTTCTCTATTTTCATATTTTCTATTATTTTATAATTTCTCTATCGTATATTCATTATCATTTATGTTATGACATACTGACACTAAATTGCTTATTCCAATTTTCATTTCAGTTATCATCGTCTCTTTGTCTGCAATAATTTTTGGCCTTTCCTCTTCGAAATCCACTTCAAATGTATAAAATGGTCTTATCATTCCTGTCCCTTCCATTTTTACATAAGCTTCTTTTATAGTCCACACCCTAAAAAATCTCTGAAGTTTTCCCTGTTCTGTTCCTATATCATAAATGTATTTTTGTTCTTTAGGAGCAAAGCAGGTATTAACAATCCTTCTTTCTTTCATAGTAAACTTATTCTTTCTTTTAACATCTTCAGTATCTATCCCTATTTCATAATCAGAAACAACAGCTACTGCATACTTATTTGAATGTGATATGTTAAATTTAATTTTACCATCTTCAAATGAAGGCTTGTTATATTTGTCAATTAATATCTTACTGTCTTCTTTTTCAGTTTTTCTTATATGCTGTATAAGAATTCCAGCTGCAAGACTTTGCATTTTTTTATCTTCCTGATTTATTCTATCTATTTTATTTTTCCTATCTTCATCCATCATTTCATAATATTTTGAATATACTGATTTATCAGATAATTTTTCTACATTATAGTAATATATTTTCATAAAATTATTTACTCCCTTTTGCAAGTTATATGTTTATTATTGTTTTGTTCAAATTCTAATTATTTTATAAATTATATTTTGCTATCTTTCTATTCTAATTATTGCTATATATATTTCTTATTTAATCACTCATTTATAATCTTCCATGCTTCAACAAGTCTGTCTATATTCCATGCAGCATTTGCAGGGCTTGTGGATGGAAGGCATATTGCTTCTTTCATCACTATCTGTTTCATATATTTGTTATAAAGTGAATACGCTTTCTTTCCATTAGCAAATATCTGTTTTATATCTGCTGTATTTAATATTCTTGTCAAATCATTCACTTCAACATTTTTAATGCTACTATCAGAAGACCCTGTAATTTCACATGAATGAATTACATCCCACACTGCCACTTTATTATTAAGCAAAAATTCTTTTTTCTCCTGAATTGTTTGTGGTATATTTTCATTAAATATGGCAGCTAATACTTTCCAAAATCTATTCTGTGGATGTCCGTAAAAGAATCCTTCTTCTCTGGATTTAACAGATGGAAAGCTACCTAATATTAAAATTTTTGATTTTTGATTATATATTGGTTCAATTGGATGTGTAATCATAATGTCTTCTTTCTTTTTATTTTAATTATCATTTATTATAGCATAAAATGTTTTGTCAATCATTGCTATCCCCGATTTGCGTGTATATGTTTTTTATTTCTATATATACAATTAATATTATAAATTATAGGAGCAATAAAATGAATGAAAATAAAAAAAATCTTGGGAACTTGCCCTCTGTTAGTGGATAAATTACCGACTTTAATTTAATGATACTAATCTAATTATCCAAAATATTTAGGCATCCCCGAAAATTTCGGGAATGCCTACTATTTCGCATCAACCTCTCTTATTGATTGCTTTGCAATCAATAAGCTCGCGGCATTCATTGATAACGTTGATTATTCAATAATTGTAGCAACCTTACCTGATAGTACGACATACTGTGGTATTTATAGTATTTTTAGTTCGATTTTATGCTATAAATTGTTACAGTTTGTACTGGCTATATGTATTTAGAAAAATTATTAAGTGCATGAGGTCATGATTTCTTACTTTCAATATATACGTTCGTTTATAAGTACTCATATAAAGAATTCCACACTTTCACAACAGCATATTATTTTTACTAGATGCTATCTTTTTCTGTTATTAATCAATAATGACATTTAAATTATTCCTTCCATAACACTTTATTTTATAATATTATCTAGTTGTTCTAAAGAATATTCCTTATATATGTCTTCATTTTTTTGTGGTAATATTTCCAAACATAATATAATTTTTCTATCAATATTTTTTAATCTGCATCTCAATTCTTTCCAAAATAGTTTATCTACCCCAACTATAAATGGCTCTTCTTCACCACTCCTTTCAACAGAATACTTAATTATCCATTCTTCCCCTAATGTTTTACTAGGAAATAAAATAAGATATCTTTCATCACACGAACATATCTTTCCTGTATTATGCCCCTTTTTGAACATCATTGCGATATAAAACGGCTTTGCTTTAGTTCTGTCTGTTGGTAGAACATACCTCGAATAATAATCATCTTTTTCGAAAAAGTCAAATAATGAATTCGCTATATTAACAGCAAAATCATACCCTAACTTTGCTGCTGAATCTATCTCTGGATTGAAGTCCCCTTTGCTACCAGTTATAAAAGCCATAATCCATTGAATATCTTTTAACATATCTAATTTAGTTCCCAAAGCTGCAACAACGGTAAAAAATGCTCTATCGTTAGTATATACCACTATATTGGATAATCCGTTATTTTCAATAATGCATTTTGCAAGTTTCTTTGTTGTCGGAAATAAATATATAACTCCACTTTGTAACCTATCCGCAAATACAAGAATAGTAAAAAAGTTATTAACTTTATTATCATACAAGTCACCTATGTAAAATTCACCCTTAACAACTGTATCTTTTATCCAGCTGTCACATTCTCGATAATCCTCAAACAATACAAATAACTTGTTTATTGATTTGAAATATTGGGGTTTTCTCTCTAAAAATAAATAATCTGTACTTGGAATACAAACACAATTAATATCATCTATAAGCAACTCTAACGCAGATTTATCTACTTCATAGCACTCATATTCCCCTTCCCTATTATTGTGAGTATATACTCTTAATTTTTCCTCTCCGTTTCCATTATTATATATATTTAATATACATATATTTTTGTTTGTTAATTCAACAACATTACTAGTTATTTCTAACCTTTTCAAAAAGTTAAAATCAAAAACTCTAATTCGTTCCTCAATTTTTCTCTGGTAATTTTCTATCCAATAATTTATTACTTCTTCACTTATATCATTATTTCTAATTTTTATATCTAGAACTTTATATATTTCTGCTATGCTCTCTGAATATCGTAAAATTTTGTCATCAAACAAACCTTCTATAACCTTTATTATGTTTTGATTCGTAATACAAGATACTAATTTCTCTAAATCATTCTGTTTTAAGCACTCAATCCCATAATCCAATCTGCTATTTGGGTTCCCCATATTTGTATTAAAATAATTTTCCAACTTCCAACACTCATTAATTTCACCTGTAATAAGCTCTACAAAACCATCTTCTACGGCCATCGCATAAAAACATAATAGATTAATAATCCTATGTTTTTCAGCATACTCCAGTTCGCTATTTTCAACAACAAACAATAATTTATCACAATATTGCTTATATTTTTCTGTCTTTAACTGATATGCTTCCTTTTTTACAATATCATTACCTAAATGTTGAAGCAAAAGAAGTTCTATTCCGTTGGCATAGATTTCCTGTATATCAGCGGTCTTTCTTTTAATAATTTGCTGATATTTTTCTATTAAGGAACTATGTGTAACATCAATTGTTGGTGTACAGCATCTTTCAATCTCCAATATCTTTAGTATATTTCCTAAAGTTGTTACATTGTCTAAATGCATGTGGTTCATTTCGTGAATTTGTGTATTTACTTCAGTCTTATATTTCATATTTTCATTAATACTGATATAAATACTTCCACCTTCTTGATAACTATATTTACCTAATATTCTATTTCCCATATTTTACCTTTCAAAAACGAGGATGCTAATCTTAGCACCCTCATTTTTCTATTCATCATTCTGTTTTGGTAACACATTTGCATTTGAATCATCTATCAAATTGAAAGATTCATTTATAGCTTCTGCTTTGGGTGTTTGTGGTAGTGGCACACCATTGATTGTTGGCTGTGTCAACTTGATTTCATCATTACCATTTTCCATTTTTCCACCTCCTTTACAACATTCACATTTATATACATTCTGCTCAACATTTACGTAATTCAAAATATATACACTAGAAGCATAATTTATAAGAATAACCATAAATGTTATTGCAATAAAATTTATTAATCGTCGATGTCTTTCATTTTTTAAACGATTTTGTTCTCGATTATGTATAGCATCATTCAGATATCTTTCAGACATCATATCCTTGATATGTTTTTCAGCTTGTTTCTTTTTTATTTGTCCCTTTTCTGCTAGTTCATATGTTTGATTACAGACTATTGCCATTTCTTTAATAGGATAATAGTGTATATTGTAACCTGAGTACGCCTTGTAAAAGAAATATATGCAAACAATAAACAACACACTCGAAATCGCACATAAAATCAAATATAGCCAAAACTGTATTCCTGAACCAACCTTTTCTAATTGCGACCACACCAGAATCAATCCACTTCCTATAATCGTCAGAAACGTAATACACGTATTTATTTTTGAATTTAATCTCTCTGTATATTCAATTTCTTTATAGTATAATTCTTTATAATTTTCCAGTTCATCCATTTATAGCACCATCCTCTTTTGATTTATTACCTTATTCAAAAGTAATCTCTTCCTCTGCCTTAACATAAACATCCACTTGCGTATGTACATCAAGTCTAGTAACAATCCACCCCCTCATCATACACATTTTAATAAACTCATATATTCGGTTCTCGCCGTTCATTTCTTTTAATGTTACGACCACGCCAAATCTTAATCCTCTACCTGCCTTTGGATCAAGTCTTTCCTTTGTTTTGATGCTCAATCCCCACATACCTGATTGATATGCTTTTCGTGGACGTCCATTTTCCTTTAGCGCCTCACAAATATGTTTTACATTATCCCACTTACGATACAACTTTCGTGCATCTTCTTCATAAATTGTATTCAGTCCTTCTTCTGCTTGCTTATTGTAATCAATAGCTTTAATAACAGCCTTTCCTTTCTGATCCATAATTCGTCCAAAATGAATATCCATCTCCGTTGATGTATAATCAACTCCTTGGTTTCTATCGCTTTTTGGAAAATAAGCAAGTGTAGCTTTTGCAAAGAAAGGATGTGCATTCATATCTTGTGGAACTGGAATATTATAAGTATATATCTCATATTCATCTATACTACCTGACATAATGAATCTAATTTCATCCTCTAGTGAATACAAGATTTCTTTGATTCTTTTAGGTACAATTCCGTATCCTTTTTCATATTTGATTGTATCCTGTCGATTCCACCCTGCAGCCGAATCTATAATTAAAGCCTTTGCAACTTCTCTACTTAATCCCATAATGTGTATAAGATATGCCATTTTTCTAGTAATCCATGGTGCTGCAAAAGATGTTCCTGATACGGTTGCTTTTCCTAATGGTTCACAAACCACAATTTTATCCGGACCATCTCCACCATAATAACAAACATCTGGCTTATAAAAGAATGATAATACTGGGCCTTTTCGAGTATATGATGCGGGATTCCCATTAAAATCCACAGCATTTACAACCAATGAATTTAATGAATCTGCTGGTGCACCAATTTTATTGACATTTGAGTTTCTTTTCTTATTCGTTCCCGCAACTATAAAAATAACATCATACTCATATTGAATTTTATCTAACTCAGCCGCCTCCGGAGATATAAAATTTGCATCTATTTCCATAGCAGAACCTAATGATAAATTCCAAACTTTTATATCTCTGTTCTTTCGAACAATTTCTCTAATTTGCTTCAATATTGCAAATGAACTAAATCTACCCGCTGTTGCCACACCAAAATGACGCACTTTAAATCGTCCACAATCATCTTGTAATCTTGGATTAAATGAAGGACCATCAACTATTAATGATGTTACTGCCGTACCATGAAAATAGTCTTCTGCATGAAGTTCAATATCATCGCTTATACATTTCTGATAATCTACCCAATCACTGAAATATACCCTTTTATCAAATTGAGTATCTATTACACCTACAACCGGTTCGTTTGCCGGCTCAGGAATCAATAGACGCTCTTTATAGCTCTCGCTTTCTGTAATATCATATACTACCTCGGCAAAATCTCTGACGCTCATCGCAATCAAATAAGGAGCTTTATCGCATAAAATATCTATTTCTTCTTTTTCCATTCGTCGAGTTGTTTCATCTATCATTTTAGCATTAATCATATTTATGCCTAATTTACCTAGCAACTCTGTTGTATCCACGCCTGTTTTATATATAGTTATGATAGACTGTTCACTTGGATTTTGCGTAATGCGATCTATACGAAAATCCTCCACATAAAAACAATCAACGAGCACTTTTAAAAATGTATTTTTAGCCATTACACTATCATCATAATTTTCAGAATTAATAATTTCAGTATCATCACTCGTTATAATTCCGCCATAATACTTTTGAATAGTTGTTGCACACTTATCCAAAAGTACAACTGATTTCTGTAAAGAATCTATCGCCAGAAAATATGTAAATCTATGTATATACAGTTTCTGCCAACACCACATCCTAAATCCAATACATTTATTTCTTCATATTCATCAAATAAAGTAATTATATCCAATACTGTTTTAATAGGTCTTCTTAACCAACTTCCTTCTTTATATAATTCATCATTAGAATACATTTCTATATGTGACTTTCTTTCACTTTCACGGATTTGTTTTAATCTATTATTTTCCATATATTTTGAAATCTCCTTGAAGTTATTATTATTTCACAAAGGGAAATTTGGTTTCTAAAAAATATCTATACTCTGGCTCGCTTAGTGCCTCATCATATTCCTTCTTAATAGTATTATTAATCCAGTCAATTTTTTTATCATTCATATCTTCATATTTGCGTATGATAATTTTCCCACTCTCTGCTGCTTTCAAAATCTCTATGTATGCATCCGGAACAAATTCGCAAGCAGTAACATTTACTAACTCCGATGTTGAAACTGCATTAGGGATATTGATATTTTCCTGTGGATTATTTACATTTTTTGCAGAATATATATACCCTGCGACACCCTTATAAGTGTCCATAATTGCATTTTGATAGTATTCTTCTAATATTAGTATTCCGTCCTTATTAAATCCGTAAGTTGCCCACTTATGCCATTTTCCATTATGTCTAAAATCTGTTTCTCTGCAACACTTTTCAACTGCATTGCTCAAATACACTAAGACATTTTCTCTTTTTGTTGAGAAATATATAAGTGGAATATTATGGTTTGATATTCTTGGTTCTAAAATCTTAATATTAGCAACTTGTGATGCGTGGTAATACATCATTTCCTCCTCAAAATCCATTTATATTCTAGCATAATAGCATAACTGTAACGCCCTAAAAGTAACATCACAATTGCTTCTATTTTTTGATTTCCAATCCTCTTCTAATTGCAATCCTGCATATGGCCCCCATCCCTTAAATATGTCATCCCTAGCTGCAAGTTCACATACTCCATCATCATTTACACAGTTAATTACCTGTTCTACAATGTCTTGTAATATTGGGCTATATTTAACAATTCCACATTTTGCAAGCCACACAAGATATTCCATATGATAATGTAAAATTCCATCTATATCTTCAACAACTTTAAAACCTTGAGATGGGAAACATCCAACTGTTCCTAGAACATATCCAACCCAAGAGTCTGCATGTACTCCTACTAATTCAGGTCTATCAGTACGCATTATTTTATGAACAGCTTCTGCTAACATCTTGATATTTTCTTCCGTTCTCCATGAATTAGTGTGCGCTAAAATATCTAAATGATATCGACAAGGCCATTTTTCATAATTATTAAACACTCGCTTCGTTTCTTTTTTGACCAAACGTGTAATGTCTAAAATAGAATCCACCTCTAGTACTCGACGGAATGAATCTAGTGACAATTGAATCTGTGGTTGAATATCTATAGAATCCTCATAACCAGCACGTGCTATACATGCACAACGAATAATATTTTGCCCATTAGCTGCATATTTAAATTCATCAAAATATTTTCCTTTTGTCCTATAACATAAATCAGTTAATGGTACCTCCACAAATGCAGTCATAGCTCGTTTTAGTACAGGAGTATCTTTACAAACACCTTTTTCTGCAAGATATTTTACTCCAGTTTCCTGATTTTCATATTGACCAGCATTTCTATTAGGTCCATGAAAACCATTACCTAACCAACCATTCTCCTTTTGACAGTCTACAATAGATTGAACTATCTTCTCTGACATTATCTGCTCTTGTAATTGCTTTTCTTCTTCCTCGCTAATATTCTGCAAAATCTCTTTCTTAACACGATACACAATTGAAGGATTTGCATTTTTTAGCAGAAAGTCAATCATTCTTTCTATTTCTTTCATATTCATTTGTCCTCCGCACACTAAATATATTTCCATTCTACCATAATTACATATCTAAAGAAACATCAAATCTTTTCACACAAAAAATCTCTATGTGTCGAGTCCTTCCACTCATTACATAGAGATTTTTTATATTTTAACATTTATCTGCTAGACCTGACTTTTTTATACCTAATACAATAGGAAAATAAATATCACAAAGCATACTTTCCTTCTTGCGCCATGCTGGTTCAAGTGAAGCAAACTTTTTAAATAATCTTATATGCTCGTCTGTTAATTCAGATAATAAATCGTCACTAAATATCCAATCTAATATACCTTGTCCAATCCCAGAAGTAGGCTCATATGTTATAGGTTTCGTTTCTGTTGCGCTGGCTAAACTTCTCATCCACCAAGCGAAATCAATTGGGTTTGAGTCAAATGCATGTACATCATCAATGATACCTGACTTCCAATTATGATTAAACGGTCCTAATAAATATCCACAGTTAATATAAATAAAGCCATCATATTCACTTGCGATCTTCTTGCAATGTTCGTATGACCTTCTAACCATTTCAATATTTTCCTCACTTCTCCAAGAAGATGTTTTGGATAATATCTGAACATGATTTGCAGCAGGGAACTTGCAATCCTTTATGTAGTATCTAACATTTTTGCCCTGGAAACGAACCGGACGCGTAAAATCATCTATACTAGTATGTAATAATGCTCCTTCAAAATGTTCCAAAGCATAATTTATCTGTGTTTGAATCATAGGCTCATTCTCGTCACAACCTAACTCTACTAAAAGGTCAGCTATAATTGCTCTGAATCCACCTCTCCCATACTCATCCATAAAGTTGCCACCTTTATAAAAATGGTCTTTCTCGTAATCTGTCCAATTTAATAATGAATCTTTTGCTCGCTGCATATTTGGATTAGTAAGTTCTACACCATTTCTTTTAAGCAAGTTAACCGTTGAATCAAATCCATCAAAGTAAATGCCATGAATAACATTTCCTAAAAAACCAGATTCCTTCTGTACTGAAAACGCCTTTTTCACTTTAGGCAACTTCAATATTTCTTCTTGTAGTTGCATCATCTTGTCTGAATCACATGGCTCACCTAGAATTTCTTTATACACTCGATATCTTAGGTTCGCTGAGCCATACTCTAAAATAAATTCAATCAAATCGTTATAAATTTTCAAAATTACTCCTTTCAATAACAAATGTTATTTACCTATATCATTTACTGCTATCTCTTTGTATACTAAAAAAGCGTATGTATGCTTGTCATATTTTCAACCTTATAGCTAAAATAATAAACCGTTACAGCCAAATGTTTCATGCTGTTTTTTAGACATTTACATTCATATTACCCTTTTGTCAAAATTTGCAGAGTCGAGACTGTTGCTCTTTAAATCTTTCTTCTATTATTCTAACAGCTTCTTGAACAAATTCTTTTAAATTTAAGAGTTTTTCATCACTGTAATATTCTCCTATACTATAAGGAGGATTAAGAGCATACATCTCCTTTATATTGTATTTTTCCATATTTGTTTCCAGCCATACTTTATTTTTTTCTCTATTATAAACAGAACTTGTTTCATCATTAAGATTATCCAAAAATAAAGATGGATAATCTTTATTTAATTTCCAATCCCCCTTACCTCTTTTCCATTCACTGCCATTAAAATAACGTGGTACTGGCATAAAATTAGAAAATGAATACATCAAATCAAAGTATTTATCAAACAATTCTCGTAAATCTTCATATCCCCTGAAAATATCATCTAAATATAAATATATTAATTCATTCAAATCCTTTCTATATGTTCTATTTTTAAGTGGTTGATAACACTTATCCTTACGTGCAAGAATTATTAACTTTGCCACACAAAAATCTCTAAATGGAATAAAAGCATTAAAAATCGTATCCGCATGTATTTCTCCGAACTCGTCCTTTGGAATATCCTCACCGTATTGTATTATATATGCATCCTTTACTAACTCAGAAGAATCAATTTCTTTGCAAGGAAGAATTCGATATAATAAAGCTACTTCTATTCCACTTTTTCCATTTAGACCTGGATTAATAATTGATATTAGATTTTCTGTTTTATTCTCTAATGCGTAATTACTCATTTTTACTCCTAACAGCTAATAAATTTCCCCAAAATATTCATCTCATATTCTGTCCCTAAATCTTTTCGATTTATTTCCAACTAAAAATCTTTTTGAATAACTTATTGAATATACTATCTTTTTCACTTTGTTGGACATAACTTTCTATCAAATCTTGTTTTTAATTACAATCAACATTGTCTTTTTGTGCTAATTCTAACCACCTTTGCGCTGCTTCATACAATTTTCTATCCTTTAAATGTTCACTAGCTATATAACAATATCCATAAAACTCACTTCTATCTGTCATATTATCATATATAAAATCCACTGTACTCGCTTCCTTAAAAGACAACACGTCTCTCACATAAATAGTTCTTGTGTTGTAACAACCTTTATTCATCTGATTATCTAAATAGCCATCATCTGGTAATTCGTCCCTTCCTTCTGAAAAACTAAAAATAACCAAATCATCCCCGTAATGAAGATATTTTACAACATCATCTAATCTTTCAAATGTAATACTACCTTCTTTCAAATTAATTGTCTTTCCAATATAATCTCTATAAGGAAAGTGTCCTCCTTTTCCCCACATTTCCAAAGAGTTTTTTCCTATTTTACAAAATATAATACCGTTTTCTTCTTCCCTTATAAAATCATTTAAATTCATACTATACTTCCGCCTTTACTCCGCACACGTGTTTCTTATAAATATTCTACCATAGCAAAGAAGGTAATGAAACACTTACCTTCTCGCTTTGTTTCACTACCCTCTTATCTTTTCTTTCTCTCTAATATAGACTTTCTCTTCCGTCGCACCGTCTCCTAATTCTTCATCTGCCTTTACAATCGCCTGTTCTAACATCACTCCATCAAAATCCCTACCATACATTTCAACCAATTCTTCTTTTACCTGTTGTTCTACTTCCGGTCTTATCTTTACTCTTTCATCCTCAACATCCTGAGCCTCATCAGGTTCAATCCCATCTCTTTCAGTCTCGTATTCCAAAAGCGATATTTCTTTCGCTGTTTTTATTCTATCGGATACCTTTTCTAGCCTTGATATTGCTTTGCCATATCTCTCTTCATTCTCAATAGCTTCTTCCATATCGTCTAAGGAATACAATCTAAACATCTGTGGCAAGTTATTTAGTTCGCCATCCACCTTATAAAGTTATGACACCAAACCGTTGAACTTGTCCTCTGCCTGTTTTCTTCTAGCTTTCTTTTCCTTTTTGGAATTCATAACTTCTGCATATGCTCGTTTTTCTTCATCCATTCTGTCACGTTTTCTAATGAGGTCATATGCCTTCTTAATTATGTCTATTCCCTTTGGCACTAACTTTCGGTATTCTGCAAGTTCACGGTCATTGTTGATTTCAGCATAGGTTGTAAATATATAATTCTTTCTGAAACCTTCAAGCCTTCTTGCAATACCGACAACTTTGTCTTTTACATCCTTGATAAGCAGCTTTGCTTCTTCCTTCAATCTTGCGATTTCACCATTATAGAACTGAATCATTTTGTTAATCAATCTGACATGGCGATTAACATTGCCTCGTTCCGTTTTGATGTTTCGCTTTTCCATCTGTGAAGCTGCTGGACCTAAGTGTTCAGTTGGTAATATCTCCAATCCCTGTCGTTCATAAGAGCGATGGTCTATTCGTGTTTCGTGACCTGATTTTTCAAGATATGTATTGCACATATCTGCCCAACTTTTTCTCCACTTTTCAACATTGCTTCTTTCATTCCAATCAGTTGAAGGAACAGATTTACATTTATATTGACGTTTCTTTTTGTCATAAATCTTTTCCCCATTCTCATCCAGAATGTACTCTTTCTTCTGCTTACTTCCCCAACTTCCATCTTCATTAAATGGTCTAACTGTAAGCATGATGTGTGCGTGAGGATTGCCATCTTTCTTATTGTGAAAACATATATCTGCAATCATTCCCTTATTCACAAAGTTCATCTTGCAAAACTCTTTTACCAAGTTGTACTGCTCTGAAACGGACAACTCATTTGGTATTGCAACCTCAATCTCTCGTGCAAGTTGCGAATTCTTTGCCTTCTCAATTTTCTCGACTGCATTCCACAAAGTAGAACGGTTATAAAATTCGATAGGAGCATTGTCTGGTAACATTATTAGCGTCTCGGCTATTCCTCTTTTTCTCGTATAGTCGTGAGTGATTCCGTCATAGTTGCTGGTAATCTTCTCACCACTTCTGTATGCCGACGCTGCAACGGCAGATTTTCCTTTTCCTCTGGAAATTATCTTAACTGATAAATGGAAAATTGCCATTTGTTTCTCCTTCTCTATATTTATTTTTTAATATTGGAGAAACAGTAAAACTGTCAGTCTACTTTTTAATGTAGTGCTGACTAGTTTACCGCTCTCTGCAAGAGCCCTCGGAGAGCGCGCGTCCGGCACTTGTACCGGTGAGTACCACAACTTGCTTTGTGGTACATAAGTGCGCCCTTTGCAAGCTCAGGGACCTTATCAAATTTCTTTAACATTATTCAAATCTTTCACATAATCTCTGACATATGGAGTGTTAAATGCATATTTAACGATTCCTTCAATTTCTTCGTTGGTCAAATCCTCTGCATTGTCTAAATACTGTTCTAGTATCGCCCCTCGTTGAATCAGTCTTCTCGTTCTTGCTTTCCTAGCCTGTGCCTTTTCTTTAGCAAGCACTTCCTTTTTCTGATTCTTCAACTGTTCAATCTGTCTTTGAATATCTTCCGAAGTTCTTCTAGTCATATTTTCATCCTCCTTTATTTAATTGTGATTTTACGGAAGTCTTTTTTACTGACTTCCGTAACCGTAGTATTTCTTTTCAAAATACTTTCTGGGACATTTACCGGCTATTGTAATGTACCCCTGTTTTTCCAACTCTCTGTTCAGTTTTCGGATTATTTCGTAAGCCTTACTTTTGCAAATTCCTAATGTCTGTACAAGTTCATTGGCATCTACATATTTTTCTCTCATACTGTCTTCCTCCCTTCTTTACCCCCCACATATTGTGATAGTTATTTATTAGTTTTTATAATTTACCACTCTCTCGTGTGATAGTTAAGTGAAATTTTGCTTGCATATTATCACGTTATGTGATAGTATTGTTTCAGGAGGTGAGAAATCATGACAGAATTAAGTAAAGATGAAAAGAAAAAAATCGGACAAAGAATTAAACAATTAAGAAAAGAGAAAGGATTGCTTCAGGAAGATTTAGCAAATCTGATTGGCTTGAAAGTTGGAACCATTTCTAAATATGAACAGGGTGACCGTACTCCTGGTATTAATCAGCTTGTTGTTATTGCAGAAGCTCTGGGTTGTACTACTAACGACATTCTACAGATCAAAGACGGACTTTTCAGAGCAACTGTTGACGGATTTTATGAACACGGTCTTGATGTTTATATAGACTGGCTTAAACTTTCAAAGTTTGAATGCACATCCTGCAAAATTCAAAGTGACGATGGAGAAGAAACCTTATCTTACTTATTGAAAATTGATAATCAGACATATCCTGTTAGCGAAACTGAATTATCAAAGATTATGGATTTTCAGAGAGAACAGTTCAAACTCATAGTTAAACAGATGAAAGATTCTTCTACTAAGCAATAATGGTGGATAAATGCCAGTTTACAAAGACGAAGAACGAAATTCGTGGTTTGTCCGATGTTACTACACGGACGTACACGGTAAAAGAAAACAAGCCTTCAAAAGAGGCTTTAAGTTACAGAGAGATGCAAAGAACTGGGAAAATGATTTTCTAAAACAGATACACGGAAACGCTGATATGACTTTCCAATCGCTATACAATATCTATATTAAGGATATGGACTCTCGTTATAAGGAAAGTACGGTAGAAGGATACAGAACAGTATTCAACAAACTTATTCTTCCCTACTTCGGTAAAAGAGCCATAAACAAGATTACTGCAAAGGATATCAGAGCATGGCAAACGGAAATGATTAACAAGGGATATTCCGAC
This sequence comes from Eubacterium sp. AF17-7, assembly GCF_003461285.1. Classification (NCBI taxonomy): domain Bacteria; kingdom Bacillati; phylum Bacillota; class Clostridia; order Eubacteriales; family Eubacteriaceae; genus Eubacterium; species Eubacterium sp. AF17-7. Next base: position 710,567 of record NZ_QTWU01000001.1, on the reverse strand, counting down.
GCATATCTGTTACGAATAAACAATATGATTGTTTCCATTATGAATTTTGCAGTCAGCTACTACGACCTTCCCTCTAATCCATGCCACAAGGCAGGTTCGATGGGAAAACGTACAACGGTTGTAAACTTTTGGACTATTGAAGAATACGAAAAGATAATTTCTACTGTTACCGATAAGACGGCACACATAATGTTTCAGATTTTATATTATTCCGGATTTAGATGTGGCGAGTTTCTCGCTCTTACTTTAGAAGATATAGATTTTGAGAATAATAAAATCTCCATTTCAAAGAGTTTAAGGCGTGCCGGTGGAAAAGACATTATCACAAGTCCAAAAACTCCAAAAAGCGTCAGAACAATTGTTATGCCGACATTTGTGATGAATGAGCTTAAAGAGTATGTTGATTCGATTTATGGAATTACGAATAAAGAAAGATTATTTCCGTTTACGAAAAGTTATATCAATGGCTGTATCGCAAGAGCCTGTAAGGCTACAGACATTAAGAAAATCAGAATTCACGATTTGCGTCACTCTCACGCAAGTTATCTAATTCATTTAGGTTGTTCTCCTCTTCTCATATCAGAACGATTAGGACATGAGAAAGTACAGACGACCTTAAACACCTATTCCCATCTATATCCTAACAAACAGCAGGAATTGGTTGAAATGATGGAAACTGCACACGATAACGGGCACAAAATAATCACGAAAACTGCATAACACAAAGTGCATTGTTAAGTGCACAAGCAGTTTTTAAGTGCAAAACAAGTGCACGGGGAATTTGAGTCTAAAAACTAAAAAAGCTCAACCCCTTATAAATAAAGGGCTGAGCCATAGTTTTTAGATTGAATTTTATTATTCGATAATTGTAGCAACCTAACCTGAACCTACTGTTCTACAACCTTCACAGCAACGAACTTGCGTTCTTTACCATGTTTTAGGTACTTTTCCGTACATTTTTCAAGGTTTTTTCATAATTTTGCTACCAGTTATTTTTATTTAATGTGATTCTTGACGCCATTTTGACGCCACTCCTTATCTTGACACTAAAGTAGCCGTAAATACAACTTTACATATGCACTACTGCATGTTCAAATTCTTCTTTCGTATCTACAAAGTTGTATGGTTCATACTCGCCATACGCAGATGGTCTGCTAATGGTTACAAGCTGAATTTTTTCATAACCTACAACTTTTTCAATTTTTCTCTTAAATTCCGAGAGATGCTTTCCATGTGTTGTTCTCAATGCAACACAACCAACAGCATCTACATTTTTAGCAACCAGATAACACATGCTTTAGCTCCTCCTTAAAATCCTGTTCTGTCTGAATTTTAGCACTTTCATACAGTTTTCGCAACTGTACCCCTACAGAATTATCGTAATTCTTTTTATAAATATATTTATGCAGCCAATTGTTGAACTGTCTATCATAATAAGTATTATATTGAATTTCTATCGGATAATGATTTCCACTTAATTGAAAATACATATGCACGCCTCGATATCCATCATCATTCGCTTTTCCCCTCGACATGTCGGCAACCCGTAATTTTGATATTTCTGACAATGCCAATACGTCATCATAATTATCGCATAGCGAACGAAATCCTAATAAATCATCGAATACTTTTCTAGCCTGATGATCCGGATAATAACGCTGGTATTTTAGCATGGCTGATTGTATACTCTTAATTCGATAGTCGAGAGCCAATTCATATAATTCTTGGAACTCGTCATACCATTCATTTATTTTAACCAATTCGTCAAAAAGGCTTTCTTTGTCAAAATAATGCAAATTTTTCTTGAGGTTAATGCCTAGTTCTGATTTATATGATAATTTTTCAAGCAACTCTACTGTCAATCCATCTCTTTGAAGGATGTTTGCCATAAAACGATCCCCTTTCATATTTTCTATAAAATACTCTGTAATTATACTACAAGCGTATTTCTTCGTCGATATATATTTCTATTTATCACTATTAACTTCTTTCATATACCCTGTCGTGATAATACTAGCTGGTAATGCCACAATTGCTATGCCTAGGACTGACGATAACATTGTTATAACCTGTCCAGCTGTAGACACCGGATAGATATCTCCATATCCCATTGTTGTAAGTGAAATCGTTGCCCAATAAACTGCATCAAAAAAGCTGTCAAACGTTTGTGGTTCCACATTAAAAATTACCAACGCAGAAACCAGAACATACGCTAACGCCAACCATAACACAACTAACAAAGAATCCTTTTGTCTTTTTAGTACGCTTAAAATAAGCATAATATTTTTCGAATACCTGACCGCCTTAAACACTCTGAATACTCTAAAGGTTCGCAAAAGCCTAAATATCTTTAAAAGTTTAAATCCGCTATTTAATATTGTCATCGACGGAAGTATTGACAATAAATCTATAATTGCCATCGGTGTAAATGGATAAATCAGAATTGCTGCTTTCCCTTTGCTGTTTAATTTATAATCTGCTGTTATCAATCTTAATAGATAATCAACGATAAAAATCATTACTGTAATTTTATCTAACCATAAGAATACCGTCGTCTGCTCTTTAAATGCCAAAGGAATTAAACTTGCAAATATCACGACCATCATAAAAATATCGTATATTTTGCTAACCAAGTCACTATCCTTTGAAACCTCAATTATTACATAAATTCGCTTTCTCATGAACTTTCTCCAATTTTGTACTTAACCTCACAAAGTCACACTATTACTATGACAATGAAAATATTTTTTAATACTGTTCTCACATTCGTTATCTTTATAATTTCATTTCGCTTTCCATTGCAACAAATCCAAACTTTTCATAAAGCGGTTTCCCTATATCTGTTGCCTCAAGAGAAATATCTGTGATTTCCTTCTCCTGTGCATCCTTTACAAGCAACTCAAGAGTTTTAATCGCTATACCCTTTCGTCGATATTCTGGCTTTGTGTACATATTCATGATATACGCTTTTCGCCCTGTATGATTGTGATATGTCGGCATAACGTTATAATAACTGACTCCTCCTGCCCCTACAAATTTTCCTTCACATTCCTTTTTGATGTCTTTCTTAATATTCTCCTTGCTATGAAGATTATAGAAAAATTCAACCACTTCCTTCGGATAATACTTCGGACATATTGTTTTTATTGTATTCTGAACTATATTATAAATTGTATCTATATTTTCTATTGTCGCCTTTTCGTACCTCAGTTTTGTCACATCTACACCTCAAAATCGTCTTTTATTTCCTGTCTTGCATAGTAAATACTTCTTCTACAATGTCTTTGTTAGTTCTTCAATAGAAGATGACCACATCATATGTGCTAAATTTGCAACTTTCTTACTATCGTTTTTATTTGCTGTTCATATCATTTGCTTCCCTCACTGGTTTTCCGAAATATTGTGCTTCTTTTTCATAACGTTCCCATACTAATGGTAATTTTTTCTTAACAAATTTAGCATAAGAGCAATCTGGTATCTTTATCATTTCCTTTTCCTTAATATAGTTATAAATCATATTATACCAATTATTTAGTTCTTGCTCCGATTTATCTTCATATTTTCCTATAACTAATTTTCCCTGTTCAGCACTCTCTAAAAACCATTTATATGCATTATCAACTTTTATATATTTTTTAACTTTTATCGGTTCCGTTGCCAACCTTGCACATGAAATAATTTCATAATAAAACTTTCTCCTTAATCACACACATAATATGCTTAATATTTCCATTTCCCGCATATCTTGACTCGTCTGAAAAATCTTTATCCAATTCAGACCAAAATAATTCATTTTCGTTACCGCGAACTTCGATATCTTTATTGAGTTTTCCAACGAACACCTCAATACAACAGTCTTCTGTGTAATATGTAAAATCCATCAAATGCAAAAGACTGATATCTTCTTTGGTAATTGCTGTTTCTTCTTCCAATTCTCTGTAGGCTGCATCAATTCCACTCTCACCCAGTTCAACTTTTCCACCTACCAAATTTGCCAATCCCTTATATGGCGGTTTCTTTCTTTTACACATAAGCCATTGGTCTGCAGTCTTATTAAAGACTGCAATTAAATTATATTTTTTCATTTGCACCTCACATCATAATAAATCATTTGTACCACATCCTCAAAGCTTAGTTCTTTCGTTAATATCTTTTCTTGAATAGTGTCATGATAATCCTTGGCCTTCCACCATTTTTCGCATATGTTCTTCGCCAAAATCAAAACGATTTGGTTTTGTACTATGCCTTATCAAAGTTTCTTCAAAGGGAATTTCATAATAATACGCATATATCTCTTCACCGAATTGTTCAATAGCGGTTTCAAATAATGGTTCATAAATATCAGAATATAATATTCCTTCTAGAATTGTTATCTCTGAATTTTCTTGTCCATATTTTAACAAAATAGCCATAAGTGCTGTTGCTGGATTTCCTTCATAATCCTGAACTCATAACATTTCACGACGAATTATATCTTGAGAGATTACCATAGTATTTCGACCAAACTTTCTCTGTAATGCTCTTGCTACCGTTGTCTTTCCACTACCGGAATTTCCTCTAAGAATAATTAATTTTGACATATTTAAAGTCTCCCCAAAAACCCAATTATCATTTCTCCCAATTCTTCACAATCACAAACTTTATCTATCAGTTTCAAGAGAAATTTTTCTGACCTATCTTTATATTTTCTTTTAATTGTTTTTATATCCATTATTTCAATTCTACCACATCAACTACTGTATTCACACCCTATTTTCCCCAATCTTTCATCTTTCATCTTCCATAGAACTTTATTGCTCTAACAAATTGCCCTTGTTTGTTCTAAAAATTACAACTAAGACTCCTTGTAGAATATGCCAAAGGTAATTGCGAGATACTCGTTTTGTCCGTACAAAACAATGATTCTCGTTAGGGAAAACCCTAAAACCCTGATATTTTCCGGAATGTTATGACTTTTCGACATACTATTTGCCATTTTGTTATGACTTTTCGACACACTTCATAACAGGTTCCATAACACTAATTTTTCTGATGTTATGAACTTCCAACACACTTTTCCTCATTTTGTTATGACTTTCCGACGCATTTCATAACGGGTTCCATAACATCAAATAGAAATGCTGCTGGAACTACCAAAAGGTCTGGGCAGTATTCTTGATGGAAACCGGGTAAAACGATATCTAAAATATACTCTCTATCCACTTATGGAAATGTTCGGAAAAGATAAAATGCCAATGGTAGACGAACACCTTACCAACTACTATCAGCTCACAGATGAAGGACGTCATGACGTGGATCAGTTTATCAACGCCCAGTTGCAGATAAAGAAATACACCAACCGGGCAAAACAGGTAAAGACGATTAAGAAATGGTAAAAATAAACCTTGAGGTTCGTCATATCACGACTGAATCTCAAGGTTTATTTTAGCTGATTATATTCTAATTTCATCTTGCTATAGATATAACATACATTAATCCGGAAAACTTGAAGTTGTCTTTATTATCTAAAATATCACTATAATCTGAAACAAACTTTTTTCACCAAATACCTTTTCCATCACCAAGTAAGATATTTTTTATATTTTCGTTTATTTCACTTTCAGACAAACTTTGTTGGATTAGTGGTTGAATCACTTCACGACTTTCTCTTGTATGAGGAAGTTCAGATGCAAGTCTATTAGCTTTATCCTCGCATCCTGCTTTCAAATATAAGAAACATAGGGTTGCACGCATAGTGGCTTTCTGTTTCTCATTAATTGATATAGGCAATCCTCTTTCCATTAATTCGATAGCTTCATCTGTATTACCCTTTAATGCTAATGTACTTGCTAGTCCAAGAATCATCCCTGGTTTATTGGGATAAATCAGTAATGCATCCCGATAAGTTTTTTCTGCAGAATCATAATCTCCTTTTCGCTGATAATCAACAGCTTTTTTATGAATGTTGTACCGTGTTGTTTCTGCACGAATCGTATCCATCCCCACCAACAAATCAATACTTGTTTCAAATATATTTGCTAGTGCCGGCAAAAGTGTAATATCTGGATAAGACTCGCCACGTTCCCATTTCGAAACGCTTTGCGGGGTAATCCCCAAATACTCTGCAACATCCTCTTGCGTAAGATTTTTTAATATACGGTATTTCTTTAAGTTTTCTGGTAAATATAACATAGCAACCTCCTGATGATTCATTATAGTAAAATCATATCATGTGCATCTGCAAATTCAATAACGCAGTAGTTGTCCTAAACTCAACCGTATCCATATATGTGGCAAACTATGGGAGACGGTAAAAGATTAAAAGAAATATTTGTAGTGAGCTTGCGCTCTATTCATTGATAACGTTGATTATTCAATAATTGTAGCAACCTAACTGTTAATGTCACGATTTGTATTGTTCTGAATATTTCTAGTGATGTTTTATTTTATAAAATGGTACATTTTGTGATTATTATATCTATTTCAAAAGTTTTTCAAGTCCAAAATAAGCCCATGGGCTTTTTACCTCCAATTCAAATGAAAGGACTGATAACAATGAAATTGATACACTCTGAATATAACCCGATGCATAACAGCATCGACATTAACCACTACAACGGCTACAGCCTCCGGATTGATTGCAATCAAGCAGAATCCGGGATACGGACCACTCCTAATTCTCAGCAGTGCCTAAATGCTCTGGCGATTGATAATCCGCTGGAATACGCAAGGCTTGCTCTGAATGGCGAGATGCAGGACTGGGTGGATGCGGAGGATAGTTTGGAAGTGTTTTAAAACATCCTTTCATTAGTCCGGCAAATATACATCCTTTGCCGGACTAATGTTATCAGCAGCCAGACATTAGAAATGTATTTACATTTTTTTGCTAAAAAATATATCTTATAAATTCAATCACCCAATATAGTTGCCCGTACAAAACACCTAATATAACAGCAATAATTAAGCAGAGTAATAATAGTCCTATCAATCTGCAAATCAGTCTTTCACAGAATCCAATTACTTTTATTTTAATATGCTTCCACAAATTATTTCTATCATAGCCGCCCAAATATACAGTCAACAAATTATTTATATAACGCCACATCTTCTGAACAATCTTATTTTTAAACCATGTTATTTCATATGGCAATATCCTTATTTCACCCAACCTTAAATAATTAAATTGGTCAAAATTATATATTCTAAAAAATTTAATAACTGTGCCCGACCAAACGCACGCTCTACTATCTTTAGAAACTATATTATCGATATGCAATTCCACCTCATCCCAATAAGTTTTATCACCATACTCACGATCTGTATCAAAAGCTATCTCATCTATTTTTACTTCCCGACCACTATCAATATCTATAGTTTTAAATGCAATATGGTTTTTTTCTGTATTTCCAGAGAAAAATTTTATTACTCCCTCTATATTATCAATTCTTTCTGCCAATAAATTTTCTATATACACTTTCTGCTTGTGTGACATACCATCTTTATTAATATTCACAGCAATACTTTTACATTCGGAACCATATTTTCGAGAACTAAACCACTCATTATCATTCCCCCAATTCTTCCAAAAATGAATGTCGCTATACTTCAAAAGTCCCCATATAACTGCAACCATTACATCCGAGAAGACAACGCATAACATTGGAATAAGAGAACCCTTTGACACATATATTGAAATATAAAACACTGCAATACAAACAATGCTGAATATAACTCGCTTAATCGAATGCCACATCTTCTTTTGACTTGTATTAGATGTCATATTTCTATTGATTGTATTGATCAAGTCATTTTTTGAAAACCAATTCTCATTCGTGCTAATTTTCATGAGTTTTGCAAAAATTTTATTTGCTATGTCATCTATTTGATTTACCGAAATACTGCACTCAGGATTATAACATTCTAAAAATTCCAACACATAATTCTTGGTAAGTTTTTCTATCCCCCGTTCTCCTCCTTCGATAATTTCAATATAAACATGATTGTTTTTATCATTATTATTTTTTCGAATAAATTCTCTCGCAGGTTTCGTTAAAATGTCTCCTACTAAGACCAATTCATAATCCATAGCCTTTATGTCTTTTTTTATTTCATCTATCCATTTTTCAATATCTGGTTTTTCAAATTTATTAACACTAGATTTCACTTGAATAGCTTTTATCAGCACCTCATCTTTTTTCAATAAAATATCAACCTTATCATTATTAGTTAACGGCTCAACCTTTATTTGATTCCATGAGTCATACTGAAAACACTTGAACACTGCCACAAGTGCTTGATATACATATCCACGTGCCCCATCTCTTCCTGCCATATTTCCAACGCACCTTTATTCTTATGCAATTTATGGCAAGGCATCTTGCCTCACCATAATTCATTTATAATTTGTAATTCTTCATTGTTTCAACTAATTTCCATACATTACAACCAATATTATCCACTAATTCATCCTCGGTTGACGCAAATTCTTTTGCCCTAGAGATTGCAATATCAATATACGGCATATAATTTTTCCGAAAATTAATCCCACTTTTTCCATGATGCGCCTTCTCCGAAACTTCCTTACTTACAAAAGTATGTTTATCTGAAACTTTTCTATTTTCTTTTAGTTCTAACATTCTGTCGCGATACTCTTTCTTCACATCACTCAAATGTAGCAATAACCAGAACTCAAAACATGGATTCGCAATATAACAAGCATATCCCTTATCTCTGCAATATTTAATGCATTCTGTCATATCTACTTCCGAATGCGTTTGCATATCCCTATCAATCAAAATCCCGAATTCATCAAGTTCATTATGATATTTATCCAAATACTTTCGATAATTAATATCATATCCTATCTTTAGAAGATCTGTCACAAATTCATTCTTTTGTTTTCGAGAAATTTCTCCCTCGCCCTTGAGATAATTTTGAATAAATTCTATTCCATACTTTTCAACAAAGTTCTTTGGTATATCATTAACTAAAGATTCTCTTCCATACTCTCTTAATCGCAAATATTCCTCTAATAGCTCAACCACATGCTCCGGGGCACTATTTGTATCTTTTCGCCTTCTATTCAACACCTCTATATCAACTATTGCATTAATACCTAATGCTTTTCTATTGGCAGATATAGCTTCAAAATATTCTTTTTCTGTTGCGTTTCCCTCCACAGATAGAAAAAAGATTTTTTGAGGTTCCACTTTGTCAGTCTCTTCCTCTCTTTCAAATGCATTGGAGCTTAACCTATATTTATTCTTCATACGCGTCCTCCAATACGAAATCATCATCAAATATCGGAATCGCTCCATATCTTCCCAACAAATATTCTTTATCTATCTTCTTGTCAAATCTTTCTTTAAACTTATTTAGCGAAAAAACTTTTGAACTATGGTCTACCTGACGTTCTACAAACCATATCTCATCTTGTCTTAAAAGCTCTAAATCCAACAGGTTTGAATCATGCGTAGTTGCAACCAATTGACATTCTCTATCTTTAACAATTTCAAAAAAAAGTTCAAGAAATTTTCTAGTTAAATTTGTATGAAGACTTCTATCTATCTCGTCAATCAAAATCAAACTTCCTCTTCCATTTTCATAAAATATAGGAATCAGATCAAAAAGTCGTTTTGTTCCATCAGATTCATCTGTATAATCAAACATATCATCTAAATTTCCATGATTCAACAATAGTTTGTTGTATACAATATTTCCATTTTCATCTTTATGAAGTATAAAAATCTGCTCACCTACTTTAAACATAATCGGATGTTCATTAGCCGCATTTGAAATATCCACCTTGATTTTTTCAGCTTCAGTTCTGGGTATATTATCCAATATCTTATCAAAATCCATTTGCTGACTTTCGCCCTCTACGGAATCAATACCAGTATCAAAATAATTCATCAACGCAGAAAAGAACCTCTTTTTATCATCGTCAGCCGCAACTTCATTTAATCCGTTATATTTTGACTCAGGAAATAAAATTATAACACTCGCAAACCATTCATATACTTTTCTGATTTCTGCAAACACACCTTTTTTATCCGTAGTTCTCAACGCAATATCACTTAATATAGTTTTTTTCTTGTATGCGTCTGATATATTCTCAGAAAATCCTTCTAAGTAAAAATCCATTTTATATTTTTCTTCCATGTTTTGATAGTCTATTTCACTCTCCGCATGGCTTATGTTTTGATCTACTTCCCTGTTAAAAATGTATGTTTCATCTCCATTAGAACTCATTTTTATCAACCATTCACTCAATATAATCTTATCAATATATGAAATCACCAATCCATAAGAATATTCTACATCACCAAGCATAATTCTATATTCAAATACTCCTGGTGCCTTATACATATTACTTTCTATTCTAAAATAACTTTTATTTAGATTAACCTTATCTAAACCATTAATTATAATTTCCCTTGAAAAATGAATTGCATTTACAAGATTACTTTTTCCTCCCGCATTTGCTCCAAAAATTAATCCACTTTTTAATATTCTCTTATTATTTTTTACTGTAATATGCTCTTTATGTCTAGTAATTTTACTTGCCGCAAACGAAATCTTCTGAGGCTCTTTAAATGATTTGTAATTACTTACCGAAAAACCTATTAGCATACCCTTACCTTCTTTCTTTCATATGTATATAATATATGTATTATATTGTGATTTATTCACATTTGTCAAGTTTTTTCATTTCATCCTCTCGATATTTTTCCACTTCTTCCTTTTTCACTTGTGATTTTTTCACATTTTAGCTTGACATATTTATCTATACATGATACTATTTAATTAGGAGTTTTAGCACTCGTCATTCTTGACTGCTAATATAGAGACAAAAAAAGATGGTCTCATAGACCACCCTTTCAAAATGAAGTCGCTTTCGCGAATTCAAAGTCGCATTTGAATCATAGCATATTCCAAGGCAGAATTCAATCATTTTGAAAGTTTTTTAACTCTATTCCTAATAATTTGGAAAGGAGGAATATCCTATGCAATTCGATGGTGCAAAAATTAAAGAACAGGGCGTAACTTTTGGAATTGTCGTTGTAAAGTCTTATGTTCTTAGAAGTCCATCCAAGGAGCAAATACGTGCTAGTTTTATTCCATTCTTCGGAAACATTCCGATTATATTAATGGCTCAAGACTCTCGCGGAATACCAACTTATGATGGTAGACCTGACATTGTACGTTTTCTTGCCAAAATTAATCCAGCAAGAATTCCTTGGAAACATTATACTGCTGCTTAGGCAGAGAAAGGACTTAGAATATGGCCAATCAACACGTAGTACCTAACAACGGACAATGGCAAGTCAAACGCCAAGGCGCCGAAAAAGCTACCAAAAACTTTGAAACCCAAAAACAAGCAATTGATTATGCTCGCTCTATTGCAATCAAGCAACAAAGCGAATTAGTAATTCACGGACGTGATGGACGAATCCGCGACAAAGATAGTTACGGAAACGATCCGTGTCCACCAAAAGACAAAAAGTTATAAAATGTGCAGCGGCTGATTTTTCAGCCGCTGCACATTTATATAAAATACATTATAGCACTACCAAGCACATCCTATATTTATCTAAAATACGGCATAAGATACACTGCCCACAAACCCCAAATTATATGTATATAAAAAATCCCCAAAAACATGAAAACCATGGTTCAAAATTATATATTTTTTAATATCACCTTTAAGCCCTGTCCACTCCCTTTTCCTCTCAAAATCATTTAAATAATCAATAACCATACAGACAATAATGCTCTGCCTTCGACTGAAACTCCTTCAAATCACAAATCTTCATATCTGCATCAAACTCAGCAATGGTAACTCCGTCAAAACCATCCACATTGCCCTCGTAATCACACTTAAAATACCATTCCGCAACAGCTGTATTACCAGAAACAATCACACGCTTTATATTCCACTGCAAAACAGTACCTTTTCGATTCCAATCCTCAAACCATCTTATTATCTGTCCGATACCTTTATACACTGGACCATAACACTCGCTATAAATAATATCGTCGCTAAAAATCTCCTTTACAGCATTAATATCTTTATCCAGCCAGCATTGAAAATATTTTCTTATAACATCTTCCATTCTGAACTCACCCCTTCATCCTCTCAATCGTTTCCTCCACAGAAATACATTCCGCATATCTGCCCTTCCACATAAAATGGTTATAATACTTATAACTTTGCTCTCCCGTCATAAAAGCATTATCAAATGTGGAATTCGCATTCTCAGGAACAATCATTTTAAAACCATATTCAAATCCACACTTAATCGTTGCATCAATACAGTAATCTGTCTGCAATCCAACAACAGCTACCGTCTGGACATTCTTCTCCCTCAAGTATTCCAACAAACCAATCCCCTTAAAAGAACTATTTACTGTCTTATCGAAAATCTTTTCACCCGGCTGCGGGCCAAAACCTTCATATATCTCAAAACCAGGTATTCCCTTTGTCAATTCCGCACCGACACCATCATCGTGTCTTACATAAATAACTTCAACATTATTCTCTCTGGCTGCTGCAATTAACGTTTTTACAGCATTTTCAAACGCACTAAAATTATACAAATCCGGATTGGTTATCAATTTCTGTGTATCCACCACTAACAGTACCATTCTTCCACTCCTCTTAATCCCTTCTAAGTCTTCTAATCCATGAATCCCATGAAAACAACTCTACATCCCTATCATCTCTTTCAAACTGGTATCTTAAATCACTTTCCTCTATATCATTTTCAGGAGTTCTACCAGCTACAATAACAAATCTTATATTGACATTTTTATTTGGATCGACTTGTAATTTTCTCTTCGGTGCTAAAAAAGCATTATATATATTTTCTCCTGATTCTGCTCTTTTTCTGACTCTATGAAGTTCTTTTCTAAATGATTCATAATTATTATATATATACTTACGATGATTCCTAATCTGACTATTTGCTTCCTCTATCTTTGCATTTAAATTATCATAATGTCCACGTTTTTTTAAATTAAAATCAGCTCCTTTTATTTCAATAAACGTAACATCCATAGTTGACCTACTAGAAAATATTGCAAAATCAACTCGCCTTTCACCAAGTGGAAATTCTGAAAATACAATATACTCATCATATGGGGAACTATATATTTCAGCAATTAAGGACAGATCTTTTTTTATTAATGCATCCAACTCCCACTCTGACGCTCCTGCATCTATTAATTCTTTCAACCGCTTTTTACTTATTGCATTTTCTTGTATTTCAATTTCTCTTTTGACATATTCTGGTGTTTTTAGGTATTGATTATTAATAAACGGATTAATTTCATATCTTTTCTTCTCTATCTGTCTTTTTATTGACAATATGTCTACAGACTTTTTTGCAAACTCATTTTCATCACACTCTGTCAAAATCTCAATCTGCTTTTTAGACAAATGCCTTTCCACATTACCATACTTATCAATAATAGCCATACTATTATCAAAATCATCATGCAAAATGTGAATCTGGCAATCAAGCAAATACCCATTATTATACAGAGATTGTATAACCGTATCGCATACTGTATCTAAATATGGCGCATTAGACATAATATCTATATCGGTCAAAACACATATCATTTCTTTTTGAGTATTGACAAAAAATCTAACTCTACATAATCCTTCCTCTCGCATTCTAAATGATTTGAACTTAAAAATAAAATCACTAATTTTCATTCATACTTGTACCTTTCGTCTTTCTCAACATACTAAAATATGCATGAACGCACCGTTATTACTTAAATGCTTTCTGTACATTCAAAGTAGTCTGTCTTCTTTTCTCTAATGTTTTATCAAAAATTGCATCTGAAACTTGCGGAAACGATTCTTGTATTACATTTACACCTTCTTCTGTAATCCCACCATCTTTACTTACTTCACCCATTTCCGATTTCGTTTTGGTTTCCCATGACCAAAATAAATTGTTTTCTCTCCCATTTCGCCAATGCATTTCGCACTTTCTAGCATTTTCTCTTCATCTGTATATAGCATTGATATAGTTGGATAAAACATATTCATCAAAGCATCTCCAACAAACAACTTATCTTCTATAGCCAAACCAATAGAACCTTTTGTATGCCCTGGCAATTCTACAACCTTTACATCTACACCGTATTCATTCAAACTGTCTCCATTCTGCAAATACACCATTGGTTCAAATGTATCCAAAGTATCCTTCTCAAAACTGCTTAAAGATACTAATAACACCATTTTCCCTAAAAAAGTTTTTGCCGACATTTTTTGCTTTCTATTATCTGGTATCATATTAATATCTTTTTTACTCATAGCTACTGGAATCTTCAAAGCATTCGCAAGATAAGCCGCATTCTGGCAATGATCCATGTGTCCATGTGTGAGAACTATTAAGCTCACATGATGCTCTTTGCACTTATCTAAAATCTTTTTCCGATATCTTTTTCTTCCTGTATCAATTAATATGGCTTTATCATTATCAACCACGATATAACAGTTTACATTGCCAGCACTAATCCTATGTATATCAACCATAATTTAATATTCAACCTCATTTCTATTCCATTCATGTCCTTATTATATCATCTGCAAAACTTGACTACAACCAACAAAAACACCCCAAGCAGTATCACTACCACTTGGGGCATCCCCTATCGTCCTATCCCGGCAACCTTCCTATGCACCCACTCCTTCACTTCGCCAATCCGCTCTCGAAACACATCCAGCATATTTCTCCCATTGATTACGAACTGCTTCATAAATTCATAGGCTTTTCCCAGCTTATCCTGCAAGACCTGAATCTTACTCCGGAGCTGTTCATTCTCGTAGGACAAATCCACCACCTTATCAAATAAATCCGTATTCTCAGTGTCCGTTGATAACTTATGGTACAAATCTAAGGCGCTCTCCTTTTTACGAGTTGCTTCATCCATTTCCTCCGTCACTCTGTAAAGCTCCCCTTGTGCCTGCTCCACTTCCTTCTTTTTATCCGTCAGAAGCTCATCTGCCTTCAGATACTCCGACTTGGAATACTCCGCTTTTACCTCCCACTCTGCCACATCGTTTTTTCTACTCTCGATTAAAGCATCCTTGCATTCCAGCGTCATATTCTTGGCGGATATCTCTTTATCCAGCTTTTTAATCGTCTTCTCTGACAGGGTTTGAATGTGCTGCAGGGCATTTTCTCGCCTTTCTTTCTCACGTTCCGCTTCCAATGCTTTCTCTGCCGCACGCTCCCTGCGATAATCTGAAAGAAGTAAATCGCCACGCTCATTCTTACCCTTATAAAAGCGAGTCCATCCGATATTCTTTTCCATATCCTCTGCAATCCAATTCTTCTGCTCCTCTATCCACTCA
Organism: Eubacterium sp. AF17-7; assembly: GCF_003461285.1. Lineage (NCBI taxonomy): Bacteria > Bacillati > Bacillota > Clostridia > Eubacteriales > Eubacteriaceae > Eubacterium > Eubacterium sp. AF17-7. The sequence continues at coordinate 695,212 of NZ_QTWU01000001.1, read as the reverse complement.
ACTGCGCCGTAGGCTGTACGCACCATCTGATGCTTCCTCCCCTCTGGTGTATCTTGCCACACCAGCTCATCTGAGGCATCTCTTGCCTGCTCCATAGTGGTCTTATAACCCATACGCGTAAAGGTCTGTGCCAATGCATTTTGGGTTTTCGGTCCACGACTGCAATTATCAGAATAGGGAACAAATGTCATGTGTAGGTGGGGAGTAGATTCATCTCCATTAAATGCAAAATTGGTAATCACCACACCTGCCTCAAAGGGCGGTTTCCACTCTGGGTCTTCAAGCCTCTCCTTGGATATATAAGTCACATTGGGCACTTCATACATCAGATGCTCTGCAAACCGTAACAGAACATCCTCCGCCCATATGGCTGACAAGTGGTCTGTATCGTACCTGGTATCATCCATATCCCCTATCTGCCAGATGATTTTGTAGGATAAATGTTTCTTTTTATCCTTTTCAATCTTCTCATAATAGGTTGGTGGATCATCCTTAGCACGACTCTTTTTCCGCTCCTTTGCAAGCCACTCCTCATAGGATTTTTGAAAAAGTTTATCGTATATCTGCTCTAGGGTAAAATCTTTTGTTCCGTTTACAAATACCACATTCCTGTCTGCACGCTCCTATACCGCATTCCATGGAATATGATCTCTGTTATTGTGTTCTAAGTTCGGTGCCCGGAACAGTGCCCCCGATATGGTTCTGTATATATCCGGCATCTCATCACGCTCCTTTTATCTGTTCCATGTCTACTTAAATTCCGAAATAAAAATCTTCTTATGCTCATTGTCATAATCTCCTTTTCTTAAATTCTCCAAGTTCATTTCTTAGGGTATCGCTCTCCATTTTCTTTCCCGGTTCCGAAAGTAATGTCCCCCTATTAGTTTGGGAAATCCCAAACTAGGGGGCAAGCGTTTTGCCGCTTGACCACAAATGCATCTGCTCCCACCAGTCGTATTAGGAACTCCTCTTCCTATGGCTGGCAGTCACATCTGCATGCTGACATTCTTATTATGGAAATGAACCAGTACGAATGTCAGCCTTGGGAAATATCTCTACCGCTCTTTAGGGCTTGCTTACGCTAAGCCTCGGAAGTATATCCGTAATATCTCTTCTCGAAATACTTTCTTGGACACTTCCCAGCGATTTTGATATATCCCTGCTCAGCCAGTTCCTCATTAAGCTGTCTGATAATCTGGTAGGCTTTTCCCTTGCTGACGCCCAAAGTATCTACCAATTCATCTGCCGTCACATATTGTATTTTCATCCTCTCACCTCACTCTCTACTATCACATTTTGTCAGCATTTTTTATTTCATCATTATTTATACTACTACTTTTTGTCATTGTCAATAGATTTTCCTATTACAAAATATCACACATTGTGATAGTATTTATTTCAGGAGGTGAAAAGCCGTGAATATTATGACACTTGAAGAACGCAAGGAACTTGGCAACAGACTAAAACAAGCAAGAAAAGAGAAAGGGCTATCACAAGAGGAGCTCGCCAATCTCATCGGCTTGAAAGTTGGAACGGTTTCCAAATACGAACAGGGTGACCGCACTCCGGGAATCGGAAAGCTTCAACTAATTGCAAATGCTCTGGAATGTGACATATCCAGATTTGTAGCATCCGGCGATGAATATGTACGGATGACACAGACCACGGATTATGGCAACAATCTAGATGCATACCTAAACTGGTTGAAATTTTCTCACTTCGGATGCAATCCCTGTCAGATTGAAAACGATGACGGAAGTAAATCTTCTTCCTACCTTATCAGCTTTGATAAGGAAACATTTCCAATCAGTGAGGAAGAACTGGGAAGGGTTATGGAATATCAGAAGGAACAGTTCAAACAACTCATCCGACTCTTTGGCGAGAACCTTCGATAGTAAAGGTAAACAATATGCCGGTCTATAAAGATGAAGAACGAGGAACCTGGTATGTCAGATGTTATTATGAAGATTTTACCGGAAAGAAAAAACAGATAAAGAAACGAGGCTTTAAGCTTCAGCGAGAAGCAAAGGAATGGGAAACAGATTTTTTAAGAAAGCAGAAAGGCAGCACGGATATGACCTTCCGCTCTATGTATGAGATTTATATAGAGGATATGGGACACCGATGCCGCCAGAGCACCATCGACGGAAAGGAGCATGTATTTGAGAAGCTTATTCTTCCTTATTTCGAGAATAAGCCCATTAATAAAATTACTCCTAAGGACATCCGCGCCTGGCAGAACGAAATGATTGCAAAAGATTATTCCAACTCCTACCTAGACAGGATGCAGAATATGATTACAGCACTTTTCAATTATGCAGTGGACTACTTCAACCTATCTGAAAATCCCTGCCACAAGGCTGGCAGAATGGGTAAGCGTGAGGTTGTGGTAAACTTCTGGACAAAGGACGAATTTGACCGAATACTCACAGCCATGGAAGATGATCCTACCGCACATGTTTCGTTTTCACTACTGTACTACTCCGGTATCCGTTTTGGAGAATTCCTCGCTTTAGCACCAAAGGACTTTGATTTTGAGAAGAATACTCTTGATATCACCAAAAGTCTCCAGCGTGTGAAGAAGCAGGATGTGGTTACACCACCCAAAACACCCAAGAGTATCCGTAACATCATCATACCGGACTTTGTGATGAAGGAAGTAAAAGATTATATGTTAAAGTTTTATAATTTGAAAGTTACGGACAGGGTCTTCCCCTTCACCAAATCTTATATCAATAATGCGATGGCAAGGGCTTGCAAGAAAAGCGGAGTGAAAAAGATTCGTATCCACGATATCCGCCATTCCCATGCTTGCCGTTCTAAAGGACGCTTTGAGGTTAGTGTCCTTTTTTCTTTTATTTAAGCCTCTGAATTGGCTTTTTCTCTGGCTTCTTTTTCAGCCTGTTTCTTTAGTTTCTGACGTTGACGGTAGTTGCGGCTCTGGGCACGCTTTTTGCGAAGACGTTCCTGCTCTTTACGTTCCTCCGGCGTAAGTTCCGGCATTGGAACATCCAGCTTTCCGATATATTTTAGATAAACATCTACCTGCTGTATTCGTTCCCCTGTTGACTTGTCTGCTTCGTGGACAATTATCTTATCTACAAATTCATAAATCATTGGAGCAGTAAGTTCCGTAAAATCTGTATACTTATGCACAAGTTCCATAAAGTTTTCTGTTCGCATACTGTCAGTCTGATATTTTTCCAGTTCCTCATTTAAGGCAAGAATGGCATTATCAACTTCGTCCTGTTCTTTTTCATAGTCGGATAACATCATCTGAAATCTCTTATCAGATAACTTCCCATTAACATTATCCTCATAGATTTTTTTGATAAGATTATTCAGTTCCATACTTCGTTTTTCCTTTTTGGTAATATTTGATTTAATACCTTTCAGGGAAGAAACTCTCCTTAGATTAAAAGAATCTTCAACTTTCTTTGCAAATTCTTCCTTGTTCTCTTTTGCATATTTGCAGGTGTACTTAATTGTATCAAGAATAAGTTCGTTAAGTACGGCTGTTCTTATATAGTGTCCTGAACACTTCGTAGCAAATTTGCCAGAGGATAGTCCATAGGTTGAGCATCTGTAATAATCCTGTGCATTAGTCTATTTACCTGTGGGATTACCGTCTTTATCTTTTTTCTCATATCCCCATGTCTGATGATGGTACAGTGGTCTGCCACAGTCTGAACAGATGACAAGTCCGGTAAGCGGACTGAAATCACCTTTTACGGTAGGACGGTGTTTTGTTTCTCTGATTTTTTGAACCATATTCCATGTATTTTCATCAACTATGGCCTCCTGAGTGTTTTCAAATATAACCCAGTCCTTTTTATCGGCACGTTTGAAATTCTTGTCCTTGTAGGAGTCTTTGTAGTTTCTGAAATTGACAGTATGCCCCATATATTCAGGTTTTCTAAGCAAATCAGATATTGTGGATGCTGTCCATGTGTATGGCTCGTTCATATCACAACTGCCACGACATGTTCCAAGTCCACGCATTGCAAGATAATAAGAAGGTCTTTCCACCTTGTCATTATAGAGAATCCTTGCTATCTGCATCGGTCCTTTTCCCTCAAGAACAAGATTGAAATTTCGTCTGACTACATTTGCTGCTTCCTCATCAATAATCCAGTGATTGGAATCTTCCGGATCCTTTTTATATCCGTATATTGCAGTGCTTGTAAGATGTTTCCCATCCATACCTTTTGCATGCATTACCGCTTTGATTTTCCTGCTTGTGTCCCTTACATACCATTCATTCATAATGTTAAGAAAAGGGGCAAACTCATTACTGTCGCTCCGGGTATTATCAACGCCGTTTGATATGGCAATAAACCTTACTCCCTTTTCACGAAAGAATACGTCAGTGTAAAATCCTACCTGTAAATAGTTTCTTCCGATTCTGCTCATGTCTTTTACAATGACTGTACCTACAAGACCGTTTTCAATATCATCAAGCAGTCTTTTCCAGTCCGGTCTTTCAAAGTTTGTACCTGACCATCCGTCATCCGAATAGTGTCTTAAATTTGTAAATCCCTGCTCAAGAGCATATTTCTCAAGCATCTTTTTCTGGTTTACAATGCTGTTGCTTTCTCCGTTTAATTCATCATCACGTGAAAGCCGCTCATAAAGGGCTGTTATTTTTGTGTTGTCCGATTGTTTCATTTAAAATCTCCTTTCACACAACCGGCTCAACCATATATATTTATTTTATAAGAACTGCTCCGAAAAGTCAGATACTAAAATCAAACCTTTGGAAAGTGCGTTAGGAAAAAATCCATAATGCAAAGTCCGTTTGGAACAGTTACATTTTTATATTAATATGGTCTGCCCAGCTGTGGCTATATTTTTTATGAAGAAATTTTTATCTCTTCATAAATAGGAGAAATCTCCATACAAAACCGGAACCATGAAATATACAATCTTCAAAATCTTTTTCTGATATTGACTGGCAGTTTTTGTTTTAATCCATACCTACCTGTTTTTGAATTCGTCCCTGCATTCTTTGGAACAGTAGCCGGCATTTTTATGTCTGCTGATAAATGCTTTTCCGCAATTCCTGCAAACCCTGATTGCCGAATCCGTATCCGTTATCATAAGGCTTAACATCATCTGTATCTGCAACAGCAGGGAATTGAATTCCCATATAATTACGGGCGTGTCACGAAGTTCTATGTGGTAGGTCGGGGCAACGCTGCCAAATGCTGCCATGCCCTTTCTATATAAGTCTTTCTGTTCCTCATCCAAAACATCAAAGTCCTGATAATACAAAAATGACGAGAAAAATGTAAATGCAAGGTCAGAGAAAGCATTTATCAGCCAGTCAAATCTTTCTGCATACTCTTTCTGAAAACTCATAAGAACCGCCTGTGGTGCATTCTTTAATGTCAGTATCAGTGCACCCACTGAAGCATCCGTTACGCTCCAGCTTGATTCCAGTTTTTTCTTAACAAAGTCGATTTCCTCAAACGGGAAAAAACAGGAAAGAAACTCTTTCGTGGATAAACGTTCTTTCTTAATGTAATGGTTCTTTGGAAGATATACATCATTATAGGTAATAAAATCAGGAGTGGTTGGAAGTGCAGTCATAAATCCAATCAGACCGTAGTGCTGCACAAAATCAAGAATCTTATTTTTCAATTCTTCCTTATCGGTATCTTTATTCATGCAGGCAATTCCGACATTTAATGCCTCAAGAATCATATCCTTGTAATTTACCATCGGATTATACATTTTAAGTTCTGAACCGTCTGCCGGTGTCAGAAACAGAACATTATCCTTATCCGTTCTCCATTCGTATTTATTATATTTTACCCAGTAGGAACTTGCGTTTTTAAATATATTGTTCATAACCTGCCTCCAATCGTAACTTATTAAGTAGTGTAGTTTTTACTTTTCTGATATTCCTGTCCGTGCATTGCTTTATGGCTGCAATCTGCCGGGGCGAAAGATTTTTCACAATCAGGTAATAGAGAAGTTCCTTATGCTCCGGTTTCAGATTGTAAATCGTATCTGACAGTTTTTCATCTTCAACCAGCTCATGCATTTCAAAGGGACAGTTGAAAATGGTGTCAATGAAGTCTCCTTTTAATATCTGTTTCCATAAAACTTTGTTATGTGGAAGTGGAAATATTACGCCGTCTTTAGCAGCACCATATTCAAGGGGAACAACGGAGCGACCAATTTCGTGGTAGCGTTCCTTACGCTCTCTGTTGGAATCATTTCTGTCCCATATATTTATAACTTCCTTAAAATCTTCTTCCGTTCTTGCCGAATCCTCCAGTCTTAAAAGTGCCATACGCCTGATGTCCCTTTTTAAAAATTTCCGGGGCGAAGATTCGTCTGCCGGTTCTTCATTATTATAAAAATCATTAGGGAAATAAGAATTATTATTAAGTCTCTTTTCTTCTTCAATGGCAGATAAAATTTCAAAGTTCATATCTTCCGGACTGTCATTAAATACGTTCTCCTGTTTCATAAGTCTCACCCCCTTTGTAAAAAAATGAATAAATTTTTCCGGATGGTTCCGAATCCGTATCCGCATTTCTCCTATTAGTGAAAGGGAAACTTTTACTTCCCAAAAAACAAAAAGGAGAAAAACAAAATGGTTACAAAGTCAAATTTTAAAAAACAGAAATATAGTTTCTGCTGTCGTGAACCACCGGATGTGAATTTTATTATAACAAACGTACGTTCGAATAACAAGAAGAAAATTTAATTAAGAAAGAGAGGAATCAGAATGGAAGAAATAATAAGAAACAATATTGATTTTACAGATGTTAAGCAGCAAACCTTACAGATGATGAAATTAATTTTTGCCTACAACACTATGGCAAAAGAACTTTTTACAAAAGGAACAAAAGATACTTTTACAAAACGTATCGGCAATACCACTTACAGGGTAAAGGTATTCTTTGATGAAACAGCTATGGAATCAGTGGCTGACAAGTTAATGCATTTAGTAAATACAGAGATTGCGGCAAAGACTTGGGAAAGGAGCATTTATGAGTAAATCAAAAAGAAGTTATGAAGAAAGAATTGAAGAGCTGAGAATTAAGGAACAGGCTGCTCTTGAAACTGCAAAGAAGTATGAGGAGAGAAAGAAACAGCTTGAACGCAGAAAAAAAGATGAGGAGGCGAGGGCAAGAACCCACAGACTGATTGAAGTCGGTGCAGCGGTTGAATCAGTTCTGGGATGTCCTGTGACTAAAGAAGATTTGCCAAAACTTATCGCATTTCTTAAAAGGCAGGAAGCTAATGGAAAGTATTTTTCAAGGGCAATGGGTAAACATGATGATACCGGAAATGAAAACGGAAATTTATAAAAAGCATATTTCCCCTGTTCCCTATCCGATAAAGTCGTATAGGGCGCACTTACGGACAGTCAGGGACTGTCCTTTTCCTGCTCTGCAGGGTGCGCTCTTTGAGGACCACTGTGCGTGGAGCACCATTTCATGGAGAGTCCTGTGCGGACGGCAGTCTTGTGCAGACAGCACCATTCCATGGAGGCTCTTACGCAGAGAACGGTCCTGCGGACAGCATACAGTAACATTCAGGCTTGCTGCCTTGACTGTTACTGTTGATAAATTACAGAAATGTAGGTGTTATCGTGGCAATTTATCATTTTACTACAAGCATTATTAAGGCATCAAAGGGAAAGTGTGCCATAGCTTCTGCTGCCTACATTTCTGCAGGAAAACTGTATGATGAGCGGCTTGGAATGACATTTTCCTATACACGAAAAGAGGAAGTTGTCTATACAGAGATAATGCTTCCTGAAAATGCACCAAAGGAATTTAAGGACAGGGAAACGTTGTGGAATGCGGTGGAAAAGGTTCAGAATAAATCCAATTCAAGATATGCCAGAATGTTTGAAATGGCTCTGCCGAATGAACTTACTACCGAAGAACAGATTGAACTTGCAAGAACTTTTATTCAGAAAAATTTTGTTGACAAGGGAATGATTGCGGACTTTGCACTTCACAAAAAAGAGAGAAACAATCATATCCATGTGATGACTACGGTTCGTGGTTTTACCAAATCGGGAAAGTGGGCGGCGATGGAGAAAAAAGATTATGCAAGAGATGAAAATGGAAACCGCATTCCTATCATTGATCCTGCTACCGGGTTGCAGAAAAGGGGAAAGAAAAATGACCTTCAATGGAAAAGGGTTACGGTAAAACGTAACGAATGGAACTCAAGAACACAGTTAATCGAGTGGCGGAAAAACTGGGCGGAGGAATGCAACAGATATCTGCCGGAGGAGAAACATATCGACCACAGAAGTTATAAGGAACAGGGCATTGAGAAAATCCCGACCATTCATGAAGGATATGCCGCAAGGCAGATGAAAGAAAAAGGTAAGATGTCTGAGAGAATACGGATAAATGAAGAAATCAGACATCAAAACAATGTAACCCAAAAGATTCATCTTCTGCTCTCTGGCATATTTGAAAAGTTTAGAAATTTAAAACAGAGATTTGAAAAGGAGCGTGATGAAAATGGAAAAACTTACGACAGAAAAGCTGGAACTGATGGAGCAGTTTATGCAACTGGTGACAGAACAGCAGGAACTTCTGACGGAGCTGGAGAGGGAATACCAAAAGGCTTCGGAGTTTACGAAACTTCTGGAAACGGAGATTATGACATTAAAGAAACAGAACAGCGAATTGCTGAACTTAAACGAAAAGTTGAATCAACAGAACTTGCAGTTAATCGAATTAAATCAGAAATAACAGAAAGGATAAGGGAATTAAATGAACGAATTAGTAAATATCGAAGAAATGCTTCAGACACTGGAGAGTCAGGATGCGGCGATTACAAATCTGAAATCGGAGCTGTCAGAGCGGATGAAAGAGTTGGAATCTTACAAAGAACAGATAGAAAGTCAGAAACTGGAAAAGTCAGAACTTTTACGACAGATACAGACGATTTCCTCAGAGAAATCGAAACTGAAATCCAAAGTACGGGAACTGGCGGACAGAATCATAAAGATGAACCAAGCCACTTCAATACTGAAAGAAAACGAGAATCTAATAAAACAGAACAGCGAATTGAAATCAGAGATGATGGCTATGGTAAAAGAAACCGATGAGAAAAGAAAACAGTTAGATGATGAATATAAACTGCTGAATAATGAAAAAAGATGTCTGCTTATGCAGAGAGAAAATCTTGAAGAACTGATTGAAGGAAGAGCTGAAATGAAAGTTTCAAATAAGGCTGCGCAGTTTAAAAGGATTTATGAAAAACGTTGGACCATAAAACAGCATTATCTAAAAGGACTGCTGGCATATGGCATATCAGTTACAGTCCTTGAAGCGGTAAGGTCAAAGATATTTGTGCAGGATGTGGGTGCTTTTTTCAGAATGATTGTTAATGTTTTTTTATTTCTGATAAGGAAGGATTTTCAACTTGCAGTAGCTGTCGCAAATGTGTCAGAGAACATTTCAGGTCACATGGCAGAAAGGATTATGTATTGGATTATTGTATGTCTGATATGTGGAATAAGCATTGTTAGTGTCGGACTGATTCTCAAATTTATAAGTGTTAAAGTCATGGACTACTACAGTAATAATCCACCGGATTATATCACTGTAACCACAATGATGATAAGCATGGCAGTAATGGTATTTTTAGGGAAGCCAATCAAAAGGGTTGTGCCAGTCAATCTGCTGCTTCTCTTATTTGTCATTCATGCACTGATAGGGATTATAAAAAACTATGTGAAAGGATGGAAAAGGGCCAGAGGACTTCTTTAGTTCTCCGGCTTTAATAAAAGATGATTAAAGTATAAAGGAGACAAAGGAAAATGAAAAAATACGGATATGTCAGGGTGTCGACAAGGGAACAGAACCTTGAACGGCAGATACTGGCAATGAAAGAGGAAGGAATAGAGGATAAAAACATTTATGCAGACCAGATGTCAGGAAAAGATTTTGACAGACCGAAATATAACAGGCTGATGAAAAAACTAAAACCGGGAGATTTGCTTGTGATAAAAAGTATTGACCGGCTGGGAAGAAATTACACGGAGATATTGGAACAGTGGCGTGTCATTACAAAGAACAAAAAGGCAAACATCAAAGTGATTGATATGCCGCTTCTTAATACGGAAACCGGACATGGAGATTTAACGGGGGTATTTATTTCAGATTTGGTATTGCAGATTTTGGCTTATGTGGCAGAAACGGAACGTGCCTTTATTAAACAGCGACAGGCGGAAGGCATTGCCATTGCAAAGAAAAACGGTGTGAAGTTTGGAAGAGAAAAGCTGGATTTACCAAGGAATTTTGAAGAATACCACAGACTTTGGAAAGATAAAAAAATATCTGTCAGGGAGGCAGCAAAAGCAGTCGGCATGAGCACTTCTACTTTTTACAGAAGATGCAGGGAAAAGGAAGAAAATAGTGGATAATCCTGCCAGTTTTTGTGTTTCATAAAGTAGACTTTTTGAAACAGCCTAAAATGGGCTGTTTTTTGATAAAATCTGACCTATTTTTCTAATAAATTGATTATAGCAGATGAATTTCAAAAAGTCTGATTTGTGAAACAGAAGGTTGTTATAAAACTTATAAATTCTAGAACGGGAGGTGAGGAATGTAATGGGATATTATTTTGTTATACAAAAGGAAAACAGAAAATTCTTTTTTAAGTTAATTCCTGGTAATAACGGTTCTCAAGAAATAGGTGCATCTATTGGTTATGATAATTATTGTGATTGCAAAAAAGCACTTGAATATTTTAAAGAGTATGTAGCAAGCAGAAAAATAAATCAAAATAACTTATGCAATACTAAGATTGAGAATATAGATGGTAAGTATATATTTAAGTATTTTGATCAAGAGGAAAATCTATTATTTCAAAGGAGAAAACTATATGGCAAAAAAATATATTGTAAAGATGCTATTGATAGAATTTATGAAAATATAAATGCTGAAATAAGAACCTAATTGTGAATTAATAAAGGAGTTTTAACAAGTGATTAACTTGCATTATTAATAGTAAAATATAGGAGTTTTTTATGAATATGAACAGTAGAAAATTTAACCAAATTGATGAAAGGATATAAGAAATATGAAAAAAGTGAAGAAAAATAAAGTTATTACATCTTTATGTATAATAGTGATTTTAGCAACCATGATGAGTGGGTGCGGAAAGAGTGAAAAAAAGGCTGAAAGTGTCGATACAAGCACGATTATGAACTTATTGTAAGAAACGAGTAAAAGTTGTGATGAAGTGACTGATCTTGTGTTAACATCATGGGATGTAGTAGGGCCCGAACGTATATTACCATGCTTGGACGTGATGAAAGAGATTACATCAAAAGATATTCTTGATGATGTTATTTATCATAACTATCTAACGGGTAGAGGTGTTTATGATACTGATATACATAAGGTTGCTTATAAAATGGGGTTCGCAACTATTATAGGAAATTCTCCTAAGATATTTTTTGATGAAGATAAAGAAGGATTCTGCAATGTATGTAAAAATTATAGTAATAATTGCAACAAAATATCAGAGAATTTGAAAGAATTGGAGTCGGAAATTCAAGCTATAAAGAGTGCGGATGAAGAAACATTTAGCCATATTAAAGACTATTATTTAAAAATTCAATCATATGCAGGTATAGCATTAGAACCATCAGGAAATTTGGCAGATTATTCAGATAAAGTTAATGAGTTTAAACAAAATATAAAAGATTTGAAACAAAAAGCAGAATTAGAATTATAAGAGTCAAAAAGGGGCTGTCAATCACGTGATATGCCTCTTTTTTGACTCTTACAAAGGATTAGTTAAATACATTCATAGCCTCCACATATCCCTGTAGCCCGTCAGGCTGTAAAGCAAAGTAAATATAATTAAAAGGTTCTTCTCTAGCTAATCTATGTAAATAAGCAATATCTAACAAATCTTCAAAACAAATATTATTATTTAATCTGGTACAGTTTAGTACAAATTTTAGATTTTTTTCAATGTAAACTTCTATTGAGTCAGTTATGTCATTATAGATGGCAAAGTAAATCTTATTCATATTAAAAATCCTTTCTTTAATTATAATAAAAATCCATAAAATTAATAAATACAAATCAAATAAATTATATATGTAGTTAAGCCGGTTATTTCGTTATTTTCCTCGAAGTGTCCTTTAGAACGTTAAACCCACGCCAGCTATCTTATCAACTTAGGATGCACACCACTACTCATATCGGAACGGTTAGGACACGAAAAGGTGCAGACCACCTTAAGCACCTATTCCCACCTGTATCCGAACAAGCACCAGAAAGTGGTGGATATGATGCAGAACCAGCATAAAAAGGATATGGTAGCATCCGATGTAACTGCCCCGGCAGAAACATCGGAAGAACCCAAACCACAAGGCACAAAGTTCAAAGTCGTAAGTCCAAAGGATAAAATAAGCCCACAACAAATCCACAAAAATGACTTAAGCCCATGCGCGGGTTTCGCCGGACGCATATAAAAAGGCTCAACCCCTTGTAAACAAAGGGCTGAGCCAATAAAGTCAATTAATACTCAAACAGTATTTAATTACTCAATGATAGTATCAACCTTACCTGAACCTACTGTTCTACCACCTTCACGGAGCTTATTGACTTTTTTTCTTAATTTTCGACTTATCAAATCGCCTGTTTATAGGCTTTTTCTATATCTTATATCGTCACTATTTTTAGTTTTCGAAAAATTTGACGACACTTTGACGACACCTTTAGTATATAACAAAACTACGCTAACCGCCACAATTAAAATGACATAGTTTCTTTTCAATCATCATTCTTTTGAATCATCTTCTTCACTTCCCTGTCAAAATCCGATTCAATAACTTGAGTTCTATTAAAAATCTGGTATTCCTGTTCAGCCTTATCATTTGCCATCTTTCTCGAAATCTTTCCCCTATCAGGTAAAATCTCATACCTTCTAAATGCCAAAAATTCATTTATGCTTGCCGCGAATTCTTCCATCGTAAATGTATTTTCACGTTCAATCAAATCTTCTATGTAGTCAAAATAACCTGTCACCGCACGCTCCAAACTACGAATTTGCTTTTCATCCAAATAGTTTTTTGCAATAGTTACATCTGATTTCAATACCCGACCATCAGGAGCATTCTTCCATGTAGTAAGCCCCATACGATCCTTTGTATGGTCTGCACTATAATAAACAATTTCTGCTGCTGTCTGTCCCGAAATTGCATAATGGAATTTATTCTGCACCATTGCATAAAACTGATGTGTAATCTCCGCATTTTTATCATAATCAATGCTACACTCAGCAAAAACATCCGTAATCTGTTGCCAGATTCTTCTTTCGCTCGCACGAATAGAACGAACTCTTTCGAGTAATTCTTTAAAATAATCTTTACCAAATGCAGTCTTTCCCTGTTTTAATCGTTCATCATCCAGCACAAATCCTTTTGTCATATACTCCTTTAAAACGTTTGTTGCCCAAATACGAAAATGAGTAGCTCGAATAGAATTCACTCTGTAGCCTACGGAAATGATTGCATCTAAATTATAAAAATTAGTAGAATTAGATTGGGTTTTTCCCTCTATTGCTCCATGTTGAGTGGTTGTTGCAATTTTTGCAACAACCACTTCTTCATCCAATTCACCTGTTTCAAAAATATTCGCAAGATGACGACTAATGCCTGATTTATCTATTCCAAATAATTCCGCCATTGCTTTCTGTGTCAACCAAATTGAATCATCTTTAATTAAAGCATTAATGGAAATATCTTCCTTTTCTGTTTTATAAAGTAAAAATGGAAATTCTTTCATTTGTCAAACTCCTCTAATACAATAAATGGCGGGGAGCCTCCCCGCCGATTAGGTTGGACCTGGGTCTTTCGACCAGCCCACATGTGCAACACTTGTTACACTTACATTGTATGATTATATTAACATGATTGTTTACCAAATTCAAGATTATAGTTGATCGTTGCTCATTCTCTAATCATAACTACCGAGAAAACAGCCTTTTTCTGTTTAGCAGTCAATGGCTTTAAGATACCTTCTTCTAACAATATTTCTATAACAAACGGAATCATTTCTGCCCACGTGAATGAATTGCTATTGTTGTATTTTACCAATCCTTCAAGATGCTTTGGGTATTTCATTTTATTTGCTGCATATAATCTTTCATCAACCTTTTTACTCTCTTTAATTACTTTGTCGGGAATAGCAAAATGCTCACTTACAAAAGAATCTAATGCTTCACCCAAATTAGCTTTATTGGTTTTTATAACAGTAACCTGACTTTCATCGTCTGCCACATAGCCTTTTTTTAACAAGTTCGAAAAACTTTCAAGACTTATTTTATCTTTGTTACAATCATTAGATAAGAATGAATACAAATCCTGCCAGTCCTCATACCTGTTACTCCGCCAACTAATTTCTCTGTCACTATACATACAATTATACTGTTTGCTCTGTAGAACACATTTAGCATCTTTCCAAACCTGATCTAACATGTATCCACATCCTGCGTATTTGTAATCATTAATTTTCTTTGTACAGTCATCTGTAACAGTTGCATATGCAATAAAATAACCTCCATCTGGTCTTTTCACTGCAAAATCTTCCCAATTCTGCCAATCACTTCCTATACTGCTAGGAGTCATCATTACAAGATTATATTTCAAATAATTCTTATCATTATCCGGACAAATCATTCCCCAATTGTCTTCTGCTTTATCAAACTTTTCAAATAAATCTTTATATAGATTATCAACCAAAAATTTAGCAGCATTTTTTTTAATTTCAATATTATCAGAAAAATCTTCCCTATCATCTGTAATAAACATATTTGTCAGATACTTTGAATTCTTTGAATTGTCTACCTGGTCAATATATCCCCACTCAACAAGTTTTTTCAACTCACCTTCAATATAAGCTACCGGAACTTCTAAGTCCTTTGCTATATCTGTCATTGTTTTTGATTCATAATAGCAACTCCATGCAATGTTTTGTTTCAATCTTGAGTCAAACATATCCATTGTATCCCCAGTTTTTCCGGGAGTGCCACTGTGCCCCATATCATTAAAATATATTGGATTCACACTTAAATTATTACTCTTTACCATTTTGATTTCCTCCTTCAATCCATTTCGGATATCAGACAAATGCCATTTAACAGTCCCAACAGAAATCCCCAACTGATTTGCAATATCAGTAACAGACATATCTTTATAATACTTCATATATGTAATTGCCCTCTGCCGATTAGATAGCCTACTGATTTGTTTTCTCAAGTTATTGTATACTTCCTCATCTTCTAAACTTTCATATCCGCTTTCATTCATTGGACATACCACCTGAAGAATGTCTATATGCTTATTTCTAACTTCATTATCAACATATTTTGCATAAACGTTGCTTGCTATTCTATATACATATCCATCGATATTTACTATATTCTCCGATTTGAGAAATGATTTATAAAGCTCAAATATAATATTTGAAGCCAATTCTTCTGCATCTGATATATTTCTAACTTTGGACATTGCAAATCCCAAAACCTTCGGCTGATATTTAATTATTAATCTGTCTGCATCCGCCTTATTCACTATTAACCTCCTATGATAAACAAACGTGCACTTTTTTGTTTTTCAATTATATAGTGTCGCTTAGGTTCAATATGGTTGGGTAAAAATTAAGTAGTGTTGAAAATAAATAAAAGAAAACCACGGTTTCGTGTAAACACGACCGTGGTCTTCTTTATTTATGGTGAGCTTGCGCTCTATTCATTGATAACGTTAATTATTCAACAATTGTAGCAACCTTACCTGAACCTACTGTTCTACCACCTTCACGGATAGCGAATCCAAGACCCTGTTCCATAGCGATTGGGTGGATAAGTTCGATTGTCATTTCTACGTTGTCACCAGGCATGCACATTTCTGTACCAGCTGGAAGTTCACAAACACCAGTTACGTCAGTTGTTCTGAAGTAGAACTGTGGTCTGTAGTTGTTGAAGAAAGGTGTATGACGTCCACCTTCATCTTTTGTTAATACGTAAACCTGAGCTGTAAATTTCTTATGGCATGTTACTGAACCTGGTTTAGCAAGAACCTGACCTCTTTCGATCTGGTCTCTGTTGATACCTCTTAAAAGAGCACCAATGTTATCACCAGCCTGAGCTTCATCAAGAAGCTTTCTGAACATTTCGATACCAGTTACAACTGTCTTCTGGATTTCTTCCTTAACACCAACGATTTCAACTTCATCGTTCATATGAAGAACACCACGTTCTACTCTACCTGTAGCAACAGTACCACGACCTGTGATTGTGAATACGTCTTCTACTGGCATTAAGAATGGCTTATCTGTATCTCTCTGTGGATCTGGGAAGTAATCATCAATTGTGTCCATAAGTTCCATGATCTTGTCGCCCCATTCTGATGATGGATCTTCAAGAGCCTTAAGAGCTGAACCTTTGATGATTGGAGTTCCGTCGAATCCATATTCTTCAAGGATTTCTGTAACGTCCATTTCTACTAATTCAAGTAATTCATCATCGTCTACCATATCGCATTTGTTTAAGAAAACAACGATTTTAGGAACACCAACCTGACGTGAAAGTAAGATATGTTCCTTTGTCTGAGCCATAACACCGTCAGTTGCAGCTACAACAAGGATAGCACCATCCATCTGAGCAGCACCAGTGATCATGTTCTTTACATAGTCAGCATGTCCTGGACAGTCAACGTGAGCGTAATGTCTCTTCTTTGTTTCATATTCAACGTGAGCTGTAGAGATTGTGATACCTCTTTCTCTTTCTTCTGGAGCTTTGTCGATATTTTCGAAATCTGTAGCTTCGTTACCTTCAACTCTTTCAGAAAGAACTTTAGTAATAGCAGCTGTTAATGTTGTTTTACCATGATCTACGTGTCCGATTGTACCAATATTACAATGTGGTTTGTTTCTTTCAAACTTAGCTTTTGCCATTTTTGATAATCCTCCTAATAATAAAATATTTTAATAACTGACCTAATGGTCGTCTTTACATAGGCTTAGTTCCCATTATATTTTATAATGGGAATATTTTCAAGCCTTTAAGTTAAATTAATAATCTAAATCAATATATTATTTTGCTCTTGATGAAGCAACTTTTTCCTGAACAGACTTTGGAGCTGCCTGATATCTTTCAAAGAACATTGAGTAGTTTCCACGACCCTGAGTTGTAGAACGAAGTTCTGTTGAGTAACCAAACATTTCTGACAATGGAACGAAAGCTCTTACGATCTTACCGCCACCGATGTCATCCATACCTTCAATCTGTCCACGCTTTGAATTCAAGCTTCCGATAACATCACCCATGTATTCTTCAGGCATTGTTACTTCAACCTTCATGATAGGCTCAAGCAATACAGGATCTGCCTTAGCCATAGCATCCTTGAATGCCATAGAACCTGCAATGTGGAATGCCATTTCTGAAGAATCGACTTCATGGTATGATCCATCATATACTGTAGCATGTACACCAAGTACTGGGAATCCTGCGATGATACCTGACTGTGCAGCTTCTTCGATACCTTCTCCAACAGCTGGGATATATTCCTTAGGAATGTTACCACCAACTACTGTAGATTCAAACTTAAACTGTTCTTCACCGTTTGGATCCATTGGCTCAAACTTAACTTTACAGTGACCATACTGACCACGACCACCTGACTGCTTAGCATACTTGCTATCAACGTCAACTGCCTTAGTAAATGTTTCCTTGTATGCAACCTGAGGTGCACCAACGTTAGCTTCTACCTTAAATTCACGAAGAAGACGATCTACGATTACGTCTAAGTGAAGTTCACCCATACCAGCGATGATTGTCTGACCTGTTTCACGATCTGTGTGAGCACGGAATGTAGGATCTTCTTCAGCTAATTTAGCTAAAGCTTCACCCATCTTACCCTGGTCATTCTTTGTCTTAGGCTCAATTGCGAGCTCGATAACTGGTTCTGGGAATTCCATTGATTCAAGAATTACAGGATGCTGTTCATCACAGATTGTATCACCTGTTGTAGTCAACTTGAAACCTACAGCAGCTGCAATATCTCCTGAATATACTTTATCTATTTCTGTACGCTTGTTAGCATGCATCTGTACGATACGTCCAACACGCTCTTTCTTACCCTTTGTAGCATTTAATACATATGAACCTGAGTTCATTGTACCAGAGTAAACTCTGAAGAATGCTAACTTACCTACGAATGGGTCAGTCATAATCTTGAATGCTAAAGCTGCAAAAGGTTCATCATCTGATGAATGACGTACTACTTCGTTACCATCTTCATCAACACCTGTGATATCAGGGATATCTGTTGGAGCTGGCATGTATTCGATAACACCGTCTAACATCTTCTGTACACCTTTGTTCTTGTAAGCTGATCCACAATATACAGGAACTGCTTCACAAGCGATTGTAGCTCTTCTAAGAACCTTCTTCATTTCTTCGATTGATGGTTCTTCACCTTCAAGATACATTAATGTAAGGTCATCATCTAATTCACAAATCTTTTCAACAAGGTTGTCATGCCATTCATTAGCAAGATCCTTTAAGTCATCAGGGATTGTTGTAATTTCGATATCTTCACCCTTATCATCTTTATAGTAATATGCTTCCATTTCAAATAAATCGATTAATCCGGCGAAATCGTCTTCTTTACCGATTGGAATCTGAACTGGGATTGCATTCTTGCCCAAACGATCAATGATTGTCTGAACTGAATAAAAGAAATCTGCACCCATTTTATCCATCTTGTTGATGAATGCCATACGAGGTACATTGTATGTGTCAGCCTGACGCCATACGTTTTCTGACTGTGGTTCAACACCTGCTTTAGCATCAAATACACCTACAGCACCATCTAATACACGAAGTGAACGCTCAACTTCTACTGTAAAGTCAACGTGTCCGGGAGTATCAATAATGTTGATACGATGTTCTAACGCACCTTTTTTTGGTTTGTGATGATCTTCTAATGTCCAGTGGCATGTTGTAGCAGCTGAAGTAATTGTGATACCTCTTTCCTGTTCCTGTTCCATCCAGTCCATTGTAGAAGCGCCATCATGAGTCTCACCAATT
The DNA here is from genome assembly GCF_003461285.1 of Eubacterium sp. AF17-7. NCBI lineage: Bacteria > Bacillati > Bacillota > Clostridia > Eubacteriales > Eubacteriaceae > Eubacterium > Eubacterium sp. AF17-7. The sequence goes on along the minus strand of NZ_QTWU01000001.1, from coordinate 676,108 downwards.
TTATAATTTACACCAGTATAATATAAGATACGTTCTGTTAATGTAGTCTTACCGGCATCGATATGAGCCATAATACCAATGTTTCTTGTTCTATCTAGTGGATATTCTCTTCCAGCCAAGGTTTTTTCCTCCTTAATTTATTGTTCATTTGCATGAATTTAAAATTAAAACTGTATATTTGTTACAAAACAGTTATTGCTATGCAACCTGTCTTGTAACACTTACAGTTTTATTAGAAACGATAGTGAGCAAATGCTTTGTTTGCTTCAGCCATCTTATGCATATCTTCTTTCTTCTTTACTGAAGAACCTGTATTGTTTGCAGCATCCATGATTTCGTTAGCTAATCTTTCTTCCATTGTCTTTTCACTTCTCTGACGAGAATACAATGTAATCCAACGAAGTCCTAAAGCCTGTCTTCTTTCAGGTCTAACTTCAATAGGAACCTGGTATGTTGCACCACCGATACGTCTTGCTTTAACTTCAAGTGCTGGCATGATGTTGTTCATAGCTTCTTCGAAAACTTCGATTGCATCTTTACCAGTCTGGTTTGCAACTCTATCAAAAGCTCCGTATACAATCTTCTGAGCTACGCCTTTCTTACCATCTAACATAATGTTGTTGATAAGCTTTGTAACTACTACGTTATTATACATTGGATCTGCTAATACTTCTCTTTTCTGAGTATGTCCTTTACGTGGCATGTTACTTCCCTCCTTAATCAATTTTTCCTAAATTTGCCTAAAATATTCACAAATTTAGATTTTGCAGGTTTCCTCACTTGTGAGTCTCCTGCGATTAGATCTTCGGTACTCACATAAGTTGTGTCCTTGCGCACGGCTTTAGACTCTATTTCTAACACCGCAAAGTTTAACTTTCGTGTCAAACTCTGCCCTGTAATAATTCTAATAACCGGCACTAAAATCATTCAACCTGTGATTGACTTATAAAAGCCTTTCCTACTTAGCGTCTTTTGGTCTCTTAGCGCCGTATTTAGAACGGGCCTGACGTCTCTTAGCAACACCTGCTGTATCAAGTGTACCTCTGATGATATGGTATCTTGTACCTGGTAAATCTTTTACTCTACCACCACGGATAAGTACAACGCTATGTTCCTGAAGATTATGACCTTCACCTGGAATGTAGCTTGTTACTTCAATACCATTTGAAAGACGTACTCTGGCAATCTTTCTAAGAGCTGAGTTAGGCTTCTTAGGTGTAGCTGTCTTAACTGCTGTACAAACACCACGTTTCTGTGGAGAAGCTGTATCATTCATCTTCTTGTTTAAAGAGTTATAGCTCTTTAATAATGCTGGAGCAGTTGACTTCTTAACTGAAGTCTGACGTCCTTTTCTTACTAACTGGTTAAATGTAGGCATCCTTTTTTCACCTCCTGTTATTAGAATTATGTGTAAATCACATTTATTTGTAGCAAAAAGGCATAATATGCCTGTTCGCATACTATGCCATTATATATGTGTTATATTTTTTTGTCAACATATCATTTAAAAAATTAATTTTCGATACTTTTCTTTATAAAAATGTAAAAATTGTTAATTTCTTTCGATATTTTCATACATTGTAACTTTTTATAAATTAAATGTCATGTTATTTAATTCATTTTTAAACACCATACTATTTAATTTATTATTAAAACGCCATGCTGTTTAATTCATTCTGCATTAAAGCTTCTGCAATAATTCCGAATCCAAAAATAGTCAATAACAAATAAATAATTCCTGAGTTACTTGACATAATTCCTCTTGCTGTTTTTGCTTCGTCAATCTTTTCACCCTGCTTATAAGCCCAATAAAGACCATATATTCCACATGTTACGAGTGAAAGCAAGAATGCTACACCTCCTGATGTATTGTTCAATCCTTTGTTATCCGGCAATAATGTGTTCGCATCGTCTGTTAAAACAACAAACCAATATATTCCGTAAATCCCGCATGTTACGAGTGAGAGAATTATGCACATTGCAATACTTCTTCTCTGAATCATACCTTTCTCCTCCTTTTCTCTTTTTTGGTAAATAAATTCACCCATTTAGTATAACACACATATATACCATTTGAAACATTTATTTACAAATTATGCCTATTATATTTCAAGGCCAAATTTATTGCATTTTATAAACGCATATAAATTTGGCCCTGTTTTATTACTTTTTATCTCTCTTTTCTAAAAATTTTAAACTATTTTTTCATTTATTATGATACAAAACATTGCATTTTATTCATATTTCAATAATAATATTCTATTACTTATTTTTCTCTGCCTTAATTACTTTTTGAAATTCTATCATATCTTTTGCAATTTCACCGCTTAAAGCAAGAAGACATATTAAGTTCGGAATAGCCATAAGCGCATTGGCTATATCTGAGAAATCCCATACAATCTGTAATGTTGTTGTAGCTCCTATGTATGCAATTAAAGAAAATAATATTCTGTAAATCATGTTGTATTTGTGTGTTCCCAAAATATATTCAAATGCTTTTTCTCCATGATACTCCCATCCAAGTATTGTTGAAAATGCAAATAATGCAATTCCTATTGTAACAAGGTAAGCTCCCCATTTACCTAAAGCCGTACTAAATGCTGCAATTGTCAAGGCAGCTCCAGATACTAATTCTCCTGATGCATCTGTTGTTCCAAGTACACCTGAGCTTGCAATACATAATCCTGTAATAGTACATACAACTATTGTATCGTAAAACGTTCCTGTCATATTTATGTATCCCTGTCTTACATGGTTATCTGTTGTAGCTGCTGCTGCAGTTATGGCAGCTGAGCCCATACCTGCTTCATTTGAAAAAACACCTCTTGCTACACCAAATCTCATTGCGTTCATCATTGAAGCTGTAATTGTTCCTGCTACTCCTCCTGCAAGTGGCTGTATCCCTATTGCAGATTGAAAAACTGCTGTCAATCCTGCGGGAACATTTTCTATATTAATTATAATTACCACTAAACCTGCTATTACATAAAATATTGCCATTGCAGGTACTACAACCTGTGATACTTTTGATATTGATTTGATTCCACCTACAATTATAATTAAAGCTAAAATTGTAAGAATTACCCCAACAACATTTGTCGGGATGTTCCATGTAGATTTTAATGACTCTGATATCGAGTTTGCCTGTGTAAGATTTCCTATTCCAAATGATGCTATTACAGCGAATAAGGCAAACACCCAGCCAAGTACTGCTCCAATCTTTTTATTTTTAAATGCCTTTTTCATTGTGTACATAGGACCACCTGACATTTCCCCATTAGCATTTACTTCTCTGTACTTAATTGCAAGCATACATTCACTAAATTTTGATGTAATTCCAAATGCTGCCGACAACCACATCCATACTAATGCTCCGGGTCCACCTGATACCATGGCTGTAGCAACACCTACGATGTTTCCGGTACCAATTGTTGCTGCAAGCGCTGTTGTCAGAGCTGAAAATGGTGAAATATCTCCACTTCCTCTACTTTTTGTTCTTGCTTCTTTACTAAGTGTCGACTTAAGGGCATAACCTAAATTTCTCCATCCTAATCCTCTTGTTCTGATAGTTAAAATTACTCCGGTTCCAACTAATAAGCATAACATAATTGGTCCCCATACAATTCCGTCAATTGTTGACAAAACATCTCCCAGTGTCTTTGCAAATCCTTTCATAAACATACTCCCTTCCTTTTTCATTTTTTACCATAAACACAAAAAGCGGCAACCCGACTCCGGGTTACCGCCTTTGGAACTTACTAATATACTAATTTGTCATCCGTTTATTGTCAAGTTTATTTTACTCTCATCTCGTTTATTACTTTTATATATTTTGCAAAGCATGCTATTCCAAATATAACCGTAAATATTCCATAGACAAAAATACTTACTACCCAATTATGATTTGCAAAGAAATAAAATACAGCCAAACTTACTAGTATATAAAAATATCTTGGCATCCAATCCTTAACTTTCAGTTTAAAATGATTGATAAATTTTCTATCTGTAATTAAATACCATACTATAAATGACGCAAGACTTGCTAACGCAATGTACCATGAATCATTAAACACAACCAATGCTATTACATCAAACGCAAAGCCTATGGTAATTGCCATAATGTTGTTAGCAGTGTATTCCTTTATCATCTTAAGTACTTTAAAATAATTTCCACATACTAACATTATTAAAATTCTGAATACAATAGTTCCAAATAAAATTGCAACTATAGGAATACTATCATTATATTTAGGTATCCATAATTGTATAATAAATTTTGCTGCGAAAAATGCCGCCATTGCTGCTGCTGAAACAACAGATACTACATCACTAAGCATCGTATAATATAATCCATATTTATTTTCATCTGCTCTTACAAGATATGGATAAACAAGATTTGTAACAACCGTTACCATTGTAAATACAAGACTTACTATTGAAACTGCAAACTGATACATTGAAAATGTATATTTAGGCATAAACTGTTGTACAAATATACTATCTATTCCTAAAATAATAATTCCAACAAACTCACTAAGCATCAGGAAAAAACCTGTTTTTATTAATCCACCAACTTCTGATAACTGAACTTTTCCTGATTTTGCAAGTATAATTTCTTTATTTTGATATATAGACAAACTCATACATACAAAATTCATTATCGTTGTGAATATTAAAATACTTAAATATGTGTACAGATGAAATGCTATAATACATCCTACTGCTACAACATTTAAAATATTCTGAGTTATTGTAAGATAACTGTCTATAACAAATCTCTTTGTAAACTGATTTATAGATGAAAAGAACCATTTAATATTAATCAACGGAATATTTACTATTACAAAAAGATATGCAATTCTTTGATCTATATCATTTCCGCCACTTGCAAATATAACAAATGCTAACAACGCCAATGCAGAAATTATATGAATTACTATCAGGCTTTTAAAAAATGCTTTAAACTTACTGTATGGAATATCTTCATAATCATATTTTCCATACTTAATATATATTCCGTTTACAAGTCCAAAATGAAAGAACCCCGCATACGCTATATATAAATTATAAATCTGATAATTTGCATAACTATCAACACTAATATTCTTTGGCAAAATAAATCCCATGAACAGCCCGACTAAAATAGTCAGACCGTTACTTAAGCATACCATTATTATATTTTTTGTAGCTGAACTTACTTTATTATTCATTACTAATTATTCCTTTTACCATTCTACGGACATAAGTCAATAAAATTATTTTTTGTATTTATACGAGTATAAGTCAATAAAATCATTTCTTGTATAATTCAACAAATACTTTTTTCATATCATTATAACAGACAGATTTCAAAAGGCAACATACCCATCCTTGTTTCATACTTTATTAACATTATTGTAGTTGTTTTAACAAAGTTATTATTCTTTCTTTTGATTTTTTCCCTTTAATGTTAACAACTACACAAACAATTACTAATATTGCAGTAGCTATGGCACACATAATAATATTGTCTAACTGTTTCTGATATATTGACCATGATAATCTTGCAATTATTAATATCGCTGCTACAGCCACTAATGTCGTCAAATAAAATCCGTTTGTAAATCTTCCTTTAATTAATGTTTTATTTTCTTTAGCTTCAATTGTTCCTTTAAAAACTGCCGGTATAGTATCTTCTAACTTTCCTTCTGAATTAGCAAATGTTTCAATCATTATTTTATTATCTTCAACACTACACTTTAATGCATTTTTTTCGCATTTTCCTTTTAAGACTTTTATGAAACTGCTTTTTTCTCGATTAAATTCAAATTCCATCTTATTCCTATTCTTTCTTTCAGAAAAATCGGCTGTCAAAAACAGAAATTATATTCTCTATTTTTGGCAGCCTTTATATGTCAATATTAATCTATCTTAATTTACACCATTTTGTGTAATTTTACAACAGCATTTTTCATACTGTTATCTGCTACATTTGAATAACAAATCATCCCATCTTCTGTCAACTTCCTTCTGGAATTCTTCAATCAGGTGTTCATTTTCAGGTTTAAACAAATGTTTAAATCTTCCCTGTGTTCTTAAAAATTCTTCAATTGGAAGTCTCTTCTTTGGTTCATAATTCAAAATCCATTTGCCATCAATCACTTCAAATAATGGCCAGTAATTAGTTTCTACACCTAACTTACATATTTCCATTATTTCGTCAGCTTTATATTTCCATCCTGTAGGACATGGTGACATAACATTTAAAAATGCTGGTCCATCTGTATAGATAGCTTTTTCAGCCTTAACATGCATATCTTTAAATCCCTGAAGTAAAGTTGTCTGTGCAACGTATGGAATGTCATGTGCTGCAAGTATTGCTGCTAAATCTTTTCTATACTGTGCTTTACCTTTACATTTTGGTCCAACAGGTGTTGTTGTTGTATCCGCATACATTGGAGTTGCTGATGAACGTTGTGTACCGGTATTCATATATGCTCCATTATCGTAGCATACATACGTCATATTTGTTCCTCTTTCCATTGCTCCTGAAAGAGACTGGATACCGATATCATATGTACCACCATCACCACCAAATGTAATGAATTTATAATCTTCTTTTAATTTACCTTTTTTCTTTAAAGCCTTATATGCACCTTCAACACCACTCATTGTCGAACTTGCGTTTTCAAATGCACTATGTATATAACTGTCTTCCCATGCTACATATGGATACATAAATGACGATACATTTAAACATCCTGTTGCACATGAAATAACTGCCTTATCACCTTCATGAAGTCCTCTAAGAACGTTTCTTGCTGTTATAGTAGCTCCACAACCTGCACACATTCTATGACCGGGAGCAAATCTTTCAGGCTTATTCATTGTTTCTTTAAAATTGTAACCCATTTATTTTGCCTCCTTATCTCTTAATCCCATGTATCTGTAAACGTCACCTGTTTCTCCTGTTGCTGCGATGTCTTTTAATGTATCATATACATTAATCATGTCATCAACTGTAACATCACGTCCACCAATACCATACATGATATCAATTGTAAGAGCTGTACATCTTGCTGTGTACATTGCCTGCATTGTCTCTGCTCCTAATGGGCCTCCATTTGTTGAAAAGCTTTCAGATCTGTCCATTATTGCTACAGCCTTACATTTTTTAAGTGAAGCTGCAATTTCTTCTCCAGGGAAAGGTCTGAATGATCTTACTTTTATAAGACCTACCTTTTCACCATTTTCTCTCATATGGTCGATTGCTTCCTTTGTTGTTCCTGCAGCTGAACCTATAATAACAACTGCATATTCAGCATCTTCCATTCTATATTCTTCAATAAGACCGTATTTACGTCCTGATATTTTTTCAAATTCTTCTGCAATATCTTTAATTACCTGCTTTGCATTTTCCATTGCATGAGCCTGTGCTTTTCTTGATTCCATATAGTAATCAGTGATGGCATATGGTCCTACTGCATATGTTTCATTTGGATTGAGCAAATAATCTTCCGGCTCATATTCTCCAACGAAATTCTTTACTACATCATCATCAAGTAATTCCATATTCATTACGGCATGACTTGTAATAAATCCATCCTGACAAATCATAATTGGTAACATAACATCCTTATGTTCTGCAATTCTGTAAGCCATAACCATATTGTCATATGCTTCCTGATTTGTTTCAGCATATAACTGAATCCAACCTGAATCTCTTGCTCCCATTGTATCTGAATGATCACAGTTAATGTTAAGAGGGCCTGTAAGAGCTCTACAAACTGCTGCTAATACAACAGGTACTCTATGAGATGCTGCAACACCTAATACTTCCCACATAAATGCGAGTCCTGCAGATGATGTTGCTGTCAATGCTCTCGCTCCTGCTGCTGATGCACCAATTGCTGCTGACATTGAACTATGTTCACTTTCAACTGTAATAAATTCTGTATCAACTAATCCATTTGATACATAATTTGCAAAATACTGTGGAATTTCAGTTGATGGTGTGATCGGAAACATTGGAAATACATCCGGATTAATCTGTCTTAAAGCATTTGCAACTGCTTCATTTCCTGACATCTGTACTTTCTTAGGCATTCTTCTTCACCTCCATCTTTATTGCTCCAAATGGACATGCTTTAACACAAATTCCACATCCTTTACAATGATCATAATCTATTGCACATCTCTTGTAATCTTTTACCGGAATTGCGCTATCCGGGCAACAAGGTACGCATAATAAACACTGTTTGCATTTTTCTTCATCTATAACAGGTGCTACATTTGTCCAGTCACCTGTTACAAACTGCTTTGTTGTTCCGCAGCCTACAACTGTGTTACCTCTTGTAACATCCTGCCATGCTACATCAGTTCCTAACTTTGTTATATCTGTCTTTGCCATTTATTTAACCTCCCTTAAAGCTACCTTAAGAGCTTGCATATTTCCTTCAATTACTTCAGGTTTTCTTGCAAATTTATGCTTGAATGAACCTTCCATCTCATTCAAGAATGTTTCATCATCGATTACTCCTGTAACCTTTACTATAGCTGCAAGCATTGGTGTATTAGGGAAATTTTTACCAAGAGTTTCCATTGAAATCTTTCTGGCATCAACTGTGTAAACTTTTCCTTTATATCCTTTTAACAGTGGTAATATTTCTTCCTTACTTTTTGCAGTATTAATTAGAATCGCTCCATCTTCTTTAAGACCTGCTGTAACATCAACAATCTCTAATAAAGTTTCATCAACTACAACTACAAATTCCGGATCATAAATATTCGAATGAACTCGAATTTCTGAATCACTTATTCTGTCATAAGCAGTAATTGGCGCACCCATTCTTTCAGGACCATATTCAGGGAAACCCTGAGCATATTTACCTGTTTTAAACGCCACTTCTGCTAAAAGCAAAGCTGCTGTTTTGGCACCTTGTCCTCCACGTCCGTGCCATCTGATTTCAAGCGTATCTTTCATCTTTTTTCTTTCCTTTTCATAAATTGTTCTTTATGCATTTATGTGTTATCTGGATTGAATTAATAAATTCGAAAGCACTTTAACTAACTGCATATAAAGAGTATTATAAGCAAATTACACATTATTTTCAATAGTTAACGCTTTAATATGTTAAACTGTTAGTTAATTTAATAGTTAGCAATGCCAAACCTGAACCGTATGAAGTAAGAATCTGTCTTTGTCCCACATATGTTACAGCTCCCCCTGAATAATTTACTACATGAGAAATTCCAGGACTTCCTGTAAGCATTACATAACAAATTTTCTGAAATAGGATCTGATAAACCCGATTCCTTATTATTTACATAAGATGTTATTTTGTAATAATAATCTGTTGCTGTATTGTCGGTATATTTAGTTCTCTTTTTTATCAAAAAATAGCATTAATGTTAATTGCTTAAAATCTTTCATATAGTAATTCAGTAAAAATAATATTTTTAATTGCTTAGAATTTTGTACATAATCAGCACACAAAAAATGCCCTACAGATTGTTTCAAGCTAAAAGTTCTTTCAATCTATAAGGCACCATTTTTATATATTATATTATTTTTTCTTACATCACGTGTACATTTAATCTTTACTTTTTAAATTTATCTTTTTCTTTATTTTTATCATAAATCAATCTTGCACAATATACAAAAGGTGTATCAGCAAGGCTTGTTACAATAAATATCACATAACTGGAAATTACAATTTTTATTATTGTTGATGTTGAATGTATTCCCCAAAATGCACCAAGTGAAAATAATAGATTATTTAAGAACTGTGATACAAGTGTTGAACCATTGTTTCTAATCCATAAATATTTTCTTTCATTACCAAACTTCTTTTTAGTAAATTCCCACCATTTATGATATGCCCACACATCAAATTGCTGTACTATGGCATATACAATCATACTTGTAAGCATTAATCTTGGTGTATTTGAAAAAATTGTCTTCATTGCAGGCATCGCAAAATCGCTTTCTGCAGGGATATACTGAAGCCACCACTGCGACAAAATTATAAAAGCAATTGATGTAGATATACCCAAATATACCGCAAGTTTAGCATCTTTTTTTCCATATATTTCACTTATTATATCCGTTATTAAAAATGTAGAAGCAAATAACACATTTCCTAATGTCATTTCCATTCCAAATGCATTAATAACTATTAAAACTTCGATATTAGCGCCTATTGTTGCAATTATTGTAAATGTATATAATCCCTGTTTTCCAAAAATTCTATACAATACAAGCGTCATTCCATAAATTACAATTATTGAACCTATTAATAAAATTTCATTTAACATTTATTCTCTCCAACTCCAAAATCTGTATTTTCTAATAGAATATCCACTTTATCATTATCTTTAAATCGTGGATATACTTTTGTTCTAAATTGCTCAATAACCATTTTATCAGGCTTTATCGGCATTTTATTTTCTGTCATAATATTTACATATACACGTTTAAAATGCTTTAAGCCCATTTCTATATCCCAAATCATAGATTCGGCTGTTTGTCCTTCTATTCCTTGAAGCAAATTAATTTCATCAAAATATTCAGCTATTATTTTCGGATTTTTTTCATCTATTCCTTTAACAAGATAATTTTCTCTAAAGTCATAATCAAAAGTTTCTAATCCGAGTCTAATTACAGGTTCTACTCCCAAATCCATAAATTCCTTTTTAAATTCTTTAACTTCATCTTTATGAATCCAATGACATTCAAAATGAATTTTTTTTATTTTTTTATTTACGCAAATATCCTTAATCATTTTAATTGTATTTCCATCTAAATCTACAAAACTTCCTGAATTTATTACTTCAAGTTCACCAAACATTCCTGTCACTTTTTCAAGTTCAGCTTTATTTATTTTATAATTAAATTCTTTGTCAGGGCTTGAGTCTAAATGATAATCACAAAATCTGCATTTACGCCATTTACACCCATTTCCAACAAGCATTACTATTTCTCTTGGACATTTACCTTTAATAATTGAATATCTTACAGGATTAAAACCTTCTACCATAATTAATTGCTCCTTTATCAAACAGCACTTTATAATATACTTATTTAAACTATAATCACCACTCGTACAGCAGATGTTTTATAGTTCGTAACAAAAAAAGAGCACACTAAGGCGCTCTTTTTTTCATAAATTAAATCCTTAGTTTTGTTTATAGACAGGATGGTTACGAACTGTCTTTTATATTATCAAATGCAAGTATATTGCTTTTGATTTTTTTATTCTTCTGTATCTTCGCTAACCGCAACAACGTCTTCTGATGTAATTTCTTCATCTTCTGAGAATGATAAAACATCATCATCGTTTATTGCATTTGCAATATTGTCATCAGTATCTAATTTTACAGAACGGTATCTCTTCATACCTGTACCTGCAGGGATTAATTTACCAATGATTACGTTTTCCTTAAGACCTACAAGTGGATCAACCTTACCATTAATAGCTGCTTCTGTAAGAACTCTTGTTGTTTCCTGGAATGAAGCTGCTGATAAGAATGAATTTGTAGCAAGGCTGGCCTTTGTGATACCAAGCATTACCTGAGTACCTGTTGGAACTTCTTTTCCTTCTTCCTGCAAACGTTCTACTGTTTCATTGAAATCAAGAACGTCAACTGATGTACCTGGAAGGAATTCTGAATCTCCTGCTGTGTCAACCTTAATCTTCTTAAGCATCTGACGTACAATTACTTCAACGTGCTTATCATTAATTTCTACACCCTGTAAGCGGTAAACTCTCTGTACTTCACGAATCATATAATCCTGAACTGCACGAAGTCCCTTAATCTTTAAGAGATCGTGTGGGTTTATACTACCTTCTGTAAGTTCGTCACCTGCTTCAAGGATTGCACCGTCAAGAATCTTAATTCTTGAACCGTAAGGAATCAAATATGTCTTTGATTCGCCTGTTTCATCATTAGTAATAACAATTTCACGTTTCTTTTTATTTTCTTTAATTTCAGCTCTTCCACCAAATTCAGCAATAATAGCAAGACCCTTTGGCTTTCTAGCTTCAAATAATTCTTCTACTCTAGGAAGACCCTGTGTAATATCATCTCCGGCGATACCACCTGAGTGGAATGTTCTCATTGTAAGCTGTGTACCAGGTTCACCGATTGACTGAGCAGCAATAATACCAACTGCTTCACCAACCTGTACTGACTGACCTGTAGCCATGTTAGCACCGTAACACTTAGAACATACACCTACATGTGATTTACATGTAAGAATTGTACGAATCTTAACCTTGTCTACACCTGTAGCTACAACCTTTGCTGCACGCTTTGGTGTAATCATGTGGTTTGCTTTTACAATGATATTTCCTTCTGCATCATAAATTGTTTCTGCAGAATATCTTCCTGTAATTCTTTCTTCAAGACTTTCAATTACTTCACCGCCGTCTGTGAAAGCTTCGATTTCCATAAATGGAATTGCCTTTCCTTCACAACAGTCAACATCACGAATAATTAAATCCTGTGATACATCAACAAGACGTCTTGTTAAGTATCCTGAATCGGCTGTTCTTAACGCTGTATCTGCCATACCTTTTCTAGCACCATGAGCTGAAATGAAGTATTCCAAAACGTCAAGACCTTCACGGAAGTTTGACTTAATAGGTAACTCGATAGTTCTACCTGATGTATCGGCCATCAAACCACGCATACCGGCAAGCTGTTTAATCTGCTTATCAGAACCACGGGCACCAGAGTCAGCCATCATAAAGATGTTATTATATTTATCAAGTCCTGTAAGAAGGGCTTTTGTAATTTCATCATCGGCTTTCTGCCATGTTGTAATTACTTCTTTGTATCTTTCTTCATCTGTTAAGAAACCACGACGATAGTTCTTTGTAATCTTTTCTACAGTTTCTTCAGCATCATCTAAAATCTGCTGTTTAGCTGCAGGTACTGTCATATCGGAAATTGAAACTGTCATGGCAGCTCTTGTTGAGAACTTATAACCCATAGCCTTGATATCATCTAAAACTTCAGCAGTCTTTGTTGCGCCATGGTTATTGATTACTTTTTCAAGAATCTGTTTCAACTGTTTCTTTCCTACGTGGAATCCAACTTCTAATTTAAGGAAGTCTTCATCTGTTTCTCTCTTAACAAATCCCAAATCCTGTGGAAGGATTTCATTAAATATTAAACGTCCAAGAGTCGCATCAACAACACCTGTAATTTCCTTACCTTCATTGTTGCATACAGTTCTCTTTACACGAATCTTCTGGTGAAGAGTAATTTCTCCATTTTCATATGCGAGAATTGCCTGATTTTCATTGCTAAAGCTACGTCCTAAAACGTCAATAGTTTTACAAATTACAACTCTGTCATCTGCATGGAATTTAATCATTGAATCAACATCAATTTTTCCATCATTTAATTCTTTTCTGATACTGTCTTCATCTTCGTAAACTTTTGCCTTTTCTAATGTCTTAACAAGTTTCTCATCATCTGAATAATCAACATATTTATCCATTGTCAAATAGTAAATACCAAGTACCATATCCTGTGAAGGAACTGCTACAGGTGCACCATCTGATGGTTTTAATAAGTTGTTTGGTGACAATAATAAGAATCTACATTCTGCCTGTGCTTCTACTGACAATGGAAGATGCACGGCCATCTGGTCACCATCGAAGTCGGCATTATAAGCTGTACATACAAGTGGATGAAGCTTAATAGCTCTACCTTCAACTAAAACAGGTTCAAATGCCTGAATACCAAGTCTGTGAAGTGTAGGGGCACGGTTAAGCATAACCGGATGTTCTTTAATTACATCCTCTAATACATCCCATACTTCTGTCTGCAATCTTTCTACCATCTTCTTAGCACTCTTAATATTGTGTGCTGTTCCATTTGCTACTAATTCTTTCATAACAAATGGTTTGAACAATTCAATAGCCATCTCCTTTGGAAGACCACACTGATAAATCTTAAGTTCCGGTCCTACAACGATAACTGAACGTCCTGAATAGTCAACACGCTTACCAAGTAAGTTCTGACGGAAACGTCCCTGCTTACCTTTAAGCATGTCTGATAATGATTTAAGAGCTCTGTTTCCAGGACCTGTTACAGGTCTTCCTCTTCTACCATTATCGATTAACGCGTCTACAGCTTCCTGAAGCATTCTCTTTTCATTTCTAACAATGATTTCCGGAGCGCCTAATTCAAGAAGTCTCTTAAGACGGTTATTTCTATTTATGATTCTTCTGTATAAATCATTTAAATCTGATGTAGCAAATCTACCACCATCTAACTGTACCATAGGTCTTAAGTCAGGTGGAATTACAGGTACTACATCAAGAATCATCCATTCAGGTTTGTTTCCTGAACTTCTGAAAGCTTCCATAACTTCAAGTCTTTTAACAATCTTAGTCTTTTTCTGACCTGTTGCTTCAAATAACTCTGCTTTAAGTTCTTCAGCTTCTTTATCCAAATCTATAGCTGCAAGTAATTCTTTAATAGCTTCAGCACCCATGCCTACTCTGAATTTTCCTGCATATTCTTCATAAGCTTCTCTGAATTCTTTTTCAGATAAAACCTGCTTGTACTCAAGATTTGTATCCATTGGATCAAGTACAATGTATGATGCAAAATACAATACTTTTTCCAATACCTTTGGTGATATATCAAGGATTAATCCCATTCTTGATGGGATACCCTTGAAGTACCAAATGTGTGATACAGGAGCTGCAAGTTCAACTCTACCCATACGCTCTCTACGAACGCTGGCCTTAGTTACTTCAACACCACATCTGTCACAAATGACACCTTTATATCTGATTTTCTTATATTTTCCACAATGACATTCCCAGTCTTTGCTAGGTCCAAAGATTTTTTCACAAAACAATCCGTCCTTTTCAGGCTTTAAAGTTCTGTAGTTAATTGTCTCTGGTTTTGTTACTTCACCCTTTGACCATTCTCTGATCTTTTCCGGTGATGCAAGACCGATTTTAATCTTGTCAAATGCCACCTGTTCACTAATGTTGTTATCTGTCATGATCAAATCTCCCTTCTACTACTCGTTGTCGTCACTAGAAACATCTTCTGATGCGCCAACTGCCTGAAGTTCTTCGTTAACGAATTCCTGTGTTGTATAACCAGCTTTTTCAAAATCATTGGCATTTTCTTTATTTGAATTAAAGTTTCTATCGTTGTTAATAATTGCATTTATGTTTGTTTCACCATAATCAATGCTTTCCTTTAATTCTACTTCTTCGTCATTTTCATCTAATACCTTAACATCTAAGGCAAGTGACTGAAGTTCCTTCAAAAGAACCTTAAATGACTCTGGAATTCCAGGCTGTGGAATATTCTCACCTTTAATAATTGCTTCATATGTCTTAACACGTCCAACAACATCATCAGACTTAACTGTTAAGATTTCCTGAAGAGTATATGATGCGCCATAAGCTTCAAGCGCCCAAACTTCCATTTCACCAAATCTCTGTCCACCGAACTGAGCTTTACCACCAAGTGGCTGCTGAGTAACAAGTGAGTAAGGACCTGTTGAACGTGCATGAATCTTATCATCAACCAAGTGATGGAGTTTAAGGTAATGCATGAATCCGATTGTAACCGGGCTATCAAAATATTCACCTGTTCTACCATCTCTTAATCTTACCTTACCATTTCTTGAAATTGGTACACCCTTCCACTCTTCTCTGTGGTCAAGATGTTCCTCAAGGTAAGACATTACATCTTCACGTAATGTATCATTATATTTTTCTTTGAAATCTCCCCATTCCATATTAGCATAATCATTAGCTAATTCGAGAGTATCCATAATATCATTTTCATCCGCGCCATCAAATACCGGAGTAGCAATGTTAAATCCTAATACCTTAGCAGCTAAACTAAAGTGGATTTCAAGCACCTGTCCAATATTCATACGAGAAGGTACACCCAATGGGTTAAGTACGATATCAAGTGGTCTTCCGTTTGGAAGGAATGGCATATCTTCAACTGGTAATACTCGTGAAACTACACCCTTATTACCATGACGTCCGGCCATCTTATCACCAACTGAAATCTTTCTCTTCTGTGCGATGTAAATACGAACTGATTCGTTTACACCAGGAGCTAATTCATCTCCATTTTCTCTCTTAAATACTTTAGCATCTACAACGATACCTGAAGTACCATGTGGCACTTTGAGTGATGTGTCTCTTACTTCTCTTGCCTTTTCACCAAAGATAGCTCTTAAAAGTCTTTCTTCAGGTGTAAGTTCTGTTTCACCCTTTGGTGTAACCTTTCCAACAAGAATATCTCCGGCACGAACTTCAGCACCAATTCTGATGATACCTCTTTCATCCAAGTCTTTACGTGCTTCATCACCTACACCCGGAACATCATTTGTGATTTCTTCAGGTCCAAGTTTTGTATCTCTTGCATCTGTTTCGTATTCTTCTATATGAATTGATGTATAAACATCATCCTGTACTAATCTTTCGCTAAGTAAAACAGCATCTTCGTAGTTATAACCTTCCCATGTCATGAAACCAATTAATGGGTTCTTTCCAAGTGCGATTTCACCATTAGATGTTGATGCACCATCGGCAATAACTTCTCCTGCTTCCACATGATCACCCTTAAATACGATTGTTCTGTGGTTATAGCAGTTACCCTGGTTACTTCTCTGGAATTTCAAAAGATGATATGTTTCCTTTTCTCCATTATCATCATACTTAATAGTAATTTCCTTTGAAGTAGCTCTTTCAACTACACCGGCACGTTTAGCGACAACACATACACCTGAGTCAACAGCTGCTTTTGCTTCCATACCTGTACCGATTACAGGAGCTTCTGTTGTCATAAGTGGAACAGCCTGACGCTGCATGTTAGATCCCATCAACGCACGGTTAGCATCATCGTTCTGCAAGAACGGAATCATTGATGTAGCAACAGAGAATACCATTCTAGGAGAAACGTCCATAAGATCAATTCTCTTCTTAGGGAACTGAGATGTTTCTTCTCTGTAACGACCTGATACGTTGTTATGGATAAAGTATCCATTTTCATCAAGTGGTTCATTAGCCTGTGCTACTGTATAATTATCCTCTTCATCAGCTGTAAGATATACAACTTCATCTGTTACTCTTGGGTTTGATGGATCTGACTTATCAACTCTTCTATAAGGAGCTTCTACAAATCCATATTCATTAATTCTTGCATAAGTTGCAAATGAGTTAATCAAACCGATGTTAGGACCTTCAGGTGTTTCAATAGGACACATTCTACCATAATGAGTATAATGTACGTCTCGAACTTCGAATCCGGCACGGTCTCTTGAAAGACCACCAGGTCCTAACGCTGAAAGACGTCTCTTATGTGTCAACTCACCCAGTGGGTTATTCTGATCCATAAACTGTGATAACTGAGAACTTCCGAAGAATTCCTTCACAGCTGCTGTTACTGGTTTTATATTAATTAAAGTCTGAGGTGAAATTCCTTCAAGATCCTGTGTTGTCATTCTTTCACGAACAACTCTTTCCATTCTTGAAAGACCTATTCTGTACTGGTTCTGAAGCAATTCGCCTACGGCTCTGATACGTCTGTTTCCTAAATGGTCAATATCATCAGCTGTACCAATACCGCATTCGATATTCATACAGTAATTGATAGATGCTAAAATATCTTCCTTTGTAATATGCTTAGGAATCAATTCATGTATTCTTCTTGAAATTGCATCCTTAAGATCTTCTTCTGTATCGTTTTCCTGAAGTATTTCTTCAAGAACCGGATAAAATACTGCTTCATTAACGCCTAAATCAGTGCAATCAAAATCAACGTAGCTATTAATATCTACCATCATATTAGAAAGAACTTTTTCATTTCTAATTTCAGTCTGAATCCAAACTGCTGGTACTGCTGCGTTCTGAATCTTAATTGCCATTTCTTCTGTTACTCGGTCACCTGCGCTTGCAAGTACTTCACCTGTTGTAGCATCTACTACATCTTCAGCGAGTACATGACCTTTGATTCTGTTCTTTAATGCAAGCTTCTTGTTGAATTTATAACGTCCAACTTTAGCCAAATCATATCTTCTTGAATCAAAGAACATACCTGTAATTAATGATTCTGCGCTATCTACACTTAAAGGTTCACCTGGGCGAATCTTCTTATAGAGTTCTAAAAGACCATCCTGATATCCTTCTGATGGATCTTTTTCAAAACTTGCGAGAAGTTTAGGTTCTTCGCCAAACAAGTCAATAATTTCTGCATTTGTACCTATTCCTAAAGCTCTAATAAGAACTGTTACAGGCACTTTTCTTGTTCTGTCCACACGAACGCTAAATATATCATTTGAATCTGTTTCGTATTCTAACCATGCACCTCTGTTAGGAATTACAGTTGATGTAAAGATTTCTTTACCAACTTTATCATGACTTACACCATAATAAATTCCAGGAGAACGTACTAACTGACTGACAATTACACGTTCTGCACCGTTAATTACGAATGTACCGGTTTCTGTCATTAAAGGCAAATCACCCATAAATATATCATGTTCAGTAAATTCACCTGTTTCCTTGTTATGAAGTCTAACCTTTACTTTTAAAGGAGCTGCATATGTTGCATCTCTTTCTTTACATTCCTCAATCGTATACTTCTTATCTTCAACACATAACTTGAAGTCAACGAACTCAAGGCTTAAGTTCTGGCTGTAGTCTTCAATAGGAGAGATATCATCTAACGCTTCTTTTAGTCCATCACTAAGGAACCATTCATAAGAATTTCTCTGTACCTCAATAAGATTTGGCATATCCAAAACTTCTTTTTGTCTAGAATAACTCATACGAAGGCTTCTACCTGATTTCACAGGACGGATTCTCTTTTTCTCCATCGACATTTCACCCCTTGTCTATAATTTGTCTTTTTGTTCATTCAATAGGGCGCAAATTACCCCTATTTTCACAATAAAGCACTCTACACTTTAGCATAAACTCATCTATATGTCAACGACTTTTTTGATGTTTTTACCATTTTTTTAATTTTATTGCAGAATTACACACGATATATATAAGAGATTACCCCAATGCTAGACAAAGAGCCGTTCCTCTAATTGATTTTCTTCGCAAATCAATTAGCACACGGCATTCGCTGTTTTTTTTAAAGCTCGTTCCTCTAATTGATTTTCTTCGCAAATCAATTAGCACACGGCATTCGCTGTTTTTTTTAAAGCTCGTTCCTCTAATTGATTTTCTTCGCAAATCAATTAGCACGCGGCATTCGCAGAATGCCGCGTAACATAAAAAGAGATAGGTTCTTATTTATGCAAGCATAATAGAACCTATCTCTTTTTATGTTACGTCGCTTTGCTCAAAGCTTCGCGATAATTATTTAATTGTAGCAACTGCTCCAACTTCTTCAAGAGCTGCCTTAAGAGCTTCAGCTTCTTCCTTAGAAACTCCTTCTTTAACTACCTTAGGTGCTCCATCAACTACTTCTTTAGCTTCCTTAAGTCCTAATCCTGTTGCATCCTTAACAGCCTTGATAACTTTAACCTTGTTAGCTCCAACTTCTGTTAATTCAACATCGAATTCTGTCTTTTCTTCAGCTGCTGCTCCAGCATCTCCTGCTGCTGCAACTACAACACCTGCTGCTGCAGATACGCCAAATTCTTCTTCACATGCTTTTACTAAATCGTTTAATTCTAAAACTGATAAACCTTTAATTACTTCAATGATTTCTGCTGTTGTCATTGTTTAATCCTCCATATAATAAATTAATTAATTCTTTGAACTTTCGTTCAGTCAATAAAAACCTGATAATTCAGATTTATGCAACTTCTTCGTTCTTTTCAGCAATCTGCTTAATAACACGAGCGAAGTTTGTAATTGGTGACTGCATAGATCCAAGTAACTTTGAAATAAGTACTTCTCTTGATGGGATGTTTGCAATCTGAGCAATTCCTGCTGCATCGTAGCATACACCTTCAACTACACCTGCTTTGATTTCAAGAGCTTCAGCGTCTTTAGCAAATTTAGCTAATTCTCTAGCTGCTGCTGTAGCATCTTCTTTACAAATAGCGATAGCTGTTGGTCCTTCTAAGTATTCAGCAAGACCTTCGAATTCTGTTCCCTTAATAGCGAAATTAATCATTGTGTTCTTGTATACTTTGTATACAACACCAGCTTCTCTTAACTGTTTACGAAGCTTTGTGTCCTGTTCAACAGTAAGACCACGGTAGTCAACTACAACAGCTGTTGCAGCACCGTTAAGTAATTCAGCAATTTCGTCTACTATAGGTTTCTTTACTTCTACTTTTGCCATGAATGTTTTGCCTCCTTATTAAAATTAGGTTCAACCAAACATTAAGCCGAATAGATTTTCAATATAAAAACCTCTCTGCCTAGACAGAGAGGTGTATAAGTCATTAAAAATTCTTATCCCTCGGTAGGCATCTTATGATTTACGACTAATGTCACCTACTGTCTTCGGCAATTGGTATTAACCACTTTGTGCATACTAGCACACAATTATTGAATTGTCAATAATTTTATTAATTAATAACAATCAGATTGTATTAATCTATATTTGTTAATTAATTGCTTAACTTAGCAACGTTTAACTTAACTCCAGGACCCATTGTAGATGTAAGAGTTACGCTCTTGAAGTACTGTCCCTTTAATGCGCTTGGTTTAGCTTTGTTTAAAGCATCAACTAATGCGTTGAAGTTATCTGTTAACTGTTCTTCTGTAAATGAAGCTTTTCCAACTGGAACGTGGATGATGTTTGTCTTGTCAAGTCTGTATTCAATTTTACCAGCCTTGATGTCGTTAACAGCCTTTGTTACGTCCATAGTTACTGTTCCAGCCTTAGGGTTTGGCATTAATCCCTTAGGTCCGAGTACACGTCCTAAACGACCAACAACACCCATCATGTCAGGAGTAGCAACAACTACGTCAAAGTCGAACCATCCTTCATTCTGAATCTTTGGAATTAATTCATCTCCGCCTACGAAATCTGCACCAGCTGCTAATGCTTCGTCTACCTTGTCTCCCTTAGCGAAAACTAAAACCTTAACAGTCTTACCTGTTCCGTGTGGTAATACAACAGCACCACGAACCTGCTGGTCAGCGTGACGTCCATCACATCCTGTTCTGATGTGACATTCTATTGTTTCATCAAATTTTGCAGTAGCTGATTTCTTAACTAATGCAATTGCTTCTTCTGTGTCATATTGAGCTGCTCTGTCAATTGACTTAGCTGCGTCTAAATACTTCTTTCCTCTTTTCATTTAAACCTCCTTGTGGTAATAACGGATAAACCTCCCACATTTCTCAATTCATTTTAAATTACAACATAAGTCGTTTAATAACTTTTTGTTGTTCGCGATATTATTTATCTACGAAAATTAGTCTTCAACTTTGATTCCCATACTTCTAGCTGTTCCGGCAATCATGCTCATTGCTGCTTCAATGCTAGCTGCATTTAAATCCGGCATCTTTGTTTCAGCGATTTTCTGGATATCTGCTTTAGAAATAGTAGCAACTGTTTCTTTAAGTGAGTTACCAGCTCCGCTCTGGATGTTACATGCTTTCTTTAATAAAACTGCTGCAGGTGGAGTCTTTGTCACAAAACTAAAACTCTTATCCTGGTATACTGTGATTACAACTGGAATAATCATTCCCGGCTGATCTGCAGTTCTTGCGTTGAATTCCTTTGTGAATTGAACGATGTTTACACCATGCTGACCAAGTGCTGGTCCAACTGGTGGTGCTGGTGTTGCTTTGCCAGCTTCGATTTGCAATTTAATGTATCCTTCTACTTTCTTTGCCATCTTTCGGCACCTCCTAAAATTTGTGGTATTATCGGGAATCCCTCCCACTGCTCTACAAATATGTAAAGCAATCTATTAAAACCAAATGGTTCTAATCCATCTTTTTAACTTCAGTAAAATCTAATTCTACCGGAGTTTCTCTACCAAACATGTCCACATTAATTGTGACTGTCTGTCTGTTTTCATCAATGCGCTTAATGACACCTGCTGTGCCTTCCCATACGCCCTTGATTACTGCAACTGTATCTCCCTCTGAGAATTCAAGAGTAACCGGACCCTTGTTAATTCCAAGTGAGAGCATTTCTGCATCAGTAAGTGGAACAGGTTTTGATCCCGGTCCTACAAATCCTGTAACTCCTCTCGTATTACGAACAACGTACCATGTATCATCATTCATAACCATATTAATGAGTACATATCCCGGAAACATCTTCTTCTGTGTAACTTTTTTTACACCATTCTTAATTTCAACTGCTTCCTGAATCGGAACTGATACTTCTAATATCTGATCCTGCAATTTTCTATTCTCAATTGTCTGTTCAATATTAGTCTTTACTTTGTTTTCATAACCTGAATAAGTATGAACTACGTACCAATTTGCTTCTGACATATAATCACCTCTTCATTATTTTATTCTTATCCTATAATATGATCCAACCCAAACTGAATGAGCTGATCAATTAAGCTAATAAGAACACCTAAAATAACTGTGATCACTGTTACAACAACAGTCTGTCTTATAACGGATGCTTTTGTTGGCCAGATTATTCTTTTGAATTCAGCCTTCAAGCCTGCAAACCATTTTTTTACAGAGCCCTTTGACTTGTTAGATGCTTCTCCCATCTTAATCCCTCCATTATATAAAACTGACTATTTTGTTTCTTTATGCATTGTGTGTCTCTGACAGAACTTGCAGTACTTCTTTGTTTCTACTCTGTCCGGATGACTCTTCTTATCCTTTGTAGTATTGTAATTACGCTGTTTGCATTCTGTACATTCTAATGTAATTCTTGTTCTCATGGCTTAACCTCCACTTTATTTATAATCATTTTTTGTATCTTGTTTTAAGTCATTTTTTCTGCAAAAAAAAAGACCTAGTCCTCGCTTGATTAATATAACATAATCTGTATATAGCGTCAAGATATTTTTTAAGGCTATTTTTAAGGTGGCTGTTTTTTAAGGTTACAACACTCCGGCACTTATGCATACAAAATATACTTCTTTAACGCCTGCCGCCTTAAGGATCCGTGTACACGCATCTATAGTACTACCTGTCGTATAAATATCATCCACCAATAATACCTTATTATATTCTTTTGCCTTTTCCTCATATATAGCAAATGCATTTTCAACGTTCTTCTTTCTTGCAATCCCTACAAATTCCTTTTGCGGCTTTGTATCCTCAACTCGCACAAGGCATTTTTTATCCATAGGTATTTTCGTATATCGGGAAATTTCTTTGGCATATACATACGCCTGATTATATCCTCTCTTTATTTCCTTCTTTTTAGAAACCGGTACTGCCATTATGCAGTCAATTCCCCATTGTTCGAATAATTTTCCATAACGCTTTGCAGTCTCCCATCCATAATACGCTCCATATTCTCTTGCATTTTTATATTTAAATCTATACATGGATTCTTTTATTCCACCTGCATATTGAAAAAGACACACGCCTTTTTCATATGCATGCTTATGCTCTCTGCAGTCTTTGCACAATGTGCCGTCTTCTTTAAGACTTTTTCCACATTTTGCACATTTAGGCTCTTTCATGTAAAACACTTTACCCTTGCATTTGTCACATACAAATTTGTCCTGTCCTTTGACCACTTCCCCGCATACCGGACAGGTTCTAGGGAAAAATACATTTAAAATCTTCTCCTTCATTTCCTACGTAAATCTTTTTTTAATTAATTCAAATAATCTTATATTATGTATTTATGTATTTAACTCAATAAATTTCCAATAATAAACCAGGTTTTATAAAATAAACTCTAGCAAAGCATTATAATATTAATTAAAATTTATATTTATTTTCCTTTCTTAATATTTCTATTTTGTTTATTATTTGCATATTTACAACATTATTCCATTAACTCATACTGTTCTATTTGTCATTCTCTACAGGTTCTTCCTCTGTTTCAAATGTCTGCAACTGCCATTGTAATCCTGAATACCTTTTATGCTGGTCTTCATTTTTAATCATACCTTGAAATGTATCTTCTCTTCCAACAATACATACACAACTTTTCGCTCTTGTTATTCCGGTGTACAATAGATTTCTCGTCATAAGTTGCTGATACCCTGTAACAAGAGGCATGATAACTGCCGGATATTCACTACCCTGAGATTTATGAATAGTTATTGCATATGCAAGTTCTAATTCTTCCGCTTCCCTAAATGTATATGTCACCATTTTATTTTCATCAAATTCAACTTCTAAAATCTGTGAATCGTTATTCATATTTTTTATAATTCCCAAATCTCCATTAAATACACCTTTTCCTGAATCGATACAGGCTCCATTAGGCAATCTAACTTCCCATTCAATTTGATAATTGTTTTTTATCTGCATTACCTTGTCGCCTTCTCTAAATATATATTTGCCAAATTCATGTTCTTTTTTATATTTGTCCGGCTTATTAATATATTTTTGCAATTCAACATTCATATTCTCAACACCAAGAATTCCACTCTTCATAGGTGTAAGAACCTGTATTTCCTGCGGTGTTGATTTTACATAGTCAGGAAGTTTTGTCATTATAAGACCTATTGTTGCATTCAAAGCCTCCTGAGGTGTATTTCTTCTTATATAAAGGAAATCTTTCGTGCTATTGTCTAGTTCAACTGCTTTTCCTTCATTTATTTTATGGGCATTTGTTACTATTCCGCTTTCACCCGCCTGTCTGAAAATCTTATTAAGTGTTACCACTTTAAATTTTCCGGAATCAATGATATCTTTTAATACATTTCCCGGTCCGACACTTGCAAGCTGGTTAATATCCCCTACAAGAACAAGTCTTGTTCCATGAGCTACAGCCTTAAGCAAAGAATGCATAAGAAAAATATCAACCATCGACATTTCATCTATTATAATTACATCTGCTTCTATTGGATTTGTTTCATTTCTTTCAAACTTAGCGTCCATATCCAATGAATCATCCGTTCCGGTACTTCCGTTTATTTCAAGCAGCCTGTGTATTGTCTGCGCCTGGCAACCTGTAGTTTCAGTCATTCGTTTTGCTGCTCTTCCTGTAGGCGCCGCAAGGCTGATTTCCAAATTATCACTTTCAAACATTTGAATAATCGCATTAATTGTAGTAGTTTTTCCCGTTCCCGGTCCACCTGTTAAAATTACCACTCCATTGCTTTGCGTAGCCATAACCGCTTCTTTTTGCAAATCATCAAGTACAATATTATTTTTTCTCTGGATGGTATCTAATTTTACACTTTCCACAAATTCATCCGCCGGCATTGATAAATCCAAATCAAGAAGCATTCCTGCTACATTCATTTCCGTGTAATAATATGTAGACAAAAATACAGCCTGTACTTCATTGATTTCTTTAACAATAATTTTCTTTTCCATTACAAGGTCAATAAAATAGTTGTCCAACAAGTCCATATTATATGTACCATCGGCATTCTGATACTGGTCTCTTAACCCAAGCAAACTAATAGTTGCCTGAATAAGATTTTCTTTTGGCAAATATGTATGCCCTGACTCTGATGCTTTAGAAAGTGCATATACCATTCCACTTTTAACTCGAATAGAAGCATTAACTTCCACTCCTGCCCTCTTAGCTATTTCATCAGCTGTTGTAAATCCTATTCCTCGTATTTCATCAGCAATTCGGTATGGATTTTTCTTTATAATCTGATAAATTTCTTCGCCATAATAATTATAAATTTTAAGACTCATCGCCGACGAAATACCGTATTTTTGTAAAAATATCATTGCGTCTCTTATATCTTTTTTTGCCTGAATCTGGCTTGCAATATCCATGGCTTTCTTATAACTTATTCCTCTGACTTCTTCTAATCTTTCAGGCTCTTCATCAACTATTCTAAATGTATCTTCTTTAAACTTGTCTACGATTCTGTCCGCAAGAGCAAGACCTAACCCCTTAATTGCTCCTGACCCTAAATATTTTCTAATTGAATATTCGTCATTTGCCGGAATTGTTTTATACGATTTCATTTTTATCTGTTCACCAAAAACAGGATGAAATACTTCCTCGCCTTCTACTTCGATATATTCCCCTTCACCAATATATCCAAATACTCCGGTTACTTTTACATCTTTTTTTCCCACAGACATAGTTAAAACAGTATAGCCATTTTCTTCATTTCTAAATGTAATTATTTCTACATATCCGGTAATAGTTTTCATCGACATATCTTTTCCTTTTAATTTAAAAGGCTGCCTTTTCCAGACAGCCTTATTATCTATTATTTTTCCTGGTTCATTTCATCCATAACTTCTAAGTATCTTCCTGTACCAATAGCGACCGCAGTCATCGGATCTTCAGCTGTCATTGTATTGATTCCCGTCTTAGATTCAATCAATTCTTCTAATCCGTCTAACAGACAACCACCACCTGTAAGAACAATTCCTCTTACCGCAATATCTGCTGAGAGTTCAGGAGGTGTATTTTCAAGCACTCCATGAATAGCTTCAACAATCTGTGTTGTCGCTTCTCTTAAAGCTTCTTCAACTTCTTCTGATGTAACTTCTATAATCTTAGGAAGGCCTGTAACAAGGTTTCTACCTCTTACTTCCATCTTCTTAACTTCTGTTTTCTTAAAACATGTACCTATTCCGATTTTAATTTCTTCAGCAGTTCTTTCTCCTACTAAAAGATTGTGTTTTTTTCTCATATATCTGACTATCGCATCATCAAAATCATCTCCCGCAACCTTTACAGAAGTACTTTCAACAGTAGCACCTAAAGAAATAACTGCTATATCTGTTGTTCCACCACCTATGTCAACCACCATATTTCCACATGGTTTTGAAATATCTATTCCTGCACCAATAGCAGCTGCTAACGGTTCTTCCACTATAAATACTTCTCTTGCCCCTGCCTGGAATGATGCATCCTCTACAGCTTTAGTTTCAACTTCTGTTGCTCCACTAGGAACGCAAATGCTAATTCTTGGTTTCTTATAAGAACGTTTTCCTACAGCTTTCTGAATAAAATACTTTATCATCTGTTCAGTAACTGAATAATTAGAAATCACTCCCTGTCTAAGAGGTCTTACCGCAACAATATTTCCAGGTGTTCTTCCTATCATTAATCTTGCTTCTTCTCCAATTGCTCTTATAGTATCCGTATCTCTATCTATAGCAACAACTGATGGTTCTTTTAAAACCACACCTTTTCCTTTTATATATACTAAAATACTTGCTGTACCTAAATCTATTCCAATGTCTGTATCAAACATATCTTTCTCCTTTTAAAATTGGATATTTATGACAGATTAAAAGTTGTTATAAAAAATAAACACGTTATACATCTTTCAATCCCGTATTAATCACGATTTCCCGCACAAATATTATATACAATTTTATATAAAAATTAAAGTATGTTTTATTTTTTTTGCATTTAAAAATTTATTTACATCGCGTTCATATTTCGTTCATATATGTACCGTAACATAATAGAGTACTACTTAGGTAGTGCAGCATAGTTTGTATACGTCATACCCTATAATGACGTATTTTTAAGTTTTTCATACTCAACCTGGTGGGTGAAATTCCCGCCAGGTCCCCCGAAATTAACACCACATCGTAAGATGTGGTTTTTTTATTGTCATAATAAAATAAAAGCCATAACTAAATGGCTTTTATTTCTTCACACATGATTATGTGCGTATTTTTCTTTTGTTGCAAGTCCACCTCTAATATGACGTTCCGACTTATTTACATCAAGAACTTTCCTAACCTGCTTTGCCAATCCGGGATTTAACCTACCTAACCGTTCTGTACAGTCTTTATGTACCGTGCTTTTACTTACACCAAATGTCTTTGCTGCCTGTCTTACAGTAGCATTGCATTCAATAATGTAATTTGCTATTTCAATCGTTCTTTCTTCAATATATTCTTTCACTTCTCGCCTTTTGCATTTTTCTTTTTTATAATTTATGCAAAAGGCGAAATTAATATGTTGAATTTTTATCAATCGAATAAATTTGTAATTTTCAAATATATTTTCTTGTTTTGCTTTTTTCAAAATCGACTCTGCGATTTTTCATAATATATTTTTTCAAATTTACGATTATTTAAATATTTTTCCAAATATCGTTCTTACCAGCGGGCCGGCAGCAAATAATTGCCAGAAAAATGCCATAGGAAAATTTATTATAGTTGTCTGAATCCACACTGCTATAAGTTGTGGACCAAAAGCATTTTTAAACAAAACTACAGCCACAAAACTCATCATCGGACACATAAGCCAGATTGATAATACTGATATTGCCAAAATAACAAATATTGGCTTATCTTCTTTTGGATTTACCAGTCTGAAAGCTACTTTTTTTGCTATTGGTCCGGCTATAAATGTATCAAGTAAAAATGCTGCTATACACATTATCGGCAGTTCACTAAGTGCTGCTAAAAATACAAAATTCTTCATTCCACCTACATCCATTGCTATGTTATAACATACCATTGCATAAACCATTACTATGACCATCATTATTGTGTAAATCGTTTCTTCTTTTCTGTTCTTTGGCATAAGAACCTCCTTTTGTCTCTTTTTAACTTTCATTGTATACTCGCTTCATTTCACTGATGCGGCATTCGCCTTAACTTCGTCCACGCACAGTTCAATTTCGCTTCGCTTCATTTCACTGATGCGGCATTCGCCTTAACTTCGTCCACGCACAGTTCAATTTCGCTTCGCTTCATTTCACTGATGCGGCATTCGCCGCATCACATAAAAAACAAATATTTCTTTTTGAAAGCAAGCTTTCACAGAAATATTTGTTTTTTATGGTACGTGGCCTCATTGCTAACGCACAAAAAAGCACGGTGCAGTAAACTTTCGTTCTACTGTACCGTGCTTTTCTTCACTAACATATACAATTACCATTAATTGCGAGTAGTCTATCATAAAACATACAATTTAGACAAGTATTTTTTTGTAATTCATCTATTTCGCACATAATTTAGTCATTATTATACAAAAATATATTTAAATTTCCATACATACTTCGTATAACCATTCCTGTTCCTCAATATTAAGATATGGAGAAATCTTTTTATAAACAAGTTTATGATACTGTCTTAAAAGGCGTATTTCATAGTCAGACATTATATTTACATCTATAGCGTCTACATCAAATGGAACTAATGTAAGTGTATCAAATCCCAAAAACTGTCCGTATTCAGTCACCTGTTTTTCAACACAAAGCAAAAGATTTTCGAGCCTTATTCCATATTGTCCTTCCAAATAAACACCTGGTTCATCTGAAGTAATCATTCCCGGTTTAAATTCTGCATTTTCTTCAACATTTTCTCTTAACATATATCTAAATGCATTCGGCTGCTCATGAACATTAAGAAGATAACCGACACCGTGACCTGTACCGTGTCTATAATCATATCCGATTTCCCACAGTGGTTGTCTTGCAACATAATCAAGTGATACTCCTGTACATCCTGATAAGAATTTTGCATTTGCAAGCTTCAAATTTCCTCTAAGAACAGCTGTATACATCTTCTTCTGCTCTGTAGATATATTTCCGAGGGCTATTGTTCTTGTTATATCTGTAGTTCCTTCTACATAATGTCCGCCTGAATCAATTAAAACAAAATTATCTGCTTTAACTTCATAATCTGTTTCTTTAGTTGCGCTGTAATGAACTATTGCGCCATGGTCTGCATATCCTACTATAGTTTCAAAACTTGGTGCCAAATATGTTTTCCATGATTTTCTAAATTCTTCTAATTTATTTGCAATAGATATTTCTGTCATTTTTTCTTTGCTTACATTATGTTTTAACCAATAAATAAATCTGGTCACTGCAACGCCATCCATTATATGAGCATTAATCATATTTTCAATTTCCACATTATTTTTGATTGCTTTCAAATGCAATGCAGGTGAAAATTTATCTATAATCTTTACTTCTGGTTTTATGGAACGTAAAATACTATAATTTGTTGTTGTTTTATCTAACCATAATGTTGTATATTCAGGAATAACTTTTACATAATCATATATTTCATCATATTCTTTAATTTTAACCCCTTCTTCCGAAAGACGGTATATTGTTTTTTCATCAAATGATTTTGTATTTGCAAATAACAGACTATCATATTTTGTAATTACCATATACGAAAAGCATACCGGATTATACTCAATATCATCACCTCTGATATTTGTAACCCATGCAATTTCATCTAACGATGTCAAAAGTAATGTGTCCGCTTTTTCCTCTTCCATTCTTTTTCTTATATTAGCTACTTTTTCAGGATAAGAAACTCCTGCATATCTATCCATTAATCTCCATATAGGTTTAAATTCTATAGCAGGTCTGTCACTCCATATTTCTCCAACCAAATCCACGTCACTCTTTATTTTCATTTTTGAAATTTCAGCTAATTTTTCTGCCTGTCTTGCATTAGTTGTCTGTCCGTCAAATCCTATTACACTGCCCTCAATAAGGTTCTTCTTTAAATATTCTTCTACAGAAGGCACCCCTTCTTCTCCGGCTTTCATAAGTTTAATTTCACTATCTTGAAGTTGTTCTGCTGCCTGAATAAAGTATCTTCCATCAGTCCATAATAGTGCCTCATACATTGTAACTACCAATGTTCCTGCTGAGCCTGTAAATCCTGACATATATTCTCTCGTTTTAAAATGGTCACTCAAGTATTCTGAACCATGCTCATCACTTGTCGGAATTACATAAGCATTAATTTTATTTTGTTCCATT
Organism: Eubacterium sp. AF17-7; assembly: GCF_003461285.1. Lineage (NCBI taxonomy): Bacteria > Bacillati > Bacillota > Clostridia > Eubacteriales > Eubacteriaceae > Eubacterium > Eubacterium sp. AF17-7. Next base: position 645,363 of record NZ_QTWU01000001.1, on the reverse strand, counting down.
AAATTTCTAAGGGCTGAAATTCTTTCATTAATCATAATCTTACCACCTTTAAAATATGTTATTTGTAAAACAAAAATGAATCTCTATTTTTCAAATCAATTTAATTATTTTCAAAGCAAGTTGAATCTGTTTCATAGCAGACTATTCATCTTTTTTCCCATATTTTTCATTATAATTATCCAAACATTGATATATTATTTTAGCAGCCTCAACAGGTCCGCCAAACTCCTTAACAGCAGTCTGTTTTCCCTCTAAATCCTTATATACATTAAAGAAGTGCTTTATTTCCGCAAATATATGTTCTGGTAATTGTTGTATATCCACATATCCGTTATATGTTGGGTCGCCATATGGAATTGCAATTATCTTTTCGTCATTATCCCCATTATCAGTCATATACATAACACCTATCGGATAACATCTTACAAGTGACATTGGTTCTATTTCTTCTGAACATAATACCAACACATCAAGCGGATCTTTATCATCTCCAAGTGTTCGTGGAATAAATCCATAATTAGCAGGATAATGAACTGATGAATACAGGATACGGTCTAATATAATCAAACCTGTTTCCTTATCTAATTCATATTTTTTCTTGCTTCCTTTGCTAATTTCAATAGTTGCAATAAAATCTGATGGCTGAATTCTTTCTGGATTAATATCATGCCAAATATTCATATTTACACCTCACCCTTCTGTACATTTTGTACTACTTAACATATCTTTTTCAAAATATGACATCTCCGTTGTTACTAACTGTATTGTTATACAGTGTCAAATATCATAAGAAAATTATACAATCATTTATTTTACAATTCTATATAATGTTAAATTTTATTTTGCACTATATATAGTGAAAGCTAACTTTTCGTTTATTTCAAGGCAAAAATTTCTTTTTTTGTTATGCTAATCAAATTATGTATAATCACTATTTTTTCATTATATAGAGCAATTAATATATGATTATTATTTTTTATTATGGAAACTAAATTTTAGGAATTTAATATTTATATAAAAAAACTATAATATAATATGGAAATTTAATATTTTTTATTGGGGTGGAAAACCATAATATAAATAAGTTACTTTTTCATTATGTAAACCAATTTACGGATATATATTATTTTTTCGATATATTCCGTAAAAAATATAATTATTTTCATTGAATTAGTTTTGTGCCATGGCAGATGTGTCCTTACTTATATGGTACACTTTTATTTGAAAAATTTACGGAACAATCTAAACTAACTTCGGAGTTAAAACTCCACTCAAACACTATTGCAAATATTACTTATATAAACACTTTTAATAACAAAATACAGAATAAAGAATCATTAAGAGCATTAAAAAGAGACTTAAAATATCCGGCAAATTTGTCTTTTGCAAGTCATCCGTATTTTTTTAAGTCTCTTTTATACATACTTTAATTCTTTGAATTAATAAAACTTTTTTAGTTTCTTTTTATGTACTATTATTAAAACTTTTTTAGTTTCTTTATACTTTTATGCACATTATTGCTTTCCATTTAACAATTTAACAATGCTTTTTAATTTGTTAAACTATCCTACTGTTCACTAATATCTTTAATTTTTTCTTCATCCCAGAATTCAAATCCTTCAGATTCAAGAACCTTTGTAGCTACATTTACATTTTTTGTCTTAATAACTGCTGCTGCGTTGATTCCACTTGAAAATGCATACATATATTCTACATTTACATTAGCATCTGCAAGAACCTTTAAAGTCTTTGCAAGTGAACCTGCTTTATGAGGAACGCTTACACAAAGTACCTCTGTTAATTTTGCAGAAAAATCTGCATTCTTTAAAATTTCTCTAGCCTTTTCAGGTTCTGGAACAATCATTCTTAATATTCCGAAATCAGCTGATTCCGCTAAGGCTGCTACAATAATGTTAACATCATTGTCTGCCAAAGTCTTTAATACATCATTTAAATGTCCTTCTTTATTTTCAAGGAACACTGTCAACTGTTTTAATGCCATAAAATTACCTCCTATAAATTACGATTTCGATTAAGATTACGATTATTTATAATAAAAACTTATTATTTATTATTATAAATATCCGTTATCTCCTGCTATTACAAATTACGATTATAAATATCCGTTATCTCCTGCTATTACAAATTACGATTATCAATTACTCGTACTGCTTTACCTTCACTTCTCTGAATTGTCTTAGGTTCTACTAATTTAATTTCAGCAGATATACCTAAAGCATGTTTTAATTTAGCTCCAACCTTCTTCTTCAAATCATTTAACTTGCTAATTTCATCTGAGAAGAGATTCTCATTTACTTCAACCATTACTGTTAGTTTATCTGTATTATTTTCACGGTCTACAATCATCATATAATGGTTAGAAATATCTCCACCCATTGATAAAAGTGCTGTTTCAACCTGTGTTGGGAATACATTTACACCACGAATAACCTTCATGTCATCTGTACGTCCTTTGAATTTAGAAATTCTAGGTGTTGTTCTTCCACATTCACATGTAGTATGGTCAATGCTTGTTAAATCTTTAGTTCTATATCTAAGTAACGGCATACCTTCCTTTACTAAAGTAGTAAATACAAGTTCACCTAAATTATTGTCTCCTACCGATTCATTTGTAACAGGATCAAGTACTTCCGGATAGAAGAAGTCATGGTTAATATGTAATCCATTGTGTTGTTTACAATCCATTGCAACACCTGGTCCTGTAATTTCACATAATCCGTAAATATCAAAACATTCAATATGTAAAATGTCTTCAATTTTCTTTCTCATTTCTTCTGTCCAAGGCTCTGCTCCATGAATTCCGACTTTTAATTTCATATCATCAACCTTGCCCATCTCTGTAATTGTTTCTGCAAGATGCAAAGCATATGATGGTGTACATGTAAGAGCTGTTGCGCCAAAATCTTCCATACACATAATCTGTCTCTGTGTATTTCCTGCAGACATAGGAACCGTCATAGCGCCAATTCTTCTTGCACCAAAATCCATTCCAAGTCCACCTGTAAACAAACCATAACCATAGCATACATGAATTACATCTTCCTTTGTAAGTCCTGCCATTGTCATACATCTTCCTACACATTCTGCCCATACATCAATGTCCTTCTGTGTATATGGCACTATAGTAAGCTTACCTGTTGTTCCTGAAGTTCCCTGTACACGTACAATTTCTGACTGCGGTACTGCTCTAAGTCCGAATGGATAATTATTTCTCAAATCTTCCTTTGTGGTAAATGGAAGTTTAACAATATCTTCAATTCCTTTAATATCACCGGGTTCTACACCTAATTCTTTCATCTTCTTTGTGTAGAATGGTACATTGTTATAAACTCTGTTTACTAAATCAACAAGTCTCTCTCCCTGAAGTGCTGCCATCTCGTCCCGGCTCATACACTCATGCTTTGAGTCTAAAATCATTTCCTTTACGCTCATTATGTTATCTCCTTATGTAATAAATTTTAGCAGTATTTACGCTAACACTTTAAACTGATAAACTCTATTATACTAAAAACAATTGACTATAACAATGTAAAACTTGTTAATCTGCATAATTTCGTTACTTTTTTTGCAAATTTATTGGTGTGTTTGAACGTTATTTACAATCACAATTCCTACACATACAAACATCAGTGCTACAATAACCTGTCCACCTATCTGGCTGCTTTCTCCCGGTAAAAATAAAGCTGAAAGAATAACTCCAAAAACAGGATTCATAAATTTGTATACAGAAACTTTTGATACCGTATTAAATTTTAATAATATACTCCATATTGTATATGCTGTCGCCGAAATAAATGCCATGTAAATAATCATTATAACAACATTAGGAGTTGAAATAACTACATTTCCGCCAAGCAGTTTGCCAATCACAGCCAAAATTACTCCACCTGAAAAAAACTGATATCCACTAAGCATTACAACATCAGCGTCATTTGAAAATTTCTTAATAAATGAAGATGAAAATGCGGACGAAATCGCTGCAAGAAATATAAATCCTTCTCCCATAAATGACCATTGTCCGCCACCGTTTATTCCTGTTATATTTACAATTAAAACTCCTGCAAATCCAATCAACGTACCTATTATCTTAGTTGCATTCAATTTTTCCTGATGAAAAATAAAAGCCGCTACCACAATTGCTAAAAATACACCTGAACCTGTAATAATAGAACTACGTACTCCTGTCGTATGCGCCATTCCTATATAAAAGAACAGGTACTGTCCTGATGTCTGGAATATACTGAGCGTAAAAATGTATCCTGGTTTCTTTGGAAGAATTACTTTTCTTCGTATTATGCTGTTAGTTACAATTACTAAAATACCGGCTAATGCAAATCTTATACCCGCAAATAATATTTGTGAGGCATATTCTCCTGATTTAATATCAAGCATTCTGTAGCCTGTTTTTATACATGGAAATGCACTGCCCCAAAGGAAACAGCACACCATTGCAAGAAGACATACCACCCATGTTTTCTTGAGTAATTTATCTTTAGATTTATTCTTTGTGATTGTATTTCGATCTTCATCATTTAATTTTATAGCATTTTCATTGTCATCATCCAAAATAGTATCACGTCTTTTCTCCATACTATTCAATTCTCTATTTACACTCATATTATTTTCCTACTTCCATTATTGTGCACACAATAGTATCTTTGTGTTTATTTAAATATGTGTAAAACGCCCTTTTCATTTTTATATTATTATTTTCATCCATTATTGAATAAATTTTCTGATATGTATTATTATTTTCAAGTTGTTCTTTTACATAATCAAGATTCAATTCTTTAGCTGTTTGTTCAGGATTTTCATCCATACAATAAGTTTTCATATAGTTTTCAACACCCAATTTAAATCCTACTTTATTTTGTTCCTCTATAACTTTTGATATGCCTTCTTTATAAACTACAGGTTCACCTGTAAATGCATTAATTGTAAATATTTCCTCATACTCATTTGCCGCCAAAGTATTTACTATATCTACTGCGATTCTTACTTTTTTCCGGCGTTCCATATCCTCATTTACATCAGCTATAATTGCTAATGTCTTCATTTTATTTCCATCTATGTCATACTCTGAAACAACCGTTATTTTGCTCCAGCTATAAGTACCATCAATAAGTTTAAGTCTTACAATGCATTCCATTTTACCTGGTGTCAAAATACAATTTGATACAAATTTTTTCATTTTTTCTACATCATCCGGATGAGTGTAGCCAATAATCGATTTTTTCTTAAAAATACGGTCCTGATTGCCCTCACTCATTTTATATTTCTTATATGACTCTGTCGAATAAAATGTATTATTATAATAATCCCATTCTATTATTGCTAAATCCGTCTGCTCAATTACTTTCTGAAATCTATCTTTTTCAATCTCAATCTGCCGGCTTATCTCTATACTTTTAGTAATATTTGTGGCTACAGATACGATTATATATTCTCCTTCATTGCAAATAGCTGCAAATCTTTTTCTTACCCATATCACCTTTCCATCATACCTTTCAAACTGATATATGATTTCCTGAGTCTCACCTGTAAGCATCGATTTTTCAACACATTTTTCATATTTAACCACCTTATTTTCAGGCTTTATTCTCTTTTTAATATCAGCTTCTTTATATTCATATCCATCCCTGTCCTCACCTATATTTTCGTAGAACATATCATTTGCAAATATAAGTTCTTCTTTCCCTTCTTTATACAACACAATTACCAGACTACTCCTTATAGCACTATCAATACATTGACTCAATCTTGCATAAACCGATTCTCTGTCCCATGATAATCCACCAAGTAAATCTTTTATTACTTCAAATGCTCCTTCCATTTAATCCTCCCAATATTTTTCAGTCATTTCTTATTACTATCCATCAGTATTTATACTGATTACTAAGTTTTTCTATCATATTTTTCATACCATCTACAACTTCCTGCGGTCCAAGTATCTTAACCTTATCTTCAAATCCCGCTACCCAGCTGTAAAACATTGAACTTACAGACACATCCACATTAATTGTAAATTTATCATCTTTCTTTGGAATTATCATTACATCTGTACCAAATCTGTCTACCACTACTCCTACTAAACTGTTATCAAATTCCATCTGTACATTCTTAATATTTCCGGTAAACATTCCAAATGTCTGCTTTGTATATTTTGCAGCATCAAATTTTTCAAATTCTTTTTTGCCGTCTCTTTCTTTATTTAAAATTTTAATATCCTTCATTTTGTCCACACGATAATGTCTTATACTCTGTTTTGCTGAATCAAATGCTACCATATAGTAATTTTCATCATCCCAAGACAAAGCCCACGGACTTATATCCGTTTTATTTCCGTCATTTCTTATAACAAGTTCTTTTTTTGTGTTCCACATATAATAATCAAATGCAATCTGTTTATTTTCATATATTGCATCATGAATGGCGTCTATATTGTAGTAACCACTTTTTGAAATAGCTTTCACACGATTTGCCACATAAACCTGACGTTGCAGTTTCTTAGCTTCATATTTACTTGTAAATCCTTCTAATTTCTTAATAAGCTCTTCACTATCTTTTTTTGATATGAATTTTGACGCCTGCACTACATCTACTAACATTTTTAATTCAGAAACATCAAATTTTCTTGTTACTGTTTTATATACTGTTTCCCTATTTAATTTTTCAGTTACTATTTCATATCCTACAGTTCCAAGTTGTTCTATATCGTCGTATATTGATTTTCGTTCAGCTTTGATGCCATTATCATCCAGCTTCTTTATTATCTCACTCATGGTTATTCCATGTTCTTCATCCGTATATTCATCAAAAATCTGTATAAGATATAACAGTTTTAACTTCTGTTTGCTATTTCTCATATTCTCCTGCCCTTTCACAAAATTTATCAATCATTAAAAAAAACTGCCGCACCAAGACCTTGAAATAAATAAAAATATCGTAGTTTTGTCATATCATTAACACTCAAATGATTTTACTTAACTAAATATATATTCCAACGTCTTAATGTAACAGTTTCATATTAAAAGCTTCGTATATTATCTTTTTCTTCTTCTCCGGTATTTTCGATTTTCTTAATTACAACAAAATAACTTACATTGTCATTAACTTTCACTTCCACTCTGTCTCCAACTTTATGTCCCATAAGTGCTCTTCCGATAGGCGATTCATTACTGATTCGTCCACTCATGGAATCACCTCTCATTGTACTTACTATTTTGTAAGTAAGGACTTCATCATCTTCTTCAAAATAAATGTCCACAGTTTTATTCAAACCTACTTCATCTTCTTTAGAATCATCTGAAATAATAGTTGCAGTTTTAAGAAGTTTCTCTAAATATCGAATTCTGCTTTCATTTTTATTTTTAAATTGTTTTGCTGCCTTATATTCAAAATTCTCGCTCAAATCTCCCTGTGCCCTCGCAACCTTAACATCTTCAAGCGCTTCCTTTCGAACTACGATTTTTCTATGTTCTATTTCTTCTTTTATTTTTTCAATATCACTTTGTGTTAACTGCATAACTCTACCTTCTATCTGTCCTCAACTTCTATATAATCATTAAAAGCACAGTTGCTTACATAAGCAGGTCTCATAATCTTATCAGCATTAATTATTTCTTCGATACGATGTGCACTCCATCCTACAATTCTTGCGATTGCAAATATTGGTGTATATAATTCTTTAGGAATATCCAACATGCTATATACAAGTCCGCTGTAGAAATCGACATTTGCACTAACTCCCTTATAAATATGACGTTCCTCGCCAATTACTTCAGGTGCTAATCTTTCAATCATACTATATAACTTAAAGTCTTTCTGTCTGTGCTTTTCTTCTGCAAGCTGTTCAACAAATCTTTTAAACACTTCTGCTCTAGGATCAGAAACAGAATAAACCGCATGACCCATTCCATATATAAGACCTTTTTTGTCAAATGCTTCTTTATTTAATATTTTTCTTAAATACTCTTTAATCTCATGTTCGTCATCATAATGTTTGCAATTATGCTTAATATCCTGGAACATATCAACAACCTTTACATTTGCACCACCATGTCTTGGTCCCTTCAAAGAACAAAGAGCTGCTGCAATTGTTGCGTATGTATCTGAACCTGATGAAGTAACAACTCTCGTTGTGAAAGTCGAGTTATTTCCACCGCCATGTTCCATATGTAAAACTAAAGCTAAATCAAGAACCTTAGCCTCTAAATGTGTATATTTCTTATCAGGTCTAAGCATTCTTAAAAGATTTTCTGCTGTAGAAAGTCCCGGAAGCGGTCTGTGAATGTACATACTCTTTCCACAATGATAGTGATTATATGCATGATATCCATACACAGCCATCATTGGGAATGTACTTATAAGTTTGACACTCTGCTGAATTACATTTTCCACTGATGTATCGGATGCATTCTTATCATAAGATGCTAATGTAAGTATACTCTTTGTCAAAGAATTCATAATATCAGCACTTGGTGCTTTCATAATTACATCCCTTACAAAGTTTGTAGGTAATTTTCTTTGTGCTGAAAGCATTTTGCTAAAATCTTCTATTTCATCTTTTTTAGGTAATTTACCAAAAAGCAATAAATAAGCTGTCTCTTCAAATCCGAATCTGTCTTCTGAAATAAATCCGTTTACAAGGTCCTTTATATTATAACCTCTGTAAAATAATCTACCTGGGCATGGAACTGATTTTCCATCAATTATCTGTGTAGATTCAACACGTGAAATATTTGTAATTCCTGTAAGAACACCTTTTCCATTTATATCTCTAAGACCTCTTTTTACACCGTATTCTGCAAATAAATTCTGCTCAACTGTATCATTTTCCCCACACATTTTTGCGTACTTATCTGTAAGTGCTTTCATGTCTTCTTTGTTTAATGTCATATATTGTACACTCCTTTTCTTACTAACTTTCTAACTACTTCAAATCTCGCCTTTCATATATTCTTTAATATACTAATTTAACTGCATTGTGGATGACCCTGAATTTCATGTTCTTTCTGCCATCCTCTTTTTCTCCATCCAGTGACCAGTCAATATCACTGCTGTCTGAAATTTTAAGTTTTGAAACTTTTAATAATCTGATATGTTTATCATATATCTGATTTGTAAGTTCATTTATAATTATTCCAAGTTCGATTAAATCCTTCGGATATTTAATTAGCAATAACTCAAATAATCCATCTGCAAAATCAACTTTTCCTTCATCAATTGTCATTACACCGCCAATTGATGTGGCATTACAAATAGCCACAAATATGTATTCGCCTTCGATTACTTCATCTTCATTTTCAATCTTTAATTTCATTCGCTTAACCTGAGTTAAATCCTTAACTCCCTCTAAAACGTAAGCAAAATGTCCAAGCAGATTTTTAATATTCTGTGGTGCTGAATATGAGGCTTTTGTAAATATTCCTGCCGATGCCGTATAGACAAAATATCTGTCATTAAATTTTCCAATATCTATATATTTTGCTTTATGAGTCATGATATGCTTTGCTGCCTCAACAGGGTCTGATGGCAAATTAAGACTGTTTGCAAAATCATTTGTTGAACCCGCCGGTATATATCCTAACGGTTTTTTAAGTCTGGCTGAACGCATTCCCGCCATAACTTCATTTAATGTACCATCTCCACCCATGCAGGCAATCATATCAACCTGACTACCGAGAGCTTTCACAATCTCTGTAGCATGCTTTTCTCTTCTTGTGAATTTTATTAACACTTCATAACCATAGTCATTAAAAATATTAATAACATCTACCAGTATATCTTCTCTCTTCTTCTGACCTGCCTTAGGATTTACTATAAATAATAGCTTCTTATATTGTTCTACAATTTCTTTCTTTTCTTCAGTAACAGTCGTTTCTTTTATATCATCCATAACCATCCTCCTGAAAAACTTCTAAATTCTATATATTTTTGCCATGCTGTAATCATATCTGATTTTCTTAATCTGTTCATAACAAAAACCTGCTATCTAATAATTTTCAATAATAAACACCATGTCTATTATTATAAAATTAATAATTTAACAATTTATGAATATTTTGTAAAACCACCGTATTTTGTAAAATTGAAGTAAAATTCTTCAACGCTGTATTTTGATTTACTAAATTGTGGCATTAATAAACTTTATACAAATCCTTTATACTTTGACTATTGTACTTTATCTAATTTGACCTTTTCCGTATATTTTGTATTTAAACGACTGTAACTCAGGCAATCCAATAGGTCCTCTTGCATGAAGCTTTTGAGTTGAAATTCCAATTTCAGCTCCAAAACCGAATTCACCACCATCTGTAAATCTTGTACTTGCATTTACATAAACAGCCGCTGAGTCTACTTCATTTAAGAACTTCTCTGCTGTTTCTTTATTCTCAGTAACGATACATTCACTATGATGTGTGCTGTATTTGTAAATATGGTCAATTGCCTCATCTACATTATTTACAATCTTTACTGACATTTTATAATCAAGATATTCTGTGCCCCAGTCATCATCTGTAGCTTCTTTTATATCAGGAGCAATTGTTCTTGAATCTTTATCACCTATCAAAACAACATCCTTTGTATCAAGTATCTGTTTAATTCTTGTAAGAGCTTCCTTTGCAATATCCTTATGTATCAAAAGACTTTCTGCAGCATTGCAAACCGATGGTCGCTGAGTTTTTGCATTAAACACTATATCTACTGCCTTATCTAAATCTGCATCTTTATCAACATAAATATGGCAGTTACCAACTCCGGTTTCTATTACAGGAACCGTTGCATTTCTAACTACTGCCTGAATAAGACCTGCACCACCTCTTGGGATTAGCACATCAACGTATTTGTTCATTGTCATTAACGCTGTAGCACTTTCTCTGCTTGTATCTTCAACTAACTGAATTACGTCTTCATTCATGCCTACGCTTTTAACCGCATCACGCATAGCTGATGTAATCATCTTATTTGAATTGATGGCTTCTTTTCCTCCACGAAGAATTACTGTATTTCCAGACTTAAGGCAAAGAGCTGCAGCATCACTTGTTACATTTGGTCTTGCCTCAAATATTACAGCTATTACTCCTAAAGGAACTGAAACCTTTTCTATTTTAAGACCATTAGGTCTTACTGTCGTATTTAAAATTTTACCAACCGGGTCAGGAAGTTTTACTATATCTTCTACGCCCTTTGCCATTCCTTTTATTCTGTCGGCATTAAGCATAAGTCTGTCAAGAATTCCATCTGACAAACCGTTTTTCTTTCCATTTTCCAAATCAATTGCATTAGCTTCTACGATTTTTTCTGTATTATCAATCAAAGCTTTAGCAATTGCAGTAAGAATTTTATTTTTTTCTTCTGTTGTGGCAACACTAAGTTTACGCTCAGCTTCTTTTGCCTTTACACCCAATTCTTCCAACATACCTTAGTCCTCCATATATTATTGATAAGTTTATGTAAGGCAAATGCTTTCCATAAACTATGTATCATTAATGATTTATTTGTAATTCATTTTTATTTAAAATTTATTTTTCATCTGGAATTTATTTCTTTTTCTTAGCAACGAAGAAAGTTCCAACCTGATGTCCTTCTAATACCTTATAAATGTTATCTGCATCAAATCCGTTAATTATAATTGTATCAATGCCGGCTTCTGTTGCAATCTGTGCTGCAATAAGTTTAGTAATCATTCCACCTGTTCCAAACTTAGAGCCTTTTCCTCCTGCTATTTCAAATAATCCTTCTGTAATTTCTTCCACCACAGGAATAATTCTTGCATCTTCATTTTCATTAGGATTATCATCATACAATCCATCTATATCTGTTAATATTAATAACGCATCTGCTTTAACTAATTTAGCAACAATGGCTGAAAGACTGTCATTATCACCGTACACAATTTCTTCTACTGCTACTGCATCGTTTTCATTAATAATCGGAATTGCTCCATATTCAAATGTCTTTTCAAATGCATTTATCAAATTGTTATGACATTCTTCATGCTCAACGTCTCTCTTTGTAATAAGGAACTGACCTGTTGCATGACCAAATTCGCCAAACATCTTGTCATACATAAACATTAATTCACATTGTCCTACAGTAGCTGCTGCCTGCTTTCCTGCTGTATCTGTCGGTCTGTCCTTTAATCCTAATTTTCCTACGCCTACACCAATCGCTCCTGAAGTTACAAGTGCCACCTCAATACCAGAATTTACAATATCCGAAATCACCGCAACTAACGCTTTCATTCTTCTGATATTTGTCTTACCTGTTGAATGAGTTAATGTTGATGTTCCCACTTTAATTACAATTCTTTTTGCGTCCTTTAACGTTGCCATTTCTCTTCTCCCATTGTTTTATGTTTCTTCATTTTTTTGCATATGTTGTTTATTTTACCACAAATTAGGGATAAATAGAAGATTTCAGGGGGTTTTCTTTATTATTTTATATATTAAAAAAAATGGCAAAGCCTCCTTCTGAGACTTTGCCACTTAGTTTTAACTCTAAATTTTAATATAAATCTGACCAAATAAGATTTCCTTCTGCATCTACATCACTATTAGCAGAATCACCAAATCCATTTATTCCACTTGTTGTTATTACGTCCTTTGTATCAAATTCTATTATTTCCATTTCAGGACTTGTGTATAATTTTCTCATTTAATGCCTCCCATTAATTACTGTTCTATAGATGTTTCTGTTCCTGCAAATGCATCTACAATTTCTTTATTTGCTACAGATAAAGATTCATAATACTTTGTATCTTTCTTTATTGCCTGAGCAACCTGCTGTACAGTTCTTACTCCACTCATATCTGAATAAATATTCTTTACTGTTCCATCTGCATATTTAACAGCAACATAAGATCTTGCAATAAAGTTTGTTGTGTAATTCTTGATGCCTACAACAGAGCCATAATATACTCCTGTCTGTTCCTTATACCAGCCACTATTCTTAATCTGTATTAAATCTTTTCCTACTGTATAAACTGAATCTGACTCAATAGTTGGATTTCCTTTTTCTGTATTTAATTCACTTGTTGTAATTAATGTGCCTTCTTCTGAAATATACTTTTCAAAATCATTTATTGCAGTTCCTGCTTTAGTTGCTGTTATTGTAGTGTGGAATCTTAATCCCGGATTTTCTGTTGAGAATCTGATTCCTGCTCCTGTAGCCATTGTAGCCTTGATATCAACTGCTTCAAATGTTACATCTTTTGTTACTGTATATTTTGAACCTGGTGCATAAAGATCTCCATCCAAATCATAACCTGTTGCGTCAGTTGGGAATGTGAATGTTCCACCTTTAACCGCTGGTGTTACTTTTTCTCCTATTGTTACATTAACTGTTGTAACTATCAAGTCAGCTTCTGTAATTTCTGACTCATGACCATCTTTAACAACACTAACTCCAAATTTATATGCTCCTGCTGCGAAATTATTATCAGATAAATAGTTTACTACATCATAATTAGCATTTGTTGATTCACCAACTAATTTATTATTTACATATATATTATAATAATCGCATTCAACTGCGCCCCAAGAATAATAGTATGGATTCGTCTCACTCACTACCAATCCAACCGGTTTAGCCGGTGCATCAGGATCAATTGCCTTAGATGGTCCAACTACTTTAATTGCAAACGGAGCTACATTACTTCCTTTAGCCCATATAATATGATATTTAGTCTCACCTACACCTGCTTCAACTAATTCCTGATTGATATATACGCAATCACTACCAATAAAGACTTTCTCATTTGTATAATAGTTTGGATTTATATATTCTTTATCGTCAAAAATTAAAGAAGTTGCATTCGTTCCTGTAGTTACAAATCCGAAAACAGCCATGGTTTTAAAATTAACTGCGTTTCCTCTATTCCAATCAGGAGTTCCATCATTATGAAATCCCCTTAAACCATCATTACCCATATTATCTACTGATGAAGCATATACTTTAGAACCATTCTTTGAAGGTCCTTTTAATTCTATCCATTTATCCTCAGAAATTTCTTCCGGAACAATAGCTGATAATTTTTCATTATCTTCTTCCGACAAATCCTGTGTATTGTCTGGAGTAGACGGTGCCACATATCTCTTATTGACTGTTATACTTTCTTTAATGTCTTCTCCTTGTGGATTTTTTAATACGTTCCCATCACTATCTAACGCTGTAACTGTAACTGTATATGTTTCTCCTACAGTTTCTGTTGTAATTGCTGAATAATATTCAAATAAATTTGTACTTATTATTTCGCTATGCACTTCTGTACCATCTGCATTAAGTGATGTCAATTTATATTTTGCAGCATCATCAATTTTGTCCCAATCAAATCTAAAATTTGCTTGTCCTGCATTTTGTCCTTCTGTCTGATGTAAATTCAAAGTATAATTAGCAATATGTTCATATTTTTTTACTATAACACTAAAAGAAACTTCATTTCCTGCCACACTTGTAGCTTTTATTTTAAAAGTTCCCTGCTCTGAATCTCCAATATCAAAAATAGATTCATCAATAGCTATACAATCTCCGCCAAACATTGCATTACCAGTTTCATCTTTTATGTTTGCAGATACGCCTGTATCAACAAGATTAATACTTGTATCTTCTTCATCCATTTTACTAACAGACATACTTGCTGTATCTCCCCATTTTGATGGAATAGCCAAAACTCCTTTTTTATATAACGGATGTGTTGTTCCAATTCTTCCCCATCCATCATGGTCAGTTCCTGCTATTAAAAAACCACAAAACTCATGAGGTTTATTAATTAACGTTCCTATGGTATCTGATGATACCCAAGCAACAGTTCCTTTTGTTGATTGCCCACTTAAAGATGTTTTAGAGCTTGTCAACTGTACCAATTCCTCGTCTGCTGCTTTTGCTGTAGTATTACTTACTGTTATTGATGTAAAAATCATTGTTAACACTAACAGCATAGAAATAAATTTTTTCAAGTTCCTTTTCATTTTGTAACTCCCTTCTTTTCTTAGACCCCTCTGGTCCCTTTATATGTTATATTACATATGTATATTCTATCACTCCAATTTGGTAATAACAACCAACGTACAGCATAAAACTGCTTTTATTTTTGTGCAAAATTTCAATATTTTCATTTCATTTATTGTTATTTTGTTTTTTTATAAAACCCTTTATTTAACGGCTTTTTAAGCAATTTTCATATATAAAATCATTTTTCAAAAATTGTTTTATTGTTATTTTTTTAACAATGTTGCTTCAAAAAACTACTTATATACTTTCGACATGATTCTACTTACATAAAAAGAGCTATTGTGCAACTTTACTAGTTTTGCGCAATAGCTCTTGCATAACTTTATATTAAATATTTTATACTATTTTCTAAATATATTTCAAAACATGTGTTTACATCACTTTATAAACAATTTATGCTTTGTATTTTACTATCTTTCTTCTCTAAAATATGATAATCCAAGACTTGCAGGTGCCTGATTATCTTTGCTCTTACGCATACTTGAAATAATTAAAACAAGTATTGTAATTACATAAGGAATCATCTTTGCAAGGTCTGTGTTTACCTTTATACCAATTACTTTTGGAAGGAACTGATATGCCCAATAGCATAATCCAAATAAATATGAACCCCATATTGCATGAACCGGACGCCATCTGATAAATATTACCAATGCTACAGAAAGCCATGCGAGGCTTTCAATCGCTGTTCCTGATGCAGTAGCCCATGTTCCTTTACTGTAATCTAAAATGTAGTAAACGCCACCAAGACCTGTAATTCCTGAGCCAATACATGTTGCAAGATATTTATATTTTGTTACGTTAATTCCTGCTGCATCTGCTGTTGCCGGATTTTCACCTACTGCTCTAAGATTTAATCCTGTTCTTGTTTTTGTTAAAAACAATGTTGCACAGATGGCAACTATTAATGCAAGATACATCATAAATCCATATGAAAATAATATATCACCGACTACACCTAATTTATCACTTAAGAATGGTATTCTTGCTCTAAAAATCTTTGTAGCAAAATCAGCCTTTGTTGATACTGCTCCCTTTGGAATTACATATGTTCCAAAGAATTTTCCAAGACCAACACCAAATATTGTAAGTGTTAAACCCGTTACATTCTGATTTGCATGAAGAGTTGTTGTCAGGAAACTATAAATAAGTCCGCCTAATGCTGAAACTATAAATGCTGTTCCTAAAGCAACTAATATGCACATAAACGCATTGGGATTACCAACTGATGTTTCATAAATATAAGCTCCAACAAAACCGAAAGCTCCTCCCATACACATAATACCCGGTGTTCCCAAATTAAGATTTCCTGCTTTTTCCGTAAGGGTTTCGCCAACAGCGCCAAATAATACTATTGAACCAAACACTACTGCAATATTAATCCATGATATTAAATTTGCCATCTGATTACGCCTCCTTACTTTCTTTTTTAGGGAAGTTTAATTTATAATTAATGAAAAATTCACTTCCAATTATGAAGAATAATACAATACCAATTACAATCTTAGAAGCATTTGCATCAAATCCTACAAATGTATCTGCGATATGAGCTGTTCCTTTTTCAAGGAATACTATAAGTAACGCAATTGCTATCATTATTGCTGTGTTAAATTTTGCAAGCCATGCTACGATAATGGCCGTAAAACCATAACCGCCTGCTGTTGAATCAGACGCAATTGAATGATCCTGACCCGATACTGTTAAGAATCCACAGATACCACATACTGCACCTGAAATAAGCATTGTTCTGATAATTACTTTTTTAACATCAATTCCTGCATATCTTGCCGTATTTTCTGATTCACCTACTACTGCTATTTCATAACCATGTTTTGTCTTCTTTAAATAAATATACATTAATACGGTTATTATCAATACAACTGTTACAATTATGTTATTTGAACTTCCATTATATTCGGGAAGGTATCCTGCTTTTGTTCCAGGATTAAGCATTCCCAGCGAAGCCTTTGAGCCTTTCCATATGTTGTAATAATAATCAACTAACTGCATTGCAACGTAATTCATCATTAAAGTAAAAAGTGTTTCATTTACATTCCATTTTGCTTTAAAAATTGCAGGTATCAATCCCCAGATTGCACCCATTACAACTGATGAAACAATCATAAGTGTAAATAATAATGGTGTTGATAATGTTGAAAAATTAACCATTACTATCGCTGTTGATAAAGCACCAATTAACACCTGGCCTTCAGCACCGATATTCCAGAATTTCATTTTAAATGCAGGTGCAAGTGCTACTGCTATGCAAAGCAATTTTGCAGTAAAGAAAATCGTTCCTTTTCTATAGTACATATTGCTAAATACGCCTTCCCACATAAGACCAAATGTTTCTCCCGGTCCAATTCCCGTAAGGCTGAATACAAATATTGTAACTACTACAAGAGATAATAAAATTGCTATAAGTCTTACTGCCCACTTCTGCCATGTTGGTATTACATCTCTTTTTGTTACTCTTACAAGAGGTTCCTTTACTTTCGTTACCTGATTTGGCTTATTACTCATTGTCGGCACCTCCATTCTGCAAATTTGTCATAAGTAATCCTACTTCTTCTTTTGTTGTCTTTCTTGCATCAAGAATTCCATTTTCTTTTCCGCCACACAAAACAAGAATTCTATCTGATAAGGCAAGCAATACATCTAAATCTTCTCCAACGTAGATTACTGCTACACCTTTCTTTTTCTGTTCATTCAATAAATCATAAATTGTATAAGATGTGTTAATATCAAGTCCACGAACTGCATATGCCGTCATTAAAACAGATGGTGCATTTGCAATTTCTCTTCCTACTAATACTTTCTGAACATTTCCACCTGACATTGTTCTTACAGGGGCATTTATGCTTGTTGTCTGAACATTTAAAGTCTGTTTAATTCTTTCAGAAAGTTTTTTAGGTTCTTTATTTGATATGAAAAATTTCTTTCCTTCATCATAACTTCTCAAAAGCATATTTTCAGGCATTCCCATTGAACCTACAAGTCCCATTCCAAGTCTGTCTTCAGGAACAAATGATAAAGCAACGCCACATTCTCTAATCTGTCTTGGTGACTTTTCCAAAAGACTTTCTTTTTCGCCCTGGTGATTAACATATGTTATCTTGCTACCATCTTCTGTTTTTTGTAATCCTGCAATTGCTTCCAGTAATTCTTTCTGACCACATCCTGAAATTCCGGCAATTCCTAATATTTCACCACTGTAAGCTTCAAATGATACATCGTCTAATATATTAATTCCATCCGGACTTTTACAACTTAAATGTGAAACTTCAAGTCTTACCTCTTTATTTTCCACTTCCGGTCTTTCTATGTTTAGTTCTACTTTTTCTCCCACCATCATTTCTGTAAGTGAAAGTTCTGTAGCATCTTTTGTTTCTACTGTTCCTACATAATCGCCTTTTCTTAAAATGGCAACTTTATCAGAAATCTCTAATACTTCGTTAAGTTTATGCGTAATGATAATAATTGATTTTCCATTTTCTTTCATATTACGCATTACTTTAAATAACTTTTCTGTTTCCTGTGGAGTTAATACTGCTGTAGGTTCGTCAAGTATTAAAACATTTGCACCACGATACAATACTTTTACTATTTCTAATGTCTGTTTCTGTGCAACTGACATATTATATACTTTCTGATTTGGGTCTACTTCAAATCCATATTTATCACAAATTTCTTTTATTTTATCTATTACATTTTTAAGCGGTTCTTTTTCTTTTAAACCTAATATTATATTTTCGGCAGCTGTAAATACATCAACTAATTTAAAATGCTGATGAACCATTCCCACTCCGAGTTCCATTGCATCATGTGGCGAACGAATTGTTGCTTCTTTTCCATCTATTAATATCTTTCCGCTGTCAGGAAAATAAATACCTGAAAGCATGTTCATAAGAGTTGTTTTCCCACTTCCGTTTTCACCTAATAGAGATAAAATTTCACCGTACTCTAAGTCAATACTTACATTATCATTTGCAATAGCATGACCAAAAGTTTTAGTTATATTTTTCATCTGAACAGCATATTTTTGTTCCACTTTTGTTTCTCCTTGCATCATTAGATTTTCTTTGTAAAAATGGGACTGTCGCTTCAACGATTTATATTTAATAACCGCTAAAGCGACAGTTCCCTTTTATGTCTTATATAATTATGTCTGATTTGATTACTTATTCAATTCTGTAATTCCATCAATTCTAATCTGGAAATATGGAGCTGAACGGAATGATGATTCATCAAAGTATGTTGCACCGTTGTCATCTTTTACGATTGCTTCAACTGTATCTCCCTTGTATGTTACATCTCCTGTTGCAAAATCAATGATTGATAAATCAATCTTATTTGATGTAACAGCTCCGTTATCATCAATTTCAAGGTCTAAACCATTGTCCTCATTCTTCTTAACATTCTTTCCTGTTACTGTGAATTTAGATGTATCAAATACATGTAATGAGCCATCCTTTAACGCTGCTTCTACTTCAGCAACCTTATCTGCTGTTCCTTCTGCACAAGAATCACCTAATTTAGTGATTGCTACTGCATCTGCATCATATCCTTCAGCCCAGTTCTGAGGAATTTCTTTTCCATCTTCATAAGCCTTGAATAATGTTGTATAGTATGCTGCCCAGTTATTTGTAGCACTTGTTAAAGCTGCTGTCTTAGCTACGTCTAACATGTCTACATTGTATCCAACTGAGAATGCTACTGTGTTACTGCTATCCTGTGCTGCCTGAACTGCACTTGGAGCCCCTGTCGAATCTGCATGCTGTCCGATGATAACACATCCGTCGGCCATTAATGATTCAGCTGCTGCACCTTCACCTTCAATATCAAACCATGAATCAGTATAACTTACTTCCATTGCTACTTTATCATATACTGATTTAATTCCTAAATAAAATGCTGTATAACCTGATACAACTTCTGCGTATGGATATGCACCAACATAACCAACTTTTACATTTCCATCCGCATCATATCCTGTTGCCGGAATCTTATCTTCTTTAACGAGTTCTGCAATCTTCATACCTGCAACTACACCTGATACATAACGTGATTCGTATACCTTTGTAAATGCGTTGTAGAAATTGTCACATCCTGAAATTGCTGCATAATCACCTGTCATAGCTACAAAATCAACATCTGTATACTTCTGAGCTGCTGCATACATATAATCCTGATGTCCGTATGAATTAGAAATAATTAATTTACATCCCTGAGCTACTAACTGGTCTGCTGCCTTACTAACTTCATCTGATTCAGAAATGTTGTACTTCCATACAATATCACTGTCAGATATTCCCAATTCTTTAGCTGCTTCCTTGATTCCGTTAATATGAGCTAATGTGTAACCTTCTGTTTCATCTCCAAGAAGAATTGCGCCAATCTTCTTAGCTGAGCTCTTATCACTACCTGAACCATTGTCAACTCTTTCTGCCTTCTGACCACAACCAACAAGGGCTATTGTCATTGCGCACACAAGCACTAAACTTAATAGTTTCTTCATTTGCTTTGTTCCTCCATCATAAAAAATAATTTCTTTCTTATTAGAAAAAATACTTTTTTATTTTATCGCATACTTTTGTTATTTGTAAACAAAATTTTACTAAATTTATTTTAATTTCTTACAAAATTAAGTTTTTTCTTTACATTTCCACATCCGTGTGTCCTTTAAATCCCTCACCAAACACTTCTGTAGCGGAAGAAACTATCATAAACGCTTCCGGATCAACTTCACTTACAAGATTTCTTACCTTTGTAAGATTCTGTTTATGCATAACGCACATAATAACTTCTGTATTTTCCATATTATATGCGCCCTTTCCTTCGACCAATGTGACACCCATATTAAGTTCGACCATCATTCTTGTAGCTATTATTTTTCGCTTATTGCTTACTATATAAACTAACTTTGCTTCATCGCTTCCATATAAAACCTTGTCCAAAATATAAGTCGATATAACAATCGCAACTCCTGCATACATTGACACTTCTATATCTTTAAAATATAATGCTGCCGCTGCTAAAATAAGTCCATCAATTATCAAATACATTTCACCGGATTTAACCTGCCTGTATTTTTGACGCAAAACTTTAATTATTATATCGATACCACCTGTCGTGGTTTCCATTCTAAGACAAAGTCCCATTCCTGCTCCCATTAAAGTTCCACCTACTAATGCTGCTAAAATCTTATCGTGTGTTACAACATATCCCATTCTCTCAAATATTTCCATAAATGCTGATGAAACTACAAGAGTGTATAATGTTGACAACGTAAATCTTGCTCCAAATTTCCATGCACCTAAAATCATTATAGGTATATTCATAATCACAATTAAAGTACCTAATGTTATTGGTATAATTCTTGTCAAAATTACTGCCGCACCTGTCAAGCCTCCGGGTGCCAAATTGTTAGGGTCTAAAAACATAGAAATTCCTACTGCATATATACAGGCAGCAAAAGTAATAACTATATATCTGCATATGAATTTTGCTATTTTTTTTGCTTTTTCCTTATTTTCCACTTTCAATTATTCACCACTTCTTTTATAGTTCAAATTCATCGTCATCATCCAAAATCATTGTTGGCACAGCACAAGCCATTGAATTCATAGAGCAGTCTGCTGTTCCATTAACAATTTCTTTTTCAGTTGCATTCTTGTCCTCAACCTTTACATTAATATGTCCCTGTCCTTTAGCCACTCCTGCATCAAGCATTGCTACGATGTCATCAATCATCTTATCGTCATTCATTATTAACTGCCTCCTTGTAAAATATTTATTATGATACCACAATTATAATTGCGATTAATTCAAAGCAATTATTATGTTATCTTTGCATCGATAATTATTTATTAATAATATTATACTTTCTTGTAAGTTTTATTAATAAATTTATTATTTCATTAATAATTATAACACCATTATTCAAATTTCTGTTTTTTTATTTACCTTTTATCATCTCATACACTTTTTCTGCATTGATGTCATGTCCGTTTTCTTCTATTACTTTGGCTATTTTTTCTATCGTTTCCCTATCTTCTTCTAAATCTTCAGCGATTTCTTCAATGCTTTTTCCTTTTTGTATCTTTTTATTTACCATAGATATTAACATTAACATTTCACCTTGCTCTATTCCAGCCTTTTCTCCATCACGGTACGCATCCCGCCTTACATAGCCCATCGTTTCTTCTTCATCATATTCCGTTAACAAACTCATAATTACCTCCGCCTTATGCTCTGTTAGGAAGTCTTGTAATATATTATTTTTTATGCAGTAGGACACTGCATTTTCAACTGCTTCTTCCACCGAGTCATACTTCTTTTGATTTTCATTGATTCTGTCTATAAGTATAACATATTCCTTTAAAATTTGGCACTTGGATAATAATTCTTCATTATGTCCTTTGTTTATGTTAAGCACTGTTGCTGTCCATTCAAACTGACCTTCGTTCTGTAATGCTGAAAATGCGTCTGACAGTTTCAATATTACCTTATCCCCTAGTTTTTTCTTTCCATTGTAAAATACATAATACTGCGGCGTCGGTATTTTTATAAGCTTTTCGCTGTATATGTTAAGCTTATTTGCCTTTATGTATTTTGAAAATAGTCTTGCGCTGTAAAGAATTCCTCTTAGAGGCATGTTCGGATTCCACGTGCTTTGTTGCTCATACATTGCCATATTGCTTTGTATGATGCACGACACGTCATTTTTCATTCCCATATATATGGTGTCTTCAATTGTGTTAATTTCAAGTTCATTCTCATCTTCGTAATTCGTTCCATTCAGTGCATTAAATAATTCAAGTAAGTTTTTCTTATACTTCGGATATCCAAATAGCATGCAAAAAATCCTGTCTTTATACTTTCTGTTTATTCCCACCTTTATACCTCCTCGTCAAAGTAGTATTAGTTGCTTATTGTATGTGTTTCTTTTTATTATACATACTGTATGAGATATTTCAAGCATTTTATTTATAATCCGAGAATTGGCAAATAAAATAGTGCCATCTTGCAATGAAGCATGGCACTATTCTATATTTTTTTGTAATTATGTAATTATTTACACTACATTTTTAATTTCTAAACAACTTTTATTTCTAGAAATTTTTTATTCTTAAACTTCTTATTTCTTAACAACTTTTTTCTTAGTCCATTTGCCATAGATACGTTTATTATCAACGATTCTATATGCTCTGGCTTTAACGTAAAGTTTCTTTGCTTTTGCTAAGTTTTTACTTGAAACCTTGAAGATATAAGATTTCTTATTTTTCTTAACAAGTTTTGTCATTGTAGCTTTTTTGGCAAATTTCTTTGAAGATGAAAGTTTTACCTGATAGCCTGAAATATTGTTAATTTTCTTAAATGTAATTATTAACTTCTTTACAGATGCTTTCTTTGTAATTTTTGCACTCTTAATCTTTGCTTTGCTAACTTTTACAGCCTTTGCCTGATTCTGGCCATTTATTGTATCCTGACTTGTAACTGTTGTCTTAGCAAAATCATCTTTCCTAGTTGTTGTATCTGATGACTGAGCTTTTGTTGTTTCGCCCTGTCCATTGTTTGTTGTCACTTCACCAGGTGTTTCACCCTTTCCTGTTGTCTCACCAGGATTATCTGACTTAGTTGTTGTCACTTCATTTTTAGTAGTTGTTTCCGGCTTAGTTGTTGGTTCTTTTTCACCTGTAACTTTTATTGTTGAAGAAATACCTTTTGACTCTTTTCCATTTAATACTGCTTTGACTTCTACAGTACGGGTTCCGGCATAAATCTTATCAATTGTATAATTTCCTGCTGCAACTGATGATAATTTTAATGTTCCATCAACATATACATTGTACAACTGACCTTTATCATTCTGTTCCTGTGTTGCCCTAAATGTAACTGAAATCACATTATCTGCAGGCGTTCCTAAAACAAGGCCTGTTGCATCTGTAGGTGCATTTTCATCAACTGTTGTTTCTTCCTGTTCACTTTCATAATCTGATAAATCAGGAGCTGTAGTAGGCTTTCCATATTTTACAAGAATATAAACCTGCTTATTGCCACTAACAAGTTTAATTGTGTTATATGTATTTTCAGTCAACGTATTTTTAACAGAAAATTTGAATACTCCGTTAAGCGTACTTAATGACTTTTTATTCAAATAAGCATTCGTATTTTCTGATGTATAGATTCCCTGATATTCCATGTAAAATGTATCATTTGCATCCAATAATTTGACACCTGCATTGAAATCATTCCTTAACACTCTGTAAGATATTTCAACTCCGTTAGATACTCCAAGCGACGTATACTTACTATCATCTTCATACTCCTTAGTTGTTTCTATCTCTGTAATATCATAGTAAAGTTTCAATACAAGTGAACCATCTTCTGCAATTACACCACTCTGAACTGTACCCTCTACTTCAGGGTTAAATTTGTATCCCTGATATGTATTTGCTACAGCTGTTACTTCATTTCCAATCTTTCCTGACTTCTTTTCTGTATTAAAAAGATTGTAATTTCCATTTCCATCTGACAAATAATGTTCAACCTTATATGTTGATTTTGTTGTGACTTCTCCATCGCCTGTTGTTGTCATTGAATGTGGTTTTGCAACTATTTCTGTTCCATCTGAGAATGAAACTTTAACATCTTCATCTGTTGTGTTATAAGCTGTGTATGTCATTTCGCCGTCTGCATTTTTAAATGCACACGCAAGCGGATTATCACTTGTAACTGTCAAATCAGGTGTACCATTTTTCTGCATTGCCATAATCCAGTTAAATGCATGTGCTTTTGATTCACCTGCTTCCGGGTCACACTGTTCATCAAAATACTCCAATGCTTTGTCAGGGTCTGCCATTGCAAGATATTCACTCCAAATTTCATTCCAACGCTTTGGATTTTTTTCATTTTTACCATTATAATTCTTTTCATTTCTTTCTGCTGTTTTCCAGTTTGTTAAAATGAAGTCCTTATTAGCTGCTGCATAAAATGAAGCAGGAGTCATAGGTAAAATGTTAATTCCCTGTATCTGTAAAGGTTCATCAGTCCACCATGCGGCATAAGTATATTTTCCACCCCATACCATTGATGCCTGACTATATTTAGCGTTTTCGCCTTTTCCTTCTGTATACTGTTCATCTAAAATATCGCCATCAGTATCAAACCAGTAGCAATTTACTGAAGATACTTCTGTTGCATATAAGTACATTCCAAGTGATGTCAATTCTTTATTACCTGTAGCCTGACCATATAAAATAAGTCCTGCCCATGCATTAATTGCTTCTGAACTTGATTCCTGGTTATTTCCATCACCAAAGTTTGCATGACCTGATGCCCATGAATGTCCTTCATATGTTGAAAAATATCTTAAAAATGGATATCTTGAATTTGAATTATTTTCTTCATATGTTGCAAAATCTCCAATTATTTCATTAATTACATTTTGATATTTCTGAATAAATTCAGGGTCACGCATTGCTACCTGAGCTGCTGCATTTACAAAATATCCGTAATGAAAATGATGATCTGTCATACCATCTACAGTGTAATAAGCCTGAGGGAATCCAAATAAGCTTCCTACTTCTTTATCATAGTAAAAATATTTGTCATCATCTTCACCATCTGCTGTAAACCAATCAGCCAATTCATTTTCTATGCCTTTTAATAATTTATCAGCTGATTGTGTATCTCCACAAGCTTCTGCTGCTTCCATAACCTGAATTGCACGATTCAATTTCTTACCTGTGTCGTATGTGTTTACTTCATATGACTCTTTTGTAAGTCCACCATCATCTGTAGGACCATATACATCCATAAAATCATTTACATACTGTCTAAGTGTAGCTTTGTCTGACTCATCAATACCCGGTAATGTTGGAAGAATTCCTGTATATTGTAATGTAGTCTGATAAGAATCACCAATCAAATACTTCATTGTTCCTCTGATTGTTCTTGCAGTATAATCCATGTAGTCATATCCGCTCATATTCTTATACTGATGTGGCAAAATTCCCATTACAGTACCATCTGCTGTACTTTCAGCCTTTTTATCAACTGTATATTTGTATGTTGTCTTAATTTCAGCACCATTCTGTGTAAATGATGTTTTTGTACCTGTTATAAAATTATAAGCATATGGTGCAAATGCATCTTTAACTTTCTGTGCATCTGCATCCTTCTTTCCATTTGATTCCATTAACCATGCCATAGACATATAAGTTCTATCTGATGGTAATGTGAATGTCAAATCACCCATTTTGTTATCAGCATATTTTGCTGTTGCATCTGCCTGTGATACTTTTGTACCTTCAGGCAAATATACTGCATAGTAATCATAATCACTATATCCTGATATTAAATCTGCATTATCATATACTCTGATAATTAACTGTGTTGAATCTTCTAATGTAGTTCCGTTGTAGTATGCAACTTCACTAGGAAGTGTTCTAGGTCTTTGTAATGTAATTGTATTTCCACCTTCAACCTGGAAATATGCAAATGGGCTTCCCTGTACCATTGTTGTCTTCAAATACTGTGATGAATCATTTGCATTTTCCATTACAACGTCTGTTAACCACTCATCTGATTTATCAACTTTTGTACTTGCAAATGTATAGTCTGTACCTACAATAAAATCAGACATTGTTCCCATACTGTTCATCGACATTACAACAGTCTGTGTATATGTATCTTTTATAATCAAAGTAGATGGTTTTGACACATACATTCCATTTGCGGTTCCACAATATGACATTGGTATTGCATAAACACATTCTCCAAATGCAGATGTATTATAATTCCACAACATTGATGATGAGAAACCACCAACATCTATTGCATTTGTATTTGCATCGTAATTGTCTGTTGTAAATCTGTAAGTTCCCTGATTTGCCCTTGTTGGCAGTTTGTCTAGCAACATCTTATTTGTCTGTACTACGTCTTTATTTCCGTCCCAATAAGACCATGTACCTGTTACTTCCTTAGCAATGCTTCCTAACTGCTCTGCCTGAACTTCTTTCGTTCCTTCAGGCGATGTTACAGGTGTTGCTATCATTGTTGCTGTAAGTAAAACCGCAACTGATTTCTTTAATTTGTTTCCCATAAGTTACTCCTTTATATTTCATTTTAAAGGATTGTACAAATACCTGTCACATGCCAATCCTAAATTTTATTTTTAAAAAAAAGACGCTCTTAGTGCAACCTAAGAGCATCTTTTTGTTAGTCGTATTTAATTTTAATAGAAGTCTGACCAGTTTGTATTTTTATTAACATCGATTAAAGTATCTGTAGAATCTCCTGCTTCTCCACCTATACCACTTGTAGTTATTACGTCTTTTGTATCAAATTCTATTATGTCCATCTCAGGACTAATATATTTTTTCTTCATTAAGATTTACCTCCATCAAATTACTGATTATCTTTTTTTGCTGCTGCAGCATATGCATCTACAACATCTTTTTGCGCTTGAGTATACTTATTTTTATATGCATCTGATCCCTGAACTTTTTTAGCTACTGTTGAAGCAGATCTAACATTATCACCTTTTGTCTCTACTGACGCATATATTGTCTTTTCTGTCTTTTCAGCATTATTATATTTGATAGTAACATATCCTACGCCAACAAAGTCTGTACCATAATTTACTTTGTTAAGTTTTACAATTGAACCACAGAATGTTCCAGTTGTATTTTCATACCATCCACTGTTTGTGATATCCAATTTTAATTTACTATCATCTTTTACAAATTCATCGTTTACAACTCCATTTTCACCTAAAATTGTTGAAGTAGTAATGATTGTTCCTGTTTTTATAACAGTTCCGTTATTAAGTATTTCATCTAAACTAAGATTATTACCTGATGTAATAACTGTCTGGAATCTTAAACCTGTTGGTGTTGCTAATCTAATACTTGCTCCCTTTACCATTGCTACTTTTAAGTCAATGCTTGTAACTGTAATATTTTCGTTTACAGTAATTTCATCACCTGGAGCATATGCTACTTTGTTTTTTGTATCATAATAACCCTGTGCATTATCGCCAAATGTATATGTGCTTCCTTCTTCTACTTCTGTAGGAGTTCCGTCTACTGTTACTTTGTATTTTGTTTTTTCAGTTGCCGAAACAACTTTAAAATATATTGTAACAGTTTCGCTTCCATAATGATTTGTTACTACTAATTTATTGTATTCTTTACTAAATGAAGTCTTTGGAATTTCTATATCAGCACCTTCACGAGGTATAATTGTTTCTCCATTCAATTCAACTGATTTAAACTTAGCAGCTAACGTAAATGCCGCATAAAGATTGTCACCGTGCATTTCCGGTTTAACTGACACTTTATCTGATGCTTTATTTGCGATATAATATAACATTGTATTTTTTGAATCTTTAACTTCAGTCCAATCTTTAATTGTTGACGGGTCAAGCGTCTCTGTTGTTTCCTCTGACCCTGTTGTTTCTGTTTCTTTAGAAGGTACTGTAACACTAATCTCTGAAATATCTGATTCGCCTGCTTTATTTACTGCACTAACACCAAATTTGTATGTTTGTCCAGCTTTAAGCCCCAACTCTTCAATTGTAACAATTCCACCATTTGTTATATCTTTTTTATATTCACCATCTAAATAAAATTTATAACTTGTAGCTGTTGCCACATTAGCAAATGCAATTGTATAATTTGTCTTTAAATCATTAATATTGGCAACTAATCCTGTTGGTGCTACTGGTTTCTGTAATTCTGTGCTTTCTTCAGTTGAAGTATCAACTTTATTACCCGTTGCAACAATAAAAGTAACATACTGTGTTTCATCTTTGCTTGTTACTTTAACAACATTATATGCATTATTATTAATCCAAGTTTTTGCATTTACATGAATTTCAGCAGATGCATATGCCTGAACACCTTCTGCTCCCTCTTCAACTTTTACGCCGTTTATTTCTAATGTTGCATCAGGATATACTCCATGCCATGTAACATTCATAAACATTTCACCATAGAAATTTAAGTTTCCATCACCTTTTGTCATCCAATTTACAATATCTCCAGTTGATTGTGATGTATCAACAGCCACTCTCCACTTTGATTTTGTTGTCTCTGCCCCTTTCATATAGGATTCACCTTTGTTTTTATAATCATAAGTAAGTTGACTATAATCTGTATCAGCCTTTGCCTCTCTTGGATTGTAAATCGTAAGTGATGTTACAACCATTGCTATCGCACATATTATTGCGATTATTCCTTGTTTCTTCTTTGAAATAACATTCATGTTTTTTCCCCTTTCAGTTAAAATATTCTGTCAAATCATATACTGATTTTCCATTTCCTTAGATAATTTTACCAAATTAAAACAGTTTTTTCAATTACCCATAGTCATAGTTGTATACTTTTTATTTACTTTTTCCATTTTACTCACTATTTTACTGTTTTTTATCATATTATTTAACAATTTACAGTCATATATTTTGTTGATTATGTACAATTTAAAACATTTTTATCTTTTCAAGCATAAAAATGTTTTTACTATTTTTGTGATTTTGCACAAGCAAGCGTATTAAATGTTATCGCAAACATTATAAAACGCCATTTAAAAAGTTGCCGAAACATTTTTATTATTATTCAAATATTTCAATAATTTCTTAAACGGCGTTTATTTTATCGCAATAATTATTTATTTAATTTTCTTTCCCAGCATCTCTAACTCTTCCATTTTAATACAATTTGGTATTGTATTATTCTCTACCATAAAAACTACATCATCATATTTCATCCATACAACCGATTCAAGTTCTTCTTTTTGTATATTGAATTTGTCGGCCTCCATATTTCTTTCTATGTAGTAAATGTTGCTAACCTGATTATCTATAAATGTTTCTCCATAAAATACATTTGTTCTTTTTCCAACGGTCTTGCCACAATACACAAACTCGTCTTCTTTAGCATCAATTCCAAGCTCTTCCTTGAGTTCTCTAATTGCAGACGGAATAAAATCCACTCCTGCCGGAATATGTCCTGCGCTTGAGCAGTCAAGACACCCCGGATGTGAGTCTTTGTTTTTACTTCTTTTCTGCAAGAGAATTTCCATACTTCCATTGTTTTTGCGAACCACCCACACATGAGACGTTCTATGTCTTACTCCCGTTTTATGTGCTACAGTTCTTTCAACTGTTTCTCCTGTCGGATTTCCATTTTCATCAACCACATCTAATATTTCCATTGTCATCTCCATCCATATAATTATTTCTTTATTTTCTTTATTTTCTTTATTTTTTTAACTGTCGACCATTTAGTGTATATTTTTCCACTACCTGCTTCTCTGTAACCACGTACTCTAAAATAATATGTTTTCTTTTTACTTAATTTTCTAAATTTGTATGTTGTCTTTATTGTTGTCATTTTTTTCTTTGAGGCAAATTTTTTATTTGTCGAATATTGAATTTCATATCCTGTCGCTTCTGCAATTTTATTAAAACTGATTTTTTTTCTTGTCAGTTTCTTAATTGATGTTTTATTCATTGTAAATGTTGAATTAACTGTTTCAGCCGATGCAACAGCTTCAACTCCTTCTACATAATCATCTGCAGCCATAGGATATGCAGCATAAAAGTTTTTTGTCTTGTAATCATCAGTTCGTGTATGGTCTTCAAATACATCGCCTTTTAAGAAATATTCATATGGATGACCAAGTTTGTAATTTGCCGCATCCCATGTTGCATCCACATTGTAATACAGATTTCCCAGTTTAACTATATTCCATCCGTGATATACATCTGTATTTGTTCCATGGCCTGCTATCACTCTGGATGAAATCCCCTGCATTTTTACCAATCTGTAAAACAGAGTTGCATATCCCTGACATACTGATTTACCTGTAGTCACTGCTGCATAAGCCGTAAATTTCATATTGTTATCGCTGTAATCATATGTTACATTGTGGCAAATATAATCATAGATAGTTTTTACTTTTTCATAATCTGTTGTTGTTTCCGTGAAACTAAAACTCTCATTTATTATATTTAATTCTTGTGTCAACATCTGTTCCTGTTCTAAAGAAATAAAGTAATCTACATTAATTGTGTATTTTGTATAATATGTATTGCTTCCCTTCTCTTTACGCATAAGGGCGTTGTAGCTTGCTGCCATGCTTGACATTTGCCAATATAAATAATCTCCTTCGTCCGGATTTGTAGTTTCTGCAAATGCATTATTCCATATTCGATTAAATACTGCATACAAATCTTTGTCTTTTGTTCTTACATATACTGTTACTGTATTTGCGTGTGCCTTTACCTGTTCCCTAATTTGCGCTGAGGCATTTGCTTCGTCTGATGTATATTTTGTTACATCTACTCTGTATGGAATTTCTAACGCTGATACTTTGGTAGGTGCTGCTATAGACGAAAGCATAAGCACCACAGCTATAATTATTGAATATATTCTTTTCTTCATTTCTTCCCTCAAATTATTTATTTTATTATAGGGCTGTTACACTAACTTTAATTAGCACAACAGCCCCATTCATTATGTTTATTATTTTGTTTTCTTATATTTTCTTATATATGATGCTCCATCATAAGATAAAACTCTCTTGATTTTCTTAGAAGTTTCTCTTGTAAGAATGATTTTATAATTATGAACATCTTTTAATTTGTACTCAACTCTTTCAGATGCAACATAAATTTTTCTAACCTTTTCTTTCGTGCTTATGATTTTATCATAATCTAAATATGTGTCAGTTACATGAAGACACAACTCTCCTTTATACAATAACGTGCTTATTGTCATTGTGTAATCACCCTGGTCACCTTTCATTTTCCAGTTTCCAACCCAGTTAGAACTTGCTGCTATAAACTCGTCCATTTCTTTATAAAGTTTTCCAGCCGGTTCATAATCATCTTTAACTTCTTTTAATGTGCTTAATGCTGAAGCCAAATCTCCTGCTTCTGCAACCGGAACAGCCTTTTCATAAATAATCTTGCCATACTGTGCTGCACTATCTGCGTATCCTTTTATTAACTTAAATACTGCAGTTGCTTCGTCTACATTTCCTTCTGATAAAACTTTCATTGCATAAGCGTATCCGTATTCATCGTATGCTGCTTTTACATTTTTATCTGCTTCATAAACGGCATTGATTGTTGACCATGCTTCTGTTACATAAGCTAATTTATACTGTGCTAATGCTATTCCTGTCTGGCAATTTAGTTTTACTTTATCTTCTGTTGCTGTATTATATCCTTTTGTATAATAATCCAATGCTGCTTCATACTGTTCACCCTGTGCTGACTGCTGTCCTAAATTGTAGTAAGACTGTGAAAGTAAATTATTTGTTCCTTTGTAGCCTGTTGTTTTTTCAAAATACTTTAATGCAGTTTCAAAATCCTGCTGGTTAAATGCAAGAAATCCAATCTGATAGTTTGCTTCCTTTAATACTTCTTTACTGTTTCCAAATCCATGAAGGTTTTCACAAATTTCAATTGCTTTCTGGAATTCACCCTGATTGTTGTATTCTTTAGCAATTTTAACCTGATGATTTGGTCCGATTACTGTAAGGTAAACTATTGCGAATATTATGACTGCTACGCTGGCAATACAAGCTGCAATTGCTGCTGCCATTTTCTGTTTCTTCTTGCGTGCATCTTTTCTTTCGCCTTCACGTTTTTTTCTTTTCTCTGTTCTAAGAGTTATATCATATTTTCTCTTAGCATAATCGTACATTTCTTCACAGTTCTTGTACCATCTTAATGTTTCAAGAATCTCTACAACTTTTTTAAGATTTTCGGAATCCTCTAATACAATCAACTCTTCGCATTTATTGTATTTGTCTTCGTATTCCTGATCCATCTTTTGTCCAAATTCTTCAGGATTAGTTATCTCAGGATGTGCTTCAAATATATCATCCTTTATCCATTCACTTCCGTCATCTTCGCATACAACTTTGGTTATTTTTAATTTAAATTTCTTTGCCTCTTTATCTTCTATTGGCAAATGTACATTGTTTCCAAATTTTGCTCCCGGCTCTAAATGAAGTTTCAAATACTGATGCTCCATTTCTAATATATTTTCTTCTGCTTCATCTGATGCATAAATTGTCAAATCTACTTCTGACAAAACAGCATCGCAGATATTCATAAAATTAATTGTTAAAAGATTTCTTTCGCTTACAGTGTCATACTGCAATACGCCTCCCTCTATTAGGACAGGACATCCGTAAGTCCACTGATTATTTTCAAGTGTTAATATATCTTCGTATCTCTCAGCCATCTTTTTATCTCCTATTGTTATTACTTGTGAAGTATTGTTTTGATGTGTTTATTTTATAGACTTTTTGTTTGTTACGTATTTATTCTTTTTATCTAAACACATCCGTAATTTCTTCTCAATTGTATTTTTATATTTACATCTTTTGTATTTTACCACAAATATCATTCATAAGGAAGAGTTCATGTTAATTTGAATAATTAAAAGCTTTTGGTTTTTTTGGAATATTGTGGATTGTTTCATGGCGAAAGTGTTCCAACTTATATGTTACACTTCAATCACTTGAAACATAATAAAACACTCCATTCTAAGATATTCAAGTCAATGTATAATAACTTGTTTCTTAGAATGGAGTGCTCTCTATAATTACATTCAAATTCCTATATTCAAATAGTAATTTCCATTATGTTGCTTTAACTCCTATATTAAAATAGCAACTACCATAATACTACTCTAATTACTATATTCTTTAAATTTCTTCTCAGCTGCCTGTAACTTGTCATAATTAGTTACATATTTTTTAGCATCTGAGTTGATTTTGTTGTACATGTATCTTGCATCTTTTATTGTATCGCCACTGTTCTTAGTTACAGTGCCGATGGCATCAATTGCTTCAATTGCAGCCTGAGCAATTTCAGAAGAATTCTGGTATGTAACTGAGCCGGATTCTGTTCCCGGAAGTTCATATACAATTACAGGAGTTCCTTTTTCAACATATCCATAAATCTTTTTTGCAGTAAGATATGGAAGATTTATACAGCCATGAGAACCATCTGTTTTGTAGAAATTGCTTCCAAACTGGCTCTTCCATATTGCATCATGCATTCCTATATCTTCATCAAATGGCATCCAATATGATACTGTTGACTCATATGTTTCACCTACAAGCACTGAATATCTTTCCTTGTATGTAATTCCATAAGTACCTGTATGTGTTCCATGATTTGTAGAAACATTTCCTGAAACAAAATCAGTATCTAAAACTTTCTGACCATCTTTGTATACGAACAAATGCTGTGAAGTCAAATTAATTTCTACGTATGAATCTCCATAATCCTTTTTGCCATGACTTGCAGCCTCCTGGTAATAAACAGGCTTTCTTTCACCGCTTTCACCATTTTCAATCTGCTGCATTAAACCCTCAGATTCCTTAGCTGTATTAAGCCACCAACCGTAATCACCGCCATTAACTTTTACAGTCTTTCCATATGTTGTTTTAAATTCTCTGTTTGAAAAAATTGTGTCGTACTTCTTTCGTATTGAGTCAACAAATTCATCAACTTTTTCCTTACTTAATGAAACATTATTTCCATCAACAACAAGCCAACCTGAAATAACACTTCCGTCAACAACTTCCTGAGTATCACCAAAATTATATGTAATTGTTGTTCCCGTGTATTTATTTAACTGATTTAAAACTGTTGTAAGCTGTTCACTGTCAGATGCAATATTAGGCACGCGATAACATCCTTCTTTATCCAAATCAACTTTTTCTTTTAAAGAAGAGATAGTATTTTCAAGGCACTCAATTGTTTTCTTTTTATTAAGAAAGTTCCCTTGTTTAGCTTCAACTATTGTATATCCGTTATTATAATCAGATATAGATGCATTAGTCGGCTTATCAGCATATTTAGAATCTAAACCTTTTAAGTTATTTACAAATTCAGCAAGTTTGTCGCTATCATATTCTATCATCTGCTTCTCTTCATGATTTGTACCGGTTGCAGTAAACCAAACAAATTGATTCTGTTCTTTTACAAGATTGTCCAATGACTCTCTTGAAACTACTTTCATATCAATATCTTTTCCTGCAAGAGTTTCAATATATGTAGCTGACTTTTCTTTACCTCTTTCAGTAATTGTAAGTTCATAATCCTTTATAGCATTTTCAACTTCATCTGCTGTCAATTTAGATACATCTATTCCGTTAATATGTGTTCCCTTGTAAAAATGAGTTGTATAATAAACCGTTCCATTTACATATATTGCCACCAAAGCTATGCATACTATTCCTATAACTATTCCTATGTATTTTTTCAAATTAGAAAAAACAGGCTTATTTCTTTTCCTCTTCTTTACAGGTTTCTTTGATTTGTATCCTTTTCCACTTACACTCTCGTATCTGTCTTTTTTGTTGTTCTCCATTCGCACTCACCATATTCTTTTCATAAGTATATTAGAATTCAAGTAAAAAAATGATATAAGTTTGTATACTTTTCTTACTATACAGACCTATCACATCATAATTATATCTTAACAGTGAGAAAATACAACCGTATGTTCTGTTGAAAAATAATTTTGTTAAAATTGCCTATTTAACTGCCTATAAAGCCACTTTTTTTAACATCTTTTACTGCTTATAGCATATTTAAAAGTAATTTTTTATAATATCTTTTACTGTTGATATATCGTTAATTTTATATGCATACGCTCCACAAAATATTAAGCCTTCATCAACATTTCCACTTACGGCATTTATCAAAGCATCCGTGATACAATAAGGTGTCTCTAACATGTTGCATGTAGATACACATTGATGACATTTTATAGGTGCAATTCTCCCCTCTTTCTTAACCCTTTTAAGAAATTTGTTGTTTATTGCTCTTGCTGGCATTCCAACCGGACTTTTTATTATTTCAATATCATCTTTTTTACAATTCACATATGCCATCTTGTAATTTTCATGGGCATCACATTCTTTTGTGGCGACAAATGGAGTTGCCACCTGAATTCCTGATGCACCTAATTCGAATATACAATCTGCATCCGCTTTATCATATATCCCTCCTGCAACAACAACCGGAATATCTTTTTCACATTTTTCTTCATATGTGTGTACAAAATCTATAATATCTTTTATTTCATCTGAGTATAATTTTGTTTTTGCCCTATTATCAAATTCTAAATTAACAGAATTTGCTTTCTGGCATACATTTATATTATTCGTTTCTGTTTTATTATACTTGTCTGTATTTTCTGGTTCGTCATTTCGGCATACATTATATTGTTCAATTTCATCCGGTTTAAATCCTAAATGCCCACCGGCATTTGGTCCTTCAACTATAACGCAATCAGGAGTCGTGTTATAATTTCTCTCCCATCTTCTAAATATGATTTGTGCAGCCTTTTTAGATGAAACTATCGGTGCTAATTTCACTTTACTTTTCCTTGCAAGTTCAGGCAAATTGAGTGGAAGTCCGGCTCCGGATATTATCATATCAACGCCTGCATCGATTGCAGCTTTAACATATTTATCATAAAATTTTGTCGCAACCATTATATTCGTCGCAATTATTCCACCATGACTGATTTCTTTTGCTTTCTTTACTTCTTTTTTTATTGCCCTCAAATTTGCTTCTATAGGATTTCTATCCCAGTCAGGCTCTTTATAACCTATTTGTGCCGTGCTTATTACACCTATTCCTCCCTCAAGCGCCACTGCCCCGGCAAGTCCTGAAAGACTTATTCCAACGCCCATTCCACCTTGAATGAGTGGAATTTTTGCCTCTAATTCACCAATTTTTAATGATTTCATTTATATCTCCATATTTAGTTTGCCTAAATTTGTGTAGTGTTTTCATTTTTCCGTTTTTTTCAACTCAACTATTTATGTTTTCGATTTTTTATTTTCCAACTCTGCTATTTATGTTTTTGAATTCATATATTACATTTGCCTGAATCTTTCATATCTTTGATTTCTGATATATTCAGGATTTTTGTCTTTGTACTCATCAGCAAACTTTAAAATTTCTTTTTTTATTTCTTCAGCTATTATATCTACATTTTCAAGTGATGCCTGCTGTTCTTCTTCAATAATCCCATCAATTATACCTAGTTCAAGCAATTTATGAGATGTGCATTTCATCACGCTTGCAGCTTCATCCGCTCTTGAACCGTCTTTCCAAAGAATTGTTGCAAATCCTTCAGGAGAAAGTATTGAATACATTGCATTCTCAAGCATTAAAACTTTATTTGCCACTGCATTTGCCAAAGCTCCTCCGCTTCCTCCTTCGCCTATAACTATTGTAAGAACCGGAACTTTTAGTCCTGACATTTCAAATATACTTTTTGCAATCGCTTCTCCCTGTCCTCTTTCCTCTGCCTCAATTCCCGGATATGCTCCCGGCGTGTCTACAAAGCAAATAATTGGGCGGTTAAATTTTTCTGCCTGCTTCATAAGTCTGATTCCTTTTCTGTATCCTTCAGGCGATGGCATACCAAAATTTCTGGTAATATTCTGTTTTACATTTCTTCCTTTTTGCTGAGCTATTATCGTAAAATAGCTGCCATTGATTTCACCAATTCCACCTACAATTGCTCCGTCATCTCCATAAAATCTGTCACCATGTAATTCTAAAAATCTGTCAAATATTTCATTTATATAATCAAAACTATATGGTCTGTCTTTATCTCTGGCTATTTTAACGCGCTCCCATGGCGTAAGTATTTGTTCCATTTCTATGCCCTTTCGCTTTGCTTAATTAGATAAAATAAGAAATTCCAATGTTTTCTTCAATCTTGTTCTAGTCACAATTTTATCTATAAATCCGTGTTTCAATAAAAATTCTGCCCGTTGAAATCCTTCAGGGAGTTTCTGATGAATTGTCTGCTCAATTACTCTTTGTCCGGCAAAACCAATCAATGCTCCCGGTTCAGCAATTATTACATCTCCAAGCATTGCAAAACTCGCCGTAACCCCTCCTGTTGTTGGGTCAGTTAATACTGAAACATATAAAAGTCCTGCTTCATCATGTCTTTTAACTGCCTGGCTCGTTTTTGCCATTTGCATAAGAGACACTGTGCCTTCCTGCATACGGGCTCCACCTGAACAGCAAAACATAACAACCGGTAATTTTTCTTCAGTTGCTTTCTCAAATAATCTTGTAATTCTTTCTCCTACTACGCTTCCCATACTTCCCATTATGAAATCCGCAGACATTACTCCGATTGCAACGTCCTTTCCTTTTATTTTTCCTTTACCTGTTATTACAGCCTCATCGAGTCCTGTAATCTTTTTTGTTTTTTCAATTTTTTCTATATAATTTGGAAAATTTAGCGGATTATCCGTTGTAATATCTTTGTGCCATTCCTCAAAGCTCCCTTTGTCTAACACCATTTCTATTCTTTGCTTTGCATTAATTCTGAAATAATGTTCGCATTTAGGGCATACATATTTATTTGACACTAAATCCTCAGAATAGATTATTTCTTTACATTTAGGGCAGCGCATAAACATTCCATCAGGAACATTTGATTTGCTGCTTTCATTCTTTACTATTCTTTTTGGAGTTTTTTTCAACATTTCTTTTAACATTTTTTAACCTCTGATTTCAAAGCATCCATATTTTTACAACCCATTTTTATCTCTATCCCCGGGCATCATAATTTTTATTGTCTTTAGCACATGACTATTCATTGCAATGATTTTTAACCTCTATCATCCAAACGTCTGTTGATTTCCAGTGCATTCCCTTTGGCAAATTCATTTGAATTAATAATTTCATACTGTAAATCTAAATTCGTTTTTATCCCATCAATTACAACTTCCCCTAGCGCACTTCTCATTTTCTCAATGGCCTCTTTTCTGTCGTGGCCGTGAACTATTATTTTTGCCACCATCGAGTCGTAACACGAAGGAATTTTGTACCCGTGAAACAATGCGGAATCTACCCGTATTCCATTTCCTCCCGGGAAATGAAGTTCATTTACGGTACCTGGGCATGGGATAAAATGATTGTCAGGGTCTTCTGCATTTATTCGACACTCTATTGCACATCCCGAATGTTTTACATCGTTCTGTGTCATTGTAAGTTTTTCACCTGCTGCTACCATTATCATTTCTTTTATCAAATCAACTCCTGTCACCATTTCTGTCACAGGATGTTCTACCTGAATTCTTGTATTCATTTCCATGAAATAAAAATGTTCACCATCTTTATCAAGCAAAAATTCTATTGTTCCTGCACTGTAATATTTTGCAGCCTTTGCGGCTTTAATTGCCGCTTCTCCCATTTTCTTTCTTACTTCTTCTTTTAAAACAACCGAAGGAGTTTCTTCAACTAACTTCTGATGTCTTCTTTGAATACTGCAATCTCGCTCTCCTAGTTGTAATACATTTCCAAATTTGTCCCCTATAATCTGAAATTCGATATGTCTTGCATTTTCCACAAATTTTTCTATATACATCTGGTCATCACCAAAGGCAATTTCTGTTTCTTTTTTTGCAGTTTCAAATAATTTTACAAAATCTTCGCTTTTTCTTACTTCCCTCATACCTTTTCCGCCACCGCCTGAAACTGCTTTTACTATTACCGGATAACCTATTTCGTCAGCTATTTTCTTTCCCTGATAAGCATCTGTAAGAGGCTCATTTGTTCCCGGAACTACAGGTACTCCTGCTTTAATCATAGTTTGTCTTGCTATAGATTTATTTCCCATATTTATCATACTTTCTACTGAAGGCCCGATAAATTCTATATTGCATTCATTACATATTTTTGCAAATTTGCTGTTTTCTGATAAAAAACCAAATCCAGGATGTATCGCATCTGCCTTTGTAGCAATTGCTGCACTTAATATTTTTTCTATATTTAAATAACTATCTTTTGATTTATAAGAACCAATACACACACATTCATCCGCAAGTTGTGCATGAAGTGCATCTTTATCTACTTCTGAGCAAACTGCCACTGTTTGAATTCCCATTTCTCTACAAGCTCTTATTATTCGAACAGCGATTTCGCCTCGATTTGCTATTAGAATTTTTTCAAACATCTACTTTCTCCTTTTCGACTAACAACATTTTCACTGTATTGCAAATACAAGTTCTGCCTGTGCGCAAAGTTCACCATCCACATACGCTTTTCCTTCACCTATACCAAGTGGTCCACGCACTCTAGTCATTTCCACTTCCATTCTAAGCACATCTCCCGGAACAACTTTTCTTCTAAATTTAGCGTTTTTAATTCCACCAAACAAAGGAGTTTTTCCTTTATATTTATCGTCTGATAATAAACTGACAGCTCCTACCTGTGCCATTGCTTCAATAATAAGCACTCCAGGCATTACAGGCTGATCCGGAAAATGTCCTGCAAAAAACGGTTCATTATAGCTTACACATTTAATTCCTACTGCTCTCTTTCCTACTTCCATTTCTTCTATTCTGTCTACAAGTAAAAACGGCTGTCTGTGAGGAATTATATCCATTATTTCCTTTGTGTTTAACATATTAATCTCCATTCTGTTGCAAATGCGCAACTTTTTTAGCATTTAAGATTCATTATTTCTATAAAGCGATTCTTCACTTTTCTAATCTTCTAATTAATACAGTTTCTTATTTGCTAACTTTTACGATTACCTGTCCATACTCTACTAAATCTTCATTTTCAACCAGAATCTCTTCAACTACGCCATCACATGTTGCACTAATTTCATTCATTAGTTTCATGGCTTCAATGATTCCTATTGTTTGACCTTTTTTTATTTTGTCTCCCACCTTAATAAACGGTTCTTCCCCCTCAGCTCTTGCCGCATAAAACGTTCCAACCAAAGGACTTTTTATTTCTTCTAAATCATCACTTTGTCCTTCATTTTCATTCACGCCCACAGTTCTAATAGTTTCTACATTTGCATCAGGCAAATTGCCTGGAACTGTTAAAGCTGCCATTGCCACACTCTGTTCTGCCTTTATATTTAATTTAAAATTTCCTTCTTCAACTGATAATTCTGTTATTTTTGATTTATTAACCTTATCTATCAGTTTTTCTATTTGCTCATAATTCATTTTAATTTCCTTTTCATAATCATAATCATTTATTTTTTCAGCTATTATGCTTCAAATTTTTTAACCATTATGCTGCCGTTATGTCCACCAAAACCTAACGAATTACTTATGGCATAATTTACTTTTCTATTAACAGCCTCAGGTGTGTAATTCAAATCCAATTCTTCATCTTTTACTTTAAAGCCTGCTGTTTTATGGATGTAATCTTCCATAACCGATTTGATACATACGATAAATTCCACAGCCCCTGCTGCACCTAACATATGACCTACCATCGACTTTGTTGAATTTACATTTAAATCATATGCTTTATCACCAAATGCTTTTTTAATTGCCATTGTTTCAAATAAATCATTATGATGTGTACTTGTTCCATGTGCATTTATATACTCAACCTGCTCAGGTTTTACATTTCCATCTTCCATCGCAAGCATCATAGCCCTTGCTGCACCTTCACCATCTTCGGCAGGTGATGTAATGTGAAATGCATCACATGTTGCTCCATATCCTGCAACTTCACCATATATCTTTGCTCCGCGCTTTATTGCATGCTCGTATTCTTCTAATACAACAACTCCTGCACCCTCACCCATAACAAATCCACTTCTTTCTTTGTCAAATGGGATTGAAGCTCTTAAAGGATTTTCCTGTGTTGAAAGTGCTGTAAGTGCTGAAAATCCGCCCACTCCTATTGGGCAAACTGATGCTTCCGTTCCACCTGCAAGCATAATATCTGCATCGCCATACTGAATGTATCTGAATGCTTCTCCTATCGAATGTGTTCCTGTTGCACATGCAGTTACGATGTTTAAACACTTGCCTTTACAGCCAAACTGAATTGCCACATTTCCTGCTGCCATATTTGTAATCATCATCGGAACTAACATCGGGCTAATTCTTCCCGGTCCTTTTTCAAGTAACTTTTTATGTTCTCTTTCCATCGCCTGCAAGCTTCCAACTCCTGAGCCTATAGAAACACCCATTCTGTTTTTATCTGTTTTTTCCAAATCAAGCCCTGAATCTTCAACTGCCTGTTTTGCCGCTGCTACTGCATACTGAGAAAACAATTCCATTCTTCTTGCTTCGCGCTTATCCATATATTTTGTAGCATCAAAATCTTTAACTTCTGCTGCAAGTTTTACCTTAAAATCCGTAGTATCAAATTTTGTTATCTCTCCGATTCCTACTGTTCCTTTTTTCACATTTTCCCAAAATGTATCTATGTCATTACCAATTGGTGATATTATTCCTAATCCGGTTACTACTACTCTTCGTTTCAAATTCCCATACCTCCATCTACTCCGATAACCTGTCCTGTAATATATCTTGCTCCATCAGATGCCAAAAACAGCGCCGTCTGTGCAATATCATTTACATTTCCAAGACAATTAGCCGGAATTCCTGATAAAATCTGTTTCTTCACATTTTCATCCAGCTGACCCGTCATATCAGTTTCAATAAATCCGGGTGCAATTGCATTTACAGTTATATTTCTGGAAGCCATTTCTTTTGCAAGCGATTTAGTCATT
This sequence comes from Eubacterium sp. AF17-7, assembly GCF_003461285.1. Classification (NCBI taxonomy): domain Bacteria; kingdom Bacillati; phylum Bacillota; class Clostridia; order Eubacteriales; family Eubacteriaceae; genus Eubacterium; species Eubacterium sp. AF17-7. Next base: position 602,749 of record NZ_QTWU01000001.1, on the reverse strand, counting down.
CCTATTATTCCTGCTTTTGAAGCACTGTAATTTAATTGTCCTGCATTTCCATGAACTCCAACTACTGAAGACATGTTAATTATCCTTCCGTTTTTTTGTCGCATCATTTGTCTTGTTACATTTTTCATACAATTAAATGTTCCTTTTAAATTAACATCTATTACATCGTCAAATTCCTGTTCTGACATTCTGAGCAAAAGATTATCTTTTGTAATCCCTGCATTGTTTACAAGAATGTCTATTCTTCCATAAGTTTTTACAACATATTCCATCATTTCTTTTACTTCATCAAATGAGGCTACATTGCATTTATAAGCTTCTGCTTTTCCCCCTGATTTAATAATTTCGTCAACAACATTTTCTGCCTTTTCCTTAGAGCCTGCATAATTTACTATTACAACTGCGTTATTTTCAGCAAATGTCTTTGCCACCTTAGCGCCTATTCCTCTGGAAGCTCCTGTAACAATTGCTACTTTATTACTTAACATATTTCTAATCCTTTCAGTTTTTCTAAATCATCCACTTTTTCAATATTTATTACCGTTACATCTTTATTGATTTTTTTAACAAATTTAGAAAGTGTTTTCCCCGGTCCTATTTCAACAAATGTATCAACTCCATCATCTATCATTTTTTCAACACTCTGCATAAATTTTACAGGTGCTGAAATCTGTTTTTTTAGAAGTTCTTTTATTTGTGAATTATCATATATGTAACTTGCATTACAATTTGCCACATACGGCATTTTAAGTTCTTTAAGCTCAATATTTTTCAATTCTTTTTCCAGCTTCTCTCCTGCCCCTTTTAGCATGGCAGAGTGAAATGGTCCGCTTACCTTAAGTGGCAAAACTCTCTTTGCTCCATTTTCTGCTAAAGTTTTTGAAGCTTTCTCTACTGCATCAGTTTCACCTGTTATAACAATCTGACCCGGACAATTATAATTTGCAACTGCCACTTCTCCTTCTGTATTTTTGCAAATATCATCAATTTTATCTGCATCCATTCCAAGCACTGCTGCCATTGTTCCTTTACCATCCGGAACTTCTTCATCCATAAACATTCCTCTTTTTCTTAGGAGATAAACCGCATCCTCAAATGTAATTGTTCCGCATGAATAAAGGGCTGCATATTCTCCAAGACTTAATCCTGCACACACGTCAGGCTTTACTCCTGTTTTTTCAATCTGTTGTAAAATTGCTGCGCATACTGTAAACATTGCTGCCTGTGTATACTGTGTATTGTTTAAATCTTCATTTTCTTCAAAGCACATCTTTTCCATATCAAATCCAAGAATCTTCGTTGCTTCTTCAAAGTATTTTTTACTGTCTTCATATTTATCAAAAAAATCTTTTCCCATTCCAAAATACTGAGCACCTTGTCCCGGAAAAATAAATGCCGTCTTTCCCATGTTTCCTCCTAACTTTGAGTTATAATTCATGTTTTTTATTTGATACACACTTACTTTTATTTTTTTGTTCAAAAAATTCCAATTAATTTTTTATAATTTCAAAAGTTTTTCTGCCTGATTTTCCATTTCTTCAATTATTTCTTTGCAGCTTTTCGTTTCGTGTATAAGTCCTGCTATCTGTCCTGCCATAAAAGAGCCATTCTGTGTATCTCCATCTTGCACTGCCTTTCTAAGCGAGCCTAATGTGAGATATTCTAATTCTTCAAATCCTGCACCTTCATTTTCCATTTTTACATATTGTCTTGTCATATTATTTCTTAATGAACGTGCCGGATGTCCATGGCTTCTTCCTGTTACAACCGAGTCAATATCTTTTGCCTTTAAAACTTTATTTTTATAATTTTCATGAATATTTGTTTCGTTTGCCACTAAGAAACATGTACCTGCCTGAATTCCTTCAGCACCTAACATAAACATTGCTGCCATGCCTCTTCCATCGCCTACGCCACCTGCTCCAATTACAGGAATTTCTATCGCATCAGCTACCTGTGGTATTAAAGTCATTGAAGTTGATTCACCAATATGGCCGCCTGATTCACATCCTTCTGCGATAACCGCGTCAACTCCGGTTCTTTCTAATCTTCTTGCCATCGCTACAGAAGCAATAACCGGAATAACAGTTATTCCCGCTTCTTTCCACATTTCCATATATTTTTCAGGATTTCCTGCACCTGTTGTAACTACGGGAACTTTTTCTTCAACAACTACTTTTGCAACTTCATCTGCTGATGGACTAAGAAGCATTACATTTACCCCAAAAGGCTTATCTGTTAATTCTCTTGTCTTTCTTATTTCCTCTCTAACTACTTCTGCTGGAGCATTTGCCGCACCTATAATTCCAAGTCCGCCGGCATTTGACACAGCAGCTGCCAAATGATGGTCAGCTACCCATGCCATACCTCCCTGAATAATAGGATGCTTAATTTTAAGCAATTCTGTTATTCTTGTTTTCATTTATGCCTCCACGCCTTTTGATGTTAAATAGTCAGCAACATCCTGAACTGTCTTGATATTCTGTAATTCTTCTGATGGAATTTCTACATTAAATTCATCTTCTAATGCCATAACTAATTCCATTAAGTCTAATGAATCTACTTCCAAATCTTCTTTGAAAGAACTTGTTGCTGTAATTTCTCCATCAATGCTTAAATTTTCTTTTGCTAATTCAATAATCTTTTCTACCATTTTTTTAATTCCTCTTTTCTTTTTGTTCCACTTTTTTAACGCGGACATATACTTATACACAAAAAAAAATAAAACCTTGCAATTTTTTTGCAAAATTTTATTTTTTTTATTTTTTTAATATCTTATTGATTCACTGTTATGCAGCCTTTCGCTTTTTGTGAATAACTCTGATTGCAACAATTATTCCTGTTGTAAGGGATGCCGCAAGCACACCCACTTCAGTAACTCTTCTTACTTTCTTGTTATTCCACCATTTTTCAAGTAGTGTTTCTTCAAATTTTAGCTTTTCAATATCTTCGTCCGGATAATCTGTTTCAACTTCACTTATATCTATTTTACTAAATAAATCAATTAACTTGCTTTCAAAAATCGCATTTTCAATTATTGGATTACTCATAACTTTCTTCTCTCCTCTGGAATTCCTTTTTCATTTTCTTTCTAAGCCTTGATAAATATGAATCTACCGTAGTAACTTCCATATTCATTTCCTGCGCTATCACTTTGGAACTCTGTATGTAAAAATATTTTCTAATAACCAATTCTTTTTCTCTTGGTTTTAAATCATCTAATATATTTTTAAGCAAATTTACATCTTCTTCAATCATTGCCCTGTCTTCAGGTCCTTTGCTTATGGAAACATAATTTTTAAGCATTTCTTCCGCGTCCCCATGTTCAAGCATTATTTCATCTTTGCTTAAATCTCTTATTCTGTTAATCGCCGTATTTCTTGCTACATATTTTAAATATGTCTTAAGTGATGCTTTTTTCAAATCGATTTTATGTGCATTTTTCCATACCTTAAAATAAGTATCATTCAGGCATTCTTCTACATCTTCCGGTCTGTTTCCCACAATATTTGAAATAATGTAACTAAGTAACTTGTCATATTTTCCTGATAATTTATAAAGAGCTTTTTCGTCTTTATTTATCAGCAACTTTAAAATTCTTTCATCTGTCACTTCTTTGTTCTCCTTAAGGATTTTGTACGTACATTAACTTATACACTATTTTTATCATAATCTTGCAAAAAAATCTCTATTTTTTTGAATTAGATTGAATTTGGTTAAAAAAAGCTGCCGCATAAATACGACAGCTCTTCAAATATAATATTTTACATTTACAATTTAGTTTTCAATACAACTTATTTTTCAAGCCTTACTTTAACTTAATCTTTACAGCCTTTGAATATTTGCCATATACTTTTGTTCCATTAACGATAACATACGCTCTTACTTTTGCAAAATATTTTTTATTTGGTTGTAACTTTTTAACTGTAACAGATAACTTCTTTGCATCTACTGTTTTTGTTGTCTTTTTAGCAAATTTCTTTGATGTTGATACTTTTACCTCGATGATTCTAATCACTTAAATTCATTTTTGTTGTAAAAATTTAAGTCTATTTTTCTCATCTTTAGTTAAGTTCTTTTTCTTAATTATTCTAAACACTTAAGTCTATCTTCTTAATTATATAAACAATTGATGAACTGTATCCTATTCCATGTTCTTTCTCACACGTATATAAATGATAACTCATCCATTTATTAAACTGACTATCATTCATTGCATCAATTTGTTCAGTCATCATAGAACCTATTCCATCCATGGCAAATCTATTTGTAAATTCCATTCCGCTTGAATGAATTACATCTTCCATCTCATCTATGGTAAATGTAGTTTTACTTCCATGAAGAATCTTCATTGTTTTCTTGTCTACATTTTCAGATTTAAGAAAATCAGGATCGTAATTTAAAATTTCATTTGCAAGCATCATATCATTAGAAGTAAATGAAACGAAAACTCTTCCGCCTACTTTACACACTCTGTATGCTTCTTTAAGAAATGACACCTGTTCTTCTTTTGTCTTTAATTTATCCATAGGTTCAACTGCAAGTACAACATCAAAACTCTCATCATTAAATTCTGTTAAATCTATGGAATTAACAGAAGTAACTTTGTGACCTTTCTGTTCAAAATAAGCTTTCTTTGCTACAAATCTTGAGCTTATATCAAGAATATCGCTCTTCTTTGGCAATCTTTCCTCTACATAATAGATCGTTGTCAATATACCAATATTGTAAGAATTCGGAATATGGTTAACTTGTGAAGCTGCCTTTTCCTCTGAGCCCGTTTTTTCTTTTAAATGCTCTGCATAATCGTCTTTTCCCTCTTTAGTAAAATCATCTTCCAATTTATCGCTTATCTTGCATTCAGTCTTTAGTTCCTGTTTTTTCTTATTGTCATCTTGTTTTAAAGATATTTTAACATTATCAGAAGCCGTTCTTTTATTAGTAGCTTCTTGCTTTAATTCAACATCCTGTTCTAACTCATATAAAGATTCTTCTATTCCGTTCGCATTAGATATCTCTTCAAGCATAACTTTTTTCATTTCTATTTTATGAGCTTCCTCGTCTAATACTCTAAGCGCTGCCTGTATGTTTTCTTTAAGTTCAATTTTTTCAACAGGCTGAAGTCCTTCAATAACTTCTTCCTCCTGATAACTTCCGGACTTCTGTGAACTTACGGCTTTTTCTACATCGTGGTTAATATTTTTTATCTTCTGAGTCTCAAATTCTTCCTCACTATTCTCGTCACTATCTAACTCAAACATATCCTTGTCATCTACAAATTCAATTCGTTTTATCATAATACCTGTGCTAAAATGAAATTTATGATAAAACTTTTCCAACTGCTTTGTAGTTCTCCCATCTATCGGAGTTGGATTCGTAGTAACATGTTTAAATTTTCTTTTTTCAACATACAACATCATCATCTTCATAAGGGTTGAACCTACCCCTTTTCCATTATGCTTTTCACTTACAATAAGCATATCAATATGAAGTGAATTGTCTTTCATATGTGAAATATCATTTTCGTCTTTAGAGTTATATGAATGTCCTGTAATTGTTCCAACCGGCAAAACTTCTCCCGGATAAAAAGCCTCTCCGTACACATGATACCCTTCTTCTTTAAATTCAATTCGATAATCCTTGTATATATATGCTACAGTATCGTACATTCCTTTTCTCTCCTTAAAAGTCTCTATGTATATAATATCAAATTTGGCACTTTCTTTCCATAGAATATAAGAATAAATATTAGTATTATCTAATCTTTTATTTAAATAAACTTCACGTAAAAATTTTTTAGAGATAAGTAATAATATAAACAGAAAACATTCATTATCTAATCTTTCATTTTACAATATATAATCTCAATAATTTAAATAAATAATATGTATAAATAACGCCAAAAGAAAATGAGCATTCACAAATCTTTCGATTGCAAACGCTCATTATTTTAAAGAAGTTCGTTAATTGATTGGGGTCTCTAATAAAATATGAAGGTATTTGATATAATTATATTAGGAATTTAACGACTTCTTTCTTCTTTCTCATTGTAATTGAACTGTTTTTATTATGCAACCCTTTATTTTATAGGCAGGTGTTATTTTTTTATTCAAATTAATAAAAACACTTTTATTAATATTTTGTTTGACAATATTCTCTATTTGTGATATAAATATCAAGTGCTTAACGCACAGCAACCTTTAGGGGTGTAGTTCATCGGTAGAATAAGAGTCTCCAAAACTCCAGAGGAGGGTTCGATTCCTTCCACCCCTGTTATAAAAAAATCGTGTTTTTAACACGATTTTTTATTTTTACATAAACTTATTTAAATTTAATTTCATAAACAACACCTTGTAAAAAACCTTCAGTGCTCAAATGACACTGAAGGTTTCATTTTATAAGTTTATAATTCAGCTTGCCGTATTGGCATTAATATATTTCCGAAAATAAATTTAATTATTTTCTTTTATACCGACACTACTTTATAAACATTTTTCTATTTTGTTTTAATAGCTTTTACTTTTGACCATTTACCAAATTTCTTTTTCTTTTTAACAATTGTATATGATCTTGTTCTTACAAAATACTGTTTCTTTTTCTTTAATTTCTTAATAACAATGCTATTTTTCTTTGTTAATTTAGTAATTGTTACTTTCTTTTTAAATTTCTTTGAAGTAGAAACCTGTACCTGATATCCTTTTGCTTTTGCGATTTTCTTAATAGAAATCTTTATACTTTCTTTACCGGCTTTTAAAACATTTCCTTTAACTGTCTCTTTAATTGTTGCATCTTTTGCTGCATTGCCTACTGTATTGTTTGTTGTCGGTGTTGTTACATTATTCTGTCCCGGTAATGTTGTTGGCTGACCTGATTGGTTCGGTTGATTTGGCTGATTTATCTGTGAGTTACCTCTAACAATAATAAATCTTGTATATCCAATACGCTCTCTATACTCTCCATCTCCATCATAACTTACCTTATAAACATCACAATAATAGGAAACAGGATTCTGATATGAATAAATATTAGTTGCTGTTACATTACTTATGTCATAAACTAATTTTGTTCCAAGATTTTCATCCTTTTCATTTGACCATTCACATATATAATTTTTATTAAATGATACTTTTGTTCCATTTTCGTAAACGTCCGGAACAAGTGTCGCTGAACTTCCTTCATTTGCATATACAACTTTCATTTCAGTAACACCTGAAAAATCAGCATCTTCTTTACTAATATGTGCATCTGATTCATCTATCTTTTTCCCGTTTTTATAGATTGCATATGTCCAATATGTACTTGTATCGCCATTTCTATAAAAATCTTTTTCAGATAAATTGTTTAATAAAATAAATCCATCTGAAGAAACTTCCACAGGATCACCATATTCATAATAATAATCGTCATTGCCACTATCATAATATCTCTTTCCTGTATACTTATACCATTTTACAGTTATTCCTTCATTTGCAGGATTAACTTCATTATATGTTTCTGCATTAGCAACATTAGCTTCAAGTATACAACTCTGTCCTGCCATTGTTCTTATCCATATACTCTGTGTTTCATATGCATAAACTCTGTCGTAAATATAAAATGTAGTTGCATCAATAAATTTATCATTTTTTTTGATTATACAACGATATCTTATATTTGAATCTTCATCATATAAATCATTTTGTTCAACGCTATCAATTGTATAGCTTTTTCCTTTTCCTATTTCTTTTCTTTCATCATCATTACATTTATACCAAGTACAAGTAATTCCCTCTTCATCCGGGTCAACTTCTTCTTTTTTATAATTTTCAACTTTAATATTTAATGAAACAGATTCTCCCTGGCTTGCGTATATATTGCCACTATTATCTGAGTTAATTTTATAAGAATATTCTATATCATATATATAAAACTCAAGCGTATCATTATATTCGCCATAACGCCAATCAACTTTGTATGTAACTTCATTAAATATATGCTCCGTTACGTTGTTAACTGTATAAGAACTTCCGGTACCTAACTCGTCAATTTTACTTGTCTCATCATCTTCCATATACCATCTATATGTTATTCCAAGATCTCCTAAATCCTCAATATGATTTCCATATTGATCTTCAGCATATGTTTTCAATTCAACTGTATCACCTACCCTGGCATATACATTAGAACTACAATTTACCCCATTAATTATTGGTGTATATTCTGTTGCAAATAATTCTGTGCTAAAATTGTTATTATCATATTCTCTAACATCTATCTTATATTCTTTATCCTTATATAATGTAGCTGTTAAAAGAAAGTTGTTTGAATCGCCGTCATCACCATCATCATCATGGATAAGTTCTTTCCAAGTTGTTCCTTCCTTTACATACAAAGTTCCGTATGTATCATCCTCTCCCTGTGTGTACAACATATAGTACCCATCTTTTTCAACTGTAAATTCATAACCTACTGTTTCACCCTGAGACGAAATTGGAATTGAAGTATCAATATGAATATTATTTGTTCTGGATGTTATATCCGCCTTTACTTGTGTTGCGTTGCCAAATGTAATTCCTACTGTCAATGTTGCAATCATTGCTACAGTTTCAGCAAATGCAATTGTTCGTTTTACATTTTGTCTCATTGTACTCTCCCTTCATTTATCTGTTTTGTTACTTTATAAGTTCACAAATTTAATGCATAATGTACATATTATTTAGAACCTCACAAAATATTATACATTAATATGTGACATTTCTCAACTTTATTGTATTAAAATTCCGAGTGCAATTTACTAATATTATTATTTAACAATTAATTATTCTCTTATTCAAAATTAATTATTAATTTCTATCGTATATATTGCTAATTTGTAATTTTAACTTTTATTCTATAAATTTTGCCTTATTAACTCTTTTAGTTACTTCAAACTAAATCCTGTGCTTCTTTTACATTACTAATGCCTATTAATTCTATTCCACTAGTATCTTTTAAGCTATCCATTGATACCTTTGGAAGAACACAGCGTTTAAATCCTAATTTTTTTGCCTCAGCAACTCTTTGATCTGTCATTGCAACTGCTCTTATTTCACCTGCCAGACCTACCTCGCCAAAAAATATTGTATCTGCCTCAATAACTCTGTTTTTGTAACTTGAAAGCATGGCAATTACAAGCGCTAAATCAAGACCGGGTTCTGATATTTTCATTCCGCCTGCAACGTTTACATAAGCATCGAAGTCTCCCATTTGAATTCCAATTCTTTTTTCTAAAACTGCCATCAAAAGATTTACTCTGTTATAATCAGTTCCCACCGCAGTTCTTCTCGGCATACCAAAATTGCTTCTTGTTAGAAGTGCCTGTATTTCTACCAAAATAGGACGTGTTCCTTCCATAAGGCACGCAACAACTGAACCTGAAGCATCCGTTGGTCTGCCTTCCAGCATAAACTCAGATGGATTAAGTATCTGCTCAAGTCCTTCTGCTCTCATTTCAAATACTCCTATTTCATTTGTGGAACCATATCTATTCTTTACACCTCTTATAATTCTATATGCTGCGTGTCTGTCTCCTTCAAAATAAAGAACTGTATCTACCATATGCTCTAACACTCTTGGTCCTGCCACAACCCCCTCTTTTGTTACATGACCTACTATAAACATTGAAATTGTACTTCCCTTTGCGACCTGCATGAGAGCGTTTGTAGATTCTCTTACCTGACTTACACTTCCCGGTGCCGAACCTACTTCTTCACGATACATTGTCTGAATCGAATCAATAACAACAATATCCGGATTACATACTTTTATCTGTTCTTCTATGGTATCAAGACTTGTTTCGCACAAAAGAAGCATTTTGTCATTAAATTTTCCTATTCTGTTTGCTCTTAATTTTATTTGCTTAACTGATTCTTCACCTGATATATAAAGTACTTTTTTCCCATCATTTGACAGGTTTCTGCATACCTGCAACAATAGCGTTGATTTTCCAATACCCGGATCTCCACCTACAAGTACCATTCCTCCGGGCACAATACCCCCACCTAACACTCTGTCTAATTCAGAAAATCCTGTTGAAATTCTTTCTTCATCTGCTGCATCAACTTCATTTATTGCTACCGGTTTACTTTCAAGTATATTTCTTCCCGTAAGTCCCTTTGTTTTCTTTGTGACTAATTCTTCTACAAATGTGTTCCATTCTTTACATCCCGGACATTGTCCTAACCATTTGCTTGTTTCATATCCGCATTCTTTGCAAAAAAATGCTGTTGTTTTTCCCTTTGCCATATTTCTCCTTTTTCAATCTCTGGGAGTGAAGCAAGATAATTTTGACTAAAGTACGCTCGCGCTGCTTGCCACTCGTAGCGGTTCTAAATCTTTCGCCACATTCTGACTTCGAAACCATTGGTTTCTGTCAGAATATGGCGAAAGATTTGAACCGACGGCGGCAAATGCTCTTTATTCAAATTTATCCTGCTTCACCTTCCGGGCTTTAAAACTCTCGCTTCTTCTCAGTGATTATGCATTCGCCAACTCTTACTCTTTATCTTTTTTTGTTATACCCATGGCTTCGCCATGTAATCACTTCGAATCCGCTTCGCTTCTTCTCAGTGATTATGCATTCGACAACTCTTATTCTTTATCTTTTTTTGTTATACCCATGGCTTCGCCATGTACATCACTTCGAATCCGCTTTGCTTCTTCTCAGTGATTATACATTCGCCAAATACTTTCAGCTTTTTTTGCAAGCAAAAAGCTGAAAGTATTTGGCTCATTGCGTATAACAAAAAAAGTGCCATGTGGTTTGACACTTTTTTAGTTTATTTTTATTTTATTATTGTGCTTATTGATTATTAAATTGCTACAACTTTTACGTGTGTTACAGCCTCTTTATCAGCATCTACACTAATTGTAAGCTTACCGCCTAAATTAGTTTTCATTTTTCCTACTGCTCTGTTGCTGATGAAAACTTCATATTCTTTTTCTGCTGTTAATTCAAGTGTTATCTGAGTCTGTCCTAATCCTTCAACAAAGAAACTTACTTCATCAGCTGTTGCTTTGAATGCATTTACTGCTGTTCCCGGTGTTGATTCATATACAAACATTCCGTTTCTTTCTAATTTAGTAATCTCATTGAAAGTCTTTACTTTGTACATATCACCTGCAACTTCAAAATCTGCAAGCTTTGTCTTCTTATCTAATGTATAATCACCAAAGCTAATAGAACCATCGCTTTCTTTTCTAATCAATTCGCTTACTACTGCCATCTTATCCTCCTGTTATTTTCGCCCGTTAATTCCGTCAGGCGTCCTAGTGTTTTTTTCATTATAACATACTTGTCCGTTTTTTTCTTCCAAAAGTCGTATATAATTTATTAAATTTTTATTACAAATTTATCACTATTCGTTCAATTATTTCTTTAGAATAATAACCTCTTTATTTCTAACTGAAATAGTAATACTGTCTCCATTTGTAACATTTCCATTTAATATTTCATCTGACAATGTATCTTCAATTTTATTTTGAATCATTCTTCTAAGTGGTCTTGCCCCATACTTCTTGTCATAACCTTCCTGTGTTATATACTTTTTGGCAGAATCTGCAAATCTGATATCTATATCCATCTGCTCTTTTACTCTGTGTTTAAACTGGTTAAGCATGATGTTTACAATCTTTCCTACTTCATTCTTTCCAAGACTGTGGAACACAATAATATCATCAATTCTGTTTATGAATTCAGGTCTGAAAATTCGTTTAACATCTTCCATGACATTTGCTTTCATTTTTTCATAATCCTGTTTTTCATTTTCTTCTGAATTGAATCCTAATTTTTTAGGTTCCATAATTCTTGAAGCACCGGCATTACTTGTCATAATCAAAATTGTATTTTTAAAGCTTACTTTTCTTCCTTTAGAATCAGTAATGTGACCATCATCAAGTACCTGAAGTAATATGTTAAATACATCCGGATGTGCTTTTTCAATTTCATCAAATAATATAACTGAATATGGATTTCTTCTTACTTTTTCGCTTAATTGTCCACCTTCATCATATCCTACATATCCCGGAGGTGAACCTACCATTTTAGAAACGCTGTGCTTTTCCATGTACTCAGACATATCTACCCTGATAATTGCTTCTTCTGAACCAAATACAGATTCTGCAAGTGCTTTTGACAATTCTGTTTTTCCTACACCTGTAGGTCCTAAAAACAAAAATGAACCAATTGGTCTGTTTGGATCTTTCAATCCTACTCTTCCTCTTCGTACAGCCTTGGCTACAGCTTTTACTGCTTCATCCTGACCTACCACTCTCTTATGAAGAACTTCCTCTAATTTAATCAAATGCTTTGTCTCATCTTTTGTTAATTTGCTTACCGGAATTCTGGTCCACATTGAAACAACTTCCGCTATTTCACTTTCACCTATTACAGGTTTATTTTCATATTTATTTGTGTTCCATTTTTCAGTAACTTTATCTAACTTAGTCATTGCTTTGTCTAAATTAATCTTAGCTTCGCTTCCCGTCTTAAAGTCACCCTTCTTTATGGAGTCTTCCAACATATTTGTGTAAAGTTCCGCATTGTTTTCAGCATTAATAACTGCTTTTGTTTTTGGTGTTCCTTTAAGTCTTGCCTTTGCACATGCTTCATCAATTAAATCAATTGCCTTGTCAGGAAGGTATCGGTCATTAATATATCTTTCAGATAATTTTGCTGCTGCATCAATTCCTTCTTCTGAGATTACAACGTTATGATATTTTTCATAAGTCTCTTTCAAACCATTTAAAATTGTAATTGTATCTTCTACTGATGGTTCATCCACCATTATAGGCTGAAATCTTCTTTCTAATGCTGCATCTTTTTCGATATTTTTTCTGTATTCATTTATTGTTGTTGCTCCAATTATTTGTATCTGGCCTCTTGCAAGTGATGGCTTTAATATATTTGAAGCATCCATAGAGCCTTCTGCACTTCCTGCTCCTATGATTGTATGAATTTCATCAATAAAAAGAATAATATTGCCTGCTGCCTGAACTTCATTTATTATTCTTTTAATTCTTTCTTCAAATTCGCCTCTGTATTTTGAACCGGCAACCGTGCTTGTCAAATCAAGAATAAATATTCTCTTATCGAGCATTGTTTCAGGGACTTCACCTGCTTCAATTCTCTGTGCAATTGCTTCTATAATTGCTGTCTTACCTACACCCGGTTCACCTATAAGACATGGGTTGTTCTTTGTTCTTCTACTTAAAACCTGTATAACTCTCTGGATTTCTGTTTCTCTTCCTACTACAGGGTCTAATCTCTTTTCATGTGCATCTCTTGTTAAATCTCGTCCAAACTGTTCTAATGTAGGCACATCTGACCTTCTAACCGGCTCTTTTCTTCCCTGCTTAACATATGCTCTAAATTCATTAGGGTCTCTATCTGTAAGTTTTAAAATATCTATGCACAAATTTTTCAAACTAAGTCCAAAACTTGTTAGCATTCTATTTGCCTGACATTCAGGGTCGGCAATTATTGCCAATAGGATATGCTCTGTTCCAACCTCATTTACTCCCATTCTTCCTGCTTCAAGTTTTGCTCTATCTAAAACTCCCTGACTTCGGGATGTAAATTTTAAATTATTTCTTGAAATTCTTCTCTTCGTTTTTAAAATATCCTGCTCTGTAATGTCTTCGCCTATTGCCCTGATTATATCGTGAGCTTCAAGTTCATAATTGTATAATATATTCGCAGCGACACCGTCAGTAACCTTTGCAAGCCCACCTAGAAGATGCTCTGTTTCTATATAATCAGCCTCAAAATATACAGCAATATCTTTTGCATATTCTAAAGCCTGTAAAGTCTGTTTTGTATATTTTTTGTCCTCCATTGCTTTCCCTCCTATTCTGTATTTATTGTATCAGACATTTGTGATTTATTTGCAAATATCTTTATTATCATTATTTTAATAATTTAATAAAACTGTGATTATTAAAAAAATACTTTTATTATATGTCAGAAAGGACCCGAAAGCTACATCTTGCAACACTCCGGATCCTTGCTATTTTGTTATTAATCTACGAAAACAAAATCTTCATCGTCATCATCTGATTTTCCTGTGCTGTCTTTCATATCATTCTCTGTCTGAATGTCTTTTTCATTCTCCATCAGAATATTATTTTCATTTTCTTCGATTTCATTTGTTTCTTCTACGATATTAATTCCATTATCAGTATCATTATCTTCATTCTGTTCATCTGTATCGTCAAATATACCTGTTTCCATTGCCACAGCTAATTTTAAATCCTCATTTACTTCTGAAATAGCTTCTTCTATTTCATCTTCTTCTGTCTTTTCATGAGTTTCTTCTGTAGTATCATCACTATCTGTAGTCTCCGGATTTTCTTCGTTTTCAGAATCATCTGATTTAACATCATCATTCTGACCTTCTACATTGATTCCAAAATTATTAATTTCTTCGTCTTTTAATTTTTTTACTTTTTTTGTCTTATTTGACAATATAAGATTTAAAACTGCAAATATAAGAATAACGATTAAAATAATTAATCCTGCAATTGCTTTCACTAAAATATTATATCTGTCAACAATGCTATTATACTTATCCTGTAATTTTCCGTATGCAGTATTTGCTGCCTCAAGCTGTGTGTTAACATCACTTGTAGCTATGTATCTCTGGAATACCTTTTCCTGATCATCATAACAATAAAGATTTATATCTCCATCCCAGTTCATTGCATATACAAGATACAGTTTTTCTTCTGAATCAAGTTCCCATGCACTGACTTCCTGGTCATAAATTGTTATTCTTTTTTTTGTATAATTTTTAAGACATGAATCTCTTTTTTCCGGTCTTACTACAGTGTACATTCTACTCTTGATAAGAATGTTTCTCATCGGATAAAAAGTATCCTTCTTTTCATTATAAATATAAAATCCTGCTATGCCTTCTTCCTCATTTGTCATATAGACTGCTGTGAGTTGTTTAACTTTACCTACAATGCAAGGCACTTCTTTTTTATTATATGTAAATGTGCTTTCTTCAAATCCTTCAGGAATATCGCTTTTTTTAATTTTTGAAGATATAGTCAATTCTGTTTTGTTAACAGTAACCTTAATTCCACTATCTTTTTTAGTTTCTGTATCTTCTTTATAAGTTTCTTCCTCATCTGTTGTAAGTCTTTTTGTTTTAATTGTGTATGTAGTTTTCTGACCATTTGAATCTGTCACTTCAACATATGTCTTATTGTCGCCTTCATCTAATGTGTCCCATGAGACTTTTACATTTGCTGAACTTTCATTTGCAACAGCTTTAACGTCTAATTTTTTCACGCTGTTTTTTACTGTAGCTTCATAATCAGTTACATCTTCTGAAAATGAAGGACTTAAATTTACTACCGTACTGTCACCTGAATCTGTTTTCCCATTAACTGTCAATTCTTTTAAAGAAGAATCTGCAAAAACATTTGCTCCCATTAATGTTGTCAATCCTGCAGCCACAATTAAACTTAATAATAATGATTTACTTTTTCTCATTATTTGTACCCATTCCTTTAATCACAAACATCTTGTGTTTAAAAGGTGCAAATCAAAGGCTTATATGATTTGCAATTTTCCTTTCTCACATATTTTTTTCATCTCTTTCCCTTACTTTTAAGCTTCGTCGATAGCCTTTCCAATATCATGTCTCATATACTTATTATCGAAATCTATCCACTCTGTTGCCTTATATGCATTTGCTCTGGCTTCTTTTAAATCTTTTCCCTTTGCAGTTACGCCTAATACACGTCCTCCGTTTGTTACAATCTTTCCATTGTCATCAAACTTTGTTCCTGCATGGAATACATAATATCCATCTTTATCCTTAAATGTATCTAGTCCTTTTATTTCAAATCCCTTTTCATAACTTACAGGGTATCCGTCACTTGCAAGAACTACACATACAGCTGCATTATCTTCAAACTGTAAATCAATCTTATCAAGTGTTCCGTCGATGCATGCTTCAAATACATCAATTATGTCATTTTTCATTCTTGGAAGAACTACCTGTGCTTCCGGGTCACCAAATCTTGCATTATACTCTAATACCTTTGGTCCGTCTTCTGTAATCATTAATCCAAAGAAGATAATTCCCTTAAATGTTCTTCCTTCAGCTTTCATAGCGTCAACAGTAGCCTGATAAATGTATTTCTTACAGAATTCATCAACTTCTTTTGTATAGAAAGGACTTGGTGAAAATGTTCCCATTCCTCCTGTGTTAAGACCTGTGTCACCATCTCCTGCACGCTTATGGTCCTGAGCACTTGTCATTATCTTTATCGTATTCCCATCAACAAAAGATAAAACAGAAACTTCTCTTCCTGTCATAAATTCCTCTACAACCATTGTATTTCCGGCTGAGCCAAATTTCTTATCAAGCATTATGCTCTTTACGCCTTCAATTGCTTCTTCTTTTGTATTGCAAATTAATACACCTTTTCCTAAAGCAAGTCCATCTGCCTTTAATACAATTGGATATTTTGAAGTTTCCAAATATTCTAATGCTTTTTCAGGAGAATCAAAATTTTCATATCCTGCTGTTGGAATATTGTATTTCTTCATTAAGTCTTTAGAAAACGCTTTTGATCCCTCTAAAATAGCTGCTGCCTTATTTGGTCCAAATACTCTTAAACCTTCTGCTTCAAAAGCATCTACAACACCGCCTACTAACGGATCATCCATACCAATTACAGTTAGGTCAATTTCTTTTTCTTTTGCAAATGAAACTAACTTATCAAATTCCATTGCACCAATATTTACGCATTCTGCATATTCTGCAATTCCTGCGTTGCCGGGTGCACAATAAATCTTATCAACTTTTGAACTCTTTGCTACTGCATTTGCAATGGCATGTTCTCTTCCACCGCTTCCAACAATTAATACTTTCATTGTATTCTCCTTATATTGTCTACTGATATATTACTTTATTGTCTACAACTTTGATTTTGCCATTAGCAATATCATTAATTGCCTGTGGCATAATCTTCCATTCAGCCTGTTCCATAACTCTTTTCTGAAGTACTTCAGGTGTATCTCCAGGTAAAATGTCTACTGCCTTCTGATAAATTATAGGACCTGTATCTGTTCCTTCATCTACAAAATGAACTGTAGCTCCTGTTACCTTAACACCTCTTTCTAATGCTTTTTCATGAACCTTTAATCCATAAAAACCATTTCCACAGAATGATGGAATAAGAGATGGATGTATGTTTATAATTTTATTTCTGTATTTTGAAATCATTTCAGGAGGTAATACAACCAAAAATCCGGCGAGAACGATTAAATCTAATTTATACTTATCTAAAGTATCAATTAACGCCTGATTAAAATCTTTTCTTTCAGCAAAATCCTTAGGTGAAATACATTCTGCATTAATTCCATTTTCCTTTGCTCTTACAAGCGCATATGCATCTTTCTTGTTGCTTATTACTACTTCGATTTCTGTATTTGTAATTACTTTATTCTTAATTCCATCAATGATTGCCTGAAGGTTTGTTCCTCCACCTGAAACTAAAACCCCAACTCTTAGCATAATTCTGCTCCTTTTTCTCCTGCCTCAATCTTTCCGATTTCATAGCATGTTTCTCCGGCAGCTTCTAATGCTTTCATTGTCTTTTCTACATCTGCAGGGTCAACTGCTAATACCATACCGATACCCATGTTGTATGTGTTGTACATCATTTCTTCTGCAATATCTCCTGTCTTAGCAAGGAGTTTAAAAATTGCAGGTACTTCATAGCTGTCTTTCTTTACAACTGCCTTTACTCCATCAGGAAGCATTCTTGGAATATTTTCATAGAATCCACCACCTGTAATATGGCTGCATCCCTTAATTGTTACTCCTGCATCTTTAACATTCTTTAATGCTTTAACATAAATTCTTGTTGGTGCAAGTAAAGCTTCTCCTAATGTCTTTCCTAATTCATCATAATATGTATTAAGTGATTCTTCTGACATTTCAAATACTTTTCTTACTAAAGAAAATCCGTTACTATGTACACCTGATGATGCAATACCAATTAATGCATCTCCCGGTTTAATATTTTCTCCTGTAATTAAATCTTTTTTATCTACTACACCTACTGCAAATCCTGCTAAATCATATTCATTTTCAGGCATAAGTCCCGGATGTTCTGCTGTTTCACCACCAACTAATGCTGCTCCTGACTGCTTACATCCTTCTGCAACACCACTTACGATTGTAGCAATCTTTTCAGGATAGTTCTTTCCACATGCGATATAATCAAGGAAGAAAAGTGGTTCTCCACCTGAACATGCAATATCATTTACACACATTGCAACACAGTCAATACCGATTGTATCATGTTTGTCCATAATATAAGCTAACTGTACTTTTGTTCCACATCCATCAGTTCCTGATAACAAAACAGGGTCTTCCATTTTCTTAATAGAATCTAAACTGAAAGCTCCGGCAAATCCTCCAAGACCTCCTAAAACTTCTGGTCTCATAGTTCCTTTTACATGCTCTTTCATAAGTTCAACTGACTTGTAACCTGCTTCGATATCAACGCCTGCCTTCTTGTAATCCATAATTCTTTTCTCCTCTTACTTTCAAATGGTTTCTTAAATCATTTTTAATCATATAATGCAAAAACAAATTATAATAAATATGTTTTTTTATTTTTCATATTAAAATTTAGTACCGATTTTATAAAAATATAATACCGTTACGCCTTTAATATAATTTTAGTAGTTTTTATATCCTACTTTTTTCAACTTTGTATCTTTTGCTACAACGTCTTTTTTCATTTTTTCTGTATATGCTTTTAACTTTTCAAGCAACTGTGCATCAGATGTTGCAAGAATCTTTGCTGCAAGAATACCTGCATTCTGTCCACCATTAATAGCAACTGTTGCAACCGGGATACCTGATGGCATCTGAACGATTGAGTATAATGAATCTACTCCGCCTAAATCTGATGTTTTCATTGGTATGCCTATTACCGGCATAGGGAATAAAGCTGCGCACATGCCCGGAAGATGAGCTGCCTTACCAGCTCCTGCAATAATAACTTTTACTCCTCTTTCTTCTGCACCCTTAGCCCATTCAAAAAAGATGTCCGGCTCTCTGTGTGCTGAGATGATTGTCATTTCATAATCAATTCCCATCTCTTCAAGAAAATCTGCTGCTTTGCTCATTACCGGCAGATCTGAATCGCTGCCCATTACAATTGCTACTTTTGCCATTGCTATTCTCCTTCATAATTTCTTATAGTATTGTATTAAACTTTGATGCCTACGGATTGTTCCGTTCTACGCACTCACACAATCCTCCCCTGGCTTCTTAAATCATAAAAACACTTACATTGTAACTGTTAAGACTTATCACGTCAATAAATGGGGTACTAAATTAACAATTTTATTACATTTATTTACATTTTTATGTTTATTTTATTTATCAAAAGCTTCATTTAAAAGTTCTGTTCCCGGAAGAACAAATCTTCCATCCTTTATAATGACAATTTCTTCACCATTTTTAGTTACGGCTGTAATTTCTCCAAGTTCATCATAAGGTATCGTTATATCTGTATGGCAACTGAAATATGCTTTTGACAAATCTTCATTTCTTAAAGCTGAGATTTCATTTTCCTTTGCTACAATTTCTTTTCCATCAGGATTAAATGTCTTAACATCTTCTTCCCAACTGTAACATGTATCACCTACTGCAAAATGAGGTCCCATTTTTTCCACTATTAAAATTGGAAGTTTATATACTATATCGTATTTATTTGCCATAACATAAGCTGTTGTATTTGTTCCTATGGCAAATTCCCCTATAGGTAAAGTGTCATGATTAAACATAACATTTTCTTTTATATACTTTTTATTTTCTTCTTCAGTATCGAAATTCTTACATGTATAGTCTTTTATGCATCCATTTTCAAATGTAATTTCCAAATCATTGTATTTTAATTCATTTAAATATACCTGACTCACATGTAACACTCCGTTAGTTCCTGTAAGTTTTGGCGAAGTAAACACTTCTCCTAATGGAATGTTTACATCTGCCAGACAGTTTTCAAAATTAGTTTCTTTTTCAGGATTTTTCAATTCATGCATATTAACCGTAATATATGTCTTATTGCTTCCTTTTCCTTCGACCCTTACGAAATCTGCCTTATCAAGGGCATCTATTATACTCTGCTGTACCTTGCGATATTTATCCTGATCTAAACAGTTAATTTTAACTGTCTCTTCGAATAATTCTTCATAATCCATTCCAATTTCAGGAAGTGGAAACGCAATAATCGTAAAGCTTCTCTCATCGCCCTTAATATATTTTTGAACTATCTGAGTATATTCTCTTGCATATTCAACTTTTAATTTCTGTTGCTCCTTGTTTAACTGTAAAGCTTCTTTTTTATTTTCCGGCTCAAATGGATTTTCTCCAAATACTTCTATAACCGCCGGTCCTGCCATAAGTGCTGCTGTTTTCTTTCTATTTTCAAATGCTGTAGTTGCAACCTCTAACTTTCTTTGTACATAACCTTTGTCAAAGAATAATGCATCATCAAACTTATGGTCAAACCAATACTGCTTATTTATCTTGGTAGATTCATATCCTCCTTTATAAATAACCGGTTTTAAGCCCATATTTTCAAACTGCTTTATGGCCGCACGGATTATTCTTTCAAATCCAATATAATATCTTATGTCTACTGCACTTTTAATAGATAAATCCTTTCCTGTATTTATAAACCCCAGTCTATATCCTTCTGTATAAACACTTGCGATTTTATCTATTTTTTCCTGTGAAAGTGTGTTTAAGAATTTAGCTGTTTCTATTTCATTTTCACTAATGCTTTCACCATATTTGTATAAATATCTTAAATCTTCTAAATCACTTTCCATTACAATCTTAACTGCAAAATCATTTTCAGGATTTATTATTTCATCTATTCTGTTGGTCATAAAAATTTCTGAATTATCTTTTTCAAAAGAATAAATTATATCATGAATTGATTTTTTTGTAAGATTTTCTCTATCTTCAAATTGATTATATATTTCTATAAACAATTCCATTCTCAATGTTATTTCTTCTAATTTGCCCTGAAATGCATTAGAAATCATATTTCTGTTTGTCGTAAATACATAACATAATAACTGTCCGTATTCTTCTCCTAATTTTTCTACTGCAAATTTAGGATTTGCGAAACATTTTCCATATACAATTTCCGTTTCATCTTCATATAAATCTTTATTAAGAGCTGTCAACTGCTCTAAAGTCAGTTTTTCAATCTTTTTGCTTTCTATTAGCCCAAGTAAATTATCTATTTTAAGTATAAACTGTGCTGCTGCAACAAAATAAGGTAGAAATTTTTCTTCTACTGTATCTTCAGTAATTATTTCTTTTATTCTTTCTATAGCAATATCATATCTTTCTTTAATCATAGATTTACTCCTAAAGGCTATTCTTTAATTCTGCCTTTTTCTACATTTTTATTAATTATATTTTCAAAATAATCCCATATTTTGACGGAACCATCCGGTGTTTTTTTGTTTCTAGCCATAATCTGTTCTTTTTTTACACCATGCTCCATCCATGCCCTTCCGTCAGTAGCATCATTTAACATTATTGGCTGAGTTTTGTCTAATGTTATTGCAAATTTTGCTTCTTTTGTTTCTCCGGCTTCAAATTCATCCCAGAGTCCTCTAATCATTTTTGCCTGGTCATTTGGAAGTATATTAAAAATTCTGTCTGCGGCAACTAACTCCCTCTCTCTCTTTGTTTCATTTCCCTTATTATCATATGCATATGTATCACCTGCATCTATTTCAACAAGGTCATGTACAAGTACCATCTCTATAACTCTAAGCAAATCTACTTTTTCATTTGCATACTCATTCATTATCATTGCCATCATAGCCAGATGCCATGCATGCTCAGCATCATTTTCATGTCTACTGCCACTTGTCACATATGATTGTCTAAAAATTTCTTTTGATTTATCTACTTCTCTGATAAATTCCATCTGCTTTTCAAATCTTTCTTTATCCGACATTGTCTTACCATTACTGCTGTGCAAAGCATCCTTTCTTATATTTTTAAAATTGTAATCTAATTATCCGGCTATCGTTTTCTTGATCATATATATGATATCGGGTGGAGCAAACCTCCCCGGCTTTGATGTCCACGAATTGTTTCGTGCTACGCACTCCCACAATTTCACCATGACATCATACATATATTAAAAATACGCACAAAATTCCAATCCATATTACTGCATTAGAAATTGTTCCTATATATGTGTATTTTAGAAACTTTGTTTCTTCCTGATAACTTTTTAAACCTATTACAAATCCGGCAAGCGCAAGTCCAAATATAGCCCATGCCAAAATTCCTACATATATACCTGCGTTTCCATTCTGTACTATGCATAACGCAACTGTTAAAACAAATAATATAAAAGCTTCAAGTGCTATAAGCGAAGATATTCTTCCACCCTTTGTATAACTGCTTAATGCTATTCTTTGTTTTTTGTCTTTTTTATTTCTTTTCGCCATTGTTTCTCCTACATAACATGTTTGTGAAGTTTTGTTAATCTGAATATTATATATCCTAAACATCCGCCTAATGTATTAAGGAAAATGTCATCAACATCAAAAGCACCTACTTTTGTCAGCAACTGTGCTGTCTCTATTCCAAAACTAAGCAGCATTGCCCAAATTGTAACTGTTATTATATTTTTAAATATTGATTTTCTTGATATGGTTGGCAACAAAAATCCAAAAGGCAGAAAACATACTACATTTCCTACCAGATTTATAAGTGTAACATTCCAGCCATATGTGTAGCGCATATTCCAAAAGCGCTTAATTTCTTTAAATAATGTTAAATTATATCTGTATGTATCACTAACCAGCTCTCTATCTAAACTTTCAGAAAAAAACATTACATACAAAGCACATAATAAATACAATATAAACAGGATACGACCCCAAAGCCGTATCCTTTTTTGAGTCTTTGTCACTACTTTAAAATCTCCCGACTATTTTACTCCATATTTGTCATAGTATTCGTCAATCGCTGCCTTAATCTCATCTGTAATTACTACTTTTCCATTGCATTCTTTATTATACAAATGTTCAACAACTTCTTCCATTGTTACTATTGCATTTGCATCAAATCCGTATAATTCTTTAATTTCATCAAGGGCACATTTTTCGCCACCCTTTCCAACTTCCATTCTATTTAATGAAACCATTAATCCTACGATTTCAACATCAGCAGCATTTCTTACCTTTGGTACTGTTTCTTCCATTGATTTTCCTGATGTTGTTACGTCTTCAATCATGACAACTCTGTCACCATCTTTTAACTTACTTCCAAGAAAACTTCCCTTGTCAGCACCATGGTCTTTTTCTTCCTTACGGTCTGAACAGTAACGTACATCTTTTCCATATAATTCGCTATATGCAATAGCTGTTACAACACTGATAGGAATTCCCTTATATGCAGGTCCGAATAATACGTCAAAATCATCTCCATATGTATCATGAATTGCCTTTGCATAATATTCTCCTAACTTTTTAAGCTGTGAACCCGTTACATATCCACCTGCATTCATAAAAAATGGTGATTTTCTTCCACTTTTTAATGTGAATTCTCCAAATTTTAAAACATCACTTTCTACCATAAAATCAATAAATTCCTGCTTGTACGCTTCCATTTTGTTTCTCCTTTATCATTCTGTATTGCCCCATCCCTTCGGTCAGCGGCTATTCGTCGGAAACATTTATAAAAAATGAACTTCGTTCATTTTGTTTCCTCCTCTATCATTTTACTAATCCGATTAATGAATTGATATCTTCAACATTGTGTCTTCTCATATAGTCTTCAATTCCTGCAACAACTTCTTCTGTTACTAATGGATTTGTAAAATTTGCTGTTCCTATTGAAACTGCTGTTGCACCGGCTAATATAAACTCCATCGCATCATTTGCATCTTTAATTCCACCCATTCCGATTATAGGAATATTTACGGCATTTGCAACCTGATATACCATACGAACTGCTACCGGTTTTATTGCAGGGCCTGAAAGACCACCTGTCTTATTTGCCAAAGCAAATTTCTGACGTTCAACATCTATCTTCATTCCTGTAATTGTATTAATAAGTGATAATGCATCTGCACCACCTGCTTCTGCTGCCTTTGCCATAACAGTTATGTCTGTTACATTTGGACTTAATTTCATGATAATTGGCTGTTTTGCAACTTTTTTAACTTCTTTAGTGATTGCTTCTACTGCCTTAGGGTCCTGTCCAAAAGCTATTCCGCCTTCCTTTACATTAGGACATGAAATATTGATTTCCAGCATATCTACAGGCTCGTTTCCAAGCTTTTCTACAACATCAATATATTCTTCTGTAGAATGGCCACACACATTTACAATAATCTTTGTATCAAACTGTTTAAGAAATGGGATATCTCTTTTTGCAAATAAATCAAATCCCGGATTCTGTAAACCGATTGCATTTAGCATTCCACCATAAGTTTCTGCAATTCTAGGTGTAGGATTTCCCGGCCATGGTACATTGGCCACACCCTTCGTAACTACTGCTCCTAATTTATTTAAATCTACAAATTCGCTGTATTCAGCTCCTGAACCAAATGTTCCTGATGCTTCCATAACAGGATTTTTGAATTCAACGCCTGCAATATTAACCTTTGTATTCATTATAATTCAACCTCCTGTGCTAAAAATACGGGACCGTCTTTGCAAATTCGTTTATTATTTACATTTGTATGATGGTCTTTTTCTTTTGACTTGCATACACATCCAAGACATGCACCAATTCCGCATGCCATCTTTTCTTCTAATGAAATCTGGCACTCAATGTCATTTGCCAAAGCATATTCTTTTATCGCTCTAAGCATTGGTGTTGGTCCACACGCATAAATTACATCGCCTGTTACAGCACATGCTTTAATCGCATCTATAACTGTTCCTTTCGTTCCTGTGCTTCCATCTTCTGTAGCAATATAAACATCACCATTTTTTTCAAGTTCGTCAATCAGAAACAATTCATCTCTATATCCTGCAACTGTCTGAACTTCTGCGATTTCTTTTAATTCTTTTCCTAACTGAACCATTGGAGGTATACCTATACCTCCTCCGATAAGAATCGCTTTTTTGCCTTCTCTTTGCATAAATCCATTTCCAAGTGGTCCTAAAATGTCAATATCATCACCTGACACATATCCGGACATTTCGGTGGTTCCTCCACCTACTACTCTATATACGATTCTTAAAGTTCCTTCTTCTTTATTAACTTCACAAATACTGATTGGTCTAGGTAAAAGCTTTGCTCCATCTTTACAATAAACAGATATAAACTGTCCTGCTACAGCTTTTGCTGCAATATCTTTTGTCTGAATCCACATACTGTAAACTCCTGTTGCTATGGATTCCTGTGAAATTACTTTTGCGATTTCTTTATGTTTCATCTAAACAGCACCTTTCTTAGATTGTGTTTGTATATTTTAATTTGAGAGTAGAAATCCGGTATGCATTTTTGCATTATACACTCTAGAATTATTATGAGTTTTTATTTCACGTAGAAATCCGGTATGCATTTTTGCATTATACAATTCCACTACTCTTTTAATTATAAGCTATTTTAGAAAATTGAATTAATATCTTCAATCATATCAACAACAGCCTGACGTGAAGCATCTGCGTAATTTGCTTCTCCAAATTTAGCATATTTATCCTGCTTGTATGCACAAATTATACCTCTTGAAGAATTTACAATTGCTCCTAATCCATCTTCATTAAAGTATGGTTTTAATCCGTCTGCTGTTCCACCCTGTGCACCATATCCCGGTACAAGAATGTAACTCTTTGGCATAACCTTTCTAAGAACTTTTCCCATTTCAGGATATGTTGCTCCTACAACAGCTCCAACATAACTGTAGTCATCTCCCATTATGTCTTCGCCCCATTTAGCAACCTGTTCACCAACCCATTCGTAAAGTGGTCTTCCATCAATCATTCTATCCTGAAATTCTCCACTTGATGGATTTGATGTTTTAACTAAAATGAATAAACCTTTCTTTTCTTCTTTACATACATCCACAAACGGCTTAATACCATCTGTTCCAAGATAAGGATTTACTGTAGCAAAATCTTCATCAAATAATGAATATGTATTATTGCCAACCTTAACTTTCCCAAGATGTCCTGTTGCATAAGCTGCAGAAGTTGAACCGATGTCTCCTCTTTTAACATCTCCAATAACAACTAAATCCTTTTCTTTTGCATATTTTACAGTCTTGTCAAATGCAACTAATCCCGGAATTCCAAATTGTTCATACATTGCAATCTGTGGTTTTACTGCAGGTATTAAATCGTATGTTGCATCGATAATTCCTTTATTATACTGCCAAAGTGCTTCTGACACACCCTCAAGTGTTTCTCCAAATTCAGCATATGCCTTATCTGTAATATGCTTTGGTATGTAAGATAACATTGGGTCTAATCCTACAACTACAGGTGCATTTGTTTCTTTAATCTTTTTTACAAGTTTGTTAATCATTCTATTCTGCTCCTTTATGCTTTATATTAATTTACTTATCTTTCTTCTTCAGGCTCCTTAACAATCTTTCCACCTAAAATTGTCCATTTAACTTTTCCTGATACTTTTGTTCCTCCAAATGGAGTATTTCTTCCTTTAGACTTAAATTCATTTACATCAATAATGTATTCCTCATCCGGATTGATAATTGTAATATCGGCTACTTTTCCTTCGTCCAATGAACCTTTGTCTATTCCTAATACTTTAGCAGGATTATAGCTCATCTTTTCAGCCATCTGCATAGGTGTGATAAATCCCGGTTTAAGCAAATGAGTCACTGTTAATGGTACTGCTGTTTCCAATCCTACAATTCCAAAAGGTGCTTCTGTTATGCTTCTTGCTTTTTCCTCTGCACTATGTGGTGCGTGATCTGTTGCAATTACATCCATAACATCTTCGCTAAGTCCCTTTATAAGTGCGTCAACATCCTCTCTTGTTCTAAGTGGAGGATTCATTTTATAATTTGCATCTGCACTATCCATATCATCTGTACTCATGGCAAAATGATGTGGACATACTTCTGCAGTAACTTTAACTCCGTCTTCTTTTGCTTTTTTAACCATTGTTACACTGTCTTTTGTTGAGCAATGGCACAAATGTAATTTAGCCCCTGTTTCTTTTGCAAGCAAAATATCTCTTGCCACAATTATATCTTCAACAGCGTTACTAATACCCTTAACTCCAAATTCTTCTGATTTGTCGCCCATATTCATTACGCCGCCATTTACTAAATTGATATCTTCGCAATGAGCTAATACCGGCACATCCGCTTTAACTGCATTTTTCATTGCATCACGATATACATTAGAATCCATAACAGATTTACCATCTTCACTTATAGCACATATACCTGCCTCTTTAAGTTCGAATACATCTGTTATTTCTTTTCCTGCCATTCCTTTAGTAACAGAACCTACAGGAAGTACATTTGTATATCCTGCTTCTTTTCCTTTATTTATAATATATCTGACCACTTCTGCATTGTCAGTAACAGGTTTTGTATTTGGCATGCAACATACAGATGTAAATCCACCATTAGCTGCCGCCATACTTCCTGTTATTATATCTTCTTTATAAGTAAGCCCCGGGTCTCTAAAATGAACATGTAAGTCTATAAGTCCCGGCATTACAAAACATCCCTTAGCATCAATAACCTTATCAGCTTCTTTTTCGATGTTTTCCCCTTTTTCAACAATTACTCCGTCCTTAACATAGACATCTAACACCTTGTCCATTTTCTCAGACGGATTAATTACTCTTCCGTTCTTAATAAGAATTGTCATATATACCTCTTTCCGGCCGCCTGTTTTCAGGCAGAATACGCCATCTAAAAGTATATCAAATAAATGTATTCGTTTCAAGGCAAGTAAAAGAAAATGAAATATATAAGTAAAAGAAAATGAAATATATAAAGTTCATAGCTATTTTGCATTATTTTATGTTATTATTATTTTATCTATTGCCAGTATGATAGTTTAGTGTTATACTTCATCTAGTATTGATAACTATATAGATTTTACAAAAGATTCTTTTATCTTAAGGAGTTTAGTTTTATGTATAAAATAATTAGCGATAGCGCATGTGATTTATCAAAAGAATATGTTGAAAAAAATGACATTACAGTTGTTCCTTTCTCTGTTTCTTTTGACCAGGAACATTATTTAAAAGACAGCATTGATATAACAAGAGATGAGTTTTACACAAGGCTTGTTAATGAAAATGTTTTTCCAAAGTCATCACTTCCATCAGTTGAAGAATATATGAATACATTTTTAGAATATGTTAAACAGGATATTCCTGTTATATGTTTAACAATTTCTCTTGTTCTTAGTGGTTCTTATAATTCAGCAAGAACAGCTGCTGATTTAATTAAAGAGGACTATCCTGATGCGAAAATTGCTGTATTTGATTCTAAACAAAATACTGCAACTCAGGCATTATTAGTAAATGAAATCGTAAGAATGAAAAATGACGGGCTTAACTTTGAACAGGCTGTTGAAAAAACTGAGAAATTAATTCCTACAGCAATTATTTTCTTTACTGTTGGTTCTCTTGATTATCTTAGAATCGGTGGTCGTATTGGAAAACTTGCTTCTATTGCAACAGGAAAATTAGGAATCAAGCCTATCATTTTACTTAAAAATGGCGAATTAGGTTTAGGCGGAATCGGCAGAAGTCGTGCCAAATTAAAGAAAGCTGTTTTAGATACTGTTAACAAACACTTTACTGACAACAATTTAAGCAAAGATGATTACAACTTCAACGTTGGTTGGGGATATGATAAAGAGGAAGGAGCTGAATTCTTAAAGGATACTGAAAGCACACTTGGAGTAAAATGCTTAGATGAACTTAATGTTGATATCGGTATGACAACTGCTGTTCACACAGGTCCTTATCCTATAGGTGTAGGCATTATTCAAAAATACGAAACTTTAAAATAGATATATATTACAAGAAGTAAATGTTTAAACACTTGGGGTTCACCATATTTTACAAAGATTCAAAGCGTGTGCCAAAAGGCGCACAATAAAACACGGATTACCCCCATTCTTGACAAAGAGCCAATAAAACCAAAAGCCTCGCAATTTGCGAGGCTTTTGGTTTTATTCATCTATATCTCTGCTTTCTGTATCTATAATTGCATTATCATTTACCCATCTTCTAATTTTACCTGATACAGTTAATGTTGTAATTAAATCTACAACTCCTGAGTATGTTAAAATTATTCCTGTAATTCTTGTAACAAATACTGCTGTGTTCTGAGGATTAATTAATATTACAATTCCTAATAATACATTAACAATTGCCACTATAAGTAAAAATACCCAATGTGAATCCATTCTTTTCAAATCCAAAGCATTTTCAATTTTCATAATTCCACTTATCACTATAATTATTCCAACTATAAACGGAATGATTGATATAACAAAATCTTTTTTTACAAGAACAAATATTGCAGCAACTATAAAAATAATTCCAACTACAAGTTCATATTTATAAAAATCATTTATCAAATCTCTTTTTCTATATTCAAGTAAATATCTTATTGCTAAAAGTAAAAATATAACTGCTATTATATAACAAATTGTATTCAATATGCTACTTGGATAAATCATCATCAAAATGCCCATTAATATACATAACAAAGCATAAATTACCATTTCCCATTTAAGACTTTTCAAATAATTCATATCGCATCTTCCTTTTCAATATGAGCCCGGATTACTCCGGGCCCATAATTTTGTTTATTTTTATTATTTACAATATAAGTGTTTTTATTATTTAAAATACTTAACTCCGGCTTCAAATACCTTAAGATCCTGTTCACCATAAATATTCATAGCTACTGAGTTTCCTTTTCTTTCGATATGAGCCATCTTTCCTAAGCATCGTCCGTCCGGAGATGTAATACCTTCAATTGCATAATATGAACCATTTACATTCCATTCTTCATCCATCGTAGGCTGTCCCTGTTCATTTACATACTGAGTAGCAACCTGACCGTTAGCAAATAATTCTTTAATACATTCTTCAGATGCAACAAATCTTCCTTCACCATGTGAAGCAGGATTTACATATGTACCACCAAGTTCTGCTAACTGTAACCAAGGTGATTTATTTGACACAACCTTTGTATAAACCATCTTAGATACATGTCTGTTAATTGTGTTGTATGTTAATGTTGGTGAATTTTCATTCTGTCCTGTAATCTGTCCATTTGGAACTAATCCTAACTTAATTAAAGCCTGGAAACCATTACATATACCAAGTGCTAATCCATCTCTTTCATTTAAAAGTTTATGAACAGCTTCTTTAATCTTTTCATTTCTAAATGCTGTAGCAAAGAACTTAGCTGATCCATCCGGTTCATCACCTGCACTAAATCCACCTGGGAACATAATAATCTGTGACTGATTAATGCTTTCTTCAAAGATTTTTACTGAATCTCTGATATCTTCAGGTGTAAGATTCTTAAATACCTTTGTAATAACTTTTGCGCCTGCATTTTCAAACGCCTTAGCACTGTCATATTCACAGTTAGTTCCTGGGAATACAGGAATAAATACTGTAGGTTTAGCAATCTTATTCTTGCATACATAAACACTTCCTTTATCGTATACAGGAGTATCGATAACTGATGTGTCTTTATGACTTCTTGTTGGGAATACTTTTTCAAGTGGTTTTTCCCATGTCTTAATTGCATCATCTAATAAAATTGATTCTTCTCCATATTTAAGTGTAGCATCATCTGTTGTTTCACCGATTAATACATAACTTACATTTACATCATCAATCTTATCAGCAGGTATTTCTGCAATTATATCACCATATCCAGGTGCAAATAAATCTGCTCCAGGAATCTGTCCGCTGACAGAAACACCAATCTTATTACCAAATGCCATCTTACTTACTGCTGGAATAACACCTTTACTATCTAATGCATATGCTGAAATTATAGTTCCATTCTGAATCATTTCATGAATTGCATCATATAACTTCATCATACATTCGTAATTTGGCTTTTCGTACTGGTCTCTGCATATTTCAAATTTAACAATCTTACTTCCAACTTCTTTAAATTCGGGTGTAATAATATCTTTTTCTTTTGCAACATCTACCGCAAATGAAACAAGTGTTGGAGGAACATCAATATCATTAAATGTACCTGACATACTATCCTTACCACCGATTGATGGAAGACCAAATCCCATCTGAGCGTCATATGCACCAAGAAGTGCTGCAAATGGCTGGCTCCAACGCTTTGGATCTTCTGTCATTCTTCTGAAGTATTCCTGGAATGTAAATCTAATCTTCTTATAATCACCACCTGTTGCAACTACCTTAGCTACAGAATCTACTACTGCATAAATTGCACCATGGTATGGGCTCCAACTTGAAAGATATGGATCAAATCCGTAACTCATAATTGTTACTGTATCGCATTTACCTTTAAGTACAGGAAGCTTAGCTACCATTGTCTGAGTTTCTGTTAACTGATATTTACCACCAAATGGCATAAATACTGAACCTGCTCCAATTGAGCCGTCAAATTTTTCTACTAATCCCTTCTGTGAACACTCATTTAAATCTGATAATGTTTCTAACCATTTTTCCTTAACATCATCAACCTGAGGTTTCTTGAAGAAGTTCTTATCTTCATCCGGCATTTCAACTTCTACTGTTGTTTCCTGATGAGCTCCGTTTGTATCGAGGAATGCTCTTGAAATATTAACTATCTCTTTTCCTCTCCATTCTAATACAAGTCTAGGTTCTTCTGTTACATATGCTACTTCTGTTGCTTCAAGATTTTCTTCGTTAGCATATTTTAAGAACTGTTCTACATCTTTAGGATCTACAACAACTGCCATTCTTTCCTGTGATTCTGAAATTGCAATTTCCGTACCATCAAGACCTGCATATTTCTTAGTTACTTTATCGAGGTTTACATGTAATCCGTCTGCTAATTCACCTATAGCAACAGATACACCACCTGCACCAAAGTCATTACATTTCTTAATTAAATAACTTACTTCTTCACGTCTGAACAATCTCTGTAATTTACGTTCTGTAGGTGCATTACCCTTCTGAACTTCTGCTCCACAGCTTTCAATTGACTGTTCTGTATGAATCTTTGAAGAACCTGTTGCTCCACCACAACCGTCTCTTCCTGTTCTACCACCTAATAAGATGATAATGTCACCCGGGTCAGAATTTAATCTCTGTACTGCACGTCTAGGAGCTGCTCCCATAACCGCACCGATTTCCATTCTCTTAGCAACATAATCAGGATGATAAATTTCCTTAACATATCCTGTTGCAAGACCAATCTGGTTACCATATGAACTATAGCCATTAGCTGCTCCCTGAACAATCTTCTTCTGTGGTAATTTACCCTTTAAAGTTTCGCTCATTGACTTAGTTGGATCAGCTGCACCTGTTACACGCATTGCCTGATATACATATGTACGTCCTGACAATGGATCTCTGATTGCTCCACCTAAACATGTTGCAGCGCCACCAAATGGTTCAATTTCTGTAGGATGGTTGTGTGTTTCATTCTTAAAGTTAACAAGCCATTCTTCTTCCTTGCCGTCAACTTCTACAGGCACAACAATACTACATGCATTTATTTCATCTGATTCTTCCTGGTCGTCTAATTTACCTTCCATCTTTAACTTACGCATAGCCATAAGTGCTAAATCCATAAAGCAGACAAACTTGTCCTTTCTACCCTTGAAAACACTTTCTCTTGTTTCCATATACTCTTCGTATGTCTTAACAAGTGGACTATTAAAATATCCATCATCAAATGTAACATCTGTAAGTTCTGTATTAAATGTTGTATGACGGCAATGATCTGACCAATATGTATCTAATACTCTTATTTCTGTTATTGAAGGATCTCTGTCTTCTTCATTCTTGTAATAATTCTGAATGTGAAGAAAATCTTTAAATGTCATAGCAAGTCCTAAAGAATCATATAATTCTTTAAGTGGTGCTTCCTCCATATCCTTAAAGCCATCGAATATAATAACGTCTGCAGGTTCTTCAAATTCTGTTACAAGTGTTTCAGGTTTTTCTAAACCTGTTTCTCTTGAATCTACAGGGTTAATACAATATGACTTAACCTGTTCAAACTGTTCATCGCTCATATGTCCTTCTAAAACATATGTTGTTGCACTTTTAATTACAGGCTTCTCGTCTTCATTTAAAAACTTAACACACTGTTCTGCAGAATCAGCTCTCTGATCAAACTGTCCCGGCAAATATTCCACGCTAAAAATTCTGTCTGTTTCGTTAAACGGAAAATTTTCTTCATAAACATTATCAACCGGTGGTTCAGAAAATACTGTTGTTAATGCTTTCTTATAAGTGTCTTCAGATAAATTCTCAACATCATATCTTACTAAAACTCTTACGGCATCCAATGTGTTGATTCCTAAATAACCCTTGATATCCTCTGTAAGTTCCTTGGCTTTAACAGCATATGGCTGTTTCTTTTCCACATAAACTCTCTTTACCTTGCTCATGAGTTCCTCCTGAATAGTAGTTTTATTATGGATTATGTCATTGCGACATAACCCATACTTATTCGATAGTATAGCACTTTTTTTTTAATAAGTACACTTTAAAAATGTTTTAATTAAATTCATTCATATGTTTTCTATACCATTTAGGGACGTGACTCATCTGACACTTTTCATTTCTTCTCTCTTCTATCGCTATCGCATCAAAAAATACTTTCCACAATTCCTCATAATCATCATCTATATCAATCTGGTCAATCACTCTATCTAGCTCTTCTCCGGATACAACTATTGTTTCACTTTTATACCTGTGAACTAGCGCTTTTTTTCTAATATCATCATATATAATCCAGTTTTCTTCAGGATATCTGCATGTAAAATGATTCTCAATTAATAGTAAAACATCACACTTAGGACTTATTGTGCCAAATAAAAATTTACCGTTAATTTCTTTAAATCTTAATATTTCTCTGAATACATTCGCCTCATTAGAAGCCTTTCTTGCCAATTCCATTACGGTCATTACTCTATTTTCACTAAGCATCTTAGTAGTTCTACTACCTGCTCTAAATCCCACTTTAAGGAATTCCAAAATAGCATTCCCGCGATTCTTATCATAATGATGTGCTGCCCTGAAAACATATTCATATGCTTCAACCGATATCTTCTGCTGAATTGCCTGTGCAACACTAATTGCCTTCTTTACGTTAGTCTTACAATTAATGTTCTCACAAAACAACTCATATGCATAATCATCTCCCGGATAAATCTTTACTTTATTACCCTTAAGCATTAAAACCCATCCGTCATATACAGCAGTCATAATTCCATCAAATGAGTCATCACATACAAGAGTTATTTCCTTAAATTCATTCATCAGTTCACCCCCATATCAAATATATTCATCTGCGTATAAGTAATATTATTATCAATGGCATAAGTATTCTTTCTGTCACTATCCGCTATTGAACGTGCTATATAATCCTGATTCATATTAAGAGGCATCATTGTCTTTCCGTTACATGTTATAAAAAATGCTGCTCTTTTTAATGCAACACCCATCTTCTTTAAATTAGAAAACTCCAACTTACCATATCGTCTTGCTGACACAATTCGTTTTGCAGACTTTACACCAATTCCCGGAACTCTTAACAACGTATAATAATCTGCCCTCATAATCTCCACAGGGAACTGTTCTATATGATTAATAGCCCAGTCGCACTTAGGATCTAACGCCATATTAAAATTAGGCTTCTCTTTGCTTAATAATTCACCTGCCGTAAAGCCATAATATCTTAACAACCAATCCGCCTGATACAATCTATGTTCTCTAAGTAAAATGCTATGACCTCCCAAAGATAGTGCCTCTATATTATGATTCACATCTACAAATCCTGAATAAAACACTCTCTTAAGTTTAAACTTCTCATACAATGTAGCTGTTACATTTAATATCTGGTAATCTGTTTCTCTTGTTGCTCCAATAATCATCTGAGTGCTCTGCCCTGCCGGGACAAATTTAGAACTCTTATAGCCTCCATATTTCATTGGATAATGATATCCGTCATTCTTCCCCGGAAGCAAATGACCCATTCCATCTTTAATCTGCTTCATGGGTGTAATTATATTCTTATGATGCTTATTCGGTGCAAGTTCAGAAAGGCTTTCCTGCGTTGGCAATTCTAAGTTGGCACTCATTCTATCAACAAGAAAACCCAATTTTTCAATAATTTCAGGTGATGTACCCGGAATTACTTTTACATGTATATAGCCATAAAAATGATGTATATTTCTCAATTTCCAAATTGCTTCATAAATAAGTGACATTGTATGATTAGGATTCTTAACTATTCCCGAGCTCAAAAATAGCCCTTCTATATAATTTCTTCTATAAAACTCTATGGTTAATTTACAAACTTCATCAGGTGTAAATGTTGTCCTCGGCACATCATTAGAAACTCTGTTAACACAATACTTGCAATCATATATACACTCATTAGTAAATAATATCTTAAGCAGTGACACACATCTTCCATCCGCCGCAAATGTATGACATATTCCACACGCATGAGTATCTCCAAGTCCACTTCCCTTATTGCTTCTGTCGACGCCACTACTTGTACACGCCACATCGTACTTGGCAGCATCTGTCAATATTCTTAACTTCTCTGACATGCTAAGATTATGAGTAACATTAACTTCCACGGAATCTGTATTAAATTTACTGTCATCAATAACGCTGGTTTTATTATATGTAGCATCATTAAGCTCTTTACTTAAATTGTCAATACTAATTACGTCTGATTTATTACTCAATTCCATGCTATCCATGTATGTGTCACCGCCTTTCTTTTTCTCGAACATATGTTCTATTATGATAATAACACCCTTTTGCACAATTTGCAATAGCCAAATTCTGTAACTTTTTTTATTGAGTAATACATTATTAATGAAAATTTAATATTCATAATGTTATTTTATTTTTAATTTGTGCTACAATAAAATTATACGATGCCAGGGTGAAAGAACTTGGGACTCGCCCCGATATGAGCATAAAAGTGGGATAATTCCCACGATATGCGAATATTGGGGAGGATTGTGAAAGTGCGTAGCACGAAACAATCCGTAGGTATCAACGTTGGAGTTTCTAAGCCCACTTGAGTTTACTCATACGCGGGTGAAAAAACTTGGTACGGCTAACTACAGAAGAATTTATACAAAAGTTTTATAC
Source organism: Eubacterium sp. AF17-7 (assembly GCF_003461285.1). NCBI lineage: Bacteria > Bacillati > Bacillota > Clostridia > Eubacteriales > Eubacteriaceae > Eubacterium > Eubacterium sp. AF17-7. The sequence continues at coordinate 566,369 of NZ_QTWU01000001.1, read as the reverse complement.
TTAAGAAGGAGGAATTACTATGCCCTCATTATATGCTCATAACAAATTTGGCAAACTTGTAATTAAAAATTTGCCCGTTGAATATAAAGAAATTATCAGAAGATATCCAAATTCATTCAGACTTGGACTTCAGGGCCCTGATTATCTATTTTTCTACAGAGCCTTTTCAATGAACAAAATCAACCAATATGGTGTTAAGCTTCACAAATCCGATGCTTACACATTTATGCTTAATTCCATTGATGTAGTACATAAATATGGAATTCACAGTGCAGAATTCAGTTATATCATGGGATTTATATGCCATTTTACATTGGACAGCATTTGTCATCCCTATGTTAATTTAAGTATGAATGAAACAGGTTGCGGTCACATAGAAATTGAAGGTGATTTGGAGAATCTTTTGCTTTCAAAAGATGGTTTTAAACCTGAACGCTACCCAATGCACAAACTTGTTTCTACAGATTATGCCACCGCCAAAAGTGCTGCTGTATTTTATAAAGGACTTTCAACAATTGCTTCACATAAATGCATGCGATGGATGCGACTTATTAAGCATTTATTTGTTGCTCCTAGAAAGCCAAAGCAAAAAATAATTGACATTCTCATGCGTGGAACATTTCATTATAAATCTTTTAAAGGTCACATGATTGAACCTGAGGCAAATAAGAAATGTCGTAAAAATACAATTGAATTAGAAAAAATGTTAAGAGATTCTGTTCCTGTGGCTGTATCACTTATAAAAAACTACAGAAAAGTATTGTCCGGTTCAGTTGCTTTGTCACCAAGATTCCATTATGACTTTAACGGTAACAGGCTTAATTAAAATAAATAAAACAACGGGTAAATAGCCAGTCAAGCTATTTACCCGTTGTTTGTTTCAATTCATAAAAATACCTTTCGTATTAACACTAAAAGTATTTTGTCTGAAATATGTTTATTTTCATTTCTGTTTTTTAACTATTTCATTAAGCAAAGCATTTGCTACCTCGTCTTTAGACATAATTGGCAACTCTTTTACTTCATCCTTAGTAATAATTGTTACTATGTTTGTGTCTGTTCCAAATCCGGCACCTTTAACTTTTAAGTTGTTTGCAACAATCATGTCGAGATTTTTCCTTTCAAGTTTTGCTTTTGAATTTTCAAGCATATTTTCAGTTTCCATGGAAAAGCCACATACAAACTGATTTTTCTTTTTAGGAGCAAGCGTTCCAATGATGTCCGTTGTTCTCTCTAATTCTATTGAAGAATCTCCTTCTTTTTTCTTAATCTTGTTATCCGCAGGATTAACCGGACGATAATCGGCAACTGCCGCACTCATTATGAGAATATCCTGATTGTCAAATTCAGCTGCTACTGCTTCGTACATATCCTGTGCACTTTCGACATCCACAACTTTAACAAAATCAGGTTTTTCTATAGAAGTATGTCCACTAACCAAAGTTACATCTGCACCTCTAAGCATTGCATTTTTTGCAATTGCATAACCCATCTTTCCTGTAGAATGATTGCTGATGAAACGAACAGGATCAATTTTTTCTTTCGTAGGACCCGCAGTAACTAAAATCTTTTTGCCTTTCAAATCTTTTTCAAATGCTAGTTCTTTCATAATATATGAAAGAAGCACTTCAGGTTCAGGCATTTTTCCACTGCCGGTAGTTCCACATGCAAGATATCCTACTGCCGGTTCAATAACTTCATAGCCATAATCCTTTAGTTTTTTAAGATTGTCCTGAACAATAGGATTTTCAAACATATTCGTGTTCATTGCAGGAGAAATATATTTAGGACATTTTGCTGCCATAATTGTTGTCGTAAGCATATCATCCGCAATACCATTTGCAATCTTTCCAATTACATTTGCACTGGCAGGAGCCACCATAAATATATCCGCTTTCTGTGCTAATGACACATGTTCAACCTGAAATTCAAAATTTCTGTCAAATGTATCTACAAGGCATTTTGTTCCCGTAAGCGATTCAAATGTAATAGGATTTATAAAATTTGTTGCATTTTTAGTCATTATAACATTTACATCTGCATGAAGTTTTACTAAAGCACTCGCCAAGCTTGCAATTTTGTACGCTGCTATGCTTCCTGTTACGCCTAACACTACTGTTTTTCCTTTTAACATAACGGTTCTCCTATTTTTCTAAATCAAATATTCTTCCCTATTTTATCCTATTTTTCTAAATCAGGCAATCTCCCATGTTTTCTATTTTTCCAAGTCAAATAATCTTCCATGTTTTTCGTAATTTGTAAGTCTTGTAATTTTGTTGTCATCATCTACGAAAACAACCTTTGGCTTGTTTTCTTTAACTTCCTCAGGTGTCATCTGTGCATAACACATAATAATTACCTTATCGCCTAATGATACACAATGTGCTGCTGCTCCATTTAAGCAAATCATTCCTGAACCGCGTTCACCGGCAATTGCATAAGTTTCAAATCTATTTCCATTATCTACGTCAGCAATCTGAACTTTTTCATATTCTAAAATTCCTGCTGCATCTAATAAATCCTCATCAATTGTTATGCTTCCTACATAATCTAATTCTGCCTGTTTTACTGTTGCACGGTGTATCTTGCTTTTTAACATTTCTATCTGCATTTTTATTTCCTTCCGCTTTTATTTTTACATTGTATTCCGTCTGCCATGCCCCATTCTAAAATGCTCCGCATTTTATCATGGACGGCTGCGCCGTATACCTGCAAATAATTTTTTTCATATTTGAGAGCAAGCTCTCATCTGAAAAAATTATTTGCAGGTGCATGGCTTGGCTTAATCCCAGATGGTATTATCTATTAATCTTGTCTTTCCAATGTAAACTGCCATAGCTACTAACATTGGCTTCTGTACTTTCTTAACCTGCTGCATTGTTAAGCCATCAACCGCTTTAACATAATCAATTTTAGCAAGTGGTTCCGTTTCAATATTTTTCTTCATAGCTTCAACAATCTTATCCGCATCAGTTTCACCTGCTTCAAGCATTTCTCTTCCAAGCTTAACTGTTCTGCTTAAAATTAAAGCTGCTTTTCTTTCTTCTGCTGAAAGATATGTGTTTCTTGAACTCTTTGCAAGTCCATCTTCTTCTCTTACTATAGGGCAACCGATAACTTCAATATCAAAATTTAAATCCTGTACCATATGCTTAATAATTGCTAACTGTTGAGCATCCTTCTGGCCAAAATAAGCTCTGTCAGGGTTTACGATGTTAAATAATTTGCTTACTACTGTACATACACCTCTGAAATGAACAGGTCTGCTAAGTCCACATAATTCTTCTGTCAACACTGACATATCAACGTATGAACTAAAACCATCTTTGTACATTTCTTCAGGTTCAGGATTAAAAATCAAATCTGCGCCAAGGCTTTCACAGAATTTGCTATCCTTTTCTAAATCTCTTGGATAACTTTCCAAATCTTCTGTTGGTCCAAACTGCATTGGATTTACAAATATGCTGACTACAACTTTATCATTTTCTTCTCTTGCTTTCTTTATAAGACTTCCATGTCCTTCATGAAGATATCCCATTGTTGGTACAAATCCAACTGTCTGTCCTTCTTTTTTCCAAGTCTTTACATTTTCTCTAACTTCTTTAATTGTTTTTACTACTTTCATTGTTCGTCCTCCTGTAATCTGTATTGCCTCTCCATTCGGTCAGCGGCTATTCGTCGGAAACATTTATAGAAAATGAACTTCGTTCATTTTGTTTCCTCCTGTATTCTGTATTGCCCCTCCCTTCGGTCGGCGGCTATTCGCTTTTTGCAATTCTTTAATATAATTTTCCTATTACTTCATCATCTATTTTATATGAATGTTCTGCAGCCGGAAAAGTCTGATTGTTAATTTCCTCTTTGTACTGTCTGAACGCGTTTTTCATTACTTCACCAACATTTGCAAAATTCTTAACAAACTTTGGAACGTAATCTGTAAACATTCCAAGCATATCCTGATATACCAAAACCTGTCCGCTACAACCTGCTCCTGCTCCAATTCCAATTGTAGGAATTGAAAGTTCTTCCGTAATCTTTGTAGCAAGCTTTTCAGGAACACATTCAAGTACAAGCATTGAAGCTCCTGCAGCTTCTACTGCTCTTGCATCATCTATTAATTTCTGAGCTGCATCTTCTGTCTTTCCCTGTACCTTATATCCACCAAGTGCGTTAATTGACTGTGGTGTAAGTCCCAAATGAGCGCAAACCGGAATTGATGCTTTAACAATAGCTTCTATCTGTGGGCAAACTTCTTTTCCGCCCTCTAATTTTACCATCTGCGCACGTCCCTCTTTCATAAGTCTACCTGCATTTACAACTGCATCATATACTGATGACTGATATGACATAAATGGCATATCGCAAACGATTAACGGGTTCTTTGCCCCTCTTGCAACAGCTGCGCAGTGATGAATCATATCTTCCACTGTTACGCTGATTGTATCTTCGTAACCAAGCATTGTATTTCCAAGAGAGTCACCTACTAAAATTGTATCAACTCCTGCCTCGTCCATAAGCTTTGCTGTTGAATAATCGTAACATGTAAGCATTGCAATTTTTTTATTTTCTGCTTTCATATTCTGAAGTGTTGTTACTGTAGTTTTCATTTTAATATTTCCTCCATCTCACTATAATCAATATTTTTATCTCTGTTCTCTGCAACTTTTAAAACTTCCAAAGACACTGCCTTATATGTTCTTTTTTGATCATCATTAAGGCATTCCAAATGTTTTTTTACTGTGCCTATATCATTTCTCTGAATAGGTCCTGTAAGTGCATTAACCGTTCCGTCATTAATAATATGTTTGATATTTCCCATAACGATAGGCGTAATTGCCTCATGAGCACTTTTTTCATCAAATCCACATTCCTTAAGCAGATTTTCACTCATGTTAATAAGTCCTACCACAAGATTACTGCAAACAGCTGCCGCAGCATGATATTTGACTTTATCTTTTTTGTCTATGGTAATAACTTTATTTCCCAGATTTTCAAATAGACTAATCATCCGGTCTAAATATTTTGTATCACCTTCAATTGTAAAATAACTATTGGAAAGCTCTTTGTAAGAATCGTATTTATTACTTACTGCAAAGAGTGGATGGATGGAGTAACCGTAACAATTCATGTCGGTTATATCCGAAAAGACATCTGACGACATAGCGCCACTACAATGACAAATAATCTTATTCTTAATGTGCTGACTTTTCAACTGATTCCATACAGACTTAATCTGCCCATCAGATACAGTTAAAAAAATCACATCACTATCCACTATTAAATCATTGATTTCTTTGTATTCTTTACTGTTTGTAAATTCTGCTGCTTCCACAGCATCATGTTCAAATTCACTGTAATAGCCACAAACATTCTGACCATTTTCAGCAAAATATTTTCCAAGGGAAAAGCCAACTTTCCCTGCTCCTATAAATCCAATTTTCATGGCATCCCTCCTAACCTTAGTTACGGGATAATGAGTCCGATTTTCTAAAATGAAATATCGGCTATGCACACTCAAATTATTAATATAAGAAATTGTCTTTTGGTATAGTTTCTTTCGAATACCATCCATAAAGCCGCAATAACACAACGGTCTTTCCTCGAGACACTCTATCACAATTACAAAAATTTCGCAAGGGTATCTACATTTTGAACTTTTAAATATAGAAAAAATATATAGCCTTAAAATAAGAATAGCCTGCCATCTTTCAATGTTATTCTTATAACCTCTATAATTTGTTGTTCAAAATATTGATTTATATAATTAAATATATTATACTTATCACAGCATTTGAAAGTAGGTGTAATTGTGGCTGAACGAAATTATTTTATTAATGGAATAACTGAATTACTTATTTTATCTTTTTTAAAGAATCACGATGCTTATGTATATGAGATTACTAAAAGCATTGAAGAGAAATCAGGTGGACTTCTTTCTATTTCTCAAAATACTATTTATACAGCTACATACAAGCTTGAGAATGAAGGAAAAATTAGTGAATATTCTAAATTAGTTGGTAGAAAGAGAACTAGAATTTACTATCACATTGAAGATGAAGGTATTAATTATCTTGAGCAATTATCAAATAATTACAACAATACTATAAATGGTGTTAAGACTATTTTAGATTCACTTAATTAATTTTTTACGAAAGGGGGATAAACTATTTAATGAATAGAGTATGTAAGATATATGTTAAGAACGTAAAATCAGCATTTCCCATTATAGGTAAATCTGAAAGACTATATATAAAAAAATTGCAAAACTATCTTGAAGAATATTGTAACGAATATAATATTTCTTCTCTTGAAGAACTATATAAAAATTTTGGTACTCCTGATGATGTAATTAATTCATATTTTGTTTGGAATGCTAACAACAATTCATACTATAATATACATAAATTAAATATCGTAAGTTGTGTTTTTCTTGCTATTATTGCAGTTCTTCTTTTATTTTCAATTGTTATGTAATTTATGATTATCAGAGAGAAATAAAACAACCTTCAAAGATAAGAAACATTTCTATTTTTGAAGGTTGTTTTTACTCTTCTATTTCACTCTCAACCTGTTATTATTCATCTAAATATTCTTCTAAGCAAATTCCTTTACTCATTATTTCTTTTGCTGCTGTTTTACCAACATATCTGTAATGCCATGGTTCATATATTACACCTGTTATCTTTTTCTTATTCTCAGGATATCTCAATATAAATCCATATTTCCAACAGTTTTTCATCAACCATTTTTGAACCGGTGTATTCTCCTGTTCGTTCTCTAACATTTGATAGTTATCATCTACTATATCTACTGCAAGCCCGATTTCATGCTCACTTGTTCCCGGAATAGCCACTACGGTTGCGGCTTCGTTTTTTGCTTTCGTTTGTGAATAACCTTCATTTAAAAGATCATAAATTTTCTGTTCATATAAAATCTTTTGCTTTCTATAGCTTCTATATGATGAACAAATAATAGGATCAAGTCCTTCATCTCTGCAATCATCCATCATTTGCTGTAATTCTTCATAGCATCTCTTATCTATTGCCTGTCCATTCTTCAATTGCACCACATCAATTTTTGCATCACTGTTAATTTTATTTTGATAATTCACAAGAAGCAATTTCCAATCTGATTTTTTAGATAGCTTAGTTGTTTCTATAGTTTTCTCATTTTTATTAGCAGCTCTCACATTATTTTTAGTAATCACTAATTTTCCAAAGTTATTCACACACCCTGTAATAATAATCAATGCTATTAATATTCCTAATACACCTATGCACTTTTTCAATTTACTTTTTCTTAATTTTTTTATTTCATTGCCCCTTTCCTTTTCTTTTCTTATTTTGTATCCATTTTCACTTGTGTACATAAAAAACACCTCACTATGATTTTTTGTTATAAATCATCATAGTAAAGTGTTTCTAAAAAACGGCTATGTTTTGGCATCGTTTTGGCATCATTTACTGATTAAAATAAACTCCGTATTTATCGGTATTCATATACACTATAATTTGTTTTTTTGAATTATTATCAGATAACATTATTTCTATCTGCCCGTAATTTTTATTATTAATTTGCGCTTCCACTCCATAATATTTTCCAAGTGCTTTTACAAATTCTTCTACATCAGTAATAAATGGTGTATATTCTACATTTTCATAATCTATTGAAAATCCACATACAAGCCCTGTTGCATCCTCTATCTGCATGTTTATACTAATTCCCTCAATACCTTCTAAATTACAATTCCATATAACCATTTTAGTTGCAGTTGCTTCACTCATAATTTTTTTCTGCATCTTACTATTTTTTTTGTTCTCATCACTAGCAGTTGCATTGGATGTTCCTGATATTCCATAATTCAAATTATCGTTTACATATATTGAATTTTGTGAGTCTTCTATATATAAATCTGCTGATTCATTATGATACTTTATATTCTCAAAGTCTAAATCTGAAGAACAATATTCTTTTATAATTTTCAAAAATGATTTTTCCTGTTCATATATTTCAGCTCTGCTTTTTTCCATACCACTTACTATTTCACGCGAATAGTAAAAATTATTATTTGATATATTGTTTAATATATTAAATATTTCATTCTCAGTTTTAAATTCAATTTGATTTATGTTATATTTAGATACTTTTCCCTGAAGAATTTTATCCTGATATGTTAAAACTGTTTTTGGGAAAAGAGCACCTACAGTTATCATTATGGCAACCAAAGCTATTGTTTTAATTCTATACCACATTTATGCTCTTCCTCCCTTCAGTTCTACCGTTACAGTTGTTCCTTCATTTTCTTTACTTTCAAATTTAATATCGCCATTATGAACTTCTACAATTTTTGCACACAGCGCCAATCCTAATCCGGCTCCACCCTGTTTTCTTGAACGTGATTTATCAACTCTATAAAAAGCTTCTGTTATGTGTTGTAATGCTTCCGGCGGCATTCCTTTTCCATTATCCTTTACGATAATTGAACAACCATTATCTGTCATTTTAACTTCTACACTAATTATACCATGCCCGTTATCAGTCATTGCTTTTCTACTATTATCCATTAAATTAATTATAAGGGAACGCACAAGGTCTGGTTCTAACAGGCAGACTCCTTTTTCATAGTTATATTTTAATGCAATATTTCTTTTCAAATAATCAGCTTTAAGATTTTCTACTAACTGTTCAACTATTTTCCCCGGCGAAACTAAAACCAATTTCACCTCACTATTTTCAGTTACAAATATGTCCAATAGTTTTAGTGACAATCTTTCTAATCTCTTGCCCTCTGAAAAAATATAATTTGCTGCTTCTACCTGTTCATCCATTGTCAGTGCCTGACTTCGTAACAAATCCGCATATCCTATAATTGAGGTCATAGGCGTCTTTAGTTCATGAGTAAAATTTCCTATAAACTGATTCTGACTTTCCATTGTATCCTTCAATTCAATTATATTATTTTCCAGTTTGTCCGCCATTTTATCAAATTCCCTTGCCATTGTTCCTATTTCATCTTTTGTCTTTATTCTTGAACGATACGAAATATTACCTGCGGCAATTGCTTTTGATGTTCTTGACAATCTTACTAATGGTCTTGTCATTATAAATGAATTGCTGTACGAAAGTATTCCACATAAAGCAATCATTATTGCAAATACTTCATAATATATTTGCTGTAGTTTATCCCTTTCTTCATATATCGGTGAAATATCATATGCTACATCTAAATAACATTTTTCTTTTCCTACTTTTAATGCCCCTGAAACTTTAAGATATTTTTCTTTATCATTTCCTGCTATTACTTTTGTAATGCAACTTTTCTCGTCGACATTTTTCTTTGATTTTGTACTTTCTAATAAACTTCCCGATTTATCTTTCATTTTTCCATCTTTATACAATTCATTTTTTTCTGTATAAATATGTATTCCAGCCCATGATGTATTTCTTTGAGTTGACATTTCCTTAATTGTATTTGATATATCTTTGCTGTCAGCCCACGCTTCTACACCATTTACTACTTTTAGTGTATTTAATATCATTTCATATGACTGGATTGCACTTTTCTTTTCCCTATCCAATGCGCTGTTAAATGAGTTCAAAATCAGTGCACTTGAGCCTGCACCAAATATAATTGAAAGTATACTTATCATGCATACAACTACTTTGGTTCTAAATTTCATTCCGTTATTCCAATCTTTATCCTTTATCTATACTTCTTTGATTAAAAATATATTTTTCATTTGTAACCTAGTCCTGCTTTTATTTTAAATTTGTTCTATACTTCTAATCTATATCCTACTTTATTAACTGCTTTTAATTCTTTCTGCCATCCAACTTTTTTTCGCAATCTTTGTATATGCAAATCAACAGTTTTTGTACCATATTCGTATTCTTCTCCCCAAACTCTCTCATATATTGTTTCCCTATAAAGTGCCACATTTGGATTATGTGCAAATAATAACAGTATATTATATTCCTTTGGTGTCAGCAAAATTTCCTTTCCATCGCGGCTCACTTTCATTGAAATCATGTCTATCTGCAATCCTGCTATATTAATTACATTGTCTGTCTTATTATATCTTCTAAGTACAACGTCAACTCTTGCCAACAATTCTGTTGTTTCAAATGGTTTTACTATATAATCTTCTGCTCCCATTCTAAGTCCTCTAACCTTATCCTCAACTGAATTTTTTGCTGTCAGAAAAATTACAGGTATTTTACGTGGTTCTATATATTCTAAAATTTCAAAACCATTTACTTTAGGTAACATAATATCCAATAAAATTAAATCATATGTTTTTTCATTTATTTTATCTATTGCAATTTCACCATCTAATGCTGTATCACATAAATACCCCACTCTTTTTAAACTCATCTTTATTAAATCTGAAATTGGTTTATCATCTTCGACTACTAATATATTAATCATTTGTTATATTACTCCTGCCATGCTTTCTTGCATTTTATGTATTTTTCGTATATTTTGAAATTAATTATACATCAAAACGCCATCAAAAAAGCATACTTTAGAAAAATAAAAACAGATAGTCTTTATTACGAAGTGCCACCTTTCAATCGTTAGCTTCTGTTCTAACTTTTGAAGATTGGCACACTGTAACAACTATCTGTTTTTATTTTTCTATTATAACCACTATTAATGTTTAGTAAGAATCTTATTTACTTATACAATTTTCCATGAATCACTCTGTATTATTAATAAAAGTACCATTGAGTATTTTCTCTAATAAATTAACATAGGCTTCAAATTGTTCTATTCCAAATTCTGTTATCTTATAACTTGTTTTAGGTCTTTTTCCGCATATAGTTTTTTTCGATTCAATATATCCCCATTCTTCCAATTTGGATAATTGCACACTGATATTACCATCTGTAGCTTTTGTAATCTGCTTTAATTCTTTAAAAGTCTTTTCTCCATTAAGCAAACAACTTATTAACTTTAATCTTATCGATAAACTAAATGCTTCCGGTATATTAGATATTTGCACTTTTTTTCTCCTGACGTAACAATATTAAACCTAGACCGATATATCCAAATATATTAACTACACAATAAAATATGGAGGATATGCTTATTTGTAATTGGTTATCCAAATTTAATTTAATATAAATATTTACAGTTGGCAATACTTTAATAGTTATAAAACAAAACAGAATTAAAATTGCCAATCCCACTAACCCTCTTTTGTTTACTATATATCCAACAGTAATTATTGCAATGCAAACTAACACTATATTAATTAAGTTCTCATAATCTGTTAAGAATACTAAGTTATCAGTTACCAATTCACTTTTACTTAAAGCCAGCACTAATCTTGTTGCAAACAATATAAATGGTGTTGATATTGCTAATATTCCCCAGATACTAAGAGTTGATAAATAGTATCTATTACTTGCCCTTCTTTCATTCTTGTATATTAGGAAATAAAATATACCAATAATTGCTGAGCATATCATTTGTGATGCGAAATTGAACATTGCTCCATTGTCACTTGCACCCCATATTACCGCACTAAATAAATTTAGTACTAATAAAACTCCCTGTAATATTCCATATAGCAAAAATAACTTATATGGCCCTGTATAGTTTCTTTTTGAACATTAAATTGTGTTCTTAATTTCCTCAATATCTTTGTAAATTCTTTTTTGCGTTAATTCCATACCTTCTCCTTTCATTCACTTTATATTATAAAGTTATTTTTATTTTAAAGTTATATTGTAAAATTGTCAAGAAAAAAGATAATCAATTATACGAATCGATTATCTTTTTTACAAATATTAACATTATCTATTTTTGTTATCTTAAACTATTTTTTTATAATTCATATAATATATAAAAATATAATACTTATCTTATTTTTATGAAATATATTATATAAATTATTTACTTAACTTTCTTTTTCCCCTGATGACCAGTCGATGTATCTTCAAATAAATATTCTAGTCCATTTTTTTTTGCTTCATCTTCAATAATTTCTTCAACACTTGGAATAACATCATATTTTGTATAATAATATTCATTATTGTAAGAAATATAATCGCTTAATATTACTATTCTTTCCTCTTGATTACCATCACTTATTAAATCCAAGAAAATTCCACCTGCCCGTTCTTCTGCTTTTTCTTTACGTTCCACCGGAACAGTTGATAAAATCTCTACTATATTTTCTACATCTACTTTATCAGTTATTTCAATACCTTGCCCACCTATCCAATAAACAATCTTATTATATTCTTTATTGTTAAGAATATTATTTTTATCAGTTTTTTCATTTTTTGTATTTATTTCATCATTACTACATGCTGTGAGTAAATATCCAACTATAATTATTATACCAAATATATATACTTTTATCTTCATTACTCTTATCCATTTCTAGCAGCTGTATATTTCCAAGTCCATACACTATTATTATATGAAAACGTTGTTCCGGCCGTTTTGTATAATACAATAGAAGTACTCTGTGTACCAGGATTCCAAAAATATACATACTTTTTCTGATTATTAACTTTATATCCAAAACATGCAACCGCATGTCCGTTTCCACTCGAAGTTGCTGCAACATAAATAGGTCTCTTCTGATCAATATTCTTTTTTACCAGAGTCCAACTAATTTGGTTATATATTGCCTTATACATAACTCCATATAGATTTAATGCTAAAGACGCATTTTCTAATGTTCCACCTGTATTATATTCTATTCCCATTCTATCCGCAACATTTTTAGCTGTATATGCCGTTCCATTTCTATAGTTTACTATAGTTGCAACAGATGCCGCCCAACATAATCCATATTTTCCTTGCCCTTGTTGATTAAACAATCCACATACAACTACATTACTTGCTGTATTGAGAAATTCCGGGGTATATGTCGCCTTATCAGCTATTTCACAACTAATAGTTCCACTATTAGTATCATTTTTTATATTTATCCCTTTTATTATGTAATCAATTTTTTTATTCATATTCATTTTTAACAAATAGCTTTTAAATAAACCTTCTTCGCTCCATACAATTTTTCTTTCATTATATTCTTACCTCCTGTTACTATATATTTTTAATTCAATTATATCATTAACAATATTTTTGTCAACAAATGCTTTCTTCTATGATATATTTGTATATTTTATATTTTATTATTCGTGTAATAATAAATAATAATAAATATATCCTTTTTTTCATTAATATAATAAAATGATTTATCAATTTAATTAAAAATTACATTGCCTATATATAACAATACAAATACTGAAGTCAAAATCGGTATATTTCTTTATTTGTACAAAAAAGCATACTTTACAAAATAAAAAACCTTCAAAATAAGATTTCTCCCATTTTGAAGGTTTTAATTTATCTGTAATCTATTTTTCTGCGTTTCTATTTCTGTTCAGTCTTTTGTGCTGCAACTTCTTCAATTTCTTTTTCAACTAATTCTTCATCATTAAATTCATAGTCATTTCCAGGAAGAATTGCATTTAATAAAATACCTGCGATTGCGGCAACTGCAAGTGATGTAAGGCTAATATCAAAGTTTCCGATTGAGAAGTCAATTGATGTAATACCTAATGCACATACTAAAATAATTGCGGCAACCATAAGGTTTCTGCTCTTTGTTAAATCAACTTTATTTTCTACCATGTTTCTGATACCGATACTTGAAATCATTCCGTAAAGTACAAATGAAATACCACCGATAATACCTGTTGGTAAAAGGTTAATTCCTGCTGCTACCTTTGGTGAGAATGAAAGTAAGATTGAAAATACTGCTGCAATTTCAACTACCTTTGGATCATAAACCTTTGTTAAAGCAAGAACACCTGTGTTTTCACCATATGTTGTGTTAGCCGGTCCACCAAATAAAGCTGAAAGAGTTGTTGCAAGACCATCTCCTACTAATGTTCTCTTAAGACCAGGCTTAGCAAGGAAGTTTCTTTCTGTTGTTGCACTGATTGCTGAAATATCTCCGATATGTTCCATCATTGTTGCAATAGCGATTGGAACAACAGCGATAATTGCACTTACTGCTAATTTAGCATCCGGCACATTACCAAATACAATTTCATTACCATGAATTGGTAATCCAATCCAAGCTGCATTTTTAAAGTTAATCCATTTATCAATTGATACTAATAAGAAGTTTGGATTTCCAAACATTGCCACATATTCATTTCCATCAACCCATACATGGCTTCCTGTTGTGATAGCTAAAATAACTGCTATTACAATTGCTACTAATACACCTAAAAGAATTGGAAGGATTTTTGCCATTCCTCTTCCCCAAATGTTAAATACAATTACTGCACCTAATGCAATTAAAGCAATAACCCAGTTTGTCTGACAGTTTGAAACTGCACTTCCTGCAAGACTTAAACCGATTGATACAATAATTGGTCCTGTTACAACAGGTGGGAAAAATTTCATAATCTTCTTTATATCAAATATTGCAAACAATGCTGCAACTACCAAATATAAAAGACCTGCCACAGCAACACCTAAGCATGCATATGGAAGCATATTAATATCTGAGCCTTCAGGCTTCAATCCAGCTACAGCTGCATATCCACCTAAAAAGGCGAATGATGAGCCAAGGAATGCAGGAACTTTTCTACCTGTAATAAAGTGGAATAATAAAGTTCCTAAACCTGCCATCAATAATGTTGTTGCAACATCCAACCCTGTAAGAAGCGGAACTAATACTGTTGCGCCAAACATAGCGAAAGTATGCTGTAAACCAAGTACAAGCATCTTTGGTACTCCAAGAACACTGGCATCGTAAATACCGTATTCACCAATTGTGTTTTTCTCGTTTTTGTTCATTTTTTCCTCCTAAAGTTTATATAACGCTGAAATAATATTCAGCACTTCTACATTAACCTCCCTAAGATTAATGTTTGATAAAAGCACACACCGGCTAACGCCAATGCCGCTCCTAGCACAATTTGATAATATCGCTGCTTTGATACCTTTATCTGAATTCTGTTATTCCATAAAGTGTACGCAGCCGGAAGCAAAAGCGGTATAAAATATCTTGCCTGAACTCCTTCTATTGCATCCGCTCCAATAGGTGTAAATGCCAAATACATAGCGATCCATACCAAAGCCACACTACATACAACTGCAATTCCATTTACAACTCTAATTGTCTTTATATTTTTAGGTTCATTTTGTTCATCATCTGTATTTGTTAAAAACAACATTGCAAGAACAGGTAATAGAACAAATGACCATGCATCTTTTAGCATTCCAAGTCCATATAAATTTAAAAACATTAAATTACTTGGTAAAAACTGGTTTTTAGTCTTATCTCCAAAGTTTCTAAAATTATCAAAAGTAAATATCTCATGAATGAACATCTTAATAAATGCTATAGGATGCTTAATTATTGAAACTAACTGACCTATAATTCCCGTATTTCCACCTCTGGTATCTCCACCATAACCTGAATTACCATGTAATAAATTTATGATTACATGTCTCATGGAAATTAGTGCCATAACCATACACACTACAATTACTGCAACTGTTATAAGAGCTATTGTCCTCTTTCCATTAGCAGATTCTTTTACTCTGTCCTTTATCATTTTCCACAATATAGGAACCATTAAAATCATAACAGGAAAATATACAGGTTTCGCAATACATCCTATGCCAAGCAATACTGCCACAATTGCAATCTGCTTCCATGTAGTTTCTTTGTCATTATTTGTATCATCCATTAAATTCATCCAAAGTACAAATCCAAGATTCATACATGCAAATATTACTCCATCATAAGTGTATAAACTTGCCTGAAATAATAAAGTAGGCATTAATGCTAATGTAGCAACAAGTAACTTCTTTCTCCTTGCCACATAAATAACAAAGCAATTAAGCAATGCACAGAATATAAGATTTCCAAATCTTCCAATTGTATACTGCATCGTATAAGGCAATCCTATCGCCTCACAAATATGATAACTTACAATCATCGGCAGATAAACTATATATCCTTTATTGATAAGTCCAACCGGTTTCTGCTGTTTTAATGCATTATTAGAAATGTTATTCATGTACTTGTTTAACATTTTAAGCTCTTCTCTTGTATTTGCTACCGGAGCCTCTCTTGTGCAATTTAACTTTGATGCTTCATTCCACTTAACTTTCTGATGAAAATTTAATGTGTAAATTGAATTATAATGAACTTCTTCATCCCATGTCGTTGACACAGGACCTGAAGCCATAATAATCAGACTTCCAAATCCAAGTGCAAATATAAGATAGAAAATCTGGACTTTTTTCAAATATATTTCTCTTTCAAAAATTAATATCAGGCCTAAGAAAATAACTAAAGCAAAAAATGCCATTCTATAGCCATTAAAATTCGCCTTGTTTGAATATGATATCTCACTTACATTGATTTTTTCCGGAGAAGTAAATATTACCTGGAGTTTTGAAACTTTCTCCCTAACATTCGTATAGGCATACCCGAATTCCGGGTATGCCTTATCTGTAATTTCAACTGACTTTGTCTTTCCAAAATCATTAACAACGGTAGCCACTACCGTATATGAATTTTTCTCCAAAGTCTCAGCTTTAATTTTTAATTTGTTTACGTAAACAGCCTTGTCCATATTCTGTGAATAAACTAAATCGCCATCTTCATTCACTTCACCTGAATTGCTAAACAAAACTGCTTCATAGCTTTTTGTCAGGGAAGGATAGTTCATCCCAAATTCAATTACAACTGCAATAATTATTGCAAATGCAATTTCTAAAATAATTCGAATCTGAGGCTTAACTTTTTCTAATGATATATTCTTCATCTAACTTCCTTAACCTTATTTATTCTACTCAGCTGTTGTTTCTTCTGTTGTTGTCTCGTCTGCCGGTCTTGAACCTTCTAATATTTTTGCATTATCTGCGATAAGCTGATTTACAGCTTCGTTAAATGCAACTGATTCTTTAATAATAACCTGTCCATAGTATGCCTGATACTGTGTAAAATATGATTCTAATTCATCAACAGACTTATATCCCATTGATGTAGCTACTTTCTTAAGTCCTGCATTGTAATCTTTCTCTGATGCCCAAAGGCCTTCACTAATTGCAATTCCTTCAATTACCATTGCCTGCTTAGCAGTTTTTTGTGCTGAATCTTCCATCTTCTTGTTCCAGTCTTTCTTTGACATCTTGCATGCTTTAAGATATGTGTCAAGATTTGTCTTGTACTTAGACTGAAGACGTGAAGCCATTGCGCTGTTATTGAAATCTTCTATGCTTTCAACTTCTTTTTCATCGTAAGCTGCAACATCACATTTATCAACATAATCACTAAATACTGCATTTACAATTTTATTTGTTCTAAGCTGATTGCTTATATAGCTCTTTAATTCATCTACTGTCTTTGTTCCGTACTGTTTTTTGTAATTCTTTTTTACAAATTTATCAGTAAGTTCAGGAAGAACTTTTCTTGAATTAATCTTTACTACAAATTTGACTTTCTTTCCTGCAAGAGTTAATTCATTGCCGTCTGCATCCTTAGATGTCTGTGAATAATCTTTAGGGAATTTAAGGTTAAGAGTTACTTCTTCACCAACTTTATGTCCTACAAGCCCTTCTGCAAATCCATCTATAAACTGACTGTTGTCAATGTCTAAATCATAATTAGTTGCTGAACCACCGTCAAATTTGAAATCTTCGCCATTTAACTTAATTGTTCCTGTATAGTCAATATTAACTGTATCAGATTCTACAACCTTACCCTTTGTAACTACATTGCTGTCCTGCTTTTCTTTTAAAAGGTTGTCTATCTGACTCTGAACTTCTGTATCTTCAACTTTAATTTCATCTTCATAAACTTCTAATCCTTTGTAATCAGCAAGTTTAATTGAACCCTTTATTAAATCTGTTGAAATCTTTTTACCACTGGCACTGGTAACAGTTCCCTTCTGGTTATTACCACAACCTGCCATTGTTACTGCCATTGCTAATGTAAGTGTTAATGCTATAGCCTTTTTCATTGTAATACGCTCCTTTATAGTAATCCCACCAATTATTCAGCTGTTGTTTCTTCTGCCTCTGTTGTCTCTTCTACTGATGCATCTTCTGCTGCTGTTGTTGCTTCTTCTGTTGTTGTTTCTTCAGGTCTTGTACCTTCCTTAACATTTCCTTTATCAATTAAGATTTCCATTGCGTCAAGATATGTGCACTGAATTGTAAATGTATCTTCGGCATCAATTTCCTGTCCGTAATATGATTTATAGTACTGTTCATAAACACTGATAAAGTCATCAACCTTTTCATACTTGCTCTGTGCTGCAATCTGCTTTAACCATTTATTGTATCTTTCTTCTTTTAATACTGTTCCTGATTTTTCAACTACTGCACAAATAACCGCGTATGTCTTAAACTGATTTGTAATGCTTTCTTTTATCTTTTTCTTTAAATCTGCTTCTGATTCTCCATTACCATACTGTGTAAGGTAATCATCCATTGTCATTGACTGCTGTTCTAATGTATCCTTAAAGCTTGAAAGTTGTTTATCAACCTCTTTCTTTACACCATCTTCATCTACTTTAACATCACATTTTTCAACGTAATCAGCTAATGCATTTGTACTTCCAACTTTTGAAATTTCTAACTGATTCTTAAAATACTCTTTTAAGCCGTCGGCTGTTTCTACACCATATTTGTCTTTTAAATTCTTCTTTACATAATCATCTGTAAGTTCAGGTGTAACTTCTTTTACAATCTTATTAATTGTTACTTCAAATTTAACTTTCTTTCCTGCTAATTTAAGTTCTTTACCATCAGCATCTTTTGTTGAATTTGTATAGTTTTCAGGGAATGTTAAGTTTAATTCAACCTTTTCTCCTACTTTATGTCCAACTAAACCTTCAGCAAATCCTTCAATATATGAGCTGTTTGCAATATCTAATGTCTGGTTATCTGCTGTACCACCATCAAATGCAAAATCTTTTTTCTTTACCTTAATTGTTCCAACATAACTGATGTCAACAATTGACTTATCTGTAACATCTGTTTCATCTGTATCTTCGTATGACTTATCTGATTCAAGCACTGAGTTAATTTCACTATCTACATCATCATCTGAAATACTAACTTCATCTGAGTATATTTCAAATTCATCGTAATCAGCTAACTTAACTGTTCCATAGTAACTTGATTTACATTTATCATAGTCGCTTCTCTTTCCTGTAGCGTCTGCTATCTTTTCCCCTGCGGCACATCCTGCTAATGATACTGTCATCATCACAGCCATTGCCACTGCTAAACTTTTCTTAAACATCTTGTTCTCCTCTTTTCATAACTGAAAAAATCAGTTGTATTTCGTGTCACACACATACAACCGATTTTATCACATTTTATTTAATATTTAAAGACTTTATTACTTATTCACAATTACGTCACAATTAAATTTATACGTTAATTGTTGCTGTTAATCCTAAGATTTCTTTATTTGCATCAAGAATTGGCTGAATTTCATCTCTCAAGAATTCTTCAACTTGTTCAGGTGAACGTCCTACATACTTACTTGGGTCCATTGTCTTCTGTAAATCTTCTAAACTCATGTTAAATGATGGGTCATTTGCAATAAGTTCAAGTAAATTGTTGTCTAAGCCTTTTTCCTTAACGTTCTTTCCTGCTTCCATTGAAAGTGTACGAATCTTTTCGTGCATTTCCTGACGGTCTCCACCTGCTTTAACGGCATCCATCATAATGTTTTCTGTTGCCATGAACGGAAGTTCACTCATAAGTCTCTTTTCAATAACCTTTGGATATACAACTAAACCATCTACTACATTTAAGTATAAATCAAGAATTCCATCGATAGCAAGGAAGCATTCCGGAACGCTTAATCTCTTATTTGCTGAATCATCTAATGTTCTTTCAAACCACTGTGTTGCTGATGTAATAGCCGGATTTAATGCTGTAACCATAACATAATTTGCAAGAGATGCGATTCTTTCACTTCTCATAGGATTTCTCTTGTAAGCCATTGCTGATGAACCTATCTGATTCTTTTCAAATGGTTCTTCAATTTCCTTCAAATGCTGTAACAAACGAATATCATTTGAGAATTTATGAGCACTTGCTGCGATTCCTGCAACAACGTTTAATACTCTTGTATCCATCTTTCTTGAATAAGTCTGTCCTGAAACAGGAAAGCATTTTTCAAATCCCATTTTCTTTGCAATCTTATTTTCAAGTTCTTTAATCTTTTCATGGTCTCCTTCAAATAATTCAAGGAAACTTGCCTGTGTTCCTGTTGTTCCTTTAGAACCTAACAACATCATGCTGTCAATCATGTAATTTAAATCATCCAAATCTAATTTTAATTCCATTAACCATAATGTTGCTCTCTTACCTACTGTTGTAGGCTGTGCAGGCTGAAAATGTGTAAAAGCCAATGTAGGCTGAGATTTATATTTATCAGCAAATTTAGCAAGTTCATTGATTACGTTAATTAATTTTTTTCTAACAAGCTTTAATGCTTCTGTCATTATAATTATATCTGTGTTATCACCAACGTAACATGATGTTGCTCCTAAATGGATAATTCCCTTTGCCTTAGGGCACTGCTGACCATAAGCATAAACATGAGACATTACGTCATGACGAACTAATTTTTCTCTTTCTTTTGCTACATCATAGTTAATGTCATCTGCATGAGCCTTAAGTTCATCAATCTGTTCCTGTGTAATGTTTAATCCTAATTCCATTTCAGATTCTGCTAATGCAATCCATAATTTTCTCCATGTTTTAAACTTCATATCAGGTGAAAAAATATACTGCATTTCCTTACTTGCATATCTTTCTGATAATGGGCTTTGGTATCTGTCGTTCATAAATTCCTCCTTAACATTTGACCTTATTTTATATATTCTCCACGGATATCCTCTTTTGGTGGCTCCATTGGATATTTTTCATCAAAACATCCTGTGCAAATTCCAAGTCCGCCTGCGATTTCTTTTAATCTTTCAACTCTAAGGTATCCTAATGAATCTGCACCGATTATTTCGTTGATTTCTTCTATTGTTCTATTGTGGGCAATCAACTGATCTCTTGATGGTATATCAGTTCCAAAATAACATTCATATAAGAATGGTGGTGAACTGATTCTTACATGTACCTCTGTGGCACCTGCATCCTTTAACATCTGAACA
The DNA here is from genome assembly GCF_003461285.1 of Eubacterium sp. AF17-7. NCBI lineage: Bacteria > Bacillati > Bacillota > Clostridia > Eubacteriales > Eubacteriaceae > Eubacterium > Eubacterium sp. AF17-7. Next base: position 545,183 of record NZ_QTWU01000001.1, on the reverse strand, counting down.
ATTCTATCACTTGTGGTTCCTCTTACAATTGAATCATCAATCATTATTACCCGTTTACCACAAACTGCCTCTTTTAAAACATTTAATTTAATTCTAACACTTGATTCCCTGCTCTTTTGCTGAGGTTTAATAAATGTACGACCAACATAACTGTTTTTGACAAATGCTGTTCCGTAAGGGATTCCTGATTCCATTGCATAACCCATGGCTGCTGCATTTCCTGATTCAGGTACACCCACAACAACATCTGCTTCAACCGGTGAATCCATAGCAAGGAATCTTCCTGCCATAATTCTTGAATGATATACACTCACTCCATCAAAATTGCTGTCCGGTCTTGCAAAGTAAATATATTCAAATACACATCTTGCTTCTTTTGCCTTAGGAAGACACATTGATGTATCTGATTTAATTCCATCCTTGTCAATAGTTACAACTTCTCCCGGAAGTACATCTCTTACAAATTCAGCACCAATTGTATCAAGGGCACATGTTTCAGATGCTAAAATATAAGCATTGTCCCTTTTGCCAATACATAATGGTTTAAAACCAAATGGGTCTCTTGCACCAATAAGTTTTCGAGGACTTGAAATTACGAGTGCATAAGCACCTTTTAATTTCTTCATCGCATTTGTAACTGCTTCCTGTGCTGTCTTTGCATTAATTCTTTCCCTTGCAACAAGATAAGCAATAACTTCCGAATCAATTGTTGTTTGGAAAATTGCTCCTGTATATGCTAACTCATCACGAAGTTCATTTGCATTAATCAAATTACCATTGTGAGCAAGCATCAATGTTCCTTTAACATAATTGATTACAAGTGGCTGTGCATTACTAGGAATACTTTCACCTGCTGTAGAATAACGAACATGTCCTACACCGATATTTCCGTGAAGTTTTGACAAATTTTCGCTGTTAAATACTTCATTTACAAGTCCCATTCCTTTTAACAAATCCACTTTTCTAGGTCCAAACGTGTCTGATACAGAAATACCACAGCTTTCCTGTCCTCTGTGCTGCAATGCAAATAATCCATAATAAATTGATGATGCAACATCATTGCCATCTAAATCATACATACCAAACACACCACATTCTTCATGCAGTCCATCATCTTCCCAATTTTGTTGAAGCTCGATACTATTCATTTTCTTTTCTCCACCTACGTATACTAACTTTTATATTTTTCCATTGCATTATATATCAATGCGACAACTATAGCAACTCTCTAAGCATCTGATTTATCATCTGCGGATTAGCCTTACCCTGTGTAGCTTTCATTGTCTGACCTACTAATGCTCCAATCGCCTTCTGATTTCCACCCTGATAATCTGCAACTGCCTTAGGGTTGTTAGCAATGACTTCCTCGATTATCTTCTTAAGGTCATCTGTATTGTTGTCCATCTTCAATTCATGTTCATCTACATATTTTTCAGGGTCTATGTCATCATTAAACATTGCCTCAAATACTTCTTTGGCAACTGTTTTGTTAATTACGTTGTCATCAATAAGTTTTAAGAACTTACTAAAGTTTTCGGCAGAGAATTTAACCTCGTCAGGTTCAATTCCTTTTTCCTTTACAAGACGCATTGTTTCTACCATCAACCAGTTGCTGGCTTCTTTTGGTTTGCTTCCATTAGCAACTGCTGCTTCTAATAAAACTGTTAAAGGCTTATATAACGTTAAAAGATTTGCGTCATATTCAGGAAGTCCATATTCCTCAATGTATCTTTCTTTCTTTTCATCTCTGAATTCAGGCTGTTCTGACTTTAATCTTTCTAACCATTCATCACTGATATTGATTGGAACCAAATCAGGGTCCGGAAAATATCTGTAATCCTGTGCATCTTCTTTTGAACGCATTGCATAAGAATACTCTTTTGTATCGTCCCATCTTCTTGTTTCCTGAACAACTTCCTGTCCTGATTCTAATAAATCAATCTGTCTTTCTCTTTCATTTTCAATTGCTCTTGCAATTGCCTTAAATGAGTTAAGGTTCTTTGTTTCTGTCCTTGTTCCAAATTCAGCTGCTCCAACTTCTCTTACTGAAAGGTTAACGTCAGCTCTCATTGAACCCTCATTTAACTTACAGTCAGAAGCTCCTAAATACTGAATTATCATACGCAATTTTTCAAGGTATGCAATTACTTCTTCTGCTGAACGCATATCAGGTTCTGATACGATTTCAATAAGAGGTACACCTGAACGGTTAAAGTCTACTAATGAGCAGTCAGCCCAATCATCATGTACAAGCTTACCTGCATCTTCTTCCATATGAATCTCATGGATTCTTACTTTTTTCTTTCCTTCTTCTGTTTCAATTTCTACATATCCGTCTCTACAGATTGGAAGATATAACTGTGAAATCTGATAATTCTGTGGATTATCAGGATAAAAATAATTCTTTCTGTCAAATTTACAATTCTGTGTGATTGTACAATTTGTTGCAAGTCCTACTGCTGCTGCATATTCAACAACCTGCTTATTTAATACAGGAAGTGAACCCGGCATTCCTGTACAGACAGGACATGTATGTGTATTTGGTGCTCCTCCGAATTCTGTTGAACAGGAGCAAAAAATCTTTGTTTTTGTTGCTAATTCTACATGAACTTCAAGTCCAATGACTGTTTCGTACTGTTTCATTTACTTCACTCCTTATGCTTCTACTAATGGGCAATGCTCATATTCTCTTGTCTGTTCATAAGCATATGCTGCTCTTATGATTGTCTTTTCCTTAAAGCAGTCTCCAATAATCTGCATTCCTATCGGAAGTCCGTTAGAATCCTTTCCACAAGGAACTGTAATTCCAGGAAGACCTGCTAAGTTAACTGATATTGTATAAATATCTCCAAGATACATCTTAATTGGGTCAGCAAGACTGCTTCCAATCTTAGGAGCTGTTGTAGGTGCAGCCGGTGCGATGATAACATCATATTTAGCGAATGCTTCATCAAATGCCTTTTTAATTAAAGCTTTTGTTCTTAATGCTTTTAAATAGTACGCATCATAATATCCACTGCTTAATACGAATGAACCAAGCATAATTCTACGCTTAACTTCTTCACCAAAACCTTCTGAACGTGTCTTTTTATACATGTTATGAAGGCCTTCATATTCCTGTGTTCTGTATCCGTATTTTACACCGTCAAATCTTTCAAGGTTTGAACTTGCTTCCGCACTGGCAATTACGTAATATGCAGGAATTGCATATTCAACAAGGCTTAAATCAAATTCTTCTACGATTGCGCCTTTACTCTTTAAAACTTCTACTGCATTTAAAATAGAATCTTTTACTTCTTTATCTAATCCATCACCAAAGTAGTCTTTAGGGATACCAATCTTTAATCCTTTAACATCATCAACTAATGCTTCAGTGAAATTGTAGTCATCTCTCTTAACTGATGTTGAATCTTTTTCATCATGACTTGCAATTGTTTCAAGTATTGTTGCTACATCAGTAACGTCCTTAGCAACAGGTCCAATCTGGTCTAATGATGAACCATAAGCAATTAATCCATAACGTGAAACTGTTCCGTATGTTGGTTTAATTCCTGTTACTCCACAGAATGAACTTGGCTGTCTGATTGATCCACCTGTATCTGAACCTAAAGCATATGAGCATTCTTCTGATGCAACAGCTGTACATGAGCCACCTGATGAACCACCCGGTACATGTTCTGTGTTCCAAGGATTCTTTGTTGCTCCAAATGCAGATGTCTCTGTAGTACTTCCCATAGCAAATTCATCCATGTTAGTCTTTCCAATTATAACTGCTCCTGCTTTTTCAAGATTTTCAACTGCTGTAGCTGTATAAGTAGGAACAAAGTTTCCTAAAATCTTAGAACTACAAGTTGTAAGCATCCCTTTAGTACACATATTATCCTTAATTGCCACCGGTACGCCTGCTAATGGTCCTGTCAGTTTTCCTTCGTCAATTAACTTCTGAACTTCTTCAGCTTTCTTTAATGCCTCTTCTTTATTCGTTACAGTAACAAAACTATTAATTGTCTTGTCCTGCTTTTCTATATGGGCAAATGCATCATTTACCGCATCTACAACTTTAACCTCGCCGCTTTTAATCTTTTTCCCAAGTTCAACGGCTGTTAAACTCATTAAATTCATAACACTATATCCTTTCATTTGCTGTAAGTAAATTATTCTACTGTCTTTGGAACAACAAATGCTCCGCCTCTTTCCTCCGGTGCATTTGCAAGAATATTTTCTCTGTCATCACCGTTTACAACAACGTCTTCTCTAAATACATTGTTTACAGGGAATATGTGGCTCATCGGCTCAACATTACTTGTATCTAACTGATTTAACATATCAATATAATCAAGCATTCTGCCCATATCACTCTTTGCTTTTTCTTTCTCATCATCTGAAAGTTCAAGCTTTGCTAAAATTCCAACATACTCTATTGTCTCGTCTGAAATTATATTTGCCATATCTTCCTCCTCTAGCATTCCTTTAAGTTATGGTTATTATAATGAACAATCTGTTTTATTCAAATAAATTAACTTTTATATTAAATATACAGACTTACCCCATTAAACCATAAACATCTACTCTTCAATATAGCATAATCACCGTATTACTTGCAAATAGTTTCACGAATTTCTTCATTTTTATTCATAATGCAGGTTTTATCATTCTTCCATTAAAGATTTCCACTAAATTAATAACGATTTTTAACCTTTAAATTACACTTAATTATTTCATTTGTCAGCTTTGTGATGTATAATATTAGTATATTTTTGAGCGGAGACAAATAAATTTGAGTAGAAACAATTTCTCAGATTTTATAAATAATAAAGAGCATAATGCTCTGTTACTACAAGGAGGTAGACACATTATGGACGAGGGAAGAATTGTAAAATATTATGCTTCAAAAAATCCTAACATTGCCCTTAAAGTTATAAAGGGACATTTTGCTACTACTCATTCACACGTTAGTCATTATCTTGATATGACTACAATGAAAACAAGACAACGTGAAGCTGAGCAGATTGCAGTCGCAATGAAGGATTACTACAACGTTATGGGGAAACCTATTGACACAATCGTATGTATGGACGGATGCGAGGTCATTGGAGCTTTCTTAGCAAGCGAACTTACTAAGGCCGGAGTATTATCTATGAATGCACACAAGACAATTTATGTTATTTCACCTGAATATGATTCTAACGGCCTTATGATATTTAGGGATAATCTTAAGCATGAAATTAAGAATAGAAATGTTCTTTTATTGCTTGCTTCTGCAAGTACCGGAACTACTGTAAAGAATTGTATTGAATGTGTTTCCTACTATGGTGGAATTCTTCAGGGTATATCTGCTATATTCAGTGCCGTTGATAACGTTGACGGTTACCACATCGATTCTCTGTTTAAGGCAGATGATATTCCGGGATACAACATTTACTCTCACAATGATTGCCCTATGTGCAAGGCAAATGAGAAAATTGAAGCCATCGTTAATGGATATGGGTATAGTGAATTATAATGTAATCTTTGCATTAAAGGTCAGACTACTATACGAAATATAAAACTGAATAGTAATAATATTTTAAGGGTATTGCATCGACTAAATGCAATACCTTTTTATGTAAAATCTTATTTTTCTCTGCTAATATTTAATATTATTCCGGCTAGTAATACGCAACATATTGTTGTTATTGACATTTTGATAAATTGTGATGTATAATTAGTTGTACACATACAGTATGTGTACAATCGGTGAAAACTATGGTATAAATCAAATTATCTACGTAATAAAGTATTATTTCTGCATAATTTAGATTTTTATATAGTTGTCAATGAACAAAAGAACAATTATAATGAAAGGTAATAAAAGATTGAGCATAAGTGAACAACTACAAAACAATAAAGATTTAGAACGCCTACAGGCTCTACGATATATAGATGATGATTTTATGACAGTATGCTTAGAAGATAACTTCGAAGCTGTTGAACTAATACTTAGAATAATATTGAACCAAGATGATATTATTATTAAGTCTATAAAGACACAGGATCCTCTTAAAAATCTACAAGGACGCTCTGCTGTATTAGATGTGCATGCATCAGACAGTACCGGTAGAAAATTTGATATTGAAATTCAAAGAGCTAATAAAGGTGCAGGTTCCAAAAGAGCCCGTTATAACAGCAGCCTGTTAGACGCTCATATATTAAAGCCTGGTGAGAGTACTGATAACATGCCCGATAGTTATGTGATTTTCATTACAGAAAATGATGTTATGCATGGAAATCAACCTTTATATCATATAGACAGATACGTTGTGATGGAAGGCGAAAAGAAACTTTTTGGTGATGGCTCTCATATAATATATGTTAATGGAGCATATCAGGGAAATGATGCGATTGGAAGACTCATGCATGATTTTTCATGTACAAATCCTAACGATATGAATTATAAAGAATTAGCAAAAAAAGCAAGATATTTCAAAGAAGAGAAAGAAGGTGTTGCATCTATGTCACAAATATTAGAAGATATGAGAAATGAAGTTGCAAAAGAAACTGCTAAGGCAACTGCGAAAGAAACTGCAGAACGGATGATAAAAATCGGCAAAATGTCCCTTGATGAAATTGCTACATATGTTCCCACATTATCAATTGACGAATTAAAAGAATTAGAAGAACAGGTTACAAGAGTTTAAATATGAATGGTGTAATTTTTTCTAAGTTCAGGTTTTCTATGATAATTAATACGGCTTAACATCGTCACTTGATGTTAAGCCGTTATTTATTAGATGTTATATAAGTCTATTTAAATTTGACATTAATTTTTTTTAGTATTTTTTTGTAAGTTGCATAATTCTTTTTCGGAACAAATACAATCAGACTCCTTGATGTCTTTCTAAAAGAATTAGATTTTACACTTTTTATTTTTTTACTCTTTATAACAATTTTCTTTAACTTAGTACATTTAAAAAATGCTCTGTTTCCTATCTTTTTGACATTTTTCCCGATTGTTACTTTTCTTAAATTTTTGCAATTTGCAAATGCCTTATTTCCTATCTCAACAACCTTATATTTACATCCTCCTATTTTTATCATATCCGGTATTTTAACATTCTTTAAAGAATGTGATTTAACACCTACTACCTTAGCCTCACTCTTTTTCTGAGAAACAACTAATTCATAAACTATTCCTTTTATAATGTACAATTCATTTTTTGCAGGAATAACGCTTTGAATATTGCCATTTGAAAACTCACTGTTGTATGTTTTATTATCTGCAGGCACATCAGTAGCATTTGTGTCTCCACCATTACCTTTTGATGAATTTTCTAAATCATTATTACTATTATCAGAATTTATTTTTTCCCATTTAGCAACAATTACGGTATTTTCTGTAAAGACAGTATCCTTACTCACTTTTTCATTGTCATTATACCAACCTGCAAATATGTATCCGTCTCTTGATAAAGCTTTAGGAAATTCATCTATTTTTCCATCTGAATCAGTATATCTATACTCACTCATTTTAGTCGTTGTATCTTCAAATCTAACAACACATAGTTTCTTCTCCTTTACCTCACTCAAAGTTGCAGTCGTAACATCATTTAATGTATTTATTTGCTCTTTATCAGAAACTACTTTGATGCCGATAATACAGTCTTTATCATCTGATATAAGGTTATCCGGAACATTATATACTATTGAAGTTTCTTCTTCATATGACAATTCCTCAAATTCTTCTGTATAGTATATTTTACTCTCATCATAGTAATTATAAAATACAACTTTTCCTGAAGATTTTTCTAATCCATAATTTACAACATCTGCTTGAATTGTATAACTTCCACTTTGGTTAAATATACGTCTTGAAACACTTAAATCTGTATATCCTATCTTTTTAGTATAGCTTCCGCACAGCTGCTCACCATTGTAAACATTAATTGTGTACTCGCCAGCTTTAAATATATATGGCATTTTAAATTTGACATTATATTGTTCTTTCTCTCCTGACAACAATAATGTGCTGTATTCACCCATACCACATTGTTTTCCAAAGCAATCTTTAACTTCTACGCGTATATCATCTACAGCTTCTAAACCTGCATTTCTAACATTAACAGATAACTCTAAATCTTCTCCCGGAACTACCTCCTGTTCATAATTTACATCATCTATTGTTAATTTTAATTCTGGTTCAATATTCATAAAGCAAATATCTTTTTTCAAACTTACCTTCCCCTCTTTTATTGTTGCGTCAGTTTGATTAAATGCCGTAATCAAGTGTCCATCTGAATATGTACCGGAAATATTTTCAATATATTTATCCTGATTTGTAAGTTCAACAACATTTCCCCATTTACCAATTATGTTATCATAATTAATAATATAGGCTTGAGCTTTATTGTCTTTTACATTTGTATAAATAATACTGCTTTTATTCCCATCACTTACAAATTCATAATCATTTACACTAATTTTATTATTAAGTATGTTTTTTGCATTATCTGACAATGAATTGATATATTTTATATTATTATTTTCCCACCAGCTTAGAATATTTTTTCCATTTACATTAGTAAATATAACATTAGTTCCTAATTGATTTTCTGATGTAATTTGCTTTATTTCATCACCGGTAATGTCTAAAACTTTTATTTCTCCTCCTTTATTTTCTAATTCTCCAATTGAATATGACACACATACTTTGTCTTCTAATAGCCCAATGTCTAACGATTTTATTGTTTTTGTTGTTTCCTCAACTTTAACAATTTCTGAACCTTCTATTATTTCTTTATAATATATTGTATTAATACCTGATGTTCCAAATACATTATTGTTACTATTTTCATACCAACATACATATATATGACCATCATTACTTACGATATGTGGTTCCATCTGACATTGTTCATCATTTAGAGTATCTGCTACATTTTCCAGAAATATCATTTTTCCTTCTTTACAATCATATTTTGCCATGCTGATTCCTAAATGTTTTGCTGTTTCTGACAAACTGTAACCTTCTTTTAAAATTTCATCTGCATTTTGCCATACTATATAGATGTCTTTTCCATCATCATATATATCAAAACCATAATCTGCTGTTTTATCATCTTTTACTGCTATTGGCTTACTCCATGATTTTGTTTCTGAATTTAATATCGAGTACATAAGTCTGCTTCTATTTTCAGCAGTTCTTGTTTCATCATCTTCATTAAACACCATCATAGTTATACCATTACACGATATTACTCTTGGTTTAGAGTTTGTATACACTGATGATTGTAAAGTAATAATCTTATTAACTTCAGACTTTTCACTTTCATCCCATTCACTTATACTCTGCAAATAATCTCTATTGGCAGCTTTATAATTATTTTCATCTGTAATCAAAGAATAATTACTCATACCAAAATTATCCGTCATTGCATTATCCGTTATGTTTTGTTTTAAAAATGATTTTATTTTCTTTTTAGAATCACTTTGATAAAGTGTATATTCTTTATCTTTTTCAAAAAAGCTTTTAGAAAATTCTTTATCTAAGAATTCAACATAAACTCCTGCATCCCCTTTAACACTTATCTTTTTAAGTCCAAATCCGACATTGTTTGAAACATTCATCATAAAATTAAGATTTGCATCACCATAAACCCCACCTGATACTACATCCTTAACTCCGGCACCCAGTTTAGCACTCAACCCCATTATCGGTTTTATATCTAAACTGTAGACACAGTCTCCTGATTGCACTACAAGTTCTCCTATTACATCACATCCGGCATTTCCACCTATACCTAACACAAGTGGCGGTGTATCACATATCTGCATTTCTTTATCTACAGAAACATCTAACCCAACCTTAACCTGTCCTGTTGTTATATTTTCTTCAGGATTTACTTTTAGAATAAATTCTAATGGTGCTTTAATATCAAATGTATTTTTAATAAACTCATTGTCATTTGAAAAAAGTACAAATGATGCTTTCATCACAATCTCTTCTTCCGAAGCATAAACTGTTAAAGGAAGATCTTCTAAATCATCAACGTTAATTTCTATTTTTGCTCCTTTTAATATATCAGGAATTCCATCTGTATCCGGAATCACAAACTTTAATTTGCCACCTCCCATACCAAAATTCCAATTATCATTAAGAGGATTTTTTGTAACTTTAATATACAATTGTCTATTGTCTAATAGCCTATTTTGTTTATCGTAAGTAACTAAATAAACGTTCTGATTACATTTTAACTCTTTTACAAAACAAGTTACCGTTCTATTTTGAGATTCAGCAATTACCTGTCCATCTTGTACTAATTGAGATTTAGATATATCTATATCCTTATCTGCATCAATATTAACTGTAATCGCTTTATCTGCAAAATATTGACTTATTCCCTTAGTCTCTCTTAAAACGTCCTTTTCCTTTCCGATTCCTTTTATTATTACTTTGTTATAAATAAAATCAACAACTGCTACATATCCCTTGAAACTATATGTTTCAGTAACTTTTTCCCCGTCTACCATTCCACTGATTTTAAGTTTAAGCTCTGAATTAGATTCAATATCTCTTCCATTCAAAGAAAATGAAACTTTGTCTCCTTGATTATCCGAACTAATCAATACATTCTTACCGGATAATAATTGGTAACTTTTAATTTCCTGTTCAAAACTAAATTCAAACATATGTGATTCGTTCTTTAATCTATTAATCTCATATAACTTGTCACCATAAATATTATGTCCATTAATATTAGCAGATGACATTTTTATTTTATGCTCTTTATTAGGTATCTTTCCTTTTTCGTTTACTTCTATGCAATCTGAATAGTTTATACAGTCTGGAGAATAATTATAATCTACATAAGTCTCTTCTTTTCCATTACAATCTATCTGTAATTTAAATACCCTTTTGTCATCCTTATTAATTTGAAGTTTTGCAACTCCTTCACTACTAGTTAAAGAATCACATTTTTTCCCATCTGATGCAATAAGTTTCACTCTGGCACCCTCTATATAACTATTCTGTTGTGCATCCTTAACAAATACACTATATTCTTTTGCCTCGCCGGTTATAAAACCATCATCAGTGAATGTATTTTCTTCATCTCCTGATACAGTAAATGGTTCTCCCTTTATCTTTTCACTAATAGGGACATTAAATGGCATTAACATTCCATTAAACACTGCATCAATTTGATATGTATTTGGCTCATCAGCTTTTATATACCACGATGCCGTCTTTGTCTGTTGTCCTGATAAATTGCCAATTTCAACTGCATTATTATTTTCTTTAATTGTTTCAACAAAAGATAAGCCTTTCGGTAAATTTAATGTAGCACTACTATTTTCAATTACAAATTCATTAGTTGAATCTGTTGTATTTGTAACTGTAAGATTAACTTCATACATCTTTTTAAGATATCGTTTTACATTAGTTATTATAATAAACTCTTCATCATTATACTTTACTACCTTTCCCGATCCCTCACTACATGAAAAATTGCCATTTTTATCTACATTAATTTTTTCTTTTTTTGTTTTATTGTACTCGATTTCATATATATACCAATTACTTTCATCCTTTATATCAACACCTAAAGCATTAATTTCATCCAACGTAAGTCTACGTTGTGTTAATGAGCATGATACTAACCCACCTTTTTGAAGATTTATGTTTATCTCCTTATCATCACCTGCATCTACGGCAAATGAAACTTTTTGTGCTACATATCCTTGTTTATAAACTGATGCCTGATATGCTCCCGGCTTTAATACTATTTCTACATTTCCCAGTTCATCTGTTTCATACAATTCATCCGATACCTGTTCTCCATCAATACATACATATGCATTACTCAGCAGCATTTTGTTGCCTGCATTTGTTCCGGTAACAACAAGCTTTACGTTTGAACAATTTCTACTTCGTACCTTAACTGTAAATTTTTTAGTTGCAGTATTTCCACTTGTATCTGTAACTAAAAGTTTACCATTGTATGTACCTTTTTCCGTGTATATATATTTTATTTTCTTTCCGGATTTTTTATCTCCATTTCCCAAGTCCCATTCGTACTTTTGTATTTTCACGTTATCGCTGGAACTGCCGGCATCTAATATAACCTCTGCACCTTCTCTTACCGAGAAATTGTCTTTTACTTTGGCAATCGGTTTTTCATTGTCTTCATTAGTAGGTATAACACCAACAATTTCACTTTCACTTCTGTTTCCAGCTTCATCAATTGTATAAATTTTATACTGATATTCCTTATCTGCTTTTAATTTCGTATCCACATACGTCAAATCTTTAGTAGTTAATATCAATTCAAATTTATCACTTTCAGGACTTAATCTGTATAATTCATACTCTGTAAAATCATCCGATTTGCATTTATCCCATGTTAATTGCGCTCCGTACCCTATAGCTTTTGCCTTAATGCTTACTTTTTCAGGTGCTTCATTATCTATCACATACTTTGTAATATATGCATCACTATTATTTCCCTCAGTATCTGTAGCAACGACTTTTACAAAATATTCTTTGTTTGCTAAATTTTCTACACCAAATGTCACTTTAGGATAATCTGCATCAAATCCATTACTTACTGTTCCTATTTCTGTCCAAATATCCTCTCTACTATCTACAGCTTTATAAGAAAAAGTAACCTTTTTAAGTTTAATATTATCTTCCGCCATAGCCTTTAAAGTAACATTGCCTGAAATTCTTTTTCCATTTGCCGGCAATATTCCATATACAACAGGTGCCTGAGTATCACTAATTCTCTTTACAATTGTTTCATTTGAATAATCACTTTCATTTTCAGCATTATCAATAGCCTTAATTTTATAACTATAAGTTGTTCCATATTTACAAGTCTTATCTTCAAAAGTTTCTCCTTCACATGAACCAATTTTGGAATATGCATTTCTTCCATATACTGTTCTGTAAACATCATATCTTAATATGTCATCATCTGTCTTTTCCCAATTAAGTAAAATTAGTCCTTCTTTTCCTTGTGAAACTAAATTATTAATTTTATTTGGTTGCTTATGATCTATAACATATTCTTTAATTATTTCATCACTGAAATTGCTTTCTTTATCTACTGCGACAAATTTTATGAATACTTTTCCTTCTGCAAATGCACTTGAATCAATGTTATATGATAAATTACATTCTTTTCCTACGATTTGTTTCTTAATTTCCGATAAATTATTCCATTCTTTTTTATCGTAAGAATATGACACTTCAATTCTATCAATTTCACTATTATCTAATGCAGAAATGTTTACTTTAATCAAATTATTGTAATACAGCCTATCTGATTCAACTTTTGAAATAACCGGTGGTGTATTATCTGATGAAGTACTAATTAGCACATCTTCAGAAGCAACTCCTCTGTTTCCAATATTGTCATAACCAACTATTCTAAAAGTATAAATTGTATTACTTTCCAAATTGTCAATTAATATACCTGTCTTGTTTGTTGTTTTTGAAATTCTGACATACTCTCCATCTATTATCTGTTCAATAGCATAATATCCTAAATCATCATCAGAACATTCTTCCCATTTTATCAAAACACTATCTTCATATCCAATGACATCTGATATATTCGGCTTACTTATTCCCGTATTATCAATTAATGCTGCCGCAACAGCCGTGGACATATCATCTTCATAATCAACAACTGACTTATTACCATTAACATCTGTAGCAATAGCACCTAAAAGAACCATTCCATCCTGCAATTTTTTCGTATCAAAATTAAATGTTGCCTTTCCATCTTTAGCTGCCTGAGTTCCAATAGTAATTTTCTTTTTTGTATATGGTTCCTGATATTGTAGTGTTATAGTATCAACCGCTATATTATCTACTGCTTCAACTACAACTTCGGCATTTCCATTTACTTTTTTATTATTAACATTTATTTTTATAACTTTAGGAGCTTCTCTGTCCTTTTCTACAATAACTTTTACTTCTTCTGTTGTTTCACTCTCCTGATTAAAATAATCTATTGCAGAAATTTTATACCAATAAGTTTCATCTTGCACAACATTATTATCTACAAATGAAATGTTTTCTTTTCCAGTTATTTCTTCAATAAGTTTATACTCGCTTTCCCGACTTCTTCTATAAATCTTATAGCCCTTACAATCTTCACTACTAGAAGAAATCCATGTAAGCTGTGTTGTCCCATTATTAGAAATTGCAGATAATTCTTCAGGTGCAAGTGGTGCTTCTCTATCAACTTCATATGTTTTTACTAACGAAGTATAATTATCATCATCGTCATATACTGTACATCTTATAGTTACATTTTCCATATTTAATTTGGAAATATCCCACTCTATACTTGAATATAAATACGAACTTATATTTCCATAATTATTTTGTCCTAATAGATATTCGTTCACTTTTTCCCACTTATTATTAGTTTCATCAATAAGATATTCAAACTGAACTTTGTTTCCTACACTATTTCCAATATTTTTATACTCCACTAATAATTTAACTTTATTTCCACCAATTATATTTTCTTCCGGAGTCATTCTATATATTGTCGGATTTTCAGCATAAGCAGTTATCTCATCACTAAATTTAGAATAATTTCCTGCCTTATCAAATGCCCTAATCTTATATTTATGCTGTATATTATTTGCAAGTCCCGAATCTTTATAATAGTTGTTACCATTATCAATACATTTAAGCAATTCACCATCTCTATAGAGTTCATATCCTGAAATTCTATAATTATCAATGGATTCCTGCCATTTCAAAGTTACTGAAGAACCTGTCTTCGTGTCTACCGTTAGTATCGGTTTAGTCGGTGATTCCGTATCTAAATCAGTATGAACCATTACTTCATCAGAAAGTTCTGATGTATTCCTGTACGAATCCATTGAACTCACAGAATAAACATAGTCACTATCCGGTTCCATATTGATATCATAATATGAATTAGTACCTGATATATCATATTTACTGCCATTTCGATATATTATATATCCAATTACACTATCTTCCTTCGCAGCTTCCCACTTAAGTTCAGCAGTTGTAGATGTAACCCCCATCACCTGAGGCTTATCTACTTTTTCAAGTTCCATAGCTTTTTGTGTTTTCACATCGTATTCTTTACATATTTTACTTATATCTGCATTAAAAACATATCCTGTTTTCAAATCTTTTGTTAATATAACTTTGTTAAAATAACAATTATTTAGATTTTCAAAACTTATATTTTGTACTTTTCTTTTTCCATTTTCCAGTTCATTTCCACTTAGTATGGTTGTATGAGTTCCTTCTGCCTTAAAGATGTTTTGTTTCCCACTTTGAATAAAATCACCCTTAATTTCTAATATTCCTGCTTTTAATTTAATGTCATTTCCATATGAGTTAATCTGAGATGAGTTTACAATAAGGCTTCCACTTACACAAACATAATCATTTCCATTGTCCATTTTCAAATAAGAATAACTTCCATCTAATTTCAAATCTTTTTCAACATCTAATCTTCCACCATTAACATATATATAATTATCAGATGAAATTACAATGTCTTTAGCCTCCAAATTATGTTTATTTAAATCTAAACCTGCATTTACTGTTAATTGTCCATCTATACTCAAATCTTTATTAAGTGGCTCATTTGAAGATAGTATAAGATTCCCTTTATATTCTTTACTTTGTAATACATTAAGTGTTTTTACCGTCAAAGTTTTTTCCAAAATCAATTTATTATCTTCATCTGTCAATGTTTCCGATATAAATATTGGTTCTGAACATTTTACGCCTTCTTCACTTGTATTTTTAATTATTAAATTTTCAAAGGTTATCATACTATTATTTACATCTTTTATACTTTGTTCTTTTTCTCCAGATAGTATTGTTTTTCCATTTATTTTACATCGTTCTTTTCCCTCGTTTATTATATTTCCTTCAATCTCGAATGAACCATTTTCTTCTATTTTACTACTACTTGACACTCTATTTATCACAAAATCCTTTTTAACAAAAACATAATCTTCATCATTTTTTGTTTCTATACTTCCATAGCTTTTTCCATATTCATTTTGTCCGTCTAATTCTTTAACTGTACTATATCTCAGATTTCCATTAACAATTAATTGTCCTTTATTAATATTGATTTTACCTGAACCAATATTTAAATCTCCATTTATTGTTAGTTTGTGTCCATTTAAGTCCATTTCATCAGCAACAAAATACACATCGTCATCCATAATAACATCTGAATCCAATTTCCATCCTGATAAGCATTTACTATCCAATGTTATCTTATTGCCATTAGTAATAACACTCCATGCATTAATTCTATTATTCTTAAAATATACTCCCTCTTCACTTGAATTCTTTATCTCAATATTTTCTAATACACTATTGTCATCCTTAAAATCAATAATCTGCTTTCCGTTTCCTGTAAGGCAAACTTTTATATTTTTATTTATAAAGTACTTGAATATATTTTCATTGTTTTTTCCTACAGATAAATTTCCGGATATATTAATAATTCCATCATATAAAAAGCCATATGATTTCCACTTCCACTCAATATTTTTAACATTAATCCCACCTTCAGGTTCTGTCATAAACAAATATCCTTTAGGATTAATTGTTAACTTTTTTTCCAGATATGCCTGTCCTTTTTCAATGTAAAAATAGCCATTAATGTATGCATTATTTTTTACAATTATTTTGTTTTCGTTTAATGACAAAGATTTATTTACTATTAATTCTCCAACAGTAATGTCATTTTCAAGCTGAACATCTCCGTCTATTCTCATACATCCTTCTATATTAATAGTTTTATCTAATGAACAACTTTTTTCATCTTCAATTAATATATTTCCTGTAAATGTACCATTTACAAATTGTGTTGTCTGATCTATCTTTACAAATCCGTTAACTTTATTTTTGTTGTCACTTACCAATCCGGTTACATATATAGGATTTTCTATTTCTGTTTCTTCACAACATATGTCTAAATTAGCTATTTTTGCATTATCACTTTCAAAAATAACCTGTTGCTTTTTTCCATTTAATACAAGGCAAAAAGCATCACTCGATGTAAAGTTTGTATCACTTTCGTACGTCAACTGATAAACATTTCCTTCTACAGACAATCTACCATTTATAAGATTATCTTCTGCATCTTTATATGCTCCATAGTAGATATTGCCCTTTACATGCACTTCATCTTTTGTTTGTTTCATTATCAATTTTCCATAACTTCCCATAAATGTACCATCTGTTTTTGGAATCTGAATTCTATAATCACCATTTATTACTAATTTTCCATTATTTACATATATTTCACCTGCTTTATGTATTAAGTCTCCATTAACAGTTAATGTATGCCCATTTAAGTTTAATGTCCCTGCAGAAAATTCTACACTTCCATCAATTAATACATCACTATTTAAAGTATATCCATTTAATATGCCATCTCCTGTTATATATTTATTGTTATGTGTTTCTAATTTTTGACACGGAATTCCTTTTTCACAGAATACTCCTTCTTCACTTGTGTTTTCTATTTCCACAACATTATATATGCTACCACACTCAATAAATTCTATTTCTTGTTTACTCGTACCACTTAAAATTAATTTATGTTCATCCGTTGCATTTATTTTTCCTGTATTATCATATATATTTCCTTTTATTTCTAATGTGCCAATAGAAAAATTAATTTTATTATTCTGAGCCCATATAACATCTTTATTTACACAAATATAATCTTCATCATATTGCATTAAAATATCAGACTCCCCACTAACACTTAAATTCCCATCTATATTTATTTTTCCTCTTTTTATATATACACTTCCTCCATTAAGTTTTAAATCACTTTTCACGCTCAAATTATAGCCATTTAAATATATATTTCCCCCATCAATATCTAAATCATTTACTTCCAAATCAGATGACAAATTGACTCCTGCTTTTATAGTTACTTTTCCTTTTACTGACTCAAGTTTTGAAAATGTATAATTTTCCAATATTATAATATTTCCATTAAAAGATTTTTCTTCAAATATAGTATTCTTAGTAACATTTATAGTTCCATCTATATTACAATTATTTGTAATTATATTTCCTGTAATTGTTAATGGCTTATCAACTACAATTCCCTGCTCACTTGTATTTTTTATTTCTATTCCTGAAATGCGAGCTTTATTTTTAGTTGATTCTTCAAATGTTATATACTGTTGCTTATCTCCACTTAAAATAACTGTATTATTTTTAGTACACATAAATCCAGTTTTATTTCCTATCTTTTTAACATATATATCACCTTTTATTTCTAAATTTCCATCAGTTATATCATTTTCATCAAATTTACCTGATGCGCTTATAAAATCACCTTTAACTAAAACATAGTCTTGCGTTTTTTTCATTTTCAATGTACCTGTAGATTTTCCATACTCATATATATCATCTTTCACTTTTATTTTACTTATAGAATAGTTACCATCTACTATTAAGTTGCCCCCATCTACCTCAATGTCACCTCCGTTTTGGATAAGATTACCTTTAATGTGAAGTGTATGTCCATTAAGGTCAAGTTTTCCAAACACTAATGTCATGTCTTCATCAATTTCTTCATCTTTTTGTAAGGTCCAACCAATTCGTCCATTTTCCATGCATTTTATTTTCTCGGTATTACCAATCAGTTTATTAGTTCTTAATTCTTTTTCGCACAGAACTCCATCTTCACTAATATTTGTTATCTCCAATATATTAAATTGTACGTCTTCGTTACATATAGATAACTTCTGACTTTTTTCCCCACATAACGTAATCTTGTGATTTCCTGAGCACTTTAAACCAGGATTTTCTTCATTATTTTGAATGAAGTCTCCATATACTTTCATACACCCTGCTTTAAGGTTTGATATGTTATTTGAATCCCAAAGTACAGCTCCATAAACTTCTACATTTCCATCATTTGTAGACATATCAACTACTCCGGTATTTGTAACCATTAAATTATTTCCTACAGTTACTTTACTTGCCCCAACTACAAACTTTCCACCTGATACAGTTAAGTCTTTATTTATTTCCAAATCCTCATCAGATAATGCAAATTCTCCACCACATATATTTAATGAATCATATTCAATATTATCTAAATCTCTTTTTACGAGATTTCCATTTAAGTAGAGTGTGCCACCTACCTTTAACTTTTTTGCGTATGCATCATTCCCTGTATAACAAATATCTCCATTATAATATTCACCTTCTATTTCTGTCTTACTATCTATTTCTATTATTCCATTTATGTAATTACTGTGATTAACTATCTTATTTAAGACTTTAATTCCATTACCATTTATATTTACTTTTGCATCTTGCTCAATTGTTAGATTGTTTACACTTGTAGTTCCATCCTCGAAATTTACACTTGTATTTTTTTCAATAATAATATTTTCTGCCATCATTAATTCATTAACTAGATGTTCTTTATTTTCAGTAAAAATTACCTGACAATTCCTCGTAAATCCAAATCCATATCTTTCAACATCTCTTTTTTGAATATAATCCCCACCAATATAAACCTTACCATCTGTTATACGTGTATCATAAGTAGCCACTGATGCAGATACAAAATTTCCATTTACATGAATTTCATCCTTTTCTTTATTCATAATAAGTTTTCCATTTGATTTAGAATAAACGTATTCTCCATTAACCATTTTTCTCCCGGCAATGCAGTAATCTTCATTAACGGTTAATTTTCCCTCATTTATGTTTATTTCTCCGCCTAATTGGATAATACTTCCTGTAACTTCTAACTTATGTCCATTAAGATTAAGTTCATCACTAACTAAATATAAATCTCCCTCGTAAACAGTATCTTCTTCTAATGTCCAACCATATTTTTCATTAGCTAGTCCATATGTTATTCTTGTGTCATTTCTTTTAACATTCAACGCATTTAACGGTTCTTCAAGCACTATACCTTCTTCACTTGTATTTCTGAATTCTACATTTTCTAAATAACTCTTGTCACTTAAATTGATTTTTTGTGGATGTTCACCACTAAATATTATAACGCCATTACCAAATACAATAATATCATATGCATCATCTCTTTGCTTTTTAACATTCAGATTTCCTTTTATATCTAATATACCTCTGTCAATAATTATTTGACTTTCATCCACCTCAACATCCCCATCTATATATGCTTCTCCTTCTTCGTTATATGTTATCAAATACGAATTATTATTCATTACTAAACATCCACCTACATCCAGTCTGCCTCTGACACAAATGATGTGTGATTTATTCACAATTAAGTCTTTTCCTACTGCTAAGTTTCCATCCTCTAAGTTAATGTATCCATCTTCCATATATGTATTTTCTGTAGTTTTTAGTGTATATCCATTTAAATAGATTGAGCCCCCATTCGTCATATTTAAATTTTTTACAATCAAATCGCAATTTAATTGTGTATAATCTGTCAATGTCAAATCATCAACTGCATATACCTCTTTTTTATTACTTTGTGATATTTCTTCTCGTTCTTCATTTACACTTCTAACTTCATAAATGTAACTATCTTTTAAATCATCACTAGCTTCTATATTTTTATCTACATAATCTTTACCTATTACATTTTTAATAAATTTTCCATTTCTGTATACATTGTATGATAATATATTACTTTCGTCATGATTCTCCCAAACTATTTTTATATACTCAGAAGAATAATCTTCTACGTCAAGTGATATACTTTCATTTATATTCTCATTTTTAAATTGATTTAATACCTTTTCTTCTTTTTGATTTTCCTCTTCTTCTTTGCTATCAATTGCTTCTTCTAGCTTATCACTTTTGTTAACACTGCTAATAATATTCGCATTTGTTTCAACTTCTGTTTCAGTTAATTCATTAGCATTCGTAACAAACAAAAACCCTTCCATCGATTGCGTCATCAACGAAAGGGTTAAACCTACTGCTATTAATTTTGAAACTAAATGTCTTTTTCTCTTTACTTTTACCATATGTTCCTCCCTCATTATATTTTGTTTTTTACTCATACTATACCTACATACTAATACACTTTCTCCTTGTATAATATCCCCTTAACAAATACCAATATCACTCTACTAAAAAAATAACACTTTGACAAGTCATTTTGCCAAAGTGTTATTTTTAGTTTTTATTTTACCAATCTAACGCCATTAACAACAATATCTTTGTTTTCACCACTATCATCTTTTAAAACAGAATCATATAAATCATCTATTGTTTTATCTTGCAATGGATAAATTTTTAAACTTGAATCCGCTTTTATGGTTTTTGCGATTACATTTCCATATATCGCACTTTCTCCGCCAAATACTGCAGTTCCTTCCGGAGCATAAATTATTCCATTAAATCCTTGTGAACCGGCAGTCATATTAACATTTCCATGTTTAGAAACCACTGCTGTTGAACCAGTTAAAGCATTTCCACTTCCTGTAAATGTAATATCATTTTCAGCCACCAATGTTCCATTAACTATAACCTGATTTCCCGGTTGAAATGTATCACAATATACATACGTCGAATTAGCTACAAAGCTTTGACCTGCTGTTGTAATCTTCCCTGTACAGAATATATTACCATTTATAATAACGTCTGTTATTTGCGATGATTCAAACTTCAAATCTCCCTTTACATATAAATTTCCATTTATAACAATCTTTCCGCCATTACATGCTCTAATCTCTGTGTTTGAATTGCTATAAACATCTCCGTTAATATTTATTGCTGTTACGTCAGTAGTAATTTTAATTCCGTTATCCGCCACAATTTTCCCTGTATGGCTTTTCTCTAAGTCTGCAAAACTTCCTGTATAGTGAACATCACCATCCGTAATACTACTGTTTAAATTACTTGAAATAACATTCCATCCTGAGAAATTAGTTATTTCAGGTAACTTTGGACGATTTGTTTCATTATCTTTTGGTGGTAATATCTTATCTACATTATCTAATATATAATTAGGCATATCAATCTTTTGTGATTGTTTTGTATAGAATTCTGTATTTTTTAATATTTCTGTGTCAGAACTACCTTTTCTTTGAATTACTACACTATTCGTTTCCCCCCACTTCGTATACAGATTTCCAACTATTTCATATTCGCCCGACTCATCATTCTTTTTAACTAAATTGCACGGTGAATTTACTGTAAAAGTATCTGAAGATTGTGAAAATCCACCTATTGCTCCAACAGAACCACTTAATTTAATATCACCATTCGCATGAACTGCTCCATATATATACTGGCTACCACTTCCCAACGAATCAAAAACATCATCACTACCTTGAAACAATAAAAAATCAAAAATAGCTCCTATTTTCTTTGTTTCAGTTTTTGATGTTCCATATTTTTGTGCTACTGCAACCGTACTTATCTTATTACTCTTAATACCAAGGGCTCTTGCAAACGTTGTCTTTCTTTCTTCTTTAAGATATACCTGCACTTTTGAATTAGAATCTTTAAATTCCACCTGCACATTTCTTGTGTCCGTGAACCCATTTTCCTTCATGTAATACTTAGCAAGTTCCGTAGCTTTCGTAGTATCCGGCAAGGCTGAAGCTGCTGCTCTTGATGCAGTATCACACGCTGTCTGCATCTTTGCCTTATACACATAATCCGCGCCTAAATCAACAACTAATGCTGCCATTCCAAGAAATACAACCATAAGAACTGCAACAAGTATTACAACTGATCCTTCTTCGTCTTTACCTTTACGATTTTCTAAAAACCTCTCCATTGTTTAACCCTCCATACAAAAATAAATAAACTAACTATTTATCACGTATCTATATTAAATACATTATACAAATTTTCTTTTTATAAAATCAACCTTTTTTTGTATTTTTGGTTATTTTCACTACTTTTTTCACAAAAGCAACAATAAAAGGACTATCAATTAATAATATTTTTAAGTTTCAGGCTATACTATTTTGCCTGCCTACTGTAAGAAAACTTATCAATTAATAGTCCATAATTTTATTTCAATTATTCTATAGTTGTACTTACTAAAGTTTTATACTTTCAACCTTACTATACATCCTCTATTTATTCAAAGCCTTAATTCTTTCAATAGCCTTAACTGTATTCTCATATGTTCCAAAGCCTGTAAGTCTGAAATATCCTTCACCACTTGGTCCAAATCCTGAACCAGGTGTTCCTACTACATTTGCATTTTCTAATAAGTAGTCAAAGAATTCCCATGATGTCATTCCTTCAGGTACCTGTAACCATACATAAGGTGCATTAACACCACCTGATACTTTATATCCTGCTTCTGTAAGTCCTTCACGAATTGTCTTTGCATTGTTCATGTAATAAGCTACCTGCTCAGCTGTCTGCTTCTTTCCTGCTTCTGAGTAAACTGCTTCGCCGGCTCTCTGGATAATGTATGGAGCTCCGTTAAACTTTGTTCCGTGTCTTCTTGCCCAAAGGCTGTTTAACATTACATCGCCCTGCTTTAATTCTTTAGGAATTACTGTAAATCCAAGTCTTGTTCCTGTGAATCCTGCATTCTTTGAAAAGCTTCTTAATTCAATGGCACATGTTTTAGCACCTTCACATTCATAGATTGTATGCGGAACATCTTCTTCTGAAATATAAGCTTCATATGCTGCATCATAAATAATAACTGCCTTAACCTTATTTGCATAATCAACCCATTCCTGTAACTGTGATTTTGTAATTGTAGAACCTGTTGGGTTATTTGGATAGCAAAGATAAATGATATCCGGTGTTTCCTTAGGAAGTTCAGGTACAAAATTATTTTCAGCAGTACATGGCATGTAAATTACATTACTCCATTTTTCTTCATCTTCAAGAAAAGTTCCTGTTCTTCCTGCCATTACATTTGTATCTACATATACAGGATAAACAGGGTCACATACTGCAATCTTATTATCCTGTGAGAAAATATCTCCAATATTACCTGAATCTGATTTAGCACCATCACTTACAAATATTTCATCAAGCGCAATCTCAACACCTCTTGCCTTGTAATCATTGTCGGCAATTGCTTTTCTCAAAAATTCATATCCTAAATCAGGTGCATATCCATGGAATGTTTCTGCAGATGCCATTTCATCTACTGCTTTATGAAGGCTGTCAATTACTGCCGGTGCTAATGGCAATGTAACATCTCCAATTCCTAATCTGATTAATTCTTTATCAGGATGTGCTTCCTGGTAAGCTGCAACTTTTTTTGCAATTGTTGAGAAAAGATAACTTCCCCTAAGTTTCAAGTAATTTTCATTAATTTTAAACATTTTTTCAATCCTCCTAATGTTAATTAATATATGTTAATCGCGATACAACATAACTGAAACCATCTTTGCCACTTCAACCATTGTACAACCACTATCCATGGCGTTCTTTTGTAAGTATCTATGGGCCTGCTCTTCTGTTAAATTCTGTACCGTCATTAATGCCTCCTTGGCCTGATTTATTATTGCCTGGTCTTTCGGGCTCCTAGCTCCCGGCTTACCTTTTTTCTTATGTCTTTTTGCCAGTATCTGATTCTCCATCATCTCAACAGAATTAATCAAATCTCTAACCTTTAATGGCATCTCAAGAGTTGCCACCCCGGTATTATCTTCCATCAGTCTGTTTTTTGATGCAAGTAATATCACTTCAAAACTGCTTCCTACATTGTCTACAATATCACTGTATAACATATCAGGCAGTTTATATCCTGTTATAATAATGCCTTCACCAATATCGTCAGCTCTGTTTATTGCACTGGCCCCCGTAGTACAATTGGCCACTACATTAAACCCATTTCGGGATAACAAACTTCTGATTGCCCGGCTGTCC
Organism: Eubacterium sp. AF17-7; assembly: GCF_003461285.1. NCBI lineage: Bacteria > Bacillati > Bacillota > Clostridia > Eubacteriales > Eubacteriaceae > Eubacterium > Eubacterium sp. AF17-7. The sequence continues at coordinate 520,339 of NZ_QTWU01000001.1, read as the reverse complement.
TCAGGTTTTGGAAATGCTACTATAATTCCAACCACGTTCATTCCTCCGGTTATTAAATTCTGTCTAAATATTTGTTAATTTCCCAATCTGTAACCTGAGATGTGTATTCCATCCATTCTGATTCTTTTGCATATACATATTTATCAAATGTTTCTTTTCCTAAAACATCCTTAACAAATGAAGATTTCTTCATTTCCTTAACAGCTTCATAAAGATTCTTTGGAAGGTTTTCAATTCCCGCCTCATCTCTTTCTTTACTTGTCATTGAGTAAATATCCTGTTGTACACTTTCTTTCGGAACTAATCCTCTCTTAATTCCATCAAGTCCTGCTGCAAGACATACTGCTAATGTTAAGTATGGATTAGCTGCACAGTCAGGGCAACGAAGTTCAACTCTTGTACCTACACCTCTGGCTGCCGGTACTCTTACAAGCGGGCTTCTGTTAGTAGCTGACCATGCAATGTATGTAGGTGCTTCATAACCCGGTACAAGCCTCTTGTATGAATTTACGATAGGATTTGTAATTGCTGAAATGCTTCTCATATGTTCCATGATACCTGCTATGAAACTGTAAGCCTCCTTACTTAATCCTCTTTCATCATTTTCATCTGCAAAAATGTTTTTTCCTTCTTTAAACAATGACATATTAGTATGCATTCCTGAACCACATACTCCGTATTTTGGCTTAGGCATAAATGATGCATAAAGTCCATGTCTCTTAGCTATTGTCTTTACTGTAAGCTTAAATGTCATAATATTATCAGCAGTCTTTAATGCTTCATCATATTTAAAATCAATTTCATGCTGTGCAGGTGCTACTTCGTGATGTGATGCTTCGATTTCAAATCCTAAATCTTCAAGATTAAGAACCATGTCTCTTCTTGCATTTTCACCTAAATCTGTAGGTGCTAAATCAAAATAGCTTGCATTTTCATGTGTAATTGTTGTTGGACATCCATTGTCATCTGTGTGGAATAAAAAGAATTCGCATTCAGGTCCTACATTAAATGTATAGCCCATATCTTCTGCTTCTTTTAATACTTTCTTTAAGACATATCTTGGATCACTTTCATAAGGTGTTCCGTCTGTTTTATATACGTCGCAAATAAGTCTTGCAACTTTTCCCTGATGCGGTCTGAAAGGTAATATTTCAAATGTATCTAAATCAGGATATAAATACATGTCTGACTCTTCGATTCTGGCAAATCCTTCAATTGAAGAACCATCAAACATACATTTATTATCCAATGCTTTTTCTAACTGACTTCTTGTTATTGCAACATTCTTCAATGTCCCAAATAAATCTGTGAACTGAAGACGTATAAATTCAACATCTTCTTCATCTGCAATTTTAATAATTTCTTGTTTTGTATATCTCATGTGTTTCTCCTTTCACAAAACAAAGTATGTGGCGTCTAACCCTTATAAAATAATAACAAACCACAATTTGATAGTCAACGTTAGATTCTTAAATAAAATTTAATTAAATTTACAAAATCCGCCTATTGCAATTACTCCGTTTTTACAATAGAATTATGTGAGAAAACAGGCATCAAAGTCGGTGACTTTTTGTTCCGGCATCATATCATAATTAATATATGCCTTCTTATTTATTTACTTTATATGACAAAACTTGAAAGATGAGAATTAATACACATGAAAAAAAATAATCCAATAAACAAATACGTACTTGTAATAATATTTTTAGCATTATTTGCAATAATCAGCATATTCTTAATATCAATAACCGAACACAGGTCTGATGCAAATATGAATAATAAAAGTAATACCGAAAAACTTACAACAAAAAATACCGAAGATTCATCTTCATTTGAAGAAACAACATCATACAATCCTGCTGATTCTGCCATAGAAGAGATGAGTACAGTTCCTTCAGGCGATGCTGCAAAGCATTTGATTGATTTTGATGCTGATTTTCCTTATCAGATAAGAGTTAACAGAACTCAGAATTATGTAATTATATATGGAATTGACAAGAACGGAAGATACTCCATTCCTTATAAAGGATTTATGTGCTCTGTCGGAAAAGATGTAAAAGACACCCCTACAGGTTCATTTAAAACAAGCGATTATTATCCTTGGAGACTAATGGTTGATGGTTCTTATGCCCAATATGCAATCCGTATCAACGGTTCAATCATGCTTCATTCTATTCCATATTACAGTGCACACAACGATGATTTGGAAAGTGAAGAATATAATAAACTTGGAAGCAACGCTTCCCTTGGCTGTGTAAGACTTAACATTAACGGAATAAAATGGATATATGATAATTGTCCAAAAGGAACTCCTGTTACAATTTACGATTCAGATTCAGAAGTTCCACCTGTAAAAATTAAAAAAGTAAAAAAAATCGACTTAAACGATGAGAGAGCTAATTGGGACCCTACTGACCCGGTTGCAGGAAATCCTTGGAAAGATGGTAAAGAGACTGATGAAAGCGAAGAATATATGGAATATCCTTCTGAGACTACTTCTAATAAAAATAATTTAGAAACTACTTCTAAAAACAATTCAGAAACTACTTCTAAAGTTAAAGATAAATCAGTTTCTAAAACTACATCCAAAAAGGATTTAGAAACAACCACAAAATAATTACGGAAGGAATATGTTTTATGGCAAAAAAAATATACGCTGTTAAAGTTGGAAGAACAAACGGAATATTTGAAACGTGGGATGAATGTAAAGCAAGTGTAAACGGATATCCCGGTGCCTTGTATAAAAGTTTCACAAATATGGCTGACGCTTACGCATATCTTAATTTGGAAAGTAAGCAGATGTCTCTCTTCGATATGCCATCTGACGATTCTGTTGATGATTCTGATTTTCCTGTCATAAAAGAATCTGTTGAAGATGATGACAAACCATTTTCTAATTCCGTAAAAGCCGTTGCTTATGTAGACGGAAGTTATAATATTGCTACAAAGCATTTTTCATATGGTTGTGTTATTTTCTATAATGGAGAGGAATTTCATCTTTCTAAAGATTTTGATGACCCTGAACTCGCTTCTATGCGAAATGTCTCAGGTGAAATATTTGGTTCAATGGCAGCAATGGATTTTGCTATAGAACACGGCATAAAACATATCGCAATTTACCACGATTATGCCGGTATAGAAAAATGGTGTACGGGCGATTGGCGTGCAAATAAGCCTGGCACAATTGCCTATAAAAAATACTATGAACAGGCAAAGAAAAAAGTTGACATTACATTTTGTAAAGTTAAAGGTCATTCCGGTGACAAATATAACGATCTTGCTGATATGCTTGCAAAAAAAGCCTGCGGGATAGATTAGAAAAAATATGGGAATAGATTTGTACGAAATCTATTCCCATATTTTTTCTTACTCCCTCTCTGTCCAATTTTCATACGGAAACATATGATGTAATTTATCAATTGTCTTTTTCTGACTTGAGTAAAGTTTCGATATTTCATCTTTCTGCTTAAGTAAACTTTCATCTATCTTTTCAAGCCCTGTTTCCGGCAAATTTATTTTTTTATAATATTCTCCAAAATACATTATTTTTGCATCAGTTTCTGTTTTATCACACGCTTCATCTACAATATTGTGTGTCATTATATGATGTATATGCCCATATTCTCCCTTTTCGTTATGAGTTACTATTTCGTCCCAATTCTTATAATTAATTATTGTTTCAATGTCTTTTTCAATATCTTTTTTCCATCTGCCCCAATCGCTTCTTTGCCCTGCTATTTTATCAGGATATAACAATATAAGTCCTTTATCACCGGTTGCATTTATTACATTTTCAAACTCTTTTTTTCTTGTTTTATCATACCCCCTTGTTATGCATACAACCAAATAATCATCTTCTAAAAGATGTGCTCCACCCCATATAAGTTCATCATCAGGATGTGCCACAATCATTAATTTATTATATTTTTCTAAATCAAGCTCGTCCATTTGCTTGTTTTTTACAGACGGAATAAATAAAAATTTTCCGTATTCTATTTCCATTATCGTTGCCACAACTATTGCTATTATTACAATTACTGTAGAAACAATCGCTATTTTTTTCTTTATTTTTATATTTTTCTTCATAAATTATTTTTAGCAGCCGACTATATCGTATGTCCTAAAATTTTACAAAATAAGTATTTTTTGCTTTCTTAACGCAAAATACTGTGTGCTACTTTCTCCTTTCTTTTTATCAGTAACTCGTCATCGGAAATATTTATAAAATCTAAACCTAGTTCATTTTATTTTCTATTTTAAAGATTATCCGGTAAGTTTTTATTTCGACTTATTGTAACATACGAAGCGGTCTTTTTTTCATTCTTAAAGAATACTTAAGATATTTCAATATGGTTCTTTAAATTTTGAATTGTACATTATTTATGTAAGATAAAAATAAAGTTATTAACTGTTTTGATGATTATTTGGCATATTTATTAATAATTCTATTAATGAAGTTAGTACTTATTAATTTGAAATAAAATTTGTTTTCGGGAAAAGGAGTAAATTATGAATTTTATTAAATCTATAAAAAAATCGTCCAAAAGATATATAGAGTTAAATGATTTCATTTACCTTTCTTTGGTGACTGCTTTTATTCTTGGAATTGTTTTTCTTATAACAGGTTCTGATTATATTTATGGTTCTTCCGTAGACTGGCTGTCCCAGCACAGTGTACTCCCTGATTATTTTAGGCAGTCATTTTATGATACGGGAAGACTTTTTCCTGAGTTTAATCTTAATTTAGGTGCCGGACAAAATGCTTATAATTTTTCTTATTACGGATTTATGAATCCAATTATTTTAATAAGTTATTTTTTGCCAAATGTACCTATGCAATTATATATAAGCGTTTCAAGTATCATTGTTGTTTTGTTATCTATTTATATTTTTTACTTTTGGCTTAAATCACACAACAACATGAATCGAAGCACTGTTTATTTTATTACTTTTTTATTTGCCTGCGCCGGTCCATTATTGTACCACAGCCATAAGCAGGTAATGTTCATGGATTATATTCCATTTTTATTATTAGCTTTAGTTGGTATTGACCGTTTATATAAAAAGGACAGAAAGATACTTCTTATTCTAAGCATTACATGTATGTTTTTAACAAGTTATTTCTTTGCTGTATCAGGAATTGTTGCCATAAGTATTTATGCTATTTACAAATTTTTTGAGTACAAAGAAAATCAGCAACTATACTACAAACTTCCAGATGGTAAAAAGCCATTTTGGTTCTTTGCCTTAAGATATGGTGCAAGTTCAATTATTGGAATTATGCTTTCCGCAGTAATTTTACTTCCAAGTCTTGCTGCTATTTTATCAGGACGTGGTTCTTCTGATGGTAAATCAATTTCTTTAGCTAAATTATTTATACCTCAGTTTCCTAATAACGAAATGTTTTACACACCATATGGAATGGGTGTGACCGCTATTGCATTTTTAGCTTTAGCCTGCATATTAATATTAAGCAAAGATTTTTCAAAGAAGTTTCTTTGCATTTGTATTTTGTTTGTTTCAGCATTTCCTGTAGGTCAATATTTATTAAACGGTTTTCTATACATTAGAGGGAAAACTCTTATTCCATTTGTTCCTTTAATTTTGCTTGTTACCGCATTTTTTGTAAGGGATTTATTAGCTAAAAAATATGAAACCGGTAAATTAGCACTCGTTACATTTGGCATATTAGTTCTTATTGCAATTTCTGCATATATGCATGAAAATCCAATATACATTGCAATAGTTATTGACCTTATAATTACTTTTTGTTTTATTGCTGCCTATTGCCAAATAAATAAGAACTATGTTTTTATGTTGCCTACAATTTTAATTGCAATTTTCTGTTGCTATGTTGGAAATGCTTCTGACACTTTGGTTGCAAAAAAAGATGCTGCAAAATATTATGATAAAAGTAAAAACGCTGCTATTGCAATTGCATTAAATGGTGATGATACATTTTTCAGAACGAGCAATATAACTGATAGTAAATTTACAAATAACATCATTTATGGCAAGAAATATTTTTCAGAAGGTTGTTACTCATCTGTTTTCAATAAGCCATATTTAAATATGTGTAATTATGACCTTCAGTTGAGTAATCCTACCGTTAATGACATTTCCATCACTTCATCAAATGATGTTTTGTTTAAAACGCTTATGGGTGTTAAATACATTGCTTCCACAACAACTGCTCCTGCAGGATACAAGGCAATCTGTCAGGCAGGCAATGTCAAGGTATATAAATCCGATAATGCTTATTCTCTTGGATTTGCATCTAAAGATACTATGAGTTTAAACGAATATCTTTCTCTTTCACCTGAAGAAAAAGAGGTTGCTTTATTAAAATATATTGTTGTTGATGATGACGTCGAATCTTCTTATCATTCTATGTTAAAGAAGGTTAATCTTAATATGGATTTAAAATTAGAACGTACTACAGATGGATATTATCATGTTGATACTATGAATGGTGCAAAAACTTTTAATGTTGAGATTCCTGATAATTTAAAGGACTGCATTTATATTATAAAATGCAATATCAAAGGATATGGTAGAAACCGTTCAACAATTAAAATTAATGGTATTCAAAATAGTTTAAGTGGTCTTAATTCTGCTTATCCTAATAAAAATTTCAATTTTAAATTTGTTGTATCAGATTCTGCTGACAATAATATATTAAACATTCGTTTTCCTAAAGGATGTAGTTTTGAATTCAGTGAATTTGAAATTTATAAAATTGATTATGACCAGGTTTCTGCCTTAAAAAATAACATTACAATGATGACTGATGTTGCTTATGAAAATAATATGATTACAGGGAACATTACTTTAGATAAAGATAGTTATTTTACTACAACAATTCCTTACGACAACGGATTCTCAGTATATGTGGACGGCCAAAAAATTGATTACTTTATGACTGATAATGCCTTTTTAGGATTTTCTCTTTCATCAGGACATCATATTATTAAATTAGTTTATCATGCACCTCTTATAAAGGTTGGTAAATACACATCCTTATTAGGACTTGTTCTTTTTCTTATATTTTGTGGCAATGATTTTATTCGATTGTGGATTCAGATATTGAACCATTTTAAACGGAAAAAACTTACGTACTCAAATGGTCTTTCAGGAAATATTGTTTATCAGAATGATAGTCTTGAAAGTAACCAATGATAAAGTGGGTCGAACATTAGATACAATGAAAACCCTGTTTATTTAATACAGAAAATGGTCACTACCTGCCTAACAAATGTTTTATAATCTATATTTAATAATAAAGAGGGACGAATAAATTCGCCCCTCTTTATTATATTACTTACGCAATCACATCTAATAACTTCATTGGTTCATCTATTATTTTCTTATAAGTAAGTTTTTCTAAAATGTCTTTTGTTCTGAATCCCCAACTTACAAGAATGCAATCAAGTCCTGAATTAACAGCAGTCTGACTATCAACTTCTGAATCTCCTACATAAATTGATTTTTCCTGTGTACTGCCTAATTTATCGAGTGCTGACATAACCATGTCTTTTGCCGGTTTTTTCTTAATTCCGGCAGTTTCATTTTCTCCTAATGCAACATCTATTAAACCTTCAAAATAAATATTTTTCAAAGATTCAACTGCCTTGTAATTCTTATTTGATACAATTGCCATTTTAATATTTAGTTTTTTTAATTCTTTTATCAAATCTAATATACCGTCATAAGCTCTTGTTTTTACCTGACAATGTTTCTGATAATACTCACTAAAATCAGCAAATATCTTATCAAAATCCGGATTATTTTCACCTTCAGGAATTGAACGGTGCATCAAAAGTCTAAGACCATTTCCGACGTGTTTTTTTACTTCGTCTACTGTGTGAACCGGAAAGCCATATTTTTTCTGAGCATATTGTACTGCTGCTGCTATATCATCTATTGTGTTAAGTAACGTTCCATCTAAATCAAAAATAACTGTATCGTACATATTTTTCTCCAATCTGCTTATCCCATTTCTACATATGTTTAAATGTTTAATTTCATTTTAAAATATGTTAATAAAATTGCTTTTTGTCATATTGCCTTGTATTATTTACGCAAATGCCCAACTCATTATATAAAGTAAAACAGACCCCAAGTGTTAAAACCCCGGGATCTGTATTTATATCTTTATTACTGTCTAACTTTAATATGAACTTCTCTAAGCTGCTGTTCTGTAACTTCACTAGGAGCTCCGCACATCATATCCTGAGCGTTACCATTCATTGGGAATGGAATAATTTCTCTGATATTTTCTTCATTTGTAAGAAGCATAATCATACGGTCTACACCAGGAGCCATTCCTGCATGTGGAGGTGCTCCAAACTGGAATGCATTGTAAAGTGCTCCGAATTTTTCTTTCAAATCATCTTCTGTATAACCTGCAATTTCAAATGCTTTAACCATGATTTCCATATCGTGATTTCTAACAGCACCTGATGATAATTCAACACCGTTACATACAATATCATACTGGTATGCAAGAATGTCTTCAGGTTTCATTGTTTCTAATGCTTCAAGTCCACCCTGTGGCATTGAGAATGGGTTATGTGTAAATATAATCTTCTTTGCTTCAGGATCATATTCATACATTGGGAAGTCATTGATGTAGCAGAATCTATATGCATTCTTTTCAATTAAATCAAGTCTTTCTCCTAATGCTGTACGGATTTCACCTGCATATAAAGCAGCCTGCTTTTCATTATCAGCGATAAAGAAAATTGTATCTCCTGCTTCTAATCCTGCAATCTCCTTAATTTCTGTCTTCATGTCATCCGGAATAAATTTATCAATTGGTCCCTTATATGTCATATCTTCTTTAACTTCAAGATATCCAAGTCCTCCCATTCCGATGCTCTGAGCAAATTTCAATAATTTCTCATGGAATCCCTTTGACATATCAGCATGAACTTTAATAGCTCTTACTGTCTTACCATGGAATGGCTTAAATGTACATCTCTGGAAGAAATCTGTAACATCAACTATTCTTAATGGGTTTCTTAAATCAGGCTTATCTGTACCAAATTCAAGCATTGCCTGCTTATAACTGATAATAGGATATGGAGCCTTTGTCACTTCAAATCCTTCAGGTGCAAATTTTTCAAATGTTGCACTTAACACTTCCTCTCCTACTCTGAAAACATCTTCCTGAGTAGCAAAACTCATTTCGAAGTCTAACTGATAAAATTCTCCCGGTGAACGGTCTGCTCTTGCATCTTCATCTCTAAAACATGGTGCAATCTGGAAATATTTATCAAATCCTGATACCATAAGCAACTGTTTATACTGCTGTGGTGCCTGTGGAAGAGCATAAAATTTTCCTTTAAATTTTCTTGAAGGCACAATGTAATCTCTTGCACCTTCAGGTGATGATGCGCAAAGAATTGGTGTCTGGATTTCTAAGAATCCCATCTCTGTCATCTTTTCTCTTAAGAAAGAAATAACCTTTGATCTGAAAATCATGTTATCCTTTACTTTCTTATTTCTTAAATCAAGATAACGATATTTTAATCTGACATCTTCTCTTGTTTCCTTAGATGTCATTATTTCAAATGGAAGCTGTCTGTAAACTTTTCCTAAAACCGTTACTTTCTGTGCTTCTAATTCGATTGTTCCTGTTGCAATCTTATCATTGTACGTTTCTTCATCTCTATGCTGAATTGGTCCTTCTACAGAAATACAATCTTCCTTATTAATTCCATCAAGTAATGAAGTATCTCTCATTACTACCTGCATCTGACCATACATGTCTCTTAAATCGATAAATGAAACACCACCATGGTCACGGATGTTTTCAACCCATCCGCAAATCTTCATTGTCTGTCCAACATTTGCTTCAGATATGTTGTCCATTGTAACATCACGATAAATGTTATTTGTGTTTGTATCCATTCTGTTAGTCTCCTTCATTTTTATATATATTGTTTAGGAAAACAATTAAACTATATTGTTCAAATTTTATAGCAAACTCAAACAAAAAAAGCCCATCCTAAACTACTATAGTTCAGGACGGACAGTTAATCTAACTTATTCCGCGGTACCACCTGATTTGCTGCCATGCAGCCACTCATGGGATAAACCCTGTTGTGTGTCGTACAACTACGTCGCACCTACTTGCCATTGCTTTCGGATTGCAGCTCGAAAGTGTTATTCACATAAATTCATTCTGCGGACATCTCACCATCATCCGCTCTCTTGAAGCGATAATCTATGTTACTTCTCTTTGTCATAGCCTTACTGATATATTGTGCCAAAAGCACCTAATTAATGTGATTATAAACCACCTTTTTTTCATTGTCAAACTAAACTTAATATTCCGTAATCATTTGTGAAATTAAAAGTTTATTTTCACTTTGAAGTGTGGGGCAAAGTAGATTTTAGTCTTACACTTCCGTAATCATCTCATGATCATTCGATTCTAAATGTGGAACTTCTTTTATCTCATAATAATATAAACTGTATAAATAGCATAAAGAACTAACATCATTATTCCTTCTTTTTTATCAAGTTGCTTCTTTGTCCATGCAAATGCCCATACAAGACCACTAAATACTACTAATACAATAATGTCTATTATGTTTTCTGTTAAAAATGTAATCGGACTTATTGTTGCTGCAATTCCCAGTACCATCAAAATATTAAATATATTCGAACCTATTACATTACCAACAGCCATATCAACTTCTTTCTTTCTAGCTGCCACAATTGATGTTACAAGTTCAGGAAGGCTGGTTCCAAGTGCTACGATAGTAAGTCCTATAACGGTTTCTGTCACTCCTGCTGTTCTTGCTATAGAGGTAGCACCATTTACAACAAAATCACCACCAAATTTTATTGCAATAGCTCCTCCAACTATATACAACAAACATTTTATTCCTGACAAATCCTCTGATATTTCTTCAAGTTCTTCATCAATTTCCTGCATTGCCTCATTTGAAATCTTTCTTGATTTCATTGCACTTTTAACCATTATAAGAATAAAAAATGCAAAGCAGATTAAAAATACTATTCCTTCTGTTCTTCCCAATGTCATTGATGTATAACCCGTAAATAATAAAAGTATTGCACATGCTATTGAAAGTGGAAAGTCTCTTTTTATCGTATCCTTAGCTACTTCAAGTGGAATAAACAAAGTACAAATTCCACATACAACCATCAGATTAAATATATTTGAACCAACTGCATTACTAATTGATAAAGAATTACTTCCATTCATTGAAGCAATAATGCTGACTGAACATTCAGGCAAACTGGTTCCCATTGCCACAATTGTCATACCAATTACAAGTGATGGAATCTTTAATTTTTTCGCAACGCTTGCACTTCCTTCTACAAAAAAATCTGCTCCTTTAACCAGCAATATAAATCCAACTACCAAAAGTACTAATGCTGTTATTATTCTTATTATCATATCTTTTTCCTCCATAAAAAGATGTACTGCCCCTCCCTCCGGTCGGCAGCCATTTGTCGAAAACATTTATTAAAAATGAATTTCTTTCATTTTGTTTTCTTTTCAAAATTTAAAATGCTATCTATCCCATGTGTTCACATAAAATCTTTACACCTATTAATACTAAAATAATTCCACCTGTAAGTTCTGCTCTTTTTTTGTATCTGTTTCCAAAAAAGTTTCCAATATAAACACCAATAATAGATATAACGAATGTAACCACACCGATAATGGCTGCTGATTCCACTATTGGTCTGTCAAGAGCTGCTAAAGATATACCAACTGCCAAAGCATCTATGCTTGTTGCAATTGCAAGCATAAGCATTTCTTTCATATCAAGTGGCGGATCCATTTCTTCAATAACTACATCGTCTTCCTTTTCCCTCAAGGTTTCGATAATCATCTTTACTCCGATAAATGCTAATAACGCAAAAGCTATCCAATGATCAAAAGCTTCTATATAAGTTTGAAAACCTTTGCATAAAAGCCATCCGATAACCGGCATAATTGCCTGAAAGCCACCAAAAAACAGCGCTATGATAACTGCCTGTTTTTTATTGACTTTGCGCATAGCTAATCCTTTGCAAATAGATACTGCAAATGCATCCATTGCAAGTCCAACTCCTAACAATAAGAATTCAACTAAATATTCCATTTTTATCTCCTGCCATTTTGTATAATAGAATTAGATTTAATATCCGCTTTGTTCATAGTATATATCTTGTATTTATACTTAATAATTTATTTCCCATGTAAATTATTTAAAAATTAACGTCTTTTGTCCCAAATATACATTTTAACAATCTAATGTTTTAACGATATCTAAAATATACATTTTTGCCATATTCAAAACAGATTTAATCTCATATGTCCATGTCTTGATATTACAGGTATAAAAAAAGACTCATAATTTTGAAGATACTAATAATTATTAGTATCTTCAAAACCATAAGTCTCATTCTTTAATATTTGCCAGATAGCTTATGCTATCGGGATTGTTGACAAATCACGCTTTCACGCGAACTACTCCCTCACGGACTATTAATTTCTTGTGTAATTATATTTAAATAGTCGTAAAATGTCAACTCTATTTTTATTTAAAACTTTTGTCATAATTTATTCTGCTTTGTCAGTCATTTCTAATAGATTAATCTTTTTAAGTTCTAATCAATTTCTCTATTATTTCAAAGAAATTGATTTTGTATCTGACAAATAACTATTGCATTTAGAGTTTGAATAAACTGCTCTTACTTTATAATAGTATTTAACACCCTTTTTCTTATTTTTATCTATATATTTTGGCTTTTTAGTTGTAGCAATTTTTTTGTATCCTGAACCTGATGAACGATATACATAATACTTAACTGCATTAGTATTCTTATTCCATGTAATTCTTATATTTGCATATCTTATTCCTTTTGCTTTTGTTGAAAGCTTCTTAACTTTTACATTTTTAGGTTTAATAAGTTTTACTCTTATGTAACGTACTGCCTTAATACCACTTGTTGTAATTGCTGTTATTTTTGCAGTTCCTACTTTCTTTGCTGTAACAAGACCTGTATCACTTACAGTTGCTACAGATGTGTTATTACTTGTCCATTTAACTGTATCTGTTGTATCACTTGGTGCTATCTTTGTTGTGTACTGAATAGTATCGCCCTTATATAATTTGGCTATTCCTGTTTCGTTAATTGCAAATGATGTCGAAGGCTGCTTTACACTTATTGTACACATTGTAATCAATCCACTGTCTGTTGTTGCCATTATCATTGAATCTCCAACGCCAATTGCATTGTAACTTCCGGTATATTTGTTTACTGAAATAGCTGTATCGTTTGAACTTGAATACTGAATTTCATTTTTATAATCTTTCAAAATTTCATTCTTTTCATTTGCAATCAATGTTGCTGTTACTTTTGAATTAAATCCTTTATTTACCTCTACATATGAAGTATCAATTGTCAGTCTTGGGTCTGCTATAGCCTGCATTTTTAAAGCAGCTTCTTTAGTAACTTTCTTAAGAAGTCCATTAGAATCGTATTCACTTTCAGGTAAATACTTATTTTCTAATGCAGTTGTATTAAATATTGTTCCATAAATTGTACACGCTGCCAAATAACTTCCTGTAGGTGTAGGATGTATGTTATCCGCATTGTATAATTTTATATCAGGGAACTGTTTTAAGCATCTTTCAAAATTAACTCCTGATGAAATAACCTGTGCACCATACTTATTTCCCATCATATAATAACCCTTTATCATATAATGTTGTATTTCATTATGTGATAAATAGTAACTATATCCTGTTGCAGTAAAACTTCTTCCAATATAATCAGCTTGTGTATCATAAAGAAGCATCTTTGCACCTGAACTCTGAATTAATGGTTTCAATGTTTCGATTGCTGTCTGAGTTTTTGCAATATCTGTGATAATCATTTCTCTGTGATCCTGAAGGATTACATAATCCCACTTATAATTTTTTAATGCACTTATAAGCTGAGAACCATATGTGTCCTTTTCATCAGCGAACTGATAAAGTTTGTAATTTGCTGCTGTAAGTGCCTGAATTGTTACATTCACTCCATCAGCCTGTGCAAGTCCTTTTACCATCTGTGGCATATCATTATAATAAGTTGAACTATTACCAACAAATAAAATTCTTACATTTGGCTGCGTTGTATTTGTTCCATTATTGTTTTCACTAGGGGTTGTTGTTTCTGTCTCTCCTGAAGGCTTTGTTGTTTCTGTCTCATTTGCTTTAGTTGTTGTTTCAACTTCACCTGTATGTTTTGTTGTTTCTGTTTCTCCTGCTACCTTTGTCGTTTCTGCTTCTTTTACATTTTCCGGTGCCATTGTTGCCTCTATTTCCTGCGCCATAACACCAATGTTAAAACATACTAACATTGCAAGAACAAGCATTAATGCTTTTCCCATTTTTTTTACTTGATTTCCCATGATTTTCTTCCTTACTCATATATTTTTGTGCTTTACACACCTAACATATTATAATACATTTTTTTATTTCTTAAAGGGCAAATTAGTAAAATTAAGAATTTGCCCCAGTTTTGCCTTTTTTATTTAGGATAAAAAAATCCCAATTATCGGTTTCTATACTCACTATGTTCTTCTTTAATTGCAAGTGCACATATAATTCCTGCTGCACAACTTGCCGAATGCCCACAACCATGTCCAATTTCAGGCATTGCATCATATTCACATATAATAGCCACTTTAGGCAAATTTTCTTTTATTTTTTCTTCCTGACATGCCAAATCCGCTTCGCTTCTTTTCAGTGATTATATTCGTATAACATTTTCTTTTTTGTTATTTTCACGTGAGTATTTTCTTATGGTTTTTTCAGATTATTTTCTGTATTTCTTTACATCTTTTTTAAATTTTTTCCACGCATCTTCATGTTTAACATAGTATCTTGGGCATTCTTTTCCTGTTATATCATAATGTCTAATTACATGGTCTTCATTTAACCCACATGCCATTTCGAGCCATGCAGTAAGTTTTACCAAAGATTTATAAGTCTTTTTATTAAATTTTCCTGATTTGTCCGGATGACATACCTCTATCGATATAGTGTCATTGTTTCGCCAATTACTTGCTGCTGACATTTCATCTAACGGAATACATTGAATTACTTCGCCATCTAATCCAACCACAAAATGAGAACTTACATTTGACTGATTTCCAGCATAAAAATCATGGTTTTGCTGTGCCGTACTTCCCGGATTTCCGACATAGTGAATAACTATATCTTTAACGCTGTCAAGTTTTTCTCCACTTCTTGATGCTCCATCCACATCTATAATCTGGTCATCTATCCACTCCGGTCTTTCCATGTTTTCCAACTTACTCAAATTTATTTTGCCATAATAAATTTCACTTGCCTTCCATGCAACCATAGCCACTAATGCAACTATTAATAATATTCCGATTTTTTTAATTCTTTCTTTTCTACGTTTTGATTTTCTCATGTATCTCATTTTATGCCATCCTATGTTTCTTAATTAAATAAAATTTCATATATTTTCCACGGCTTATTATACTCTATAATTTATAAATTTGTAATCATATCCATCCCGTATTTTTCATAAACTGTACAATAAAACATAGGAGGTTACAATGTCAAATAATTCTGAATATCTTAGTATGACAAAAAGGAGTATTTCCTGGCTTTTCTTTATCGCATTAGCAATTGGTGTTACATATTATTTTCAGGGTTTTTCCTATAAAGATACATTTGATTCTCTCCCTGTTTCATCTACTGCAAAAGAACTTCCAATTTATTGTGTAGATACTGCTAAACCTCAGGTTTCCATTAGTTTTGATGCTGCCTGGGGAAATGATGATACACAAAAAATATTAGATATTTTAAAAGAAAATAATATTAAAGCCTCTTTCTTTATGACAGGTGGCTGGGTTAAGCAATACCCTAATGACGTAAAAGCGATTTACGAGCAAGGGCATGATTTAGGCAATCATAGTGCAAATCATAAGAATATGAGTTCTCTGTCAAACGAAGAAATATGCAATGAACTTAATACTGTTACCGAAAACGTTAAAAATCTTACTTCCTATCAAATGAATTTGTTTAGACCTCCTTACGGCGATTATGATAATCATGTTATTGTTAAAGCAAAAGAATGTGGTTATTTTACAATACAATGGTCTGTAGATTCTCTAGATTGGAAAAACTATGGTGTTGATGCAATTGTAAATGAAGTTCTTAATAATAAGTCTTTAAAACCCGGCGCCATCATTTTAATGCATAATAGTGCAAAATATACTATTCAGGCTCTTCCTAAAGTAATTGAAGGTTTAAAAGAAAAAGGATATGAGATTGTGCCTGTTTCACAGCTTATTTATACTGATAATTATCATATAGATTCAGAGGGAAAACAAATAAAAAATGAGCAACCGGCTTCTTCCCAATAAAATAGGAGTACCCTCTACGGATACTCCTCTGTTTTATATATTAACGTTAAATATATTTACAATTAAGAAATCTAGCTTAATAATACTAATCATTAACTACTTCTTTTCCCGAGCCTAAAACTTTAATTCCTACAATAGTTCCAATCATAAGAATAATTCCGATAGGAAGTGCAGCCCATCCAATTCCTGCTGCTTTCTGCAATGCTCCTGAAATTATGTATGTTATAAATGAAACTACAGCAACTGTTACTGCATATGGAATCTGTGTAGATACATGATTTGTATGTTCGCATTGTGCTCCTGCCGATGACATAATTGTTGTATCTGAAATTGGAGAACAATGGTCTCCGCAAACAGCTCCTGCCATACATGCAGATATGGCAATAATCATCATTGCAGGATCAGTTTTCTGGAATGCCTGTACAACAATAGGAATTAGGATACCAAATGTTCCCCATGATGTACCTGTTGCAAATGCAAGTCCACATCCTACTACAAATATAACCGCAGGAAGGAATATTGCAAAACCTTCAGCACTATTCTTCATTATTACTTCAACAAATTCTGCTGCTCCTAAACTACTTGTCATGTTCTTTAATGTCCATGCAAATGTTAAAATAAGAATTGCAGGAACCATTGCCTTAAATCCTTCCGGAAGGCAATCCATACACTCATTAAACGGTAATATTCTTCGTACAACATAAAATACTAATGTAATAACAAGTGCAAATATACTACCTAATGCTAAACCAACTGATGCATCACTATTTGAAAATGCTGTCACAAAATCTGTACCTGAGAAAAATCCTCCCGTATAAATCATGCCAATAATACAGCATATAATAAGTGTAATTACAGGAACTACAAGGTCACATACTTTACCTTTTTTCTCTTTTCCTTCATTATCAATTTCTTCATATATTTTTTTACCTGTTGTAAACAAATCTCCTTTAGCTGCATTTGCTTCATGCTTTGCCATTGAGCCAAAATCTACTTTCATTACAACAATTGTAATCATCATAACAATCGTCAATAAAGCATAATAGTTATATGGTATTGATTTTATAAATACTACAAATCCGTCCTCACCTTTTACAAATCCTGTAACTGCTGCTGCCCATGAAGAAATCGGTGCAATAATACATACGGGAGCTGCCGTAGCATCTATTAAATATGCAAGCTTAGCTCTTGATACATTATGTCTGTCTGTTACAGGTCTCATAACACTACCTACTGTAAGACAGTTAAAATAGTCATCTACAAAAATCAAACAACCAAGTGCTATAGTTGCAAGCTGTGCTCCTACTCTTGTCTTAATGTGCTTAGAAGCCCATTCTCCAAACGCTGCTGATCCTCCTGCCTTATTCATCAATGCAACTATTGTTCCAAGAACAACTAAGAATACTAAAATACCAACATTATAAGAATCTGAAAGTGAACCAACTATTCCATCACTAAGTACATGTGTAAGTGTTTTTTTCAAATGAACCACCCGCATATAGTACTCCACCAATTACAATTCCGATAAACAATGAACTATAAACTTCCTTTGTAATCAATGCAAGTACAATTGCCACAAGTGGCGGTATCAACGCCCAAAATGTCCCAAATAATTTAGGAACATACTCTGCTTCATCTGCTGCAAATACCGTTGTTGAAAATAATGTTATCAACAGCAATGTAACAAGCAACATTAAACCTTTGTTTCTTCGTTTCATAAAACTCTTCTCCTTGTCTTTTTTTATTTCATTACCCATATCGCACATTATAACATAAAGCCGATGCTTTCGCATCGGCTTTATTACTATTCCTTTAAATATTAAGTTACTTTTTTATTTATCCACGCATAAGATAATCCATTATCTTTTTAGAATCTTCCAATTCATGGGCAATAATTTCCATTTCAGGTATTTTTGCTGCTGACGAAAAAATTGTTGATAATGAAACTAACTGGCATAATTTTGATTTTAAATTTAATCTGTCTCCATCATCTGTAATTAATTCTACTTTGCCTTCACAACTGTCAATAACCTTTAAAAATTCTTCGGGATTTGAAATATTTTTTACCTTCATAGCTTTCTATCTCCTTTTTTATTTTTGTTTTTGCTTTTCTTCAATTTCCTTAATCATATCAATTCTAACCTGATGACGTCCGCCTTCATATTCAGCATTTAACCACTCATCTACTATCATCTTGGCTGTTTCAACACCAATTACTCTTGCGCCAAATGCTATGATATTAGAATTATTATGCTGCTTCGATAATTTTGCACTATATGGTTCGCTACATACACATGCTCTTATTCCATTAACTTTATTAGCTGCAAGTGAAATTCCTACGCCTGTTCCACAAATTAAAACACCACAGTCTACTTCTCCACTTACAACAGCATTTGCTACTGCCTCACCATAAACAGGATAATTGCATCTTTCCTTAGAATCTGTTCCAAAGTTTACAACTTCATATCCTTTGCTTTCAAGATATTCTTTAATTTCATTTTTCATGTCTACTGCAACATGATCATTTCCAATTCCTATCTTCATAGTTCACACCTCTAATATTTATTTTTGTATTCACATGTTTTATTTTTGTGAAAATTTTTGCAACAAATTTAATACTATGTTTATTCTGCTATTATGTAATTATTGCCTGCTTCAACAACACTTGTTTTCTTATCACAAATTATTGTTGCTTCCTCTAATTCCATAACTTTGCATAATGTATTTTTGCCTGATTTCGTGCTGTCTGCAAGAACGTATGATTTTGTTGAATTATGATGTACTATACGCTTCTTTTCAGCTTCAAGTAAATCAGGTGTGTTGAATCCTGCCCCTTCTGAGAAACCGGACATTCCAATAAATGCTTTATCAAAATAATATTTTTTAAGGAAATTATTTGTTGTAATTCCTATTATTGATGCAGTTGTTATATTAATCTCTCCTCCTGCAACAATACATTTAATATTATTGGTCTGCAACTCCTGATAAATCATTGCATTTGTTGTTACAACAGTAATATTTTTTTCTCTCAAATATTTTATCATCATTAAAGCTGTGCTTCCTGAATCAATATAAATTGATTCACCGTCTTTAACTAAATCAGCCGCATACTTTGCAATACGTTCTTTTTCTTCGACATTTTTACTAAATTTAGAAATTACAGGTACTTCATAACTTCCTCTCTTTAAACAGGCACCACCACCTCTGAGTAAAGTTATCTCTCCTTCTTTTTCCATAGTCTTCAAATCTCTTCTAACGGTAGACTCCGATACGCCCCCTAAAGATTTGCAGAACTCATCCAAAGATACGACTTCGCTTTTTTCCAGTAAATCTAATATTTGTAACCTTCTTTCATATGGAATCATATCTGCCTCCTAACATTGAAAAGTATAAATAAACAGTTATAGTTTATACTTTCTATATCCTATTCCTTCTTGGTTTTATTAGATAAATTATACCTATTTATAGTTTATACTTTTGCGGAAAACTTTTCAATCATTTTTTGTCATTTTTTGTCATTTCTATTCAACTTCTTCTAAAGTTGGCATTGAAGGCTGTGCGCCATATCTGCATACAGTTATTGCGCTGCACTTTGTTGCAAATTTACAAGCTTCTATTAATCCTTTTCCTTCAACTATCGAATGACTTACTGCTCCAATATATGAATCTCCGGCACCTGTAGTTTCTACCGCATCTACTTTCATTGCCGGAATTACTTCTATTTTACCATCTTCGTATACAACCGCTCCATCCTTACCTAATGTAAAGATTACATTGTTTCCATATTTTTCAGCAGTTTTCTTTATTTCTTCTTTTGCTTTATCAAGAGAATCAATTTCTGTCTTGCAATAAAAAGCTGCTTCTACTTCATTAACAACTAATATATCTGTTTTCGCCAAATATTCATCTTTGAGTTCTATCGCCGGAGCCGCATTTAAAACTACAATACATCCGGCTTCCTTAGCTTTATCAATTGCATATTCAATCATTTCTACAGGAATTTCATTTTGCAAAATACATACTTTCGATTCCTTTAATGCAGGCATTGCATGGTCGATATCCTGTTTTGTGATTTCATAATTCGCGCCTCTTACTATGCAAGCAAATACACTACCGTCATCAATTGCGTTTATAATTCCCATTCCGCTGCTTCCCGGAACTTTTCTAATATAATCTGTATTTACTCCATACTGCTTTGCTGTACTTACAAGGAAATCTGCTGCTGCATCTGTTCCAACACAACCAACCATATATGTCGGTGTATGGAGCTTTGCTGCCTGAACTGCCTGATTTGCGCCTTTTCCACCCGCACTATATGCAGCTTCATTTGCCGGTAATGTTTCTCCTTTATATGGCAATCTTGATATTTTTAAAATAATATCATAGTTCAGGCTACCAATAACTGTAATCTTATCTTTCATTTATGTTTCTCCTTTGACATTTTTCCGTTCACATTGCTAAGTGTCAACACAAGTTTCTTATTTTCACAAACACAATCGCCATTTATTCTTTTGACACTTACATTATGTAATTATACAACAAGAGGTGCATAAATATTTAAATTAATATTCCTGCACCTCTTAAATCAAATATTTATTTTAGTTTCTTATAATGTTCATAATATAATGCCATTATTTAGTTTGCAGCTTTTTTATGACGTGCAACAAATCCTTTAATATCCTGCTGAATAAATTCAAAGTATGAAGCTACAATGATTATAATACCAGTTACAACGAACTGCCAGAAAGAGTCAACGTTGATAACTACCATACCTACTTTTAATACTGCAAGCATTAATGCTCCAATGAATGTTCCAAGTGCTGTACCTTTACCACCTGCCATTCTTGTTCCACCGATAGCTGCTGCTGCGATGGCATTTGTTTCATAAGCCTGACCTGCTGTAGCTTCTGCTGAACCTAAACTTGCTAACATAATCATACCTGCTATTGCTGCACATATTCCGCAGAAAATGTAAGCGATATACTTTGTTTTAATTACGTTAACACCTGATAATTTAGCTGCTTCTTCATTTCCACCTACTGCATATAAGTAATCTCCGCTTCTCATTTTTGATAAAAGAATGTGAGCTATTACGAATACTACTACCATTACGATGATGTAGTTTCTTACACCACCAAACACGATTCCATTGAAAATGTCTCTGTATGATGTTGGAACATTAGTTACAGGAACACCACCTGTTACTACGTAAGCAATACCTCTGTATAAACTCATTGTACCTAATGTAGCAATGAAAGGCTGAAGTTTTAACTGATTAATAAGGAAACCATTGAATGCTCCAAGAACTGCTCCAATTAATATACCTACTAAAATAGCTAAAAATGGATTCATTCCATAGTTAACTGTACATGAAGCTACTACAATACCTGTGATTGCGTATGTACATCCTACTGAAAGATCGATACCTCCGGTAATGATTGTAAACATCATACCTACGGCAAGTATACCATTTAATACCATCTGTTGCAAAACTGTTAAAAAGTTACTGTAATTTAAGAAATTTTTATTTAACACTGTGAATACTACACACATTGCAAGTGTAGCTATTAACACTACAAATTCACGTTTATATTTATTCCATATACCTTTCATTCTAATTACCTCCAATTGCCAAATCAAGAATTGAATCTTCTACAAAATCAACCTTACTTGTAAGTTCAGCTGTTACTTTTCCTTCACTCATTACGATGATTCTGTCGCTAATACCCATTGCTTCCGGTAACTCTGAAGAAACTACGATTATACTCTTACCTTCTTCAACAAGTTCTTCCATCAATCTGTAAATTTCTGCTTTAGCACCTACGTCTACACCTTTTGTAGGTTCATCAAATATGATTATATCTACATCTGTAGCCATCCATCTTGCTAAAATTACTTTCTGCTGATTTCCACCTGACATGTTACTTGTCAGATAATCAACTCTTCTTGGATGTACATCCATTTCTTCAAAAAAGCGTTCTGCATTTTTTATTTTCTTCTTTTCATCCGTAAACGGACCTTTCATATATTTTTCCAAACTTGAAATTGCTATATTTTCATAGTTGTTAGAAAGATTCATAAATCCTTGTGTTTTTCTATCTTCAGGTAATAATCCTATTCCGGCCTTCAACGCTTTTGTAGTATTCCAGCCATTCTTTACTTCTTTTCCTTTAAGGATAATCTTTCCGGATGTTTTTTGATCCGCTCCTATAATGGTTCTCATTACTTCTGTTCTTCCTGCACCTACCAGGCCAAAGAAACCAAGAATTTCACCTTTATGGAGTTCAAAACTAACATCGTTATAATTTTCATTTGTTAAATGTTCTACACTCAATACAACTTCATCAGTTTTTGGACTTGGTTTAAGTCTTGATGCAACTGCTGATACATTTCTACCAACCATTGCATGTATAAGTTCATCTCTTGTTGTGTTTGCAATATCCATTGTCTGAATGTATTCACCATCTCTAAGAATGGAAGCCCTGTCGCAAATCTGGAAAATTTCTTCCAGTCTATGGCTTACATAAAGAATTGTAACACCCTGTTTTTTCAATTTTCTAACTACATCGAAAAGGGCTTCTGTTTCTTTTAATGTAATAGATGCTGTTGGCTCATCAAGAGAAATAATCGTTGAATGATGATACAACGCTCTTGCTATTGCTAACATCTGCATTTCACCTGCTGTCAATGTACTAACTAAATCAGATGATTTGAAGTTACAATTTAATTCTGCCAATATTTCATCTACTTCTTTATTCATTTTTTTGAAATCTATAAAAATTCCTTTTTTAGGTTCATAACCCATTGTTACATTTTGACCAACTGTAAGATCCTTTACTACAAGTGTTTCCTGATGAACTTTAGATATTTTGCCATTTACAATAGCATCATTTGTGTCTTTAAAGCTTACTTTTTCTCCATGAAGTCTTACTTCACCTTCATATTCCGGATAAACACCATGAAGAATATTAAGCAGAGTTGATTTTCCTGCTCCATTTTCACCTAATAGTGCGTGAACTTCTCCTTCTTCTACTGAAAAAGATATATCTTTAAGGACGTGTACTCCTGGAAAGCGTTTGTTAATATTAACAAATTCAACAGCCTTCGCCATAATAGTTCCTCCTTCTTTATAGATGGGAGAAAGTTCTCACTTTCTCCCATTATCTAAACCTAACTGTTCCTTTTTATTTTTTACTATTCAGTTACATATTTAGCATCTGTCCATCCAATGATTTCAGCTGCGTCTTTGTCTACGTTTGTTGAATCAATAAGAGCCTGTGGTGTATGTGTTACTCTTGGAATATCCTGTCCTGCTAATACACGTAATGTTACTTCTGTAGCAACCTGTGACATATAGTATCCAAATGAGTCAACTGTTGCATCTAACTTGCCTTCTCTAATTGAATCATAAGCTTCGCCGATACCGTCAACACCTACTACTAAGATGTCTGCTTTTGCTTCTTCTACTGCTTCAACAACACCTAAAGCCATATCATCGTTGTTACAGAAGATTGCCTTTAAGTCAGGGTTCTGCTGAATCCATGTGCTTGCTAATTCTTTTGCTTTCTGTCTATCCCAGTCAGCATTCTGTTCTGCTACTACTTTAAGTCCTGAGTTATTGTCCTTAATCCATCCTTTGAATCCTGCTGTTCTTTCACGAGCTGCAAATGCCTTTGCCATACCTACTACGATAGCAACTTCGCCTTTGTCACCAAGCTGTTTTGAAACCCATTCAGCTGCCAATTCACCATTCTGGTAAGCATCAGGTCCTACGAAATAATCTGCTGCTGAAATTAAACCGTCATTTACGTTGATTGTAGGAATCTTCTTTGTCTTAGCATTGTCAACTGATGATGTTAAGTTTGAATCTGAAATTGGGCTTAACATTAATGCGTTATATCCCTGGTTAACTAAGTTATCTGTCATTGTCTGCTGTCCGATTTCATCACTTTCATCTGTTGTTCCGTCTACTTTGATTTTAACATCAACTCCTGCATCTTTAAGTGATTTTTCTGCTGCTTCATAACCATTCTTGAAGTTACGCCAAAATTCATTTGAGAATGATTTTGCGATAGCTCCTAACTGAAGTCCACCTTTAACCTTAACTTCATCTCCTAAGTTCTGACGAATTTCTTCGATTGTCATACTATCTTCAACTGTGTCCGGGTTAAATTCTTCTGTCTGTGTTTTTGCTGAAGAACCTGAACCACTGTTTGATGCCTGGCTGCTATCTCCTGAGCCACTTCCGCATCCTACTAAACCAAATACCATTGTTGCAACTAATGCTGTTGCTAAAATTTTCTTTCTCATTTGCATTTTCTCCTTTTCTTATGCTTTAATTTTCCTTATTTTAACATGTCCAGAACAAGGCGTTGTGCCTCAACTCCGTCACGTTTAGATACTACTTTGGCTATTCTGTCCATTCCGATTTCATCTACTATCTTAGAAATCTTTTCGAATGAATTAATATTTGCTTGTGTTTCAAGTTTTGCATTTTCTCTTATTGGGAATGTATCAAAGAATACAACTCCCTGATAATTATATTTCTTTAAGTAATATATAAATTCTGCTGCATGAGCTATATTAACTGAACCAAATATCATTCCGCTGTCCATCTGTGAATATCCGTCATTCATATGCAATCCGTAAAGTTTTCCCATACTTGCTGCAAGTGCAAGTCCATATGCCGGGGAGTCTCTCTTCATTAACATATGGCAAAAATCTAATGTACATCCAACATTTGGTTTATCAATTTCTTTAATAAGAAGTAATGTCATTCCTGTACTGTCAACCATTGAGAAGTTTCTCGGTTCAAACGGTTTATATTCTATGCTGTACTTCATATCCGGTCCATAGTCTGCTATTTCTCTGAATGCATCTATCATCTGTTTCCATGCTTCTTCGTAATCAACCTGAAACGCATAATCAAAACCATCGTTTTCCAACCATAATGTAATGTAGGTTCCTCCAAGTTCTCTACAAATATCTGTTGCCTCTTTGCAATACCTTATTGCTCTTTCTCTAAGCTCTGGATCAGGATTAGTTAAATCACCGTTTGTAAAATCATTTCTCCAACGAACTGCTAAACCGTTTACCTTTAAATCACCCATTGCTTTTTTAATTTCTTCTAAATCATATCCTTCAAAATGTTCCGGATAGTTAAACTCTAAATGAGTAATTCCATCCATTTCATGATACGCTTTAATTGCATCAAATACATTTTGACCTTTTAAAATAAAAGAATTAAATCTTCCTGCGTAATTCATATGCTCATCCTTTCTTTATTTTTATGTCATTTGTTTTCATTTATTTTCATCTCTTGTCATAATTGTATGCCTTTTGCCTTTTTTTGTCAATATCTTTCATCATTTTCAACTATTATTACAATTATTGGCTCGATATTATGTGCATTATGCACAATTTTTTCTAATTAAAAACGTTTCATTTTCTTTCATTTAAATTTAGCATCCTTTTTCTTTTTAGAAATTATTACCAAATATTCTTAAGTTAGTTTAG
The DNA here is from genome assembly GCF_003461285.1 of Eubacterium sp. AF17-7. Lineage (NCBI taxonomy): Bacteria > Bacillati > Bacillota > Clostridia > Eubacteriales > Eubacteriaceae > Eubacterium > Eubacterium sp. AF17-7. The sequence continues at coordinate 494,403 of NZ_QTWU01000001.1, read as the reverse complement.
ACTAATTTTACAGTAAAAAAAGAGAAACTAGAATATTTCTAATTTCTCTTTTCAACAATTTGAATATTTTTGAAATTATATTAAAGTTTTTGCAAAAATTATTGCACCCTTTACTCCATTATCAGGTTTATCTACAGAATATTTAATATCCAGATTCTCTGCCGGATATGGTTTTCTTGCATGAACATACAATCTTTCTTCCAAAAGTTCTTTTGGGAACCCTTTCATATTAATTACACCACCACCAAATATTATGGAATCCGGATTTAATATATTTATTTCACTGCAAGCCACACAAGCTATGGCATCTACATACTCACGTAATATATGACTATTGCTATGTTTTACAAATAATTCATTCATAGTTGTTTCAGGAAAACATTTATCTTTAATTTGTACAAGTTTCCATCCTGAAGCATAACATTCAGAGCATCCAAGATTTCCACATCCGCACTGTTCTTTTCCTCCAATCATTGGTATATGTCCCAATTCGCCCGCTGCTCCATCTTTTCCTGCAAGAGGTTTACCATTTATGAATATTGCATTTCCAACTCCTGTACCAATATATATTCCTATTCCAATTCCATCATCTGCAATTTTTTGCTCATATTTATCCCAAAAATAAAGCATATGAACATCTCTCTCCAGTGCCACTTTAATTCCAAGAACTTTCTCCAATTCCTCTCCCAGTCTTATGTTATTCATTCCTTTTATATTGGGAACCTGCAAAATTTCTTTTCGATCAGCACTCAAAGTTGCAGGTATACCTATTGCTATCTGCTGTATCTCTTCATCCTTGCAATATTCACCTATATATTTTTTTATTATATTAGCTAAACACTCTACTATTTTTCCTTCTTTTAAATTTTCCTTAGTGGATATTTTAACAAAATCCTTGAGTTTACCATTACAATCATGACCTATTCGGATATTTGTTCCTCCGATATCTATTCCTATTACACTCATTTTGTTTTCTCCTATTAATACACATTAACCACTCTACCAGGCAATCAATTATCTGTGTCATTTTGCCAAATAAACTTAATACGTTTTCTTTTCATCTATATGATGTCATGCAAATTTCGCATATTCTATAATGCTCTTAATCCATCTAAAAGTTCTTTATATGGTTTTCCCTTTCCAAATAAAGCTGATGTTCCAAGTATAAATCCTTTTACACCCATCTTAGATAATGTTTCTACTCTTTCCGGAGAACATGCTCCATCTAACATTACTTCATATCCATATTTTTCTTTTAATTCAATTAATTCCTTAATTTTTTCATCAACAGAGCTAATATATTTTTGTCCTGCAAATCCCGGATTTACACTCATTACCATTACATATTTTACAAATGGCAATAATGGCTTAATCGTTGCTACTGCCGTTCCCGGATTTATTGCTATCCCTGGTGTCGCTCCTGCATCTATAATGGACTGTAATGTTCTTGTCGGATGAACATCTGATTCTGGATGAATATAAATAATTTTTATTCCCATTTTTGCAAATTTTTCAATATAACTTCCGGGATTTTCAATCATTAAATGGGCATCTACAGGTATCGTTGCTTTTTTGCATATAAACTCCACATCCTGAAGTCCCATTCCAAAATTAGGGACAAACTGTCCATCCATTATATCTATATGAAATATATCTGCTCCTGCCTTCTCTAACTTTTCTACCTCTTCACTTAAATTTCCATAATTTGCGCACATCATTGATGGACATAATAACTTTTCCATTTTAATCTCCTTTCCGTACTATGCAATTCGATTAACTTTAAATATTTTCTTGAATTGCTTTTCATATTACTTTTTTATTTTTAAGTTCTTATCTTATGTAAGCGTTTACATTTTTGTATAAATTTTTTTCTTATGTTATCATTAGTGTAAACGTTTACATTTTTCTTGTCAAGTAAAAGGAGCTAAACATTAACTCCTTTTTTATTAAAATCGTTTTAATTCTATTTTTTATTTATAACGTGTTCTTTTTTACCATATTTTTATTAAAAATAATATCTAACCTGTACTTATCTTTCTTTTATTTTCACCGGAAGTATCAATCTGTTTTCTTTTATCTTCTCTCCATTCATATTTTTTTCCAACATTTCTACTGCTGCCAATGTCATCTCTTCAATTGGCTGAACAATTGTTGACAATGGTGTTTCTATCACTTCCGACATATTGCTTGCATCATATCCAAATACTTTTACATTTTCCGGTATTTTAAATCCTGCTTCTTTTATAGCTTTTATAGCTCCTATTGCTATAATATCTGTAGTTGCAAAAATCCCATCTATTTTATTATTCTTTATATATTCTTTTGTTTTATTATATCCTTCTTCTAAAGACACATTATCTACAATTATAATCTTTAGATTTAATCCGTTCTCATTCATTGCATATGCATAGCCCTGACATCTTTTTTTATGAGTAGAAACAACGTCTTTAGGGCTTAAGCAAATTATATTTTTACATCCTTTCTTTATCATTGCATCTGTTGCTATATATCCACCTGATAAGTTATCACTTTCTATTATCGCCATATCTTTTCTTTTATTACTAAATTTGGGCTCTCTATCTAAATATACTGTAGGAATTAATATTTTGTTTTCTTTATTTGCTTTTTCTGAAACAATATGGATAATGCCTCCTACCTGCTGTGCCTGAAGCATTTCTATACATTGCTTTTCTATTTTATCATCTTCACTTGTATTACATATAATTGATGCATAACCTTTATTAAAAAATAACGTCTGAATTTGTTTTGCTATCTTGCTGAAAAACTCATTTGAAATATCAGGTATAACAATACCTATGGTCGTAACCTTATTAGTTCGCATTCCTTTTGCCAACAAATTTGGAACATAATTATTTTCTTTCATAATTTGAAGAATCTTTTCTTCCGTTTCCTTTGCCACTTTTCCACTTTTATTAATTACTCTCGATACCGTTGCAATTGATACCCCTGCCATTTTTGCAATATCCTTTATTGACACATTGTTATTCATATTAACATTCCTCATACACATCATTTAACTTTTACAAATTATTCTACTAATTTTAGCATAAAACATCAATAAATACATTTTTATTTACTATATTTATTGTAAAATATTGAACGTTATTATATTATAGAGTTAGGTAAGTTTTCAATAGAAAAGGGGTTTTAACATGAATAATATTCTAGACTTTATTTTTGATGAAGATGGACAAGGTCTTGTTGAATATGGACTACTGTTAATATTAGTAGCCGTTATCGTTTTTGCAGGTCTCCAGATTTTTGGTAAGCGCATTGAGACCTTTTACAACTTCGATATCCCGAACAGCAATAACTCAACACCATAAAAAATAAAAGCATCACAAATCCGACTAATCAATTGTCATATTTGTGATGCTTTTATTTTTTTATATTTATTTTAAGATTTAATCTACTGGCAAAGCTTTGCTACCGTCTGGTTAATCACCTTACCATCTGCCTTGCCTTTAAATTCAGGCATAACTGTTTTCATAATCATACCTTTATTCTTTGTAGCAAGAACATCTGCGAATTTTTCTTTTAAAATTGCTTCTACTTCTTCTGCTGACATAAGCTGTGGAGCATATTCACTAAACACATCATATCTTGCCTGATATTCATCTTTTAAATCTGTTCTGTCTGCCGGACATGAATCAATCTGCTCTTTTACAGTTTTCATTTCCTTTAAAATTACTCTGTCAACCATTTCTGTTGGAATGTCATCTCGGCATCCTTCATCAATAGCCATTTTCTTTACAGCCTGAATAAGTGCTGAAATTGATTCTTTTCTTGGTTTGTCTTTGTTCTTCATAGCTGCAATCATGTCTTTTTGTAATGTTTTAATGTCCATTTATATGCCTTCTTTCCAGTTGCTATTTTAATGCAACAAAAATTTTATTCATATCTTTCATTACGCCATTATTGATAAGCATATCAATAATTTCCTGATTAAACTTCTCAGATAAACATTCTATTGAGCCCATCATTTCACGGTTAAGCATATCTTCCATTGCCTGACGTCTTACAACTCTGCTCTTAATAACCTGCGCACATATTGTGTCATAAATCTTATCTCTACAACTGTCAAATGTTTCCTGAGCTATTTCATCTTTTCTTGCTTCAATTTCTTCAAGTAATGATTCATCAATGCTTGACTTATCATATACAATACCATTTTCATATACTGCTTTGCCCTGTGCAATAAGCGGTGTAAGCTCTGCTCTTGCCTCAGTTTCTGTTGGCGGATAATGTTTCCAATCAAGCATGTCTATTATAAATATCAAATCTTCAATAGAAATCTTTCCTGTTGCTTTTATAAGATTTGATACACAATTAATAACCTTGTCATTTCCATCGTCAGCAGCTAATGTTTCAAATACCTGAATAAGCTTAGTCTTTCTTACAGAATAAATTTTATCATTAAGTTCTGCAATCTGTCTCTTTAACTCATCGTTTTCTCTTGTAATTTCAGGCATCATCTGCATGTCTACACTTAATTGCTTAAGTTTCTCATTCTTCATATTCTTAGAAAATCTTCCAAGATTCTGAATTTCTGCCTGAAGTCTGCTCATTTCTTCTTCAATATTCTTTACTCTAAGATGATTTTCCTTAATACTTCTGTTAAATTCTATAATTGAATTCTGTGACTCATCCCTTATCTTAGAGTATTCATCATAAATATTTCCAAATTCTTTATTTCCGGCCTCTTTTTCAGCCTGAAGGAATTTCATAACTGATTTCCAAAATTCCTCTTCCGACTTACCCATTTCCTGTTCGAAGAACTTTCTTGTAAATCCTTCTTCACGCATTCCCATTACTTTCAAAAGTAGATGTGCCCTGCTTTCATAATCTATTGGGTCTGCCATTACTTCTTTCATAACCTTGTCATAGAAATTAATATCACGTCCGTTCATTTTTGGTGTAAATTCCCATGGATAATTAAAGTTATCATCATATTTTCTCTTTTCAAATAATCTGAATGAAAACTTTTCTCTCTTGTCTTTCATATAAAAAACAAGAAAGTATTCAGTATAATCTTCACTTATCTGATTACTTGCAATTTCATATCTCTCTATAGTTATATAAGGAATAATTCCTCTTACCTTTCCTGTACCAAAAGTTCTTTCCTGATTCATGCCGGCATCAGTTATAACAATAAAATCTTTAAAAAACGAAGCTGCATGATATCCTGCGGTTCCCTTACAGGTCGCATCTATTGTCATCAATATACCATACTCGTCCCAACGTCCTCTTTGTAGAACAACGTTTAGTAATATACTTTCAGGTGGTAATAGTGGTTTCAAAACTTCTGCTTTAGTTTCAGGTAATTTTGAATACATCCATCGCACCTGCAACTCTTCGTATCCCATTGATACACCCTCCTCTGTACATATATAGCACTTAATTCGTGTATTTTTACTTTTATACTTTAGTATACCATATAAAATATGCTATTACAAAATACAATTTAAAGTATTTCGAGATATTTTTAATATTATTAACATTTTCACAAATTCAACTGCTTTTCATTAACATTTTTAACAATCCGCAGACATCAAAGTTAATAGTTTTTGACCTCAACGTCATACTATAAGATAATTGCAAAGTCTTAATGTTTGCCTGCCTTTTTATATCTGTTTCCTTCTATTTCAACCTGACCTGTTTTTACCATGTAATTCATAAGCTGTTTTGCATAATCTTTCTTATCTTTTACGACTATTTTATTAGGTGAAAATACCTGTTTTGCTTCTAAATTTTCGCTTAACTTTTCAACATCTGTTATTGTAATGTAATCATGATTTTTTAAATATTTTTTTACTTTACTTTCACCTTTGCTAAATAAAAGATTCATTAAATCCTGTGACTCATTTTTCTGTTTTACTATTCCCCAACCATAAATAATCATTGTAGCCAGTGCAAACAATAAAACTCCTACAATTACCGTTACTAATTTCATTTATCTTCCTCATTTACAAATACGACATATTTATTTGTTTCTAAAATTTTAAAATATTTAGCAAGTCTTTCATACAACTGAACTCCTGCTTTTTTATGTTCTTTTTCTAATATTTTTCCAATTTCATATATTGTTTTTTTACCATCAATCTGTTTCCACACACAACTTCCATACTCATCTAATTTTATAAAACTGTATCTTGGTTTTTTAAATAACTTCTGAGCCAACGTATTATAAAATCCTTTATTTTCTATTGTAACTTCAACTATTCCATCTTCTAATGTTTCCCATTTTTTATTTATTTTAGGAATATTATCAATATAATTTTCTTTCTTCATAGCCGCTCCAATTATTAACTATTTAAGGCACTACCACATTTTCTGTAGCAGTGCCTTGCTTTATTGTTCTAAATTTGCTTCTAATTTATTTATCTAATTTTGCATCAACTTCAACTGCATTTTTTGGTCTTGTGAAGATAAATAATGTTGAAAGTAATAATACAAATGCTACTAATCCAACCCAGTTACCTGCTGACTGGAAAGCATCTCCATATACTGATGATAAATCAATTACACTGTCCAATCCTACAACCGCTAAAACTGCAAGAAGAATACCTATTATACCTTCACCTGCAATCATACCTGCTGCATATAATACGCCTGTGTCAACTGAATCTTTTCTTTCTTTGTCATTTGCATATTTTCTCTTATTTTCCATAAGCCATTTAATCACACCACCAACCATAATAGGTGCACTTAAATGAATTGGCAAATATAAACCAATTGAAAATGCTAATACAGGAATTCCAAGAATTTCAACAACTATTGCGATAAACACACCCATGAATATTAATACCCAAGGTAATGTTCCCCCCATAACTCCTTCTACTACCATTTTCATTAAAGTAGCCTGTGGAGCAGGAATCTGTTCTGAGCCAAATCCCCATGCTGCATTTAAAAGATACATAACACCACCAATGGCAATTGCTGATACTACAGCACCAATTAATTCACCAATCTGCTGTTTTGCAGGAGTTGCTCCTACGATATATCCAGTTTTTAAATCCTGAGATGTATCACCTGCCATTGCTGCTATGATACAAATAACTGTTCCAATTGAGATTGCTGCTACCATACCACTTGCACCAGTACTTCCTGTTGCTTTTAAGATAGCTGTTGTAACAATTAATGTAGCGATTGCCATACCTGATACAGGATTGTTACTACTTCCTACGATACCAACCATTCTAGATGATACTGTTGCAAAGAAGAAACCAAATACAACAATAATAATTGCTCCTACAAATGATACCGGTATTTCAGGAAGTAACCATATAGCTACTGCTATAACAACGATTCCGCCAAGAACTGCTGACATTGGAATGTCTCTCTGAGTTCTATCTCCTGCTTCACCTTTTTTACCAAATCCTTTAACTGCACGACTAAATGTTTTAACCATTGTAGGTAATGACTTAATTAAGCTTATTAAACCACCTGCTGCTACTGCACCTGCACCGATATATCTGATGTAATTACTCCAAATCTGTCCCGGTGCTAACTGATTAAATGCAATTGCTTTTCCGGCATCGTCGACAACCTTTGAGGCTGCGTCTCCACCAAAATATGCTATAGCCGGTATTAATGCAAGATATGATAATACACCACCTGCAAACATATAACTTGAAATCTTTATACCACAGATATAACCAACACCTGATAAAGCCGGGAGTACATCCATACCTATGCCACATGTGTAACTTCCCTGCATTGAAAAATCAACTTCACTTGGGAATAATTTTAACCCATCAGCTACAAATTTGTATAATGCTGCAATTCCAAGTCCTGAAAATACTACTTTTGACTTCCTTCCACCTTCTTCTCCTGCTAAAAGAACCTCTGCACAAGCTGTTCCTTCAGGATATGGGAGAACTCCATGTTCTTCAACTATTAAGGCTGTACGAAGCGGAACCATAAATAACACGCCGAGTATACCTCCGCAAAGTGCTATTAGGGCTATTGTAATAAATGATGGTTCACTTATTCCACTTCCTTCTTCTGATGCCCAGATAAAAATTGCCGGAATAGTAAAAATTGCTCCGGCTGCTAACGATTCACCTGCTGAACCTATTGTCTGAACAATATTATTTTCAAGGATAGAGTCTTTTCTCATGATAACTCTTATAACACCCATTGAAATAACGGCTGCAGGAATCGAAGCTGATACTGTCATACCTACTCTGAGTCCTAAGTAGGCATTTGCTCCACCAAAGATTACTGCTAAAATAACACCAAGAATAACAGATGTCACTGTAAATTCAGGCACAATTTTGTCTGCAGGAATAAATGGTTTAAACTCATTCTTTTTTTCCATGTTTTATCTCCTGTTCTTATTTTTTATAGCAAAGCTATAATATCAGATGATGATACTAATATCATGCATCTTTTTATATATTACTCGAAACTATAGTATACTAAAAATTCATTAAACAAGCCACCTTTTTTATTGTTTTTTATTACTTTTATTTACATTTTTTTTACTTTTTAGTGCGTTTTTTATTTTTTTTGGTGATTTTCTACTGTTTTGTAATGATTTTTTATTACTTTTATCTAATTTCTTTATTTTATCCCTATTAGTATTTTTACCATTTGAGCTGTTATTATTTTGTTTTTCACCTTTTTTGTTTCTTAAATTTCTGCTATTTGTACCCTTATCATTCTTTCCACTATTTTGTCTTTTATTTTTATTTGCACCATTCTTACCATACATCTGTTTTTCCTTAGAAAATTGTCTTGGTCTGATAAGACATTCCGGTCCAAATCCAATTAAATCTTCTCTGCCTGCTATTTGCAACGCTTCCTTTACCAATTCATAGTTAGCAGGATTTCTATATTGCATTAATGCTCTTTGCATTGCTTTTTCATGTGGATTTTTAGGCACATACACCGGTTCCATTGTTCTAGGGTCAACTCCTGTGTAATACATTACTGTTGACATTGTTGACGGTGTTGGATAAAAATCCTGAACCTGTTGTGGATTATAATTTATATCTCTTAAATATTCTGCAAGTTTTACTGCCTCTTTCATATCTGAACCGGGATGAGAGCTCATAAGATAAGGAACTACGAACTGATCTTTCCCTGCAGCTTTATTTAATTTCTTATATTTATCTATAAATTTTTCATACACAGCATTCTTTGGCTTACCCATTTTCTGTAAAACTTTATCCGAAATATGCTCAGGTGCAACCTTTAACTGTCCGCTAATATGATAATCTACCAATTCCTTAAAAAACGTATCATCCTTATCTGCAATAAGATAGTCAAATCTTATTCCTGAACGTACAAATACTTTCTTTACTTTTGGCAGACTTCTTAATTTTCTAAGAAGCGACAAATAATCTTTATGGTCTACATTTAAATTCTTACAAGGTTCCGGGAAAAGACACTGCTTATTTTTACATACGCCACATTTTAACTGTTTTTTACATGAAGGATGTCTGAAATTTGCTGTAGGTCCTCCTACATCATGTATATATCCTTTAAAGTTTGGCATCTCAATTATTTTTTGTGCTTCATTTATAATTGATTCATGACTTCTTGTCTGTATAATTCTTCCCTGATGAAATGTAAGTGCGCAAAAGCTACATCCGCCAAAACATCCTCTACAACTTATAAGTGAAAACTGTATTTCCTGAATTGCCGGAATTCCACCCATTCCTTCATACATCGGATGATAAGTTCTCATATAAGGCAAATCATACACATCATCCATTTCCTGCTGAGTTAAAGGCTCCTGTGGTGGATTCTGTACTACAAAATTTCCATTCGGATATTCCTCTACTAAAGTTTTACCATTAAATGGGTCAGTATTCTCAGACTGAATTTTAAAACTCTTAGCATATTCTAATTTGTCATTTTTCATATCTTCATAAGTTGGAAGAATAATCGGTTCATATACTGAATCTAAATTCTTTGTCTTATATACTGTTCCCGGTATAAAAGTAATGTCATTTACGTCTAAGCCACTATCTAAGGCATCAGCTATCTGAACAATAGATTTTTCACCCATTCCATATGATATAAGATTCGCCTGACTATCTAACAAAATTGATCTTTTAAAACTATTACTCCAATAATCATAATGAGCCATTCTTCTTAAAGATGCTTCAATTCCGCCTATTATAATTGGCTTATTTTTATATGTGTGACGTATAAGATTACAATATACTACCGTTGCATGGTCCGGTCTTTTTCCGATTTCACCACCCGGCGTATATGCATCCATTGTTCTATGCTTTTTAGATACATAATAATGATTAACCATAGAATCCATATTTCCGCCCATTACTAAAAATCCCAATCTTGGTTCTCCTAATATGTTAATACTATTATCATCTTTCCAGTCCGGTTGTGAAATAATTCCAACTGTATATCCGTGAGATTCTAAAACTCTGCTTATTATTGCGTGTCCAAATGAAGGATGGTCAACATACGCATCCCCTATTACATAGATAAAGTCTAACTGCTCTATTCCTCTGTCTATCATATCCTGTTTTGATACCGGTAAAAAACTCATACTTTTATTCCTTATACTAATTGTTTTTCTCTGCTTCATCTAACGATTTGTAACCTGACAGTAAAGCTGTATTTTTTATTGTCATTTCCGCAAGATTTTTGCCTTCTTTTGCAAGATTAATTACAAACTGCCCATACAATTTTAATAATTTTTCTGAATATGTCAACAACTCACCTTTTAAATATGTTTCATAAGATGTGTTATATAAATTATCAGAATCGCTGGTTATGTCTCTTGCATTATTTGCAAGTTTTGGATATTCTTTTGAAAACTCTTCCATCCAATCAACCTGAATTTTTGCGATTTCATCCACAATTTTTCTTGTCTTCTCTGTTTTTTTAGGGAGCTTATCTGCAAATTCAGCATATTCATCAGGTGAAGTGCTTTCCATCATCCTTGCATATTTTTCCGTAATCATATTCAGTCCTTTTTCCCTGTTTTCCGTCCACAGTTCAAGTATGCATGAAAGCATTTCATCTGTCCATGTCAAATACTGGCTTTTACGCATAATGTAAAACATTGGAAAATTGTTTTGACATTCCGCTCTTCCACCTACATTTTGTACTTTATCAAATGCTTCAAACTCCAAATCTATAATTTTATCTATTACTTTTTCCCTGTCAAATGCGTTTTCTTTATTTTTCAAAGTCAGATTCTCCATAATTATTCTAGAATAATCATTTAAAAATGTTGTTGTGCAACTTCCTTCTTCAACAATGTTCTGTTTTACAAGCTGCTCTATTATCATCTTGCTGATTATTTCAATTGCTGCAACTTTCATATCATTTTCGTTCTTATCACGACTTGAATATGAATAATCTTTCCAGTTTTCTCTTTGGTCAGGCAAGTCAGCTAAAGCCTTTAATACCGCAGATACCTCCGGCAAAATTTCCAGTTCTTTCATTCCCTTAAGCATCCATTTGTAATATGGAGCATATTTTCTGTTAAGCAAATAAACAATTTTCATTGTATGTTGCATAAATTCTGAAATACAAATATTCGCAGTAACAAAATCTTTTCTTGCCATTGCCCTTTCGTAATTACTCTGACCCGTCTGTGCCATTGCAGCCAATTCTCTTGAAATTTTAACTTTTCTTACTGTTTCCGGAATGTTTGCGAACTCACTTCTTATTGTTGAGAACTTATCTTCATTATCCTTAAATACAGCTCCATTAGTTACTGTCGCTAATTTGTAATCATCAATTTCTATCCATTCTCCTACAGTCTTTGGTGGTAACTTATATCCCGTATATTTTTCATAAAAATCACCTATTTTTGATACGCCACATCTTCCATCAGCTGTTGGTGTTTTATATGATTTTTCATTTTCACTTAAGAACCCATATTTTTTCATAAATTCTTCTTCGTGTTCAGAAATTATTTTTTCATATTCTTCTTCTAATTCTTTGCCTATTGCATCATATGTAGATGTGCTAACCCACATACAAAAACCTGCACCAAAATCATGGTCTCTTGAATATTTATCATCAAATCCAAACCTCTCCGAGCCCTCACCAACAAGACCTACTGCGATTTTATTTTCGTAGTCAGAAAATTTTTCGTGAATCATCGGTTCTCCATATGTCTCATAAAATTTTCTGCTTAATTCAATTCCATTTTCTATTTTATCTGAATCTAAATTTGTATGAACTCCTAAAATACTGTAAATCTGTCGTAAATTATCTTCTGTTATTTTATATGCAGTTCCTTTGCCCATATTAATTCTTATCTCATCTAAGGCTTCCTCATACAATTTGGCTGCTGTTTCATATTCTCCTATCTGAGCTTTTAATGATGCCATCGCTGATAAAGCGGCACTGTAATGAAAATCTTTTACCTCATCCTGCCTAAAAAGTGCTAATGCTTTATTCAAATGTTTTACAGCTTCATCAATTCTTCCTAACTGAACCAAAGATGCTCCAAGATTAGAATGGGTAACTGCCACCTCTATTCTGGAATCACTTAGTTGTTCAATAATACACAATGCCATTTTCAAATGCGCTACTGCATTTACATAATCTCCCATTTCCTGATATAGAAGGGCTATATTGTTATTTATGCTTGCCATTCTAAAATCATTTGGTTCAATATTTTTCTCATAAATTTTCATTGCCTCATTGTAAAACATAAGTGACTGTTCAAGTTTACCTGCAGCACGATGGGCATTTGCTATATTTTGCAAAGAAGTAGCATAATCAACCGTTCCTTCAATATTCATTTCTTTCATTAAAGAAAGGCACTGATTACAGGCTTTTATAGACTTGTCATACTGACTTGTATCTCTGAAGAATCCCATCATTTCATTTAATATGGTAAACTGAGCTGATTTGTCATTTTCTTTTTTTGCATTTTCCATACTTTCATTTAAAAATGGCTCCACCTCATCTATCGCCTTTTTTGCAAATAATTTATCTAACCCATTTAAAAATGCCTGAATATCCATAGCTCGTCCTTTCCTTTCTTTTCTATTTTATTTACTATATTTTCTCAATCGAATTACATTTAATATATTTCCAACAATAATGAACGCAACAAACATAATTAAATTTGCCACTACTACACTTGCACCTGCCGGTATTGATAATACATATGATGCAATAAGTCCTGCAATAAAATTAATCATCGCTATTACAGCTGAACATATTGTTACACTTAAAAAACTTTTATATACTCTCATTGATGTAAGGGAAGGAAATATTATTAAGCTTGAAATAAGCATCGCTCCCATCATTTTTACACCTATTACTACTGTAACTGCTGTAAAGATAGAAATCAATGTATTATAAAAATTCACTTTAACTCCTGATGCTTTTGAAAAATTTTCATCAAATGTAACTGCGAATATTTTGTGATAGCAAAATACAAATACTATTAATACGATAATCGAAAGTATTACACTCATTTCCACATCATCTTTTGACATTGCAAGAACACTTCCGAACATATAACTGTATACATCTGTGCTTAAACCTGTTGTAAGACTTGTAACAATTACACCAATTGCAAGTGCTGACGCTGAAGCAACTGCAATTGCCGCATCACTGTGCATTTTTCCATTTTCAGCCATTCTAAGAAGAAAGAAGGCTGCAATAATTACTACAGGTATTGAAAATTTTATTGGTGCAAATCCGCATGCTACCGCAATTGAAAGTGCTCCAAATGATACATGAGATAATCCGTCTCCAATCATTGAATATCTCTTTAATACAAGACTCACTCCTAAAAGTGCAGCACATAATGCCACTAATAATCCACCTATAAATGCCCTTTGCATAAATGGATATGACATCATTTCTATAATTACTGACATTATTCATTACCTCCTAAAAAAGCATCTGATGTATTTGATTTTTCATATTCTTCTACAGTTCCGTAAAAATATTTCTTTCGTCCTAAATGCAATATTTTATTAGCATAATTTACTGCATTTTCAATATCATGTGTTACCATAATTATCGTAACATTGTCTTTCACATTTAATTCTTTTATTAATTCATACATTTCCTTTGTTGCTGTAGGATCAAGTCCTGTAACAGGTTCATCTAAAATAAGTACATTGCTCATTGCACATAATGCTCTAGCTAAAAGTACTCTTTGCTGTTGTCCTCCTGAAAGTTCTCCGTAACATGTCTTTTTTAAATTAGTTATCCCAAGTTTTTCCATATTTTTCATTGCTTCCTGTCGGTCTGCTTTTGTGTAAAATGGAATTTTTCTTTTATTATTTAAGTTTCCGGATAATACAACTTCCCATACACTTGCCGGGAAATCCTTCTGTATCATTGTCTGCTGCGGAAGATAACCAATCTTTCCTTCTTTTAAATTCATTTTTCCTTCAAGAGGTTTTATAAGGCCAAGAATTGTTTTTACTAATGTACTTTTTCCTGTTCCATTTTCACCTACAATACACACATAATCTCCTTTATCAATTGTAAATGATAAATTCGATATAACTATTTTATTCTCATAACCTAACGTTACGTTTTCACATTCAAATATCATATCAATCCCTGCTCTCTATTTTTTTAATACTTCAAGATTTTTTGTCATCAGGTCTACATAAGTAACTCCACTTTGAAACTGTTTTTCCGTTATATTATGACAACTGTTAAACTCATATGCCTTTGCTCCTGTGTCTTCGCATATTGTATTTGCCACTGCCTTACTGCTTAATTCCAAATAGTAAACCTTATTAATTTTATCTTCGTTTATTTTGTCTATAAGAAACGCTATTGTTCTTGCACTTGGCTCTGTGTCTTCGGCACATCCCGGAAATGCTGCATAATAACTTAATCCATATTCTTTTGCAAAATATAATAATGGAAATTTGTCTGCAAATATAATTTCTTTTTTGTCCATCTTATTTACAATTTTCCTTATCTGTGTATCAATGTTTTGTATTTTTCCTATATATTCATCCGCATTTGCTTTATATATTTCTGCATTTTCAGGGTCAATCTTTATCATTTCATCACATATATACCCAACCATCTTCATTGCATTTACAGGTGATGTCCAAATATGCTCATCATATTCCTTGTCATCATGTGAATGTTCACTTTCTTCGTCATGTGAATGTTCACTTTCTTCGTCATATGAATGCTCACTTTCTTCACTATGACTATGCATTTCTTCACTATGGTCATGGGAATGCTCATATCTCAAATCCATTCCTTCTACCGTTTCTTCTTCCATAACATCAACATAGTCCATCATTCGCATAACCTGTTCATCATTTGACAATGCCCCTAAAACAGAGTCAACCCATGTTTCTAAAGTGCCTCCGTTATATATAAACAAATCTGCATTTTCAATTTTTATTATGTCTTTCGGTGTCGGCTCAAACGAGTGGCTGTCCTGTCCCGGTGCAACCGTCATTGTAATCGAAATTCCATCTACTTCTTTTGTAACTGCTCTTACAAAATCATAATATGGAAATAATGTAGTTACTATCTTTATTCTTGCATCATCCTGTGGTTCTGTATTCTGTGTAGCTTTACATCCGTTAAACGATACTGCCACAATTATAGATAAGATAATTGTTAATATTTTTTTCATTTTCATTAATCTGCTTACCTGCTTTCCGGCTTTTTTATTAGATTCAATAATTCTTTCTGCCTTCCGGTTTTTTATATAACTCTATTTATCTGACTTTTGACATTTTTCACATTTTCCATAAAATACAGTCTTTTTAGGATTTATTCTGAAATTATGGTCATCACCAATATGTCTGTATATTTCTTCTAAATGATGGCATTCCATTCTTGTAACCTCCCCGCATTCTTCGCATTTTATGTAAAATCCATCTTCAATCTTTTCTTGAGGATTCAAATATTTATAGCATGCTCCTGCCTGTCCTTCTACTTTTAATCTTGTTACAATTCCTGCCTCTTCCATTTTATCTAAATGTCTGTATATTGTAGTCTGTCCAACTGAGTAATTATGTTCTTTTAAGTAATTCCATATATCGTTAACTGTTACATAACCATTAGCATTTGTCTTTATACAATCCATAATGGCACTTTGCTGTTTAGTTTTATAATTTTTATTTCCACTCATTTTATATTCCTGCCTTTCAGAAAATATATATATTTGGTACATTATATTATCATCCAATTTGAAAATCTTTTTCATTTTACTCTTATTTTTTGTTTTAGTCAACGAATTTGAAAATCTTTTTCATTTTGTTCTCATTTTTTTCGTGTTATATTTTGAAGTATAATTTGCTATCTTGTAATTTAATTTGATGCCAGGGGCAAAAGTTCTTTCACTCACTCATAATCAAACTTATGTGAGCTTAAACTTTTTGACCATGACATCTTTAATATGTTATAATCTTTATTAAGTTTTGGCGAAGTGTTATTTATTTAATAATTCTTCACCGACCTGTTACTAAATGATATGAGGTGATTTTATGCGATACGTAAATCTCGAGGCTAATATGCCCTTAAACACTTTGGTAAACCGACTAAAAAAAGCAGAACATTATAATGACGAAGAGCCTTTCGGATATTGGTCTATTGAGACATTTGAAGGTAAAGAACCAGGTGTTCATGTTTCTTATGATGAAGAAAAGAAAAAATTATGCACTTATTACATAAGTGGCAATGAACAAAAGGATTTTATTACATCAATCAACAATGTTTTCACTGGTAAGATTATCGAAAAGGATGGTTTATGTTTTATAAAAGGTTTTACTTTTATGTCAGCAATTTTTAATATTGTTGTTATTTTGTCCATTGTATCTTTATTGCTAATGTTTTGGTTTATGAATAAGAATCCTAACATAATGATAATTGGAGTAATTTTCTTCATATACTTTTTGTTCGTGAAGGAACACTATAAAGAAAATGGGCGAAAAATTATTTATTTCTTTGGCGAATGTACTCAGAAAAAACAAAAGAAGATTAATCCTAATAAGAAAAAAGGCAAATATGCCAGAAGAAGATAATTGTATAACAAAAAAGGATTGGACCTATATAAATTATAGAATCAATCCTTTTTTAGTTCATTATTCTTTTATATTTATGCTATGGAATTTCAAAATTTTCAGGAAAAGACCACCAAAACAGATTACCGTTGCCAAATAATAACTTCTTGTTTTATTCATCCCAATCTCTTTCTATCTGTTCAAGTACTTCATTAATTTCAGAAATAACTGAACATTTAGTCTCAATTTTCTTATGTTCAATTAATGTTGTACGTATCACTTCTTTATTACTATCATTTACAATTTCACTTAAGTTTTCAACTACTGTCTGTCTGTTTTGATATCTTTTTGAATTTAACATTGATAATAAATTCGCTAAATATTCTTCTATACCTAAACTATATAAAACACTAAATATATATATTCTCGCAAACTCAACTTTTTCATTTAACAATCTACGTTTCAAAAATTCAATTAAATCATGCTGCTGATTTATCTCAATCGCTACATCTCCCAATGATGCTATTGCATATCCTCGTACCAAACCACTTGTATCTTTTTCTCCTATATTCTTTAGTAATTTATAGGTTTTTAAGGATTTACCATTACATAATGAATCACATGCTTCCATTCTCACAAATAGATCATTATCATGAGCTAATCGTTGCAATATTTTTTCTCCTTCTTTCAAATTCGAATTAACTAATACTCTAGCAGCGAAACCTCTATTATTACAACTTCCCTCGACTGAAATCTCTTTCAATCTACAAAAATCTTTCTCATCAATGCCTTTCTCATCTGACTTTTCCTTTAAATCAATTAAGAATATTTCCTCAATTATATCATTAATTCTATAAATTACTGACCCCGCTGTTTCAACTTTCTTATGCTCTAATAAGGCTGTAATAATCTCATTTTTATTGCTATCATCAAAAATTTCATGTAAACTTTCAACTACCGAATGTCTATTCTCATATTTTTTTGAATTAAACATAGATAATAAATTTTTCAAATATTTCTCTCGTCCCAATTTATATAAAGCAGTATATGTATTTATTCTTGTAAACTGAACTTTTTCCTTTATTATCCTTTCTTCCAAAAATTCAATCAACTCATTTTCCCTATTAATTCTATTTGCAATATTTTCTAATGACAATATTGCATATCCCCGCACCAAACCACTTGTATCTTTCTTTGCAATTTCTTTTAACAGATTATATGTATCAACAGATTCACTTATGCACAATGAATCACATGCATCTGTCCTTACCAGCCAATCATGGTCTTTAGTTAATCGTAACAATATCTGTTCGCCTTTTTCATCACTAGACTCTACTAGAGTTTCTGCAACAACAGCTCTAATATAGGCATCTTCATCATAAGATAATTCACTTAATATACTATAATCTTTTTCATCAAAATCTTCCACGTATGATTTTTCTTGTAGATATGTCAACAGCTCACATTTTTCTTTAAAATTCATCATTGTTCCTTCCTCAACCATTAGAATTTCATTACATTCTCCTGTAAAAAAATCCCCAAACAACATCATATTGAAATGTCAGATTCTATCTGATACATCAATCTGGTTCTGTTCAGAGATTAAGTCATTTATTAATGTTTTTCACAATACAATTTATCATTTATTTTAAATTTATTGTATCATCAACTATATTAATTCACAATAAAAAAAGTAAAATGTAGCATAGTAGCTATAATATAAAAAAAGGTTAAAATGATGTTATACATCATTCTAACCTTTTTAATTACTAACAATCAAGTTACATTTCTCAATGCTATTTTACATGTGAATAAATCTGTTCTTTTAACTGTGCAATAATGTTTTCAACTTCTGTTACTGCATCATCTGTAGGTGTCTTCTGCTGAATGCTCTTATCTCTTGTTGAGATTTCTACAACACCTTCTCCCATATTTCTTGGACTTACTACAACACGTACAGGCACTCCAAGTAAGTCAGCATCTGCGAACATAGCTCCCGGTCTTGCTTTTCTGTCATCATATATTACTTCAATGCCTTTATTCTGAAGTGTTTCATATAAATTATCTGCATAAGCCTTACATTCTTCATCATCACTTCTTAAGCAACAAATGTGTACCTGCCATGGAGCAATTGTAATTGGCCAGATTGGTCCGAAGTCATCATGTCTTACTTCGCAAATTGAAGCTGCCATACGACCTACACCAATACCATAGCATCCCATGATAGGATACTGTGTTTCTCCATTTTCATCAGTATATGTAAAGTTCATAGCCTTTGAATACTTTGTTCCTAACTGGAATATATTACCAACTTCAATTCCTCTTGAAATTGTAATTGTTTTCTTTCCACACTGTGGGCAGATTCCACCTTCGGCAATTTTTGCCAAATCATAATATTCAACATCTCCACAGTCTCTTTCAACATTAAATCCTGTATAATGAGTGTCAACTTTATTAGCACCTGTTACAAGATAATCAATTCCTTTTAATGAACTGTCAAAGAACACAGTTACTTTATCAGAAATACCAACAGGTCCGATAAATCCTGCTGTTAATACACTGTCATCAACAATATCAGCCGGATGAATGTCACAACCTACTACCTTTGTAAGTTTAGCTTCATTTATATCTAAATCTCCTCTTATAAACGCAACAACAAATGTGTCATCTTCATTTCTCTGATATACAACAGCCTTTGCAGTATTTTCTGCAGGTATTTTTAAGAAATCACAAAGTTCTTCTATTGTTCCTGCATGAGGTGTTGGAACTTCCTTCAATTCTTCTTTTGGAAGTTTGTTTTCATTTTCTACAATTGATTCTGCTGCTTCTACATTTGCACTGTATCCACATTCAGGACAAATTGCTATTGAATCTTCCCCTGCCGGTGTAAGAAGCATATATTCATGAGAAATATTTCCACCCATCATACCTGAATCAGATTTTACAACTGCTACTTCAGGAATTCCGCATCTTGCAAAAATTCTGCAGTATGCATCATAGCACTTGTGATAGTACTGTTCCAAATCCTCCTGTGATGTATGAAATGAATATGCATCTTTCATTGTAAATTCACGTACACGGATAAGTCCTGCTCTAGGTCTTGCCTCATCACGGAATTTTGTCTGTATCTGATAAATCATAAATGGATATTTTGCATAACTGTTAGCGTATTCTCTTACTAACTGAACTGATGCTTCTTCGTGTGTCATTCCAAGAACCATCTTACTTCCTGTTCTGTCTGTAAATCTTAAGAGTTCTGAACCTACACTTTCATATCTTCCTGATTCTTCCCAAAGACTACCCGGTAATGCAACAGGGAATAAAACTTCCTGTCCATCAATCTTATCCATTTCGTCTCTGATAATTGCTTCTATTTTCTGTGAAATTCTCTTCATCGGCGGAAACTGTGAATAAATTCCATTTGCTACATTTTTAATATAGCCTCCTCTAACCATAAGTGCATGACTGTCAATCTGACAATTTGCAGGTCTTTCTTTAAATCTGTCGCCAACTAATTTTGATAATTTCATCGTTCTCTCCTTCACTAATGTAAATTCTGGCACAATGTGCTATGTCTTTAACTGCTTTATTTTAATATATATTTATAAAAAAATCAATGGGAGAGAACAGTTAGTACACTTTATTCTATGGGTGATGAGAATTAGTACACTTTATTATTTATTTCTAAGTATGCTAAAGGCTTCATATACATTTACTTTACCATATCCCCATTCTTTAGATGGATAAACTATGTTTCTATCCCTTATTGCCCCTCTTATTAAAAAGTTTTTTATATAATTTGTTTTCATTTGAGTTTCATTTTTTTCCACTATTCCCCACTGCATAAGTTGTGCACAGTTTCCTGCAACTAAAGCTGCTGCAACCGATGTTCCTGACTTTCGCACATAATTATTGTTTATTCCGGGTCCATAGACATTTACACCAGGCGCAGTAATATCCGGCTTAATTTCATTTGTTCTGGTAAAACCTCTGCTTGAATCTGTAAATAACGCATTTGTCATATTATCATATGCCGCTACCGTTATTGTAGCCTGAGTTGTCGAAGGAACTGTCAAAGTTATATCAGGATTTGGTTTTAAGAAATATGTTTCTTTGTCTATAAATTGCTTTATGGGAAGCCAGATATTGTAATCACCTTCTAATATATTATTTCCATATACCCTGATTATCCACACTCCGGGCGTAGGGTCTATAAATCTCATAAATATTAGTTCAACACCACCGCCTGCTTCAACAAGACTATAACTGATATCTATTTTACTTTTTTCAAGCAAAAATTCTACCGTATCACTTTGCCCTACTCTTGCCGGAATCCTTGATATCATTTCTCCCGAAGGCGAAATAAAAGCAACCGATATTATATCCGGTGAATTTCCCCAAAGTTCCATTGTAAATCCATTTGTTCCTTCGCCCACCCTAAGTTCTACATCTTCATATTCTTTATTTAACACGCTGCCTTTATAATGAAGTCTTGCATTTCCTTCATTTCCTGCGCAAGTAACTACGCAACATCCAATCATTTCACCCAAATCATTTAATTGTTGGGATAAAGCTGAACCTCCGGACCTTTGACCACTTCCTGTACCTAAACCTAAAACCAAAACAAGTGGTTTGCTTTCTCTTCTTGACAGATTTCTCAAATATGTCACTGCCTGCATAATATCATTTTCCTGATATACATCCTGAACATTTTCCTCTATGAGATAGAAATCCCTAAGATATTTCTTTGCCTTTTTTAATTTTACAACCGCAATCTGACTTTCATTTGCTGCACCAATAAAATTATTTTCCACATCCTCACTTCCACATGCCACTCCTGCCATAAATGTTCCGTGCCCCTGTGTATCTTTAGTTGGAACAATCGAATACGGATTTTCACTTTGCAATGCCCTGTCAATATCTTCCCTTGTATACTCACTCCCAAATTCTATTCCTTGCGGGTGAGTTCCACTCTGATCACTTTGATCCCATATAGATAAAATTCTCGTCCTACCCGTAACATTTTTAAATATGTCATTTGTATAATCAATTCCGGTATCTATAAAACCAACTATTACACCATTTCCTGTTAAAGATGTGCCTCTTACTCTTTGCAGTCGCAATGCTCCCGTTGCTTCGACTGCAGACGTATCCATAAGTCCAAAAAGTTTGGGAATTGCAATATATGTATCCTCACCCACACTTATCGGATTTATTTCAGATAATGGATAATATATGGCGGAAAATTTATACCCTATATCCTGTATGCACAAATCTTTATATTCCTGCCGTGCTTCATTTTCCCTAAATCCAATCTCTATTATAAAATCAGCATAATCTTCCGATATAATTCTTTCCGCACATTCACTCATCATATTTTCTGATGCCATTGCCTAATGGCTTTGGTCATCTTCCTCTCCAATATTATTTTATAAAGTATATGATTATTTTCTCTTTAAAATTCAATCTATTGTATATTTCACAAAAGCTATTTTTTATTTTTGCTCAATAAAAAAATATCAGATAGTGACCACACTCACCGTTCGGTTATAAACTTTGATTTCCCATGCCTGGCAAGAAACAATTTCTTCTTTCACACTTGGCGGAAAGAAAAAAAGAATTCACATCAGCATATACCAACACGAATTCTTTTTATTGTGATTAATTTTATTTATTATTTTAATTCATTTTTTTCTATTGAATCTAATTTTTTATTTAATATTCCTACCATCTGTGTTAACTTTCTTACTCGAACAGCTAATCTTGAAACTGTTGTTGTAAGTACAAATATTAAAATTAATGCAAATACAAATCCACATAAGAAAATCATATTTACAGGAGAATATACTCCCATTAAATCTGATATTTTTGCTATTGCATCAGGAATCCAGACTAAAATTATAAGTCCTATTAACACAATAAACCATGGCAATGATAATTTTAAATCAAGTTTTCTCTTTCTGACCATATTATATATAATGCAAAACAACAATAAAAATACTACTGTCATTACAATCTGTAAACGAATTGTCATATTCTACCTCCACTTCTCAACCAAAATTGCTATGGATACTTTTATCATATAGTATACCGAATGTCTAACTGATGAAAGTGATGAAACGCCTTCTGCTCTCTCTCTCATAATTACCGGAACTTCTTCAATCTTTCTCTTATGTCTTATAAGACGAACCGTACTTTCCGGTTCCGGATAATCTATAGGATATTCTTTGGCAAACATTTCAATTGTTCTTCTGTTACACATTCTCATACCTGAAGTAGGGTCTGTTATTGTCTTTCCTGTAAGCAAATGAATTAAAAATGTGAAATATTTTATTCCTACTCTTCTGATAAACGATGACTGAAATCCTTCTTTTTCAATAAATCTTGAACCGATTACCATATCACATTCATTTTTCACAAGATAATCTGCCATCTCATTTAGGTATGCTGCATCATGTTGTCCATCTCCATCAAACTGTACTGCTATATCATATCCATTCTGAAACGCATATAAATATCCGGTCTGTACAGCTCCACCAATTCCCAAATTCAATGGAAGATTAATTACCTTTAATCCATTCTCTACACATACATCATAAGTATTATCTGTTGAGCAATCATTTACAACAATATAATCAAAACCCTGTGCATTGTCTTTAATATCTTTTACAGTATTTACAATACTGTCCTTTTCATTATATGCAGGAATAATTACCAATTTCTTCATGCATCTTTCTCCTTTAATTTAAATACTACCACTTAATCTCTGAAATACAAATCTCTTGTATAAACCTTATCTAAAACATCCTCAAGATCATTATTAAATCTATTTGCAACTATAACGTCACATTTTTCTTTAAATTCATTAACGTCTTTTATTACCTCACTGTTAAAGAATGTTTCTTCTTTTAGCGTAGGTTCATATATAACGACTTTAAGTCCTTTTGCCTTTATTCGTTTCATAACACCTTGAATAGATGACTGTCTGAAATTATCAGAATTTGCCTTCATTGTCAACCTGTAAATTCCTACAACGCCATTCTGGTTCTGTGGAAATCCTGCTTTTTTAAGTATTTGTTCTGCAATAAAATCTTTCCTTGTGTTATTTGCTTCTACTATTGCTCCAATAATGTTATTAGGGACATTCTCATAATTTGCCAAAAGCTGTTTTGTATCTTTTGGCAGACAATATCCACCATATCCAAATGACGGATTGTTATAATAATTTCCGATTCTTGGGTCAAGTCCGATTCCCTCTATAATTTGTTTTGTGTCAAGTCCCCTAACCTCAGCATAAGTATCAAGTTCATTAAAGAATGATACTCTAAGTGCTAAATATGTGTTAGCAAATAATTTAACAGCCTCTGCTTCTGTAGGTTTTGTAAACAAAACGTCTATATTTTCCTTTAATGCTCCTTCCACAAGAAGTTTTGCAAATGTGTGTGCAGCTTGTTTTATTTTTTCATTATCATCAGGTGCACCAACTATTATTCTTGAAGGATACAAATTGTCATATAATGCTCTTCCTTCACGCAAAAATTCCGGTGAAAAAATTATATTTTCCGTATCATATTTTTTTCTGACACTCTCTGTATATCCTACAGGCACTGTTGATTTAATTACAATTATAGCATCTTTATTTACTTTAAGAACGAGTTCAATTACCTGTTCAACTGATGAAGTATCAAAATAATTTTTATCCGGGTCATAATTTGTAGGTGTTGACACAATGACAAATTCAGCATCTTTATAAGCGTTTTCACCATCTAGTGTAGCTTTTAAATTTAATTTCTTTTCTGTAAGGAATTCCTGAATTTCTTTATCTACAATAGGTGATTTCTTATTATTAATCATATTAACTTTTTCTTCAATCACATCTACAGCCACTACGTCATTATGTTGTGCTAACAAAACTGCATTTGATAATCCTACATATCCTGTTCCGGCTATTGCTATTTTACTCAAAATCCTACTCCTTTTTATTTTCCAAATCATAACTGATTTCTTTTGCTCTCGCATCAAATGTATGATTTCTTAATACAATCTTTTTACCTTTCCCTACAATTTCTTTTCTCTCATCTTCATGAGTCAAATAATAATCAATCTTATTTTTCAAATCTTCCCTGTCTCTATAAGTCACCAGACAACCTTCAAAGTATTTATGAAGTTGTGGCATATCATCACTAATTATAAATGCCCCTGCTGCCAATGCATCAAATATACGATTAGATATTATACCATTATCCTTCATGTCATCCCAATGGTCATTTAATAATATTTTTGCATCGTGATAAGCCTGTCCAACCTGCTCATTAGGCATATACTTCGCTTCTACATAATCTTTAACAGGAAATTCATCCCATCCATCTCCATAAACTGTAAGTTTATGTTCTGTAGGAAGTAAATCTTTAAGTATTGTTCTAAATACATTTCTTGAATTTCCAACAAATAAAAGCTCGTATTTCTTTTCTGCCTCTTCATTAACATTAGTCATAACTTCCGGATCAGTACACTGCATAAGTGTTTTTACCGGAACTTTTATTTTTTCCTTTAACTGTTTTTCAATTACATCAGAAGCTGCATAAACCATATCAAAACAATTATACTCTTCTACTTTTACTCTGTCAGGGTGTGAAATATTCCACATAATTGAATACTTCTGTTCTATCTTAGGATAGCATGCATATTTTCCTCTAAGAACAATTGAATACGCATTACGACTTCTCTCATACCATTCATCTCTTGTCTTAACAGTGCAATGATAACCGAGTTTCTCTAAAGATTTAGCAAGTGCTAATGCATAATGATAATCTCCCCAATTATAAATCGCTTCTGTATTTGGCATTGATCCACATATGTCTATTCCCTTTGGATCAACATAATCATTAATTTCATATACTAAATCCTTAAATTTATCAACATCTAATTTATCAAATTTTTCTATAGGAACTATTATAACACTATCTCTTGTATCTGTATAATCAGAGCTCTCTGTATTATTTGTTCCATCTACAATGACATCAGTATAGATTCCTACTGCATGAGGTAATTTCTCTGCTTCTAAATATTCTACATCATAACCTTTATCACTTAATGATTCGCCTAAATCTCTACACTTTTCATCATTTTCAGGTTCTATTATTGTAATCTTTAATGGATTTTTTGTAAAAATATTATTTTCTTCTATTTTATCCTTAATAACCTGTCTTAGCAAATAGCTCTGCCATACGCATTTAAATACCTTTACATTCTTTCTTATACGCTTTAAGTCCTTTGTTTCATCATCATACAACTTATTTTCCGTATCACAGAAAAAAGCATTAGATGTAGGAATATAATAATTCTTATACCCTTTGTAAAATCCATGAAGGCATAAATCTGTACTTTCGTAGCCTAAATTATATTTTCTGTCAAAAGGTCCGATTTCATTGAACACTTCTCTGCTCACTAACATCATCGCCCCTGACACTGCTGCTCTCTCTTTTATTTCTTTATCCGCTTCACATATTTCTTTTTTATTATCCACATCAAATGGTTGCATAAAATATGCATCTTCAAAAATTGAGCCTTTAATTTCTATTCCTGTACTTTGAATACAGAAACTATTGCCACTATTTTTATTATCTTTTGGCATTGCAGGATATATTAATCTTCCCGACACAATACCTGCCTGCGGTAAATTCTGATAAGCATATAGCAATTCATCTAGCCATCTGTCTGAAACAATTACATTATTATCAAGAAATACAAAGTATTCACCCTTTGCTTTCTTTACGCCGGCATTATTCATCATAGAAGTTGTTATTTTCTTTTTATTATTAACAACTGTTAGGGCCATTTTCTTTTTCCATTTTTCAACACATTCTGTCAAATGTCCATCTGATAATGCATCAACGATAATAATTTCATAATTGTCATAAAATTTGCATTTTTGCAAAGATTCTATTAGTTCTTCAAGTTTTTCAGTTTCTCTATTGACAATTATTATGGAAACTAATGGTTTCCCTTTTATTCCCCTGTTAGGAAGTTTTTCTATGTCTGATTTAATTACTTTAAATACTTCTTCTTTTCTTTCATTTTCTTTGTCATTTAAATCATCATCATTTAAATCTAACGCCCATTCTAAGCTATCCTGACCATTTATTATGTTTTTAAAAACAGAATATATATTTTTCACAATAACATCTCCTACCGTTTTCCTCTCATGTCCCTATGTTTTGCTTATATTAACATATGGGTTGCAGATTGTTCTAAATTTACACTCTCACAATCCTACCCATCATATAATAAACTATCAAACATTTATTTTTATTGCATAATTATTAAAATAAACTTAATAAAATAAATCATTTTAATATTATGCCTATAAATTTATCATTTAGGTAATTCGTTCGTTAATAAAACGACTTTATCATTAGTCAGACTAAAATCTAATCATTTTGTTCAAGTAATTCCTGTCCTCTGAATCTGATTATAGGAGCACCTTTCTTTTCTATGCATTCCTTTGTCACAGTAACTGTTCCAATATTATCATCTTTTGGAATTTCGTACATAATGTCTAGCATGAAGTCCTCAATAATAGACCGCAAAGCTCTTGCTCCTGTATTTTTATTTATCGCTCTTGCAGCTATTTCTTTTAATGCATCTTCTGTAAATCTTAAATCTACTTCATCTATAGCCAGCAACTTTTTGTACTGTTTAATTATAGCATTTTTTGGCTCTGTAAGTATTTTTACAAGCATTTCTTCTGTCAAACCTTCCAATGTAAATATTATTGGAAGACGTCCAATGAATTCCGGTATCATACCAAATTTTCTCAAATCTTCATTTATTACTTTAGATAATATTTTAGCATCTTTATCATATTTGTCTTTCAAATCAGACATAAAACCTATTGTTGCCTGCTTGTTAAGACGTTCCTTAATAATATCTTCCAATCCCGGAAATGCACCGCCACATATAAATAATATATTCTTTGTGTTTACTGTTGCTAAAGGCACCATTGCATTTTTACTTGTTGCTCCAACCGGCACCTCAACTTCACTGCCTTCTAGCAATTTTAACAATCCCTGCTGAACAGATTCTCCGCTTACATCTCTATTTGTTGAATTCTGTTTCTTTGCTAATTTGTCAATTTCATCAATAAATACAATTCCTGTCTCAGCTCTTTCTACATCATTATCTGCTGCTGCCAACAATTTAGAAAGTACACTTTCTATATCATCACCAATATATCCTGCCTCAGTTAATGATGTTGCATCTGCGATTGCCAAAGGCACATCTAATATTTTTGCCAATGTCTTTACAAGAAATGTTTTACCACAACCTGTAGGTCCTATCATAAGCATGTTTGACTTTTCAATTTCAACATCATCCTGTATCGTGTTAGCAACTCTCTTATAGTGATTATAAACACCTACTGACATTACTTTTTTAGCATAGTCCTGACCTACCACATATTCGTCTAACTGCTCTTTAATTTTATGTGGAGCAGGCAAATTTGCCAAATCTATAGTCTTAACTTCTTTTTCTTCTGTTTTTTTCTTTTTCTTTAATTTCTGATTTTTTGGAATTTCTCTATTAAAATCATCACTTGTAACCATTCTTACATTAGGCATTTTTAATAATTTTTCCAAATCCTCTTCACTTATGTTCACATTCATCCCATTTAATCCGCCAAATCCCGGGAATCCTGCTAATCCATCATTCATTGTATCAAAACTTCTCTGCAAACAATCTGTACATACATATATGTTTCCCGGCATTGATACCATCTTTCCTGCACGGCTCTCAGGTCTTCTGCAGACATAACAAATTTTTTCATATTCATCTTCATTATCATCTTTGTCTGTTGAAGTTGTGTCTTCTTTTTTTATATAGTCTTTTTTTGTTTCATTAGTATTGTCTAATGATTCATCTGTCGTTTCTTTATCATTAATGATTTCTTTGTTTTCTTTTATATTCATATCTTCTTTTGTTTCAAATTCTTTATCCATGCTGTTTTCCTTTCAGTTATCACCATAGTACTTTATATAATTTCAGGGGCACCCCAACTTTGATTCTACCCAACATTCGCATATCGTGGGATAGTCTTCCCGCTTTTTGCTCATATTGGCGCGGGTCCTAAGGTCTTTCACCCACTTATGAGCAAGTTCATGTGGGGTTAGCCCTTTTGACTCAGGCATTATATATCTGATTCTTTTAAATCTTGTAACATATTATCACAAAACCATATGCTATGGCAATTTCTTTGAATAAACGACACCAAAAAGCCCATAGAATTGTTTTAAAACAAATCTATAGGCTTCTTATTCACTCTTTATAGTCTATATATTATTTTGTTGTCTGTTCATTTGCTCCTGCTTCGCTTGAAGAACTTAATGTTAAGCTTACATCTTTTTCTTTATAATCTCTTCCGTCTCTGTATGCGACTTTTACAGTAACTGTTTCTCCAGCTTTATAGTATTCCAATATACTCTGTAAATCATCCATTGAATTTACTGTCTGACCGTCAAATCCTACGATTACATCTGTTGCTACGATTCCGGCTTTTGCTGCTGCCGCACCGTCTGTTACTGCGTATACATAAACACCTTCCGGCATTGAATACTGTTCTACTGCATCCGATGTTACACTATATCCCTGGATTCCAAGATATCCTTTTTCATCTGATGAAACCTTTGATCTTGTTTCTCTCTGTTCCAAATTATTAATAATATCTGTTACTGATGAAATTGGAATTGCAAATCCCATTCCTTCTACGCTTGCTGATGAAGATGTAGAACTTGATGAATATTTAGCTACGTTAATTCCGATTACTTCACCTTTTGCATTAATTAAAGCTCCACCACTGTTACCACCATTAATTGCCGCATCTGTCTGAAGTAATTTCATTGTATTGTTATTATCAAATGTTACTTCTCTATCTTTTGCACTAATAATTCCTGATGTAACTGACTGACCATATCCTAATGCATTACCAATTGCAATTACACCTTCACCTACTGTTACTTCATCTGAATTCCCAAGTGTTGCTTTCTTAATTGTTTTTAAAGTTGATTCCTTAATATCTGATAATTTAATTGCTACTACAGCAACATCTGCCTTTGTATCTGTACCTTTTACACTACCTTCAACTGATTCACCATCTACAAACTGAATTGATAATGAATCTGCGCCCTCTACTACGTGGTTATTTGTAACTACAAGCAATTCTGTGTCTGTCTGTTCTACGATAATTCCTGAACCTGCTGACTGTTCTTCATATGACTGTCCATTGTTATTTCCATCATTATTTCCAAAACCATAACCATAGAAATAACTAAAATTATCATAATAATTTGATTGAACTAATGTAGTATTTGTAATAGCTACAACTGAATTCATAACGTCTGAAACAACATCAGATACATCTGTTATTACAACTTTTCCATCTGAGCCTGAATTTGTATCTTCAATAACATCTGTTGAGCCGACACTAGGAATATCTTTATTATCTGCTGTTGTTGTCTTTTTGCTGCTGTTATCTGATGATAAAATGTTATTTGTATTATTACCTTTTCCAGCAATAGAACTTGTTATTAACGAAACTCCTACAGCTAAAACAACAACCACACCTGCTATACATGAAATTAAAATTGCAGTCTTATTCTTTTTTGGCTTTTTGTTGTTATCATTATAGTTATTATAACCATTATTGTAATTGTTATATCCTGAATTTGAATTATCATATCCGTTGTTCGAATTATTACTCTGATTATAATATGAATTATTTCCACTATTGTAATATGAACCCTGACCATTGTTGTTTGTGTTGCCACTATTATAATATGAGCCACTTTGTTCACTATTTCCGTTTACGTTACCATTTGTTTCATTGTTACTATTTTGATTATCGTTTACAGTTTCCTCTGTCTGGTTGCTGTTAACATTATTTTCTTCATCGTACATATTGCTTTCCCCTTTCTGTACACATTCTTTGTAACGTCTATCTTTATTACAAGTAACAGTTTAGTTTTAATTTGTGATGTTTTTGTGTTCCCTTTGTTAAAAAGTTTTGAAATCACAGCAATTTTTGATACCAAAGTCTAAAAGTCTAAGCCACATGGGCTTGCTCATAAAAATAGCCGAAAAGTAAATAGTTACACATTTGCTCTCTAAAATACTTCTCAGCTATTTTTTATATTTCTTTAATGAAATTCTGTATCGCCACCATCATCGTAATCATAATACTCTTCTGTCTGCGATTCCTCTTCATCTGTACTTGTTCCACCCATCTCTGTAGGATTATAACCTGTAGAACTTGAAGAAACACCTGTCTGGCTGACAATACTACTGTCTATTTCTTCAACAGTTGAAGTTGGCTGATAATTTTCTTCTCCATAAAGGAATTCATGCAATGCTGTTACATTCTGGCTTAACCCCTGCGGTAAAACATAACTTGTATTATCTATTGTTCCTGTTGTAAGTTCTGATGGGAATCCTTCACTTCCACTCAATGAAAAATCAAAAATGATTGGTAACATTCCTACTATCTGATCAAAATCAAAACTTGTAGAAATTATCTTTTCTTTCTTTGTATTTCCATCTAAAACAGTGTTTATCATCTGCTGAAGTTCACTTACACTTGCTTTTTTAGCTCTGTCTACTAATTTCATAATAACAGAACGCTGACGTGCAGCTCTTCCAAAGTCATCCCTTATGGCTTTACCAGTGTCCGGATCATAAAATGTTGCCTTACGGATTCTACAATATGTAGTGGCCTGAATACCATTCAGCTTTATGTTCTTTCCACTTTTGGCTATAGGCTTTGCATATTCTCCTGTAGTACTGATTGTACTCTTCATATGATGATTAAGCTGATTAACCTCATCATCTGTAAGATTAACTTTAATTCCACCAAGAGTATCTATTATCTTTGCTACACCAGCAAAATTAACAGTAACGTAATCTGTAAGCTGTAAATCCAAATTTTTATTTAAAGTATTAATAGCTCCTTCAGCACCACCAACTGAATATGCTGAATTTACTTTGAAATATTTATATGTTCCATCGCTATTATATATTCTCAAAAATGTATCTCTATAAATAGACACCATCTTTACTTCACCTGTAGTATTGTGAACACTTACAATTACCATTGAATCACTGTTTGTACCCTCATCAAACTGACTTGTTCGTGAATCAATTCCAAATAAAATAAAATTAGTATATTCTTCAGAATAATTGTATTGAAGATTATTTGTTTCTACTTGATTCTTGTTAAAATCACCATCAAATACACTTTTATCATAAGATTTGCTTCCGAACAATTTTATTATATTTTGTCCTACCGGTGTTTTTGTAAGTCCTTCAACAATTGCTCCTTTTACAGCTGGCACAAACATTACCGTGCCCATTAAAATAACACATACTGCAAACAGTACTTCAAAAAATATCAGGACCTTCTTTAATCTTGATAAAGACCTTAACTTCTGCTGCTTTGTTTTATTTTTTGAACTCATTTGTATTCTCCAATATTATACTCCCTTATATCCATTAGGGTTTTTCTTTTGCCAATTCCATGTATCTTCACACATTTCCTTGATTCCATATTCTGCTTCCCAGCCTAACTCTTCTTTTGCAAGGGATGCATTTGCATAACATTCTGCAATATCTCCAGGTCTTCTTTCTGTTATTTCGTAAGGAATCTGTTTTCCACAGGCCTTGCTGAAGTTCTCAATAACATCTAATACACTATATCCGATTCCTGTTCCTAAATTATATGCCTTAACACCTATATCAGGACATTTTTCTAATTTCTGAATTGCCTTTACATGTCCCTTTGCCAAATCAACTACATGAATATAATCTCTTACGCCCGTACCATCTTTTGTAGGATAATCATTGCCAAATACGTTTACCTTTGGAAGCTGACCTGTTGCCACCTTTGCAATGTATGGCATAAGGTTGTTTGGAATTCCGTTAGGATCCTCTCCAATTTCTCCACTCTTATGTGCTCCAATTGGATTGAAATATCTTAATAAAAGAATGTTCCATTCTTTATCAGCGACATAGAAATCTCTAAAGATTTCTTCCTGCATAAGTTTTGTTCTTCCGTATGGATTTGTTGCTGAAAGTGGGAAATCTTCAGTAATAGGTACTGTAGCCGGGTCACCGTATACTGTAGCTGATGAACTGAATACAATATTCTTTACCCCTTTGTTTCTCATCACATCGCACATATCTAATGTACCTGAAATATTATTTCTGTAATATTCTAATGGTTTTGCAACAGATTCTCCTACTGCCTTTAATCCTGCAAAATGAATTACTGCAAAAATCTTATTTTCATCTAAAATCTTACCTACTAATTCTTTGTCAGCAATATCTCCTTCATAAAATTTCAGGCTTTTTCCTGTAATCTTCTGAACTCTTCTTAAGGATTCTTCTGATGAGTTAGACAAATTATCTAAAACAACTACATCATATCCTGAATTTAATAATTCAACACATGTATGACTTCCAATAAATCCTGCTCCTCCGGTTACTAATATAGTACTCATAATCAAGTCCTCCATTTACTTCTTCGTAACTTTTACCTTTACAGACACTTTGTTCTTTAATGTTGTATTATTAGGTACCGTCAAAGAAACATCAACTGTTTTATTTGAATTAATACCTTTTAAATTTACAACTGCTTTAATATCATCTGGTGTAACTTTATCAAGTTCAGACTTAAGCCCTGTAAGCGATACACTAATTGAGTCACTGGAAATTTCTGCAATATATCCGCTTTCAATATTCTGTAATGATATGTCACTTTTGTTTATTTGAAATTTTTTTGTTTCCAACTTTTCAACTTTAACTGTTATTGTTGCAATAGCATTTGCCGAATCTGACACACTTACACCATCCGGTAAATACTTATTAAGATTTACTTCGACGTTAACCGTATCTTTTGCTCCATCAACAGAGATATCCTCTTTCGGAACTTTGATTGATTCTAGTGAATCTATCAGACTGTGCTTACCAACAAGCGTAACTTTTTGTGGTTCAAATTCTACCCCTGTAACTTCATATCCCTTTGCCGGTTTACCACTATATTCAACATCTACAGGAATTGTATTTCCCTTTAATACTTCAATACTTACTTTTGTCTTATTATAGTTCTTAGTTACATTAGTGTTTTTAATTGTATTTCCATTTTCATCATATAATTTAATTTTATATTTTTCTTCAAAACTCTGGCTTGCATTAGAAACATCTACAATAACTTTTGCTTTGTCAATCTTATGCTGTACTGATTCCGGTGCCGTTACAATAATATTATTTCTTGAGTTGCTATACCCTCCTAAATAATATCCCTTTGCAAGTTCTCCTGTAATTTCTACTTCCACAGGATACTGCTCGTCCACTAAATCTTCAACATCTACTGAAACTGCCTTTACTGACTGATTAACAATTGAAATCTTATTTTCTACATTTTTCTTATTAGCTGAAACTTCTACCTGAACTGAATTGGCAACTGAAATTTCATCTAATGGTGCAACAGCCGTAAAATCATCTGAACTCAACTCTGAAATTACGGATCTCTTTCCGGTTATAGTAACATTTAATGTTAATCTCTGGTCAACTTTATATACTTTATTCTGGTCTGTAATGGCTTCCTCATCTGTCAAATTTATTGGGATTCCATATATTGTTATTGTTTTAGTCGGGTCACTTAAGTTTACAACGGCAAGCCATATAAGTGCCGCGATAAAAACAGCCGCAATTTTTAACATAATATTATTTGTTATTGATTCTCTCAGTTTTTTCGTCACTGACTTCATTGCGCCTCCACCCTTTCTTCTTTTTGCTCTTTACTTCTTCCTTCGCCTGAACTTTTTTAAGTTCATTTTTCAAAGTTGCTGCATCTGCATATCGAATAAGTTTTCCATCTCTTGCAATAGAAATACTTCCTGTTTCTTCAGATACAATTACAACAACACTGTCAGATACTTCACTGATACCAACTCCGGCTCTGTGTCTTGTACCTAAATCTTTACTCAAAGATGTGCTGTTTGACAAAGGCAGATAACAAGTAGCTGCTGTGATTTTATCACCATCAATAATTACTGCTCCATCATGAAGCGGAGTATTCTTTTCAAATATATTAATGAACAACTGTCTGCTTATATCTGCATCAAGTCTTATTCCTGTTTCCTCGTATTCAGTCAAATCCTGCTCTTTTGCAATTACAATTAAGGCTCCTGTTTTTACTTTAGCAAGGTCGACTGTAGCTCTCACAATTTCTTCAATTGATCTGTCACTAAATCTATCACCGCCTGTATTACTTCCAAATTTAAAATATCTGGAAATGACATTTTTCTTACCTAATTCCTCTAATGCCTTTCTAAGTTCAGGCTGGAAAATGATTATAATTGCTATAATTCCAACACTTAACGTCTTATCTGCTATCCATAATATGGTCGTAAGGTTAAACAGTACTGCCGCAAACATAAACAGTACAATAACTATAATTCCCTTAAACAAAGTCCATGCCCTGCTTCTTTGGAACCATATCATAATGTAATATACAAGAACAGCAATAATAAATATTTCCACAATATCACTTGCATAAATCTTAGGCATTGTCAAATATTTGTCAGAAAAAATTCCTAAATATTCTTTTAATATGCTCATTTTATCACTCCTCTCTCATTACATTAACGTACAAATGTTAATTTTTATTGCTCTTTTTCTTAATTTTATTTTTATTGTGTTGTCTTTGGGCATTAATACGTTTTACATTCATCTCCGGTTCCGCAACATTAAGCTTAGGAACTGCTTTTACGTAATAATAATACTCATCATCTTCAAACTGTGTATGTTCAACTCTTGTATAATCCACAGAAAATACAAAGAATTGTAAAATAACTGCGATTACCAATGACAAGGCTGTTCCTATAACAAGCCATAATATTGAAACTTTTGTGTTTAATATTAAACTTCCTACAAGTAACGCTACAAATTCAACTGTTCCACCTATTAATATTGCTTTCATCCAAGCGTGGTCAATTGACTTTCTTCTAATCTCATAAACAATTAATAATACTATAGCAAAAACAACAACAGTTAATATCATTTCTTTATTTCCTGTTATCATAGAAACTACTGTTCCGATTCCTGCTGTAGAAGCTTTATCGGACGATATATTACTTATCGCTGTTTCATTTGTTTCAACTACATTTAAAATATAATAAACTATTGTTCCAAATGATACTGATACTATTGATGCAGGCGAACACATTAATCCTGCCACAATAGGTATGACATATGGAACTCTCAGGTAGAATGCTATAGGTATAAGTAATATAAACATCCCATCTCTTGATGAAAATCTAAAAAATAATAAGAACATTATTATCATTAATACCAATACTACCGCTGCAATTTCTAACGTCAAAGCATACAAATTAACAATCACCATACCTGAAAATACAACTACAATTAATGACCATGGTACAAATGAAAGTACTATTGCTGCCACTAACAACATAAGCCGGTTATCTAGTATCTCTAAATATCCTATATGACTATTTATAAGAGTAAAGGCAACAAATGTAACTAAGAACTTAATAACAGGTCTTACCAAAGCTCCATGTTCATTATAAAAATTTACTATCTTATCCTTTAAAACTAAAAAACCTGTCACTATTCCTCACCTCTCTCTTCCATGCTATTTATAATAGCGTCATATTCTTCTTCCTGAATCTTATGTAATACTTTTAATTCTCCATTATATTTATTAAGATTCTCTCTAATGGCAGAAAATTTCTTTGAATAATAAATATATGTAAATATCATATATACAACCGTAATTAAAATATAAAACATTACAATTAAAATCACTACTGCCATAAATGAATTCGTTGTCTTTAATCTTCCAATAAATGCATCAGCACTAAACATAAGCCATAAAGCCAACATCAGTGCATAGGCAATCGTTACGGCAACAAATGATTTAATCATCTTAATTGCCAAATAGTCGCTTCTATAATATTTACTATATTTTATCTCTGATTTAGCATTCTTCTGTTCATATAATGCTAATTTTGTCATTATGCTTATTTTTTCATTATTTAACATATAACTCTCCTAAATTTGAGTAATAATATCCACGATAAAATCGCCTACAATTATATCATAGTGACAAAATTATAACAACCTTCCTGTCATAGAGAATTTATGTTGAGAATCTGTATATTGTTACATTTTCTCCTTCCCTTAGACAAAAAGGTTGTTATTTCATCATTTATCTTCTTCTGTTGTCTCACTAATTATATATCTTGGTCTTGCCTTAACTTCCATATATATCTTTCCTATATATTCGCCAAGAATTCCCACACTTATAAGCTGTACACCGCCTAAAAAACATATTATGCTTGTCATACTTGCCCATCCTGCAACGCCATTACCTATGAAATGTACAATCAACGTCCATATTACTCCAATAAAACTTATTATTGAAACGAACATTCCAAGCGATGTTATTAATCTGATTGGCTTAATTGAAAGACTTGTTATTCCATCAATCGCTAATGCCAACATCTTTGATAACGGATAATGACTGTCTCCTGCAATTCTTTCATTTCTTTCATAAAATACACTTGTACTTTTAAACCCTACTAATGGGAACATTCCTCTTAAGAAAATATTTACCTCTTTAAAATTCTTAAATTCTTTAAGAACTCTATTCGATACAAGTCTGTAATCAGCATGATTGTATACAGTTTCTACGCCCATCCATTTAAGGAACTTATAAAATCCCTGTGCAGTTGCTCTCTTAAATACTGTATCTGTATCTCTCTTACTTCTGACACCATATACAATCTCACAACCATTCTGATATTCTTCTATCATTTCATTCATTGCATTTATATCATCCTGTCCATCGCAGTCAATTGATATAATCATATCGCACTTATCAATAGAATACATCATTCCAGCCAATACTGCATTCTGATGGCCCCTGTTTCTGCTCTGGCAAATTCCCTGATAATGTTCATCTTCCTTTGATAATTGCTTTATTATATCCCAAGTCTTATCTTTACTTCCATCATTTACAAATAACACTCTGCTTTTATCATCAATATATCCAATTTTAATAAGTTCATATATTTTATCTAAGAAAAGTTTACTTGTAATTGGTAAAACCTCTTCCTCATTATAACATGGTATTACTATGTTCAATATTGGTTTATTCATTATATCTCCTCCTAAATATACATTGTCCCTTCATTAGGTTATCGGCTATTAAAATATACCACATTATTCCATTATGAACAACGATTAGTCTGTTGGTATTTTCCATATTTCATATATATTTGGCAAACCAATTTTTGTGCTTCTAAAAGTCATGTCATCATATTTTGTATCTTTAGATTTGATTACTACCGTATCGATTGGATTACCTGCAAACGCCACACTTCCTATTTCTTTAACACTTTTAGGTAAGACCACAACATTTAATTTCATTTGGGCAAAAGCATGTGATCCTATTTTTTCTGTTCCTTCTTTTATTTCTAAATTACTAACTCCGGTTCCGCAAAAAGCTCCATCTTCTATTTCTTTTACGTATGACGGAATAATTATACTTTGTGAAAAACTGCTACATCTCCAAAAAGTATATAGAGGAACATACCCCAAATTATAAATAAACTCAATATTGTTTACTTTTTTCAAATTTGAATCCTCAATAAAAACGCTATCTTCCATCTTTCTTAATCCATTTGGTAAAGTTACTTCTTTTAACTGATGCAATTTCCCAAATGCACTTTTCCCTATTATTTCTACTCCATTACCTATATTTACTGATGTTATATATTGATTAACCTTTGTTTTCTCATCTAATATTCTAAAACAGTTCTTTTCTATTTTTTTCACTACTTTTCCTTCAATAAATTCAGGAATATTTACTTTAGAATTATCACATTTGTACTTAACAAGACTTACATATTCATCTCCATTTTCGTTGCAGATAATATATTTATACTGTCTTTTCATAGGTATTTTATTTTTTACCGTAACCTTTATTGTATTATATTTTTTATACTTTCCCTGCCTTTTAACGTAAATCGTTATGTAAGTACTTCCTTTTTTCTTTCCCTTTATAATCACGTTTTCACTACTTTTTGTTGCACTAACGATTTTTTTATTTTCTGTAACAATCTTATAACTTTTCTTTTTATCTAATATAGAGCCTTCAAATCTCATATTTCCTTTTTCAATTGTATATTCTTTATCATATTTAGTACCTGTTCCTGCATTTATAGGAATACACGGAACCATCATACATAAAAACAACATTATAAAAAATCTTTTTTTCATTGTCGTTTCCTCCTCTGTTATCTTTTAATTTACTTTATATCCTGTAACTTTCCAAATTTGTATCCCATGTCTTCCCATTTTTCTAGTAATTCATCTAATATTTCTCCATTCGTTGATGATGTGTTATGGAGAAGAACAATTGCTCCGGGATGTACTCTTGTCAATAGTTTACTAAATGCTTCTTCCTTAGTAGGCTGTGCATCCGTATTCCAATCTACATATGCAAGACTCCAGAAAAATGTTTTATATCCTAATTTCTGTGCCATTTTCAAATTATCAAAACTCAATTTTCCCTGAGGAGCCCTATAAAATTTAGTCATCTCTTTTCCTGTTATTTCTTTAAATTTATCAGACACCATTGAAAGTTCTTTTCCAAATTGTTCTTCTGACATTCCTATAACATTCGGATGATTAAATGTATGATTTCCTACGTTATGGCCCTCTTTTACCATTTGTTTTATCAAATCTTCGTTTTCATTTATGAAATGCCCTACTACAAAAAAAGTTGCCGGTACTTTGTGTTTTTTCAATGCCTTTAATATCGCCGGAGTATTTCCATTTTCGTATCCACAATCGAATGTTAAATACAATATTTTTTCATCACTCTGCGCCATATAATAAGCATCATATTCTTTTAGAGTATCTGCTGATTCCGTTCCTGTTGGTTTTGTTCCTTCAGCACCAAATCCTAATCCCCAATCGCCTGCATTTGCTACAGTTACGCTTTTCTTTGATATAATTCTGTCTTTTACCACCCCTATTCCTACACCAACAAAAAATGCTTCTGTAAATATAATTGCTACCGCTACACACTTAATAAATTTTTTCATAGTCAAATACCATTTTGCCATTATGATTATTTCGTACATTATATGCATTTAACCTTCTCACAATTGGCAAAAATCCTATGCACAATCTTTTATAAATTATACATAGGATTTTGTATTTTTATCACTATTTTTATTTGTAAATAACTTTTACATTTTTATCAAAAGCTGTAGTGCCAACACGTATATCCCCTGACTTAATAGTTACGGTTTTTAATTTACAGTTCTGAAATGCCAATTCACCTATAATTTTCATGGATTCAGGAATTTCTATCTTTGTTACATCAGAAGATGAAAATGCTCCCTGATCAATTATTTCTACGCCTTCCTCTAATATTACTTTTTTTACTCCTGCTCCATCAAACGCATATCTGCCTATTGTTTTTACATTTCCCGGAATAACTAATGGCTTATCGAGATCTAATGCTGATGAAAACATTCCGTCAGGAATTATTCCAAATCTGTATATAACTTCAAAATTTAATTTTTTTAATTTTCCACATCCTCCAAATTTTAAACCATCTAATGTTTCTAATGTCTCCGGTAATCTGATTTCTTTTATATTTTCCAACGGCCATACTATACACTGTACGCATGTAATCCCATCCTCAATATATAATTTTTCAATATCTTCCGATACACTTATTCCACTAAACTTATCTTTGGATTTCTTGCTTGTAAGAAATACTGAATCATCTAATTTTTTTACTGGTATTCCGTTAATATAAGCCGGAATTGTAACATCTGTCTCACATCCAATGTATCTTAAATCACTTATATAATCTGCCCCTGTCTCATCAGTTTTCACTGTATAAGTAAATTTATCATCTATCGGTATTTTTTTCTTTATTGTAACCTTACACTTTTTCAGAATGATTTTTCTTCCTTGTTTATCAGTTTTATATTTTGTGATTACCACAGTTCCTGTTTTTTTGCCCTTTACCAACCCATACTTGTTGACTGTTGCTATTTTAGGATTGCTGCTTTCCAGTTTATTTTTTTTACTATAAACAGTATAAAATCCGTATTGTTTTAAGCTTGCTCTGTTTCCCTTACCTATAACAATTTTATCTTTAACCCATACATAACTCTGTATGTTTTTCACTTTCTTTGCTGCGTATGTATTACCTGAATATAAAATAATTAAGCTTAACATTATTAAAGTATATGTTATTATTTTCCTCGTTTTTTTCATAACAACCTCCTTAATCCGGTATGCTTCTTGCAATTAATGGTGTTCCATTTGCAAATATGTATAGTTTTGCAGTTGCTCATTTTTATCAAATATTCTTTTATAGTTTTATTAGGAGTTTTTGTTAAGAATTATAATTAGATGTTTTTCACTCCCCTTTAAAACCAGTATTCAAATTTTTATATAATATATACTAGTTACATTTTCATATTAACATTTCATATTATTTGTGTCAATTAAGCATTGTATATTTTGTATATTTTAATACTCTTTATATTTGAATTTTTGTTTAATCCATACTAATCTGTATTAAAAAAAAACATCTACACAATATTCTTTTTTTAATAATAAATATTTGTGCAGATGCTTTTTTATTAAACTATTCTATTTATTTTTGTTTTAAAATTTGTTTTTCACTTAAATATATGCATATTTTATTAAACATTGCATAAACAAAACAATCTATTACAAAACTGCATATATTTAATATGACATCATCTGTATCAACCGAACGATAATTTATTCCAATAGCATTATTTAACCTTTTTCAAATACTCTTTCAGTATTTCATATGACTTTTTCAGTCTTGTGTGATAACTACTTTGTTGTTTTTCTTCAAATGGAATTGATTTTAATTCTATATTATCACCTGTTTTTCCAATACCTATATTTATTTCTTGTACATCTGTAAAATTAATGCTTCCTTCATTATAGAAATCGCCGATTACAGTTCCTTGTGTGCTGTTCATTACATTTAACAGATACCATGGAATTCTAAATTCCATTACATTATCTGATGTGTAATAGTCTGCAGTGTTATCAAATTTGTCACTGTCAGGGTCCGTAATTCCTGCTTTCAATAGTCCACTCTCATAAAATTGAGGTTCGATTGTTTTATTGTCATCAGGCAAATACATTTCGTTACTTGTAAACATTTGGATACGGACATATTCACCTGAATTTTTTACTGAATAATCATTGTCAAAATCAAACACGCCTTTACTGTAACCGTAAATATAATGAAAAGTACTGTAATACGAATCTGCAAGAAGTCTTGTTTCACCATTTTCGTCTATTTCTAATACAAAGTCTGTATTTTTGTCAAATGCAATATTTCTTGTATTATCTTTCTGACTTCCTACACCCAATGTTGAGATAGGAACATATATTTTTCCATCCGTTTTGCTTTTTAACTGCACAGCCAAATACAAATAACCTTCATCATATTTTGAATATAATTTGTACTCATCAGAGTCTATAATATTTTCACTATCTGACCATTCATCTAATTTTCCATCTATTTTACATATCTGATTTTCTCCCGGTTCTACTGCCACAATTCCATAGCCCTGCTCTGCCGACATAACATTTGGTGTGCGGCATTCAGGGTTTTCAGGTGCATATTTCACTGTGTTCCATGTTTGCTTAAACCATTCTTCCTGCCATGAAAAAATCATACTTCCGGCATAACCTGATTTATAAATTGAAGTCAATAGATTAGTCAGATATTCTCCCTGCTGCTTTTCTGTAAGTCCGCCCTGATTGTATCCTACTACACTTTCATGAGCAACTCCTCTTGAGGTTGGAAGCCCCACTTCAGCTACCATAACAGGTACTGTATATTCTTTTTTCAAATCAATCAAATAAGCTTCATACGGATTACTTTGTCCATTTGAATCTTTATAATCAACATATTCTTTTTGATGATTCATAAATTCCGGATAATACGGATATATGTCAAGCGCTGCAAATAAACCTGCTTTATATGATTCATTTGACTTAATATTTTCAGTGTTAACCGATACGCTGTCTTCTTCCTCAAACGGCTCATTGCTATGTTTTAGTGTATCTGTTGTCTGCCAGTTAAGAAACGCTACAGGTATCTGCATTTTATAGCTTTGTGTTTCGTAACTTATAAGTTTGTCTCCCATTTCACATAGAAAACTTTCAAATGGTGTAGCATCATTTGTATTTTCCAAATACTCTCCAAAATACGCTTTCCTATCCGTGTGGGAATTTGTATTCTGAACAAATTCTGCCGGCCATTCAAGTCCTAAAATATATCCTGCAACATATTTTGATATATCATTATGATATACTGCATTTTTAATATTTCCATACGAAGTATAATCACTATTTCCATGTATTATATCTATTGT
The DNA here is from genome assembly GCF_003461285.1 of Eubacterium sp. AF17-7. Lineage (NCBI taxonomy): Bacteria > Bacillati > Bacillota > Clostridia > Eubacteriales > Eubacteriaceae > Eubacterium > Eubacterium sp. AF17-7. The sequence continues at coordinate 450,896 of NZ_QTWU01000001.1, read as the reverse complement.
TTCAGTTATATTTCTCTCAAAAGCATCTGCTACTATGTTATCAGCATCCAGTGCATCTGCCACATCGTACAGATAATCTTCATTAAACCATATTCCCTGAATAAGATATAACGGGCTTTCTGCTTTTTTGTTGTAATCGTAAAATGCCTGATAAAAATCCGGATTCATTATTGTAAATACTTTCACTGTATTTGCATTCATTTCACTTATCTGTTCAAACCATTCCATATAAGTTTCATAACTTACATCCGGATTGTTTAAATTAGTAGTAGCCAGAGTTAGTCCCATATTTACACCCTTAAGAATCACTCTGTTCCATTTCTTATTATCATTGTGATAAAAATAGTCTCCCTGCGCTACAAACTCTATGTTGTTGCCGTTGGTGTCAACATTTTCAATTGCTGTTTCTTTATCAGGGACTATATTTTTCTCACTTTTATTATCATTTTTTGAGCAGGAAACCGTAACTGTCATCATTGCAAATATCAACATTATTGATACTATTTTTTTCATTCAAATACCATATAATCAATATAACTTTAATTATATTTCCTTTCTTGCTTATATACTTAACACCTAGTCATTATATTTTTTCAAATTTTTCTGAAGCACATAGTATGCCGGTTTTAATCGTTCGTGGAAAGTTGGTGTTGTCCATGACTGATAATCATAGTTTCCCGTCAATTCTATATTTCCTGATTTTCCAAGTCCTACTGTTATGCCATTTAAATCTGTTGGCGTAATGCTTTGTGCAGTGTAAAAATCATCCATTATTTTCTTTGATGAAGGGTCCATGACATTTAATAACTGCCACGGAATTTTTATCTCTAATTTTCCATCTTTATAAATAAAATCTGCTAACGACTGGTAATCATCTGATGTAGGATTTGCATTGCCATAGGTAAGCTTTCCTGTTTCAAATGATTTAAAGCCTACTTTTTCTTTCGTTGTTGGAATTTCTAATTCATATCCATAACACATATTCATTGGAATAAATTTTCCTGTATTTTTCTGTTGCAAATCATCAGTAACATCAATCATTCCATATTGCACTCCATACTGATATGTGAATGCATCATAATACTGATCACAAACAATTCTGCTGTTATCTTTCCCATTAATTGAAATCACGAAATCAGCCTGCTTATCAAATGTAATACCTGCATCAGCATAACTATCATTTCCCTGATTATTTTTTATATCTATCGGTATATATAATGTATCTGAATTGAAATTGTAATCCGATGTATCCACCATAAAATATACATACTTTTCATCACTCTTCATATACAATTTCCCTAAGCTGTTTTCAACTATAGGAGTATCATTACCCCATTCTGATACATCACCATCAACATAACTTATGCAGTTATCTGTTCCCGGGTCAAATGTCATTAAACCAAAGCACTGTTCTGTTGTCTGAGGATTTGACCAGAAAGGTCTTTCATCTGCAATGTCAAAATTAACATTATTCCAAGTTCTTTTAAACCATTCATCCTGCCATGTAAACACCAGACCTCCGGCATAATTACATTTGTAAATAGAGTCAAATAAATCTATTAAAATATCACCCTGTTTTGTTTCATCTATTTGTCCCTGATTATATCCCATAACACTTTCATGCCCCATGCCTCTTGAAGTAGGCACACCAAATTCAGCAACTAAAATAGGCATCGAATGTACAGATTTTAAATCTTTTAAATAAGCTTCATAAGTATTTACTTTTCCACTGTCATCGCGGTATGCCAAATAATCTCTCTGATAATTCAAAGAATCCGGATAATATGGATAAATATGATATGAAAGATACATTTTAGATAAAAATGTGTTCTTATATTTTACATTTTCAAAATTTACTGTTACTGAATCTTCATCCGGATGTGGCTCATCTTCATGAGTAAGAGGGTCATTTGTAACCCAGTTTGAAAAAGCTACAGGTGCCTGCCATTTATACTCTTTTGTTTCTCTTTCAATTACTTTATCTCCAACCTCACAAAGAAATGCTTCAAATGTTGAGGCTCCCTGTGTGTACAAATAATCTCCGTCATAGTTTATGTTATCCGGATTTGAAACATTTGTATTTTCGACTAATTTAGGGTCCCATTCTATACCAATAAGCCATCCTGCAAGCCATCTTGAAACATCAGCAGTATATGTGCCCGAAGCATATCCTGAACGTTCAGGCAAAGTGATATTTCCATGAATTATATCCACCATATTTAACGCATCTTTTGTAAATTCTGTTTTTATTTTTTCATTTTCCGCATAAACATCACCATATGTTTCAATATCTTCTTCGTCCATCCACACACCCTGAATCAGATATAACGGATCATCATTATCAATATTGTAATCATATAATGCTCTGTAAAAATCAGGACTAAGTGCTGTATAAACACGTATTACATTTGCATTCATCTCTTTTATATATTTAAACCATCTTAAATACGTGTCATATGATATTGTCAAGTCTCCCGGGAAAAGTCCCGGTTCAGTAGCACCTATATTTACTCCTGTAATAAATATCTTTTTCCATTCATTATCTTCGTAATGATAAAAATAATCTCCCTGTGTTCTAAAGCTATAGTTTATATTATTTTCACTTGCACATTCAAAATCTAATTTATTCTGTGTATTGTCACTTTTTTCAAATGAAAATCTGTTAATTCCTATCACCTGCAGCCAGCCCATTTGCACCATAAAAGCCAGTACAAGCAATGTTGAAATAACGGAAATTATTACTTTTTTCATATGCCATCCTTTCCATTAATCCCCTACTGTTTTACGCTTTATTGAACCCCATCTGTTTTTAAGCTTTTTATATTTAATCATTCCTTCTACTCTGAAAATTGTAATAGCCTGACGGTATCCGAAATTTTCCAAAATACCATAAAGTGCAAGCTGTACGCATTGTTTTGCTGACATTACGCCTCTTTTTGTGTACTGTTCCAATATAAGTCCGCCAAAAGAAATCATAATTCCAAGCATTGATGCCATGAGAAAATACATTACAAAGAAGAATATGTTAAGTTCTCCCATGATAAGTGAAAATGGAATAATAAAATATCCAAAAACTTCTACCACAGCACCTAACAATTCAAAAAGCCAATTATATGGCACTGCCATCATTCCTATCCATTTATATTTAGGATTAAAAATTAATTTCTTGTAATGAAGTAATGTATCCATAAGACCAACCTGCCAACGTCTTCTCTGCGTTCTTACGTCATTTAAGCTCATCGGTCCCTGTGTCCAGCAAATTGCCTGTTCCACAAATTTGACTTTATATTTAATCTTGTTTCTTAGCATATATTCGTGAATTCTGACTACAATCTCCATATCTTCACCAATTGTATCTGTCTTATATCCACCCACATCTATTACAACCTGTTTTTTGAACACACCAAATGCCCCTGAAACAATAAGCATTGAATTTGTCACTTCCCAGCTTGTTCTTCCTGCTAAAAATGATCTGAAATATTCTACAGTCTGAAATCTTTCTATTGCTTTTTCAGGCAAATTGTAAGATTCAAATATTCCATCTTTGATTACACCACCATTTGCAATTCTTACAAGTCCTCCGGCTACTACTGTTGTAGTATCCTTAATAAATTCATTTCCAAGCCTCAACAAAGAATCTCTCTCTAATCTTGAATCTGCATCAAGGCAGGCAAATAGCGGATATGATGACGCATTTATACCTGCATTTAAGGCATCTGATTTTCCACCATTTTCCTTATCAACGTAAATCAGATTTGGATATTCCACATTGTAATAAACATTTCTGACCTTTGCTGTTTCAAGCGGTCTCATATGCGCACTTTCTATTGGGTAAAGTTTAAAAGCTTCAATCATTTTATCATGGGTTTTATCCTTTGAACCGTCATTTACGACTATTAGTTCAAATTCAGGATAATTAAGTTTCATCAGAGATTTTACATTTTGTACAATGTTATCTTCTTCATTATATGCCGGAATAATTAGAGATATCGGAAGCAGATTCTCGGAATCTTTATATTCCATAAAGTCTGATGATTTACCTATCTTTACATCTTCCCTGATTTTTATAAATGAAATAATTATCTGTAAAATATAAATACAGGAAAGAAGAATTGTATACCCCATACAGAAATAGTTAAAAAACAAAATAAAATTTCTTATTATGTTCAATTCTTTTCCTCCATGTTAAGTACCTTATACAGTGAATATTTCACTGCTTCACTTGCGTATCTGTCGTATCCCTTTATTACACTTTCAATGTGTTCAAGAGAATAATCCATTTTAATTAAAGACTCAGCAGCTGTCTGTCGAACCCACCATTGTTCATCCTGAGTTGCCTGTTTAACTGCTTCTATAGCCTCATCAGTATTAAGATTGCCTAATGCCTTTACGGCAAATTCCCTAACTACCCAGTTTTGGTCTTTTGACAATCTTATTAAAGTTAAAATATGTTCTTTTTCAGCGCAAAAGCACATTGCTTTCGTCGCCGCAATTTTTATATTTATATCAGTGTCATTTGTACACTCAAGTACATATGGCACCAATTCTTTAATCTTATATTTTCCTATACTTTTTATAACTGTTGCTTTTAAATACGCATCTCCCTTTTCAATCAAATCCTTTGATATTTCATACAAATCACCTGTATATCTGTCAATAACTTCATTAATTACTCTGTATGAATATTTATAATCATCCTGAAAACCTAATATAAATTCTTCAACTCCCTCTTTATCTCCTAATGCTGCAAGTGAATTACCTGCTGCATATCTTAACTGTCTGTTTCGACTCTTAAGCAATTCTCTTATTCCTTCTATGTCATTTGCTGCCCCTAAAGCTGCTAATCTTTGGCATGCATAACATTTTTTTACTACATCATTTTCTTTAATCATATTTTCGTAGTAAGTTATAGGGTTTACTTTTTCTATTATTTTCCCGATTATTTTTTTGTCTTTTTCGCTCATTTCTTCATACTTTTCAAGACTTTCCATAAAAATGTCTGTAAGTATCTCCATATAGCTATCATCTTTATCTACAAGATTTACTAATTCATTTATTTCGCATTCCCAAGCGGATTGAGTTGGTGCACATATTATCGCCTCGAGAATTCTTCTGCATCTTGCTTCTTTTTTATTTAATTTTGCTTTGCTTTCTTCTTGATTGTCTGCAAGTAAATACAACCATAGAAGTTCTGCGCATATTAGTAATATGCTTAAGAAAAATATCATTACTAAGAATAGTTCAAAGCGCATATTCACACCTCCTTTTTTCTTAATGCCCTACACTACGCTTTCACTTGTGGAGTCCTGTTTAGTTTATCTCTAGGACGCTTTCGCTGCTTGTGGGGCCCTGTTTAGTTTATCTCTAGGACGCTTTCGCTGCTTGTGAGGCCCTGTTTAGTTTATCTCTAGGACGCTTTCGCTGCTTGTCCCTCGTAACGGTTCTGAAACTCCAACGCATAGTTTTTGCAAAACTATGCGCTGTCGTTTTGAACCGACGGGGACAAATGCCCTATCGATAAACTAAACAGGTTTCACAAACTACGAAGTGTCTGAGTGATAAACTAAACAGGTTCATCTAGCAGTGAAGTGTCTAACTATAAGCTAAACAGGTTTCACAAACTGTAAAGTGTCTGAGTGATAAACTAAACAGATTCCTCTAGCGGTGAAGTGTATAACAATAAACCGGACAGATGTCCCTAGCGATTAATCGCCTGAGTTGTAAGCTTTACAGGTTTCTCTAATTTTCTACGCAGTTCTATGAATGCGTATCCTACCTGCTTTTAACCATAGCCTGGTTTTATTAAACTACATCATCCATGCTTATACTCATAACACAATCCTATAAAGCTCTATTTTGCTTGACGCTATCTACCCAACAAAATTCTATAAAACCTTATTCCGCTTGACGCTGGTATAGACATAATTAAAATAAAGGGCATTTGGCGCCGTCGGTACAAAACGACAGCGCATAGTTTGGCTTAATAGTCAAACTATGTGATGGAGTTTCAGTACCGCTACGAGCGACAAGCAGCGAAAGCGTTCTTTATTTTAATTATGTCATATACAACGGCAAGTAGCGAAAAGGTTAATTATAGCTTTTGAGATAAGCTTGGATTGTTCCAAACGAACCTTTTCGCTCAACCGTATAATCCACCTCTTTCCAAGTTTCATACTTATAAGTCTTATATCCAACTGCATCCTTTGAAAGTGGGAAAATATATTCTGTATCTCCACTTTCTCTATTACCAACAAATAATGACGGAATAAATCCATTTGTGATTGTTGTCTTATATTGAATTCCATCAAACGGTGTTTTCTGTTCAATTACAACTCTTTGTGACGGATCAGTTACATTTAATGCTGTCCATGGAATTCTAATTCTAACATTTGTACTTCCTATGAAAAATTGTGATGTACTTGTTGAGAAGTTGCCATATGTCAAGTCCATTACCTTTGTCCAATTGCCATCATAACTTTCTGTAGAAGATACTGTCTCCTGACCTCTTGCATATGATGAGCATACATATAATGCTGCATCTTTCGCACTGGTAATTTTTATTATATATTCCATTCCTGATAAACTATTTGCAAAATATCCTTTATTATAAAAATATTCTCCGTTGTTTCTTTCGTAAGTATCTAATCCTACAATAAGTTCATTTGTTGTATAATCTATTTCTTTTTCTAACGCAACCGTCACATATAAATATTCAGGATTTACGCTTAACTGCATTTTTCTCATTACTTCGAAGTCTTTTAACTCAAGACCGACATCTTCTTTTTCTTCTGCTTTCACTGCAAGAATTCCTGTTGTCTGTGCAGGATCTCCCAAATCATGCCAAAGTGGGTTATTTGTCAATGGTACAATTGATGCCTTTGCTTCATCTGAAACTGCTGACCATGAATCATTTAAATCAGAAATTATTCCTCCCATGCATCCATTAGTAAGAATTGCATCCAACATTCTGACAATTATTTCTCCCTGCTGTGTTTCATCCAATCCTGAATAAATGCCATTTGTCGCATATATATTTGCATTTGTAGAAATTCCAAATCCGTCTATCATAAGTCCATATGGTGAAACTTTTTCTTTCACGTATTCAACGTAGCTTCCATAATTAAAATTACCCTGAGAATCAGTAAATCCGACAAATTTATTAAGGTTATTATTTAAAATATTATCTGTCACATTTAACTTGGTTGAAACATAATAATACTGCTCTACATCCTGATTTAACTGTAAACTGCTTAATTTGACAACTCCATTGTAATTGTCTTCATTCCAAAACGCACTTTCAAGATTTTCAACATTTACATGCATTCCGACCGGAACTAATCCGCCATAGTTTTCACTACATTTTTTATAAATATAGTCCAGACGTTTTGCATATAAACTTCCTATTCCTTCCATTGATGAAACATAATTTCCATCGTATGTTTCACCCTGATTGCTTAATGTCTGCAATTCTTCACCTGATGGCGATATATCTAAAACATATGACAAAAGATACTCTGACACATCATGTCGGTATTTTAAAATATCTTCCTGCCCTTCATCAGTTGAATCATTCTTGGTTTCACCATTTCCGTGAATTGAACTCATAATTGTGTCGATTGTTTTTTTCCATTCTTCCTGTGTATCTGCTACCATACCTTTTATAGTCTGAATAAGATATAATTTATCATCGCTGTTCTGGTTAATTTCAAATAAAGCCCTGTAAAATTCAGGTGGTGCAAGTTCATATACTCTAACGGTATTTACTCCCATTTCCACTGCCTGCTCTAACAGTTCTTTGTAATATCCGTAATTTCTTGTTGCATTAGCACTTCCCGGTTCATCAAGATTTACATTTACCGCTTTTAAATTAAGGTTTTCATAATCATCATTTTTCTTAATCTGAAATTTGTTTTCATTTACACGGACTGCAAGTTGTTTTTCATTTTCAGACTGTTTTTCATTTTTCTCATCTAATCCCTTATAAGTATCTTTCAAAATTTTCTTCATTAATGGATTGTAAAATTTCCAATAAAATTGGTTAATGTCTCCTTCTTTATCAAATGATAAAGCTTTGAAAAATTTGTCTGCTGCTAGAAATCTATATATTCTGCTATCACTTGTACAGTCATTAAAATCTCCTGCAAAATAGTAAGTGTCACCGCTGTTATTACTTCTTTTTCTTATTATTGCCGCAAATTTATTTGTAGATGAAATTTTCTTTATCTTTTGCATTCCTGTTGCATTTACATTAATTTTAAAATTTGCAATAGTATCCGTTCCATTTTCTGCTTCAACTAACTCAAACCAATTGTAAAAATTGCTTTTTTTAGAGCCTGAAAATTCTTTTTTAAATTCATCACTTATACTTATGCTTACTAAATTTTTGCTTTTAAAATCTGTCTTTTCTTCTAAAACAATTATTCCGCCTTCTGATGATGCAAGTATAAGCCCCGGACCTGAGAACTGCCATTTCACACCATACTGATTTTCATATGTAGACGGTGCCCATTTAGGCACATCTGAAAAATCATTTAAATCAACAACATATCTTCCGCTCCATGATGTTGTTGTAAATCCAAACATTGATTTGATTTCATTGCATACGGTTTCGTCTGTTGTTGAGCCTAAAAGTTCGGTTTCAGCTACAACCGTTCCGCCTGTACTATAAGTAAGGGAAACTATGTTCATATCCTTCGATGAAAGCCCTGAATATTTATTGTCATATAATTCAGAACCATAAACATCAGCCAAATATAGAAAATCCGGCACTTTATCAAAGTCAGCTAGCTGATTTTCTCCTGTGTATTCCCCATTTTCATTTATCTGTGGTCCAAAATAATCCTTTTTATAGTTATATTTTTTTCCATTTGATTTAACATATTTTTGTTGATTTAAAAGCCAGAAAAATCCACTATGTTTTCTATAATACCTGTCAGTCTGATTTACTCCCTGTCCATCCGTCGCAGGAACAGTAGTATCCAAAACAGCTATGTTCATTTTCTTAGCCGGCTTTACAATCCATCCTATAAAAGAAATAGCCAAAACTAACAAAATTATTAATGGTATTATAAGTAATAACTTTTTCTTACCTTTTGTCTTTTTCATTTTATCCCTTTCAATTCAAAATCATACTGCTTATACCTGTAGATTTAAAGCTATGTTATCATTATCTTTGGTAATTTAGATTTGCATTGTTCCCATATAAATTTTATACGGTTTTCGTATGTTTTTTCATACACTTTAATTGCTATTTATACTTTTCTCTTGCAGTCTTTGATGCCTCAACTGCTTCATCAAATACTTTATCGAATACTTTAACTATTGCCGGGTCAAATTCAATTCCCGATTTTTCTAATATATATTCTCTAACCTTTTGCGGTGGCCATGCTTTTTTATAAGTTCTTTTTTCCATTAACGCATCAAATACATCTGCCACTTTTACAATTCTTGCATACAAATGAATATTTTCGCCTGAAAGCCCTAAATATCCTGTTCCATCATAATTTTCATGATGTTGATATGCTATTACTGCTGCGGCTTCCATAAAGTCACCACTGTTTTTTGACAAAATGTTATATCCATATACAACATGTTTTTTCATTATTTCATACTCTTTATCAGTCAATGGTTTATCTCCATTTAATATATCATTTGGAATTGCTATCTTTCCAATATCGTGAGCGATAGCCGCCATAGAAATAATACGTGTTTCTTCTTCTGACAATCCTAATGCTTTACAAATAACTTTTGTTACTGCACTTACAGAATATAAATGTACTTTATTTTGCTTTCCTCTGAATTCTACCATTTCAGCTAATGATATAATGGCATCTTCCTGTACAGTTTTTATTCTGCTTTTTAAATTGTAATTTGAAAAAGCAATTTCCATTATGTGATGTATCATCATTGCCGTACTTTGGAATGTTTCTGATAATCCATCTTTATAATTTTCTATATGAAAAATAATCTGAACCTGATCAATTCTTACAAATATTAAGTCCATGTATGTCTGTGCAAACTTTACTTTCGATTTTTCTGTTCCATCATACATTGACATTATTTTTTCATAATCACACCCCTCTATTCCACCCTGATTAAATACTTCTTCAAAAGTTCCATCTTCACGACGGACTGCTGCACAGGAAGGAATAACTATTTTTTCATTTGTTTCATCATCTGTAACAACATTTGATGCTGCTAATTCATTTCTCTTTATCACATCCGTAAAAATCTGACATGTATAGCTTGCAAACTGTTTATCTGTAAGGGCATCAGCAACATCTGATAAAATTGTTGCCATTCTCTGTATACTTACAGCACTTTCAAGTTGTTGGTTGGCTCGCTCTTTAATAAGTATTGTATGATTTACTGATTGTTTAAATAAAACAATGTACATTGCTATTTCATATATGGCAATACCTGTTACTACTACAGTTCGGCTTAACCCATTTGAACCTGCAGTAAGTGAAATTAAATTATAGATATTTACTAAAGAAATATAAACAAATGCAATTCCTACCAGACTCATGTATGGAGTTCTATTTTCGATTAATTTTGCTACCTCAATTATAAACAGACCTATTAGTACACATATTGCCATCGAAAAAATAACTGCCACAATAAGGAGTACTGTTCTGTTTTCTATAAGCAAAAGCCCCAAGCTGATTACAAATACTCCTATGATAAACATGTTCTGCCATAGTTTAAATTTATAATTAATGCTACAAAGACTGCATACTAACATAGATGTTGCAAAATATATTGTTAATATTAATTGCAAACTAAAGAACACACTATCAGATATAAGAGTGCCACCTAAACTTAACTGATAGAGCATAAGATATAGTGCTCCCATAAATAATGTCAGACTTAACAGTAATACTTTTATTATATTTTTATCTTTTATTGAAATGGCAATTGTCATAATTACAAATATAATTGCCAATATTAATATTCCAAATGTGAATGCTATTCCAAGTCCACTTGCATTTGAAAGTAAGCCTGTTCCATTTGCACTTTTTACTAATCTAAATTGAAAACCTATTGGAGAATAAATATAAATTTCCATTGTTCTTGAAACTGCAGAAGATGCTAATTCCACTTTGTTACAACGGTTTCCAACTACATTTTCTTTATCATATCCATTGTCATAAATCTTCTTGCCATCAACAAGAACTTTAGACGGTGCATAATTTGTATAATAAGTATAATATTCCTGATTGCTCTGTGCAGGTATGTCTACTTTAATGCATACATAATCCTGCCCTTTTCCTATCTTTTGTATTTTATTTTCATCTGTCGCCTGTTTCCATACCGCATCTTCTCTTTTCAAATCATTATCCGATGTACCCCATAGAAACTGAACTTCATTTATTTCATTTGCCATACTAAAGTTAGGATACACTACTTTGCTTACTATTGTATGCATCATTAAAGTTATTAAAAATAACGCTATTGATACTCCTGCAACTGTTATTATCGAATGTATTCTTTTCTCTGACATTTCTTCTGAAAACTGCAAAGAAACAACCCCCTTTTTTTCAGAGGTTGTTTCTCTTTTATTTTCCTGATTCTCTATTTTTAAATCTTCTGACTTATTTTCTTCAACCTGTTCTTTAGACTTCTTAAAAATCTTCATAGAGACGTCCTTTCTGTATTAAAATCCCTGAGTATTTTCTTTTAGTATTTCTCTTAATCCGTTTCTACGTGCCTTTTGTGCTTCGCTATTAGTTTCTATTACCGTAGAATCTATATGTTTTACCGCTTCATGCACAATTTTATCCTCTCCCTGAAGAATATCAAGGATTCCTTTAAGACTTTGCTGTAAAGCCACAATGTCTCGTTCATAAGATTCAATCTTATCCTTTAATTGTTTATTTTCTAACAGTAAATTATCTCTTTCACGCTCTATAACCAATTTTTCTTTAAGGATTTCCTGCATTTCATTTTTTGAAGCATCGCCTTTTATCAGTTTAGATTCTTCTTCAATCTTTTTAATCAATAAATCAATATCTTTATTCATTTTAACTTCTCACTAACTAATGCAAACTTTTTATATAATATAAATCCCCTTCTTTAGCTACATTAATAGTTGCTTCACTCTTAACCTTTGAGCGTATCTCATCTTCATAGTATACCACATTTATTGTAAGATTGTCTCCATTATCAGTTACTGTATAATCATATGTTATCTGCTGCGAATAATTAGGAACCCACATTTCAAATTTCTGTTCCGCCTTATTATAAATGTCGCTTTCTTCCAAATTAAGGCCCTCAACATTAAACTGGCTTTTAAGCACCGCTTCAATATCTTTTTTTGATGCATCTCTATACTCAAGTTCATCACTTGCAGGTATATCTAATAAGCTATTATAGTATAAATGGCACAAACCATATTGTGCTAATTTGTTTACGGATACCGTACTTATGTCATCAAATTCATTTATAGCAAATATATATCTTAATTCATAACAGCATTTTATTATTGTTTCTTCCATAAAAGTATTGTTGCTATCATTTGCCTTAGTAGATTCCTCTACCGTAGTTGTCACCTGCACATCTTCAAATTCTTTTTTATCATCTTTATTTATTATCACCAGCACTATTGCCATTGCAATTATGATAACTATTAAAGAAACTCCTAATATTAATTCTTTCTTTTTTTTCACTTCTATATCCCTTTAACGCCGCAAAAATCAAATTTCTGCGGCGTTATTACTGTATTTTTCACACAAATTAAAAATATAATCATTTTTAATCTGTGGCAATGAATTTATTAACATTTTCATGTAAAATTTCACTATTTATTAACTTGTCTCTATACTTATTGGTACTAATTATTAATATTCCCAATAATAATCCTTATAACAGATTGTTTTATCATCTGCTGTTTCAATAAATACATCAGCACTATCAATCCGGCTATATTCCTTATAAGCATCACATGTAATTGTTGAACCTAATGGAAGGTTAACTGATAAACTTTCTAATGGTGTGTTTACTACACTATTAATTCCTGTCTGTTTATTATAATTACCCTTCTTAAAGTAAAATCTGTATGCCATAAAGCAGTTGTTTGTATCTGTTCTTAATACTTTATCACCTTTCGCAATTGTAAATGTACGGCTTGCTGCATCATAAGTGTTCTTCTTTGCTGTAGAGCTAACAACTGCTGTATACACAACTGTTCCTGCAATACCATTTCCATTGTCATCATATGTATCATTGTCCCAATTATTTGAACACATCTGGAATTTAATTTCTTTATCAAGTTCAATTTTGAAACTGCTCTTGTTATTTAATACAGTTCCATCCTGTAATCTGATTGACATTTTTAAAGGTACAATTACAGATACTTCTATTGATTCTTTATCTGAATCATCATTTTTATTATCGTTTCCTGAATCAGGCTTCGTTGTTTCTGAAGGTTTTGTTGTTTCTGAAGGTTTTGTTGTTTCTTCCGGTTTAGTCACTTCTTCTTTTTTAGTTGTTTCTTCTTTTCCGTCTTCTGTCTTTCCATTTTCTGTATCAAGATTTCCTACTACTTTTTCAACCTCTGAAGGTAATCCATTAGTAGCTTTATATGAAACAACTGCTCCACCTGAAATCTCTAATGTATCTGTTATTAACTGTCCATAAATCTTTGTACTTCCTGTTAATACTGTTTTTGAATCAGGTGCATAAACCTTACCTGTTATAGAACTATCACCACTAAATTCAAGATTTCCACTTGTATATACATTTCCTGCAAATATTCCATTTACCTGTGTATACTTTGTAGCATTCATTGCAATTGTGTTGGCATTTACTTCTTTAAAATTATTGTATCCTGCATTTTTTCCTGTAAATACAACTGTAAGCTTGCTACTGTCTCCACCTGCATTAAATGAACCCGGATTTCCACCTGACAATTCATCTACATATAAAACTACGTATCCGTCACCGCTTACTTTAACTTCGCCACCAACGTTTAAATGTTTAACTCTGACAACTGTTGTCTGATTTTTATCTGCATGAATTTCAAATGTCTGTCCATTGTAAAATGATACAGTATCTAAATATGCATTATCAGTTAAATCAAATCTGTTTGTCTGCCATCCAATGTAAACACTCTGTGTACCATCTTTGTATTCTGAAGTAGTTTTTTTAAAATATTCTGAATTCTCATCAGGATAATTATTTGTATTGAATAATCCTGAATATAATTCCTTGTCCATTTCACTAACTTCAATTGGAATATATCCCTGTACGGGTTTATCTACTTTAACCTCCGGCGATACATGTGCAGTTCCTGTAACATGCTTTGTTGCACTGTTTGAATACTTTAAAGTACCATTGTTAATTACAATATCTCCAATTATCTGTCCGCTTCCTGAAAAATTTGCTCCGTTTTTTGCAAGTACCCCATATTCATTTGTGTTTTCTTTTGCCAAAACCCCTATTGGCATTACCACATTAAATACCATCGTCATGACTGTAGCCATAGCTACCATTTTCTTTACTCTTTTCATTACATCCTCCTTCCAATTTTATCGCAGCCTTTTATACACGTATTTACGTATAAAAAAAACTGCAACTCCTTAAAAAGAATTGCAGCCAGACGACCATTGCAAATGTTGCTTTAGGCTCATAGCTTTGTGCCCTATTTTTTCAAATAGTTTACCCTCATCATTTGTAATATATGTCTTTATTTTATAAATTTTTATTTTATATGTCAACCCAAATAAAACTCTTTTTTACATTTTCAAGCCATAAAATAGGATTTTTTTCTAAGCTGATTTATAAAAATATTTTTATTTTCCGGCATTTATTTTATTTCATTAACGCCATCACATCTTCAACAATCTGTTCTTTTGTCAAATGATTTTCTTTAAGAACTTCATTTACATCATATCTGTCTAAGAATTCTTTTTTCAATCCAAAATTTATTACTTTCATATCTGTTGGTCCATAGAATCTTGAAATTTTTTCACCGAATCCTCCGTCTAAAATTCCATCCTCTATTGTGATTACAACATCATGCTCTTTCTTTAACTCTTCAAGTAATTCACTATCGATTCCTGTTATATAACATGGATTAATTAAAGTTGCCTGCGTATCTAATTTATCAGATAAATCATCTACAACTTCTTTTCCTAACTGATAGAATGTTCCTAAAGCAATAACTGCAACCTTGCTTCCTTTTTCAGTTACTTCATATTTATTTAATTTAGAGAAATCTTTTGTTACTTCTTTACCGTCAGATATCATTTCTCCACCCGGCAATCTTATTGCTACAGGATGTTCATTCTGCTCTATACTCCAATCAAGCATTGCAATATATTCTTCTTTTGTCGTAGGTGCCAAATATACAAGATTAGGGATATTTGCCATCATCGGAATGTCGTATAATCCTAAATGTGTTACGTCATTCATTCCATATACACTTCCCCAGAATGTAACTATTGTTGCAGGTGCATTATTAATACACAAATCCTGTGATAACTGGTCATATGTTCTTTGTACAAATGAACTATATACTCCATATACCGGTTTTCCACCATTTGTTGCAATTCCTGCTGCCATTGCAACTGCTGTTTCCTCTGCAATTCCTACATCTACAAATTGTTTTCCTGCTTCTTTTCGCTTGTCCTCTGTAAATCCCATAACAGTTGGTGTTGCAGAAGTAATTGCAACTACTGATTTGTCTTCTTTCATTTTCTTTAACAAATAATCACAAGTTACACTTGAATAATCTTCTCCACCTTCAGCATACAATGATTTTCCTGTCTTTATGTCAAACGGTCCACTGTAATGCCACTGTTCTTTATGCTGTTCAGCAGGTGCATATCCTTTTCCTTTTAATGTATTAATATGAACAACTACCGGCTTACTACTGTCTTTTACTTTATTAAATGCATCGATAAGGCTTGCTACATCATTTCCTTCATTTACATAAACATAATCAAGTCCCATTGCCTTAAATAAATTGCATTCTGCCTGTCCATTTGTTTCACGAAGAAGTTTTAAATTGCCATACAGTCCACCATGATTTTCTGCAATTGACATATCATTGTCATTTACAACAATTATAAGATTTCCTTCTAATTCTACAGCATAATCAAATCCTTCTAATGCTTCACCACCACTTAATGAGCCATCGCCTATTACAGCAATAACATTTCCTTTTTCACCATTTAAATCTCTTGCTTTTGCCAAACCACAGGCAAGACTCACTGATGTTGATGTATGTCCTATAATAAAATGATCATGCTCACTTTCATGAGGATTGCTGTATCCTGAAACATCATCATAATGTTCTTCATAAATATATGCATCCTTTCTTCCTGTAAGCATTTTATGTGGGTATGTCTGATGTGAAACATCATAAACTATTTTATCTTTTGGTGAGTCAAATACATAATGAAGAGCAATTGTTGCTTCTACCATTCCAAAATTAGGTCCAAAATGACCACCATGAATGCTGGCTCTCTTTAATAATGCAGTTCTCATTTCCTCTGCTAATGAGGTCATCTCCTTAACTGTTAATTTCTTAACATCTTCCGGTCCGTTAATCTTTTCTAAATACATTTCAAAGTCCTCCATTAATATTTTTTAAATACAGCATTTACAAAATCATAACCGTATATTGTGTATTCTAAACCATAAACCCAACTTTAGGTCAATATTTATTTTTTCATAAACTTATATGAACCAATTTACGAAAAATATAATATAATGAAGTCAGATTAATGATTTTATTGTATTACAACTTAAATATATAAATTTATAATACGAAGAAAGGAAAATGAAATGTTCTCCTTCAATTGAATTTAACAGGAAATCATTTTATGGTGGTTAATTATGGATACAAATTATTATAATATTGGTGAAGTTTCTAAAATGTTTAATCTTCCTATTTCTACATTACATTATTATGACAGAGAAGGATTATTTCCAAACCTTAACCGTTCAGAATCCGGTGCAAGAAGATTTGATGACGGAACTGTTGAAACATTACGCCTTATTGAATGTTTGAAAAAAACAGGAATGGAAATTAAAGACATCAAGGAATTTATGATGTGGTGTCAGCAGGGACCTGCCACCTATGGAAAGCGCAAAGAAATGTTTATAAAGCAGAAGGAAACTGTCGAAGCCGAAATTGAACATTTAAAGAAAGTTCTTGATATGATTACTTATAAATGCTGGTACTATGATACAGCTATAGCCGACGGAAATGAAGACAGACTTAAGAATCTTTCTCCTGATGATATGCCACCTGAAATAAAAGCTGCGTGGATTAACGCTCATACATAAATACATAAAAGCCACAATTATGATATTTTATTTGTCTTCGATACAATTTTTCATAATTGTGGCTTTATATTTAATCTAAACCTTTAGTCTTTTATTTCTTACAATCCTGTTTCTTTATTCCTGACACTGTACCGCATCATATCCTGTTTCGCCTGTTCTGATTTTTGTTGCACTTGCTACAGGATAACTGAAAATTTTCCCATCACCAAATTCTCCTGTATAAGCGGCTTTTTTAATTGCTTCTATTGTTTTTTCGGCCCATTCTTCTGAAGAAACAACTATTTCAAATTTAATCTTTGGCTGCATCTGAGGTTCTACTTCCATACCTCTGACTATTTCCTTATATCCTCTTTGTAATCCACAGCCCATAACCTGCGACACTGTAAGTCCGTTAACTTCTATTTCCATTAATGCATTTTTTACATCTTCAAATTTTTCTTCTCTTACAATTGCATCTATTTTCATTATCATAGAATTTTCATCTCCTAATCTCATCTAAAAATTTTTAATTAACAAATATTAAATTTGATACTATTTAATTTATAATCTTTATATCATTTTACTTTGACAAATAAGTTTATTATTCAAGGCTTATTACTGATCCATACCGTTAAAACTTGGATAAGCACTTTCGCCGTGCTGTGATATATCAAGTCCGATTTTTTCTTCTCTATCAGTTACTCTTAATGGAGTAAATATTCTAACTATGGCTACACAGATTAAAGTTCCTACAACGGCTATTGCTATTGTAATAAGTATTCCTTCTATCTGAGCTATAAATAATCTCCATTCACCATAAATTAAACCATCCCATTTTGCTACCGGGTTAATTGAACTTTTTCCAAATATTCCTGTTGCGATTCCGCCCCAGATTCCTCCGATTCCATGACATCCAAATGCATCTAATGCATCATCTATTTTTAATTTTTTCTTAATAAGAATAACTCCATAATAGCATATCGGACTTACGAGTGCACCTATTATAAATGATGACCAGATTGGAACAAATCCTGCTCCCGGGGTAATTGCAACCAAACCGATAACCAAACCTGTTGATGCACCTACCAATGTTGTTTTTTTGTCATTTATCACATCTAAAAACATCCATGATAAAAGTGCTGATGCTGATGCAATTGCTGAAGTCATAAATGCATGTGCAGCAAGTCCGTCTGCCTTTAATGCACTTCCCGCATTAAATCCGAACCATCCAAACCAAAGTATTGTAGCTCCTAATACAACAAATGGAATGTTATGGATTCTGTATGTTGCTCTTTCATAACCTTTTCTTTTTCCAAGAATAATAGCGAGTACCAAAGCTGTTATTCCTGAACTTATATGTACAACGTCGCCTCCTGCGAAGTCGACAGAACCTAACTCTGCTAAAAGTCCTCCCTGACCCCATACCATATGTGCTAATGGATAATATACAATTACTGACCAAATGGCTACAAATATAAAGAGTGCCTTAAACTTCATTCTTCCTACAACTGATCCTGTAATTAGTGCCGGTGTTATAATTGCAAACATCATCTGAAATGCACAAAATACTAAATTAGGAATTGAATCTGAATAAGGTCCAATATCCCAGCCTACTCCTTCTAAACCAAACCATCTGAAATCTCCTATTATTCCACCATGGTTTCCACCAAATGCCAATGAGTACCCCAATAATGCCCACATAACAACTGACAATCCCATTATCATGACTATTGCCATCATAGTGTTAACTACATTTTTTCGTCTTACAAGACCTCCATAAAAAAATGCTAACCCCGGTGTCATAAAAAATACCAAAGCAGCACAAATCAACATAAAACCTGTGTCTCCTGAGTTCATACAATAATACCTCCTGCTCTTTTAACATATTTTTCTCAATCTCTTTAGTGTATATGTTATAAATATGGCTTCTACACGTATATCTCTTTGAATTTACTTCTTAGTGATTATACATTTGCCAAATTTTCTACATTTGGCTTTGCCATATATAACGCAAAAAGGACGTGTGGCAAATAAATGCCAAACGTCCTTGTTTGATGAAGCGAAGTCTATCATTTATTAATCATAAACGCAAGTATATAATTAGTTTTTTTAATTATATTATGGATTTACTTTATTTCTTAAAGACTTGCTTTAACTTATTTTGTTTTTGCATAAAATAAGTAAGTTCTACTTTGTGTCCTGCTCTATTGATGTAATTGCAACTGCTCCATCTGCAACAGCAGTTACCACCTGTCTAAGACTTTTTGTTCTTATATCACCAACTGCATAAACTTTGTCCATACTTGTTCGGCAGTCTTCAGTAGCAATTATATAACCTGTCTTATCAGTATCGACAAGTCCTTTTATAAATTCACTTTGTGGTTCCATACCAACTGCAATGAATACAGCTGAAAGAGAAAGTTCCTCTTCTTCTCCTGTCTTCTTATTAAGTAACTTTGCTCCTGTTACAATATCTTCTCCGTAGATTTCACTTACTTCATAACTAGGTTTAAATTCTATATTTTTTGTTTCAAATATTCTGCTCTGAAGTATTTTTGCACCTCGAAGTTCATCTCTTCTATGAACTAAATATACTTTTTCACAAATATGAGAAAGATATAATGCATCTTCCAAAGCTACATCTCCACCACCTACAACTGCAACCGTCTTATTTTTAAAGAATGCTCCATCACATGTAGCACAATATGACACACCTGCACCCGTAAATTCTTTTTCACCCTTTACATTCAGTAATCTGTGTTTAGCTCCTGTAGCTATAATTACAGCCTTAGCATCAACTGTCGCTCCATCTTCTAAATGAATTTCTTTATATTCACCCTTATCTTCAATGGATTCAACTTTTCCTTCTACAAATGGAACTTCTAAAGCATCTGCATGTTCTCTGAATTTTACTGCAAGGTCATAGCCGTTTTCGCCATACAATCCTAAATAATTATCAATTCTGTCAGTGTTTATTATCTGTCCGCCACTAAACATTTCTTTCTCTATAACAATCTGGTCTAGCATAGCTCTTTGAGCATATATTGCTGCTGAAAGTCCTGCCGGTCCACTTCCTATTATTACTAAATCCTTTAAATTTTTATTCATATCTATCTCCCTTTCTTTTATTTAAAATTTTCTATTACTTTTGCTGTTGCCTCTAAATCTTTCTGAGTATGAGCTGCTGATACAAACATTGCTTCAAATTGAGACGGTGCAAGGTTAATTCCTGACTCTAACATATATCTAAAGTATTCGGCATATTTTTCTGTATCAGAAGAAAGTGCTGTATCATAATCTACTACTTTTTTATCTGTGAAAAATACACTCATTAATGAACCAACCTGATTTACGCAAACTTTTTCTCCAAATGATTTTCTTACTGTAATAAGCATTGTTTTCTTTGCTTCAGTGATTTTCTTTTCATTATTTTCTTTTGCCAGAGTTTTGATATAATCTATATTTTTTATCTCTTTATAAATATTTTCAATTTCACTAACTGCGGCTTTATTTCCTTCAAAATATATTTCATTTCTATTGCATGTCATCAGACATATACATCCACTTATATTTTTGTTTTTTCTTACTTTATCATAAAATTCTTTCTTTTTTAATTCATTTAAAGCGTATTTTTCTCTTATAAATGCGTCTGAATTTTTATGGTTAACACTAATGCAGTACATTTCATTCTCCAATTCTTATCTTAATGTTAAGTATGATTAAATAATTTCTGATATTTATAAATCATCTGTTGACCTTAACCAATTTTATCTTTATTTGATAATTTTCCTTTTCAAGATAACTCAATATGCAAAAAATGTCTATCGTAAGCCTGTCTAAATATTTAAAAGAAGGTAGCAATTAATACGACTTAAACTATCAAACCACAGGTTTTAACAATTTAAGATTTTTTCATAATCTTCTTTTGTCATTTATAACATATTTTCCTACTTTCCGTCGCATTCAACCTGTTCATAATCAATAAGTTCCGTAATTGTCGGATGATCTCCACATACTGCACAGCTTCCGTCTGCTTTTGGAAGTTTTATTGTGTGGAATTCCATTTTTAATGCATCATAAGTTAACAATTTTCCTGTAAGCAAATCGCCTACTCCTATAAGGTACTTAATTGCTTCCATTGCCTGCAAACTTCCGATTACACCACCCATTGCTCCAATAACACCTGCCTGCTTGCATGTTGGAACTGCATCCTTTGGAGGTGGATTTTTAAATACACAACGGTAACATGGTCCTTCTCCAGGAACATAAGTCATAAGCTGACCTTTAAATCTTATAATTCCTGCATGTGAAAATGGTTTCTTAGCCATTACACAGGCATCGTTTATTAAAAACTTTGCCGGGAAGTTGTCTGTTCCATCAATTATAAAATCGTAATCTTTAATTAAATCCATTATGTTTTCAGATGTAACAAATTCACGATATGTATTAACTGTTACATCAGGATTCATTGCATTCATGGTTTCTTTTGCTGATTTAACTTTTGCCTTGCCAACATCAGCTGTTCCATGAATAATCTGTCTTTGAAGGTTTGACAAATCTACTTCATCAGCATCAACTATTCCAATTGTTCCTACTCCGGCTGCTGCCAAATACATTGCTGCAGGGGATCCAAGTCCACCTGTTCCTATAATAAGCACTTTTCCATTTAACAGTTTTTTCTGTCCCTTGACACCTACTTCCTGCAAAATAATGTGTCTGGAATAGCGCTCCATCTGTTCATTCGTAAATGCCATTAAAACGCTCCTCCTCCCATGAAATATAAGAATTCGATTGTATCATTTTCTTTACCCTGAGTTGTTTCAAAATCAGCTCTGTTTAAGAACTCATCATTAACTGTTACAGTTACATATTCAGGATTTTCAACTTTTTCAATTTCGATTAACTTTGCAATTGTTGTTCCCTGTTCAATTTCTTTCTTTTCACCTGCTACTGTTACTAACATTTTCACATTCTCCTTACTCTAAAATAATTTTTCAATAACTTCTTCTATATTTTCAAGTTTTATAAATGGGATTTCCACACTTTGTCTTGATGTCAAATGTACGTGTCCATCTCCATATTAGGCTGTTTACGGATAAATCCTGCAACCTGTTCTACTTCTGTGCCTTCCTTATCCCAATCAGTAATATAATTTACATCTGTAGTTTTTATGTTATTTTTCTGATTTTCATCCAGCAATAACAATACAACAATACCCGCTCTGTGTAAATGTTTTACTACTGTGTAAATGTTTTACTACTGTAGAAACATCTTCATTTGCCTGTGGAGCATACAGATAAGTATGTATTCCATATAAATTAAGGGCTTTTTCTATGTCTTCCACAAATGCTCTGTTTGCACCATTTACAAATTCTACTGTTATGGCAGTCTGTCCTTTAATTGCCGCTCTAACTTTTCTGTCTACTCTTCCTTCATATAATGCACTTTCGTCTGTGTTTACTTCTTCAACGACACCGCATGCTGAAGTCATATTTGTTACTCTGTCGATTAAAATATTCAAGTTTTCCTATAATCTTGCTTTGTAATTCATTTTCTTTCTCGTAATTGGTAATTTCCAATAATGGCGTATTACCTATCAATTCTGTTAATTGCTTTACTATATTTCCCATAATCGCACCGCCTTTTCCTAGTTCGCGAATAGGATTAATATATATTTATTGTCGATACTATCATTTATTTTCTACTAAATCAATAAGTTTATAGGTGTTTTTAAAAAATTTTATTGATATTATAAAGAATTTAACCTTCTTTTGTTTTCAATTTTACAAAATATAACCGTATAACTTTTCGTATAACTTTTTACGTATTACTTTTTACGTATTACTTTAAATCTACCTATGATAAAATATTTTCGCATAAAAAAAGGTTCTAAACTTTACTTGGGGGTAAGGTTTAGAACCTTTTTATTTTTATGAAAATGAAGAAACACTTTACATGTCTCTTCATCTTCTTATCTATCTATTACCAGATATTATAACTATCTTATTCTTTTCCTTCATCTGCAAAATATTCTTTTACAAGTTTAACTACAACTCCTGACAACAGGAATACTGCTATAAGGTTTGGAATTGCCATCAGTCCGTTAAATGTTTCAGCAATGCTCCACATAAGTCCTAAATCCATTGTCGCTCCAACTATTGCAACCAATGAATAGACAAGCATAAATGGCTTGTTTACCTTTGGTCCCAACAAAAATTCTATACATCTTGAACCATATAATCCCCATCCGATAATAGTTGAAAATGCAAAACAGCACATTGCAACTGCCGTAAATATAGAAATCCAAGTTCCATATGTCGATGTAAATCCTAAGATTGTAAGCTCTGCTCCTGCGGCACTTCCATAATTTACCGGAATTTCACTACATAAAATGACAAGTGCTGTAAGTGTACATATTACAATTGTATCAACAAATACTTCAAATATTCCAAACAATCCCTGCTTAACAGGTTTTCTTGTATCTGCACATGCATGTGCTATTGAACCTGTACCAAGTCCTGCTTCATTTGAAAAAATTCCTCTCGATACACCTTTTTTCATGCTCATAAAGAAACTTCCTACAGCACCACCTGTAACTGATGCCGGTGAAAATGCTCCTTTAAAAATAGAAGCAAACACATGTGGTATATTCTGAAAATTAAGAGCAACAACTCCTAATGCAAATACAATATAAATTACCGCCATAAATGGAACCAGTTTTTCTGTAACCTGTCCAATTCTTTTTATTCCACCTAATAAAATTAACGATAATAATACTGCAAGTACTATTCCTATAATTAGATTTACTGTAGATGCACTATCTTTTGAAATAATTCCATAATTAAATAATGCTGAATCTATGGCAGTTGTAATTGTATTAACCTGAGTTGCATTTCCTGTTCCAAATACAGTTAAAACACCAAATATAGAGAACAAGTACGCAAGCCAATGCCAATGTTTTTTCAAACCATTTTTTATGTAATACATTGGTCCGCCAACCAGTTCACCCTTTTCATTTGTTTCTCTAAAATGAACTGCTAATGTTACTTCAGAAAATTTTGTGCACATTCCTAAGATTGCTGAAATCCACATCCAAAAAACTGCACCTGGTCCACCTATTGCAATCGCTCCGGCAACGCCTGCTATATTTCCTGTTCCCACTGTTGCAGCCAGTGCTGTACAAACTGCCTGAAACGGTGTCATTGCTCCGTCTGCCGCTTCTTTCTTTTTAAACATACGGCCAATCGTAACTTTCATTGCATATGGAAACTTCCTTATTTGCAGAAATCCCGTTCTAATACTTAATACAAGACCTACGCCTATAATGCAAGTCATTGCAGGAACACCCCATATAAAGTTATTAACTGCGCTGTTAATTTCTTTAATTAGTGCTAGCATTTACTTAATCCTCTTTCCTTAGTATCAAAGAATTTTATATGTAATTGTTCTTTAAGTATATTTTTTAATTTCACTTGTTATTTTCTATAGATATAATCAATTTATTTATAAACCATAAAAATCACTTTAATCAATTACATTATTAAATTCAATCTTTTATATAATACCATATTAAAGGATTATGGTCAAAAAATTAAAGCCTCGTTTTTTCTTCAAAAAAAACTCGCCTTTGTAAACATGGTCTTGCCCTATACAATAAAAACCAGGTGCAATAAGCACCTGGCTTTCTTTGAATATAAAACATTCTTATATTAATTTATGCTTTCGCATTACATTCTAATAAATTAAATATTAAATCTGTGGTCCTGCTGAAACTAAAGCCTTACCAGCTTCATTTCCTTCATACTTAGCAAAGTTCTTGATGAATCTTTCTGCTAAGTCCTTAGCCTTAACTTCCCATTCTGAAGCATCAGCGTAAGTATCTCTAGGATCAAGGATTTTTGTATCAACACCTGTAAGTTCTGTTGGAACTTCAAAGTTGAAGAATGGAATCTTCTTTGTTGGTGCATTTAAGATGTCACCATTTAAGATAGCATCGATGATACCACGTGTATCCTTAATTGAGATACGCTTTCCTGTACCATTCCATCCTGTGTTAACTAAGTAAGCCTTAGCTCCATTCTTTTCCATCTTCTTAACTAATTCTTCAGCGTATTTTGTTGGATGAAGCTCTAAGAAAGCCTGTCCGAAACATGCTGAGAATGTTGGTGTAGGTTCTGTAATTCCACGTTCTGTACCAGCAAGTTTTGCTGTAAATCCTGATAAGAAGTAGTACTGTGTCTGAGCTTCTGTAAGGATTGATACTGGTGGTAATACTCCAAATGCATCTGCTGATAAGAAGATAACGTTCTTAGCTGCTGGTGCAGATGAAATAGGTCTTACAATGTTTTTGATATGATTGATTGGGTAAGATACACGAGTATTTTCTGTTACACTCTTATCTGCAAAATCAATCTTTCCTTCAGCATCAAGTGTTACGTTCTCAAGAAGAGCGTCACGTCTGATTGCATTGTAGATATCTGGTTCTGATTCTTTATCTAAGTTGATAACCTTAGCGTAGCATCCACCTTCAAAGTTGAATACGCCGTTGTCATCCCAACCATGTTCATCATCACCGATAAGTAAACGCTTAGGATCTGTTGAAAGTGTTGTCTTACCTGTTCCTGAAAGACCGAAGAAGATTGCTGTGTTTTCACCGTTTAAATCAGTATTAGCTGAGCAGTGCATTGATGCAATTCCCTTAAGTGGAAGGAAGTAGTTCATCATTGAGAACATACCCTTCTTCATTTCTCCGCCGTACCATGTATTAACGATAACCTGTTCACGGCTTGTGATGTTGAACACAACTGCTGTTTCTGAGTTAAGTCCTAATTCTTTATAATTTTCAACTTTAGCCTTTGAAGCATTGTAAACAACGAAATCAGGTTCGAAGTTTTCAAGTTCTTCAGCTGTTGGTTTAATAAACATATTTGTTACGAAATGAGCCTGCCAAGCAACTTCAACGATGAAACGGATTGCCATACGTGTGTCTTTGTTTGCTCCACAGAAAGCATCTACTACATAAAGCTTCTTGTTTGAAAGTTCTTTAATAGCAATATCCTTTACAGCAGCCCAAGCTTCCTTGCTTGCTTTGTGGTTATCATTCTTGTATTCATCTGTTGTCCACCATACTGTATCTTTTGAATTTTCATCTTCAACGATAAATTTATCTTTTGGTGAACGTCCTGTATAAATACCAGTCATAACGTTAACAGCACCAAGTTCGCTTTCCTGTCCTTTTTCATAACCTTCAAGTTCTGGTTTTGTTTCTTCTTCAAATAATAATTCATATGAAGGATTGTACACGATTTCTGTTGTACCTGTGATACCATACTTGCTTAAATTGATTTCTGCCATCTTAATTTAAACCTCTTTTCTTTCATAATAGTATATAAAGAAACTCTGCTTTATACAGATTCTTATATCATCATCACAGAAAACCCGTCTGTAATTGCCTTATATAAAAGCTTTTACTAACTTATAAAACAATAAATATTTCATTTACTATAAATAAACCAGGTTCCCTAATGTAATATTATACATATTTTCTTTCCAAATTCAACTGAAATCGCCTTGTTTTTCCTTTGTTAACAATATAAAGTCCTCAGTTAATTATTGAAAGTATATGCATTTGTTAATTTATCTTGTCCTTTTGTTAATATATTTTGCCTTATATTTGGAATATACAATTGTCTGATCTTTGTATAAACTATAATAACCTGACAACGAATAACTTATTGAAATGGCAATCAGGTAATATGCCACACCTGAAAATCCAAACAGTTCAAAGGATATAAGCATAGATGTAATAGGACAATTGGTAACTCCACAAAATAAAGCAACCATGCCTGCTGCTGCTGCAAGTTCAGGCTGAAATCCTAAAAGCTGTCCTGCCACACATCCAAATGTTGCACCCACACTAAATGCCGGAACAATTTCACCACCTCGATAGCCTGCTCTCATTGTTACTGCCGTCAAAATCATTTTCCATAAAAAGTCTAATGGTCTTGCCTGTCCTGTTTCTATTGCTCTTGCTATCAACTCATTACCTGCTCCCATGTAGTCTTTTGTATTTAAAATCATTGTTATCGCAATAACTACACAGCCTGCCACAAAAACTCTTACATATAAATTTTTAAGGTATTTCCCATAAATTTTAGCTACAAATTTAAGTGCAATACAAAACATTATACTGACCATTGCACATCCTACCGATATAATTGCCATTTTAAAGCCAGTTTCAACAGTTAAGGCAGGTATTCTTGTAACACTAAAGGTTTCCGGACTTATTCCCATACCCGTAGCAAACTCTGCCGCAATAATTGATGCAACTACACATGGAAGCATCGCTGCATAATACATAACTCCAACGCTTACAACTTCCATCGCAAATACTGCCGCAGCCATCGGTGTTCCAAATACTGCTGCGAATGCGGCACTCATACCACACATAATCATTACATGATGATCAAATTCATCAAGTTTTACTAATTTGCCAAGCCAGTTTCCGATACTTCCACCAAATTGAATAGATGCCCCTTCTCTTCCGGCAGAACCACCTGTAAGATGAGTTAACAATGTTGATACAAATATAAGTGGTGCAGCCTTTAGTGGGACATCTCCCCTTGACCTTATAGTAGATAAAACCTGATTTGTCCCACCATCATGAGGATCGATTATCTGATACATAAATACTATTGCCACACCAACAATTGGTAAAAGCATAAATACCCAAATATTATTATTTCTATACTCAGTAACCCATTTTATACATCCTGCAAATATACTACTAGCGCCACCAACAACAAGCCCTGTCAATACGGCAAGTGCAATCCACTTAAGAAAGTTTCCTACATCTCTGGATACCCTGTCATAATAATATCTTATAATAACTTTTGATTTGTTTCTTTTAGAATCCATGCTTTCCCTTTGCATTATTTTCAAACCTTTCATATGTAAATTATTTAAACTTCACTGTGTATTCATCTAAATCATAATTTTTTCAAAAAAAGCTTTTACAATTTTTTGTGCATTTTTAGTTGCCTTATCTAAAATGTCTTTGTTCCGATTGCAACTCCACTTATAACAATCGCTATAATCACAATTATTGCCACAATCTTTACACATTTAGCACCCAAATATGTTTTTGCAAGTCCCGCTTTTTTTTGTACTTTTTTCTTCTTCGTGTTTATTTTTTCTTTTCATTTTTCTTTCCTCGTATTTTAAAACTATTTAACCGGAATTTGAATTTCTGTTAAACATTCTTCATCTACCGACGTTTCATAATCATCAATATGGCAAAATTCTATCGGGTCACCTGTAATTTTTAAATGATGCTCATTTGCGTAAGCTATTAATCTGTCTACCGCCACTTTCGTTCTAGTAGATGGTCCTTTATAAAATATCGATAAATATTTTCCTGCCGGTAAAGAATAATTACTATTATATAATAATGTATCTGAATAGAAAAATACACCTTTTGTTACAAATGAATTTCCATCTTCACTTATTTTTGATATATCTAACACATAACAGTCGCATGCTCCTATTGTATCAACTTTATTTTTATGGGACTGCATATATTTTACAAGATAATAATCTACGTCATCATCATCAAGATTCGACTCACTTATCATTACACACTGTCTTTCATCAAACTCTTTTATCCTTATGTTTCCCAAATCCGTATGATTAATGTTTTCTTCTAATGATTTTATTCTTGCTTCTATACTTACCTTCTTTTCAAACAATTCTACTATATTTTTATTTACTATATTAAGTTCTTCTGAAAGAAGCATTTTTGTAGTTTCCACATTTTGGTTTCGGTCAAATTCCTTAATTCTTTTAGTCGAGAAATTAAGTCCTAACAATTCTCTTATCATTGTAAGTTGTCTGATATCCGATAAAGTATATACTCTGTAATTATTTCCCTCATTGCGTGTCGGCTCTAATATTCCTATTTTCTCATAATAACGAATTGAATCTACACTAATATTAAAAAGCCTTGACACTTCTCCTATATTAAATGTTTTTTTACGTTTCATCTTTTCCTCTTCTTTACTCTTGTACTATACTAATGTTTTGTTCTATTTATTTTGAAATGCAGTTTATTTTAGCGTATTTTTTTTATTATTTATACTATTGACACTAGTATTATACCAGACTTTATCATAATTATGAACTTTTTAATAAGAATTGGGCACAATTCATATCACTAGAAAGGATTTTTTCAATTTATCATGGACGATAAAAAATATAAAACGGAAAACAAAATTTTACGATTATCACTTACCGGAACAATTATTTTTACAGTAGTCGAAGTAATTGCAGCATTTTTCCTTGGTTCAAAAACAGTAATTGCCGATGGAATATTTGACTTATTCGATTTGTTACTCTTACTTCCAATGTTTATACTTGTTCCATTTTTGTATAAACCGGTATCTGAAAAGAAACCTTATGGTTTTTCTCAAATTGAATCTTTACTTGTTCTTATAAAATATTTAATTTTATTAGCAGTAGTTATTAATATGATTACATCAAATGTAAAAGTTTTACTTAATGGTGGTCATACTGTAAATGCTATCAGCGTTTTAGCATACGAATCTTCACTTTGTTTTTTCTGTATGCTTACTTTTTTGGTATTAAAGCACTTAAGCAGAAGTTATTCTTCTATGATGATTCAGTCTGAATTATATTTATGGAAAGTAGATATTGTAAGCACTCTTGGAATTTCCGTTGCATTTTTGTTACAGATTTTCCTTACTAACACAACTTTAAAATTTATTATTCCTTACATTGATTCTACTGTAGCTATCTTAGTTTCTTTATTCCTTGTAAAAGAACCCGTAGTTCAAATTATAAAGACCTTAAAGGAACTTGTATTATTTTCTCCTGATAAGGAAGTCATGGATGAAATAAGAGATGTTGTTAATGAAGATATTCAAAATTATGATTATAGTTTAGATTTTCTTGATGTAACACAAACCGGAAGAAAAACATGGATTGAAGTATATGTAAAAAGCAAATCTGATACTTTAAAAATTAAAGAATTTAAAACAATACAGGAACATATTACTAAAGATTTGGAAAACAAATTCGACCAGATATCCGTAGAAATAGTTCCTGCAATATAGATAGCAATATTTAAATAAAACTTTTTTATATTTTCAAGTGGAGATTTATATGAATACACTACAAAAACAATTATTTGAATTACAGGATTTAAAATATAAAGATTTTCATAGCAAGCTTATACCAGGCTATAATAAAGAAAATATTATTGGCATTCGTACTCCTATATTAAGAAAATTTGCTAAAGAATATGCAAAAACTAAAGATTCAAAATCTTTTATTAAAGATTTGCCACATACATATTACGAGGAAAATAATCTTCATATGATGATAATTTCCGGAATAAAAGATTATGACGAATGCATAAAACAGGTAAAGTTATTTATTCCTTATATCAATAATTGGGCTACATGTGATTTACCTTTACCAAAATGTTTTTCAAAACATAAAGATGAATTACTTGTGGAAATAAAAAAATGGATTAATTCTTCAGATACCTATACTATCCGTTATGGAATCGGTACTTTAATGAGTCTTTATTTAGATGATGATTTTAAACCAGAATATGTAGAACTTGTTTCAAATGTAAAATCTGAAGAATATTATGTAAATATGATGATTGCATGGTATATGGCAACCGCTCTTGCTAAACAGTGGAACGCAGTTATCCCTTATATTGAGCAACGCAAACTTTCACCATGGGTTCATCGAAAAACTATTCAAAAAGCTGTTGAAAGTTATCGGATTACTGATGAGCAGAAAATTTACCTAAAAAGTTTTAGAAAATAATATTTTCATAGAAATCAGTTAATTTGTACCAACTGTTTTTTGTCTTTTTAGGCATATTACTCTCAGTAAATGTATCATTATAAAATGAAAATTTTATACTTAACTTTCTCTGCGTAAGCATTTTTTCATATTTACTAAATTTATCATAATTAATATCTTCATTAGATGATAATTCTGAACTTACTTTTGCTATTGATGTATATATTCCCTTAGAATATTTATCTTTTGAATTTACTAAATCTAATGAGAAATTCAATCTTCTATTAGATGTTCTAAGTTTCATCTTTTGAGGTGATAATTCCGTATAATCATATATTGAGAGGAATTTAACTTCTCCATACACATAATATGCCATCTTTATCACGCCCTTTTTTCTTGTTAATTCTATGTAATTCTTATAAAATGTGGCACTTCCCCATCCGGCACTTTCAATTTTCTTTTTATTGTATCTCATTATTCAGTTTTTTCTATACTCTAAAAATCTCCGGCACAAATATGCCGGAGATTCTTTATCTTATTAAAAATTATTTAATTTTAACTTTTTTAACTTTTGACCACTTGCCATATATTTTATTTGTTCCATCTAACACATAAGCTCTTACTTTAATATAAAGTTTTTTCTTATTTGCAAGTTTTTTACTTTTTAAAGTAAATGCAACTTTCTTATATGACTTTTTATAAAGTGTTTTCTTAAATTTCTTTGATGTTGCAACTCTTACTTCATATCCTGTTGCATTTTCAACTTTTTTAATTGACACTTTAATCTTCTTTAATGATAACTTCTTTTTAATTTTCTTTGAAAATGCAGCTCGTCCTAAAGCAGTTTTTTCTGCTGATGTTCCGTTTATGCCTTCACTATTTCCAGCAGTTGTTGTATTTTTTGCATCCGTTGTAATTGTGTTGTTATTGTCTGTCTGCTGACTCTTTGTTGTTTCAGGTGCCTTTGTTGTCTGTTCCTGCTTCTTTGTTGTTGTTTCAGGTGCCTTTGTTGTCTGTTCCTGCTTCTTTGTTGTCTCAGGGGCTTTTGTTGTCTGTTCCTGCTTCTTTGTTGTTGTCTCAGGTGCCTTTGTTGTTGTTTCCTGACTCTTTGTTGTTGTCTCAGGTGCCTTTGTTGTCTGTTCCTGCTTCTTTGTTGTTGTCTCAGGTGCCTTTGTTGTTGTTTCCTGACTCTTTGTTGTTGTCTCAGGTGCCTTTGTTGTCTGTTCCTGCTTCTTTGTTGTTGTCTCAGGTGCCTTTGTTGTTGTTTCCTGACTCTTTGTTGTTGTCTCAGGTGCCTTTGTTGTCTGTTCCTGCTTCTTTGTTGTTGTCTCAGGTGCCTTTGTTGTTGTTTCCTGACTCTTTGTTGTTGTCTCAGGTGCCTTTGTTGTCTGTTCCTGCTTCTTTGTTGTTGTCTCAGGTGCCTTTGTTGTTGTTTCCTGACTCTTTGTTGTTGTCTCAGGTGCCTTTGTTGTCTGTTCCTGCTTCTTTGTTGTTGTCTCAGGTGCCTTTGTTGTTGTTTCCTGACTCTTTGTTGTTGTCTCAGGTGCCTTTGTTGTCTGTTCCTGCTTCTTTGTTGTTGTCTCAGGTGCCTTTGTTGTTGTTTCCTGACTCTTTGTTGTTGTCTCAGGTGCCTTTGTTGTCTGTTCCTGCTTCTTTGTTGTTGTCTCAGGTGCCTTTGTTGTTGTTTCCTGACTCTTTGTTGTTGTCTCAGGTGCCTTTGTTGTCTGTTCCTGCTTCTTTGTTGTTGTCTCAGGTGCCTTTGTTGTTGTTTCCTGACTCTTTGTTGTTGTCTCAGGTGCCTTTGTTGTCTGTTCCTGCTTCTTTGTTGTTGTCTCAGGTGCCTTTGTTGTTGTTTCCTGACTCTTTGTTGTTGTTTCAGGTGCCTTTGTTGTTGTTTCCTGACTCTTTGTCGTTGTTTCAGGTGTCGTTTGATTGTATGTTCCTGTTTTATTTGGGTTCAATATAATAACTATAGCCTTTCCGTCATCTGATGATATTTCAACAACATTATATTTATATGTTACATAATCTGATGCCGGATTTATAAATACTCCTGTGCCTTGTGTTTTTGTCACATTGCGGCCATTTATGGTAGCTTTAAAGTTTCCTGCTCCCATTCCACCTACTGCCATATATAATTCACCAAAGCCTGTATTTTGGAACTGACACACATTTAATTTACCTTCAATCAATGCATATTTACAACCTAATAGTCCTTTATCAAATTCACCATTATTATTGTTAGCAATATCCTTATAATTTAATGATTCGTATTTCGAATCACCTGCTGCAGGCTTTGTTGTTTCTAAAACCTTAGTAGTCGTTTCAGATATCTTAGTTGTTGTCTCAGGTGCCTTTGTTGTTGTCTCAGCTACTTTAGTTGTCGTAGTTTCAGGCGCCTTTGTTGTCTGTTCCTGCTTCTTTGTTGTTGTCTCAGGCGCCTTTGTTGTCTGCTCCTGCTTCTTTGTTGTTGTCTCAGGGGCCTTTGTTGTCTGTTCCTGCTTCTTTGTTGTTGTCTCAGGTGCCTTTGTTGTTGTTTCCTGACTCTTTGTCGTTGTTTCAGGTGTCGTTTGATTGTATGTTCCTGTTTTATTTGGATTTAAAATAATTACTGTGGCAGTTCCGTCATCTGATGATATCTCAACTACATTATATTTATATGTAAGAAAATCTGATGCCGGATTCATAAATACTCCTGTGCCTTGTGTTTTTGTCACATTGCGGCCATTTATGGTAGCTTTAAAGTTTCCTGCTCCCATTCCACCTACTGCCATATACAATTCACTAAAGCCTTTATTTTGGAATAAACATGCATTTATTTCTCCACTAATTACTGCGTATTTACAGCCCAACAATCCCTTATCAAATTCACCATTATTATTGTTAGCAATATCCTTATAATTTAATGATTCGTATTTCGAATCACCTGCTGCAGGTTTTGTTGTTTCTAAAACCTTAGTAGTCGTTTCAGATATCTTAGTTGTTGTCTCAGGTGCCTTTGTTGTTGTCTCAGCTACTTTAGTTGTCGTAGTTTCAGGTGCCTTTGTTGTCTCTATATTGCCTCCATTTGCTTGTATTTTTCCATAGCCATATTCCGATTTATAACCACCATTTTCATCGTATCTTATAAAATAAAATACAATATATTTTCCTTCATCACCTTTTAAGCTTCTTGTATGACTCCAACCTGTATCTGTTGCTTCCATTCCCCATGAAACAAATCCTACTTCTGCTTTACTTTCTGCTAATTCTTTTGCTTCACTTTCTGTATTTACCACCTTATAAAGCACACTAACTGCATTGTATTTTTTATCACCTACTATAGTAAATGTTCCATTAACATTTGCATCAAATGTAAGGTACATATCTTCATTTACAGAAATTGTTCCTGCCGGAATCCATTTTGCATATAAAGTGATGTTTCCATTTACCTTTGATGAAATAGCGTCCACTTTTGTGTTGTATGTACTTTCCTTATACCATCCTGCAAAATCATATCCATCCCTTTTAGGTGTATCAAGTGTTATCTGCTGTCCATAAATATAGCTTGTCGGATATAATCCTGTATTATTTTTAACTCCTCCTACTAAATCATAAGAAATGCTATATGTTTCTCTGTTGTAGTACATTTTTAATACAAGACTTCCATTTGCATTTACTGTTCCCTGTTTAATATTATTTGAATTTGAATTATCAAATTTAAATCCTGTAAAATTCTTTTCTGTTGCAGTTACATTTGCTCCTGCATCTGCGTATTTCACTTCACTTCCTAACAATGAATAATTATTTGAATTTAAATCTTTTCCATAATATTCTACAACATATGAAGATTTATTAACTTCATTTGCATTTACTGTCGTCATTGTGTTAGGTGATGCTTTTATTGATACTGTCTGTCCGCTTTTACTTGTAAATGTTACCGTTTTTGCTGTATTTGAAGCATTGTATGCTACATATGTATATACACCGTTTTTGTTAAACACGGAAGCTGTCGGACTATTTGATTTAAATGTCAAATCAGGTGTACCATAATCCTGCAATGCTCTTATAAAATGATAAGTATGTGCCTGTGATTCACCATCATTTATTGCATTTTTTGTCCATACTGTGTTCATTGCGTAATCAGGATCTGCTATTGCATAATATTCAGCCCACATATCATTCCAATGTTCAGTGCTTCCACCTTTGGCATTTTTATAAGTTTTATCTGCATTGTAATATTTTTTAATGTAATCTTTTCCTGTTATTTTATTTGCATTTTTTCCTAAATAAAATGACCATGAATTAATTGGGCAAATCTGTATTCCCTGTGTGTACTGCTGACCAAACCATGTACTATAGTCAACTTTTCCACCCCAAACCATTGATGCCATAGGAGCATCAAACTTAGTTGAATCAATTTTGTATGTTTCTTCGTCTTTATCAAACCAATATTCATCAGCTGCCTCTGATTCTGTTGTATAAAGATAAATACCTAAATCTCTAATCTTTGTATTATTTGTAAGTTCTCCAAATAATATAATTCCTGCCCACGCATTTATTGCTTCAGATGTTGATTCCTGGTTATTACCTGTTCTCTCATCTTCATATCCTGATGCCCATGAATGTCCTTCATAAGGTGAAAAACTTCTTAAATATGGATATGCATTTCCACAATCTGCAACACATTCTTTATTATTTCTATATGGACAAGCTATATCATAAATTAACTGCTTTACTACATCTTTATAATTATTTAACCATTCCCTATCGTATAAACCTACGCTTGCTGCAGATTCAATAAAATATCCATAATGGAAATGATGATCATTAAACTGGTCAACTGAATTAAATGATGACTGGAATCCTAATAGAGCTCCAACACCTTCTCCTAAATATGTAAAGTAATGCTTGTCACTATTTCCTGAATATGTAAACCAGTCTTCTAAGTTCTTTTCAAGTCCGTTTAATACTTTCTGTGCATTTCCTTCATCTCCAACTGCTTTAGCAGCTGCAACAACCTGTGCAGAACGATTTAATTTCTTTCCATGATAATATGTTTCATTTCCTTCATCATTTGCAAGAGTCCAATTTCCTGCTCCTGTCATGTATTTATTAACGAAGTTATTTACATATTTCTGTAATTCTTCTCTTCCTTGTGAATCATCACTTGAAAGACTTGGCATATATGGAATAATACCGTTGTATGTCATATTTGTAGTATATGATGAGCCCTTTATGAACTTCATATACCCTCTCAAAGTAATGGCTTTATTGTCCATATATGTAACATTGCTCATATTCTTATACTGATGTGGTAAAATTCCCATTATTGTTCCATCAGCAGTACTTTCTGCTTTCTTTGAAAATGAATATGTATATTTTGTCTGAACATTTCCCGTGCTTTCATTATAAGAATAGTCTGCTGTTGTATTTGTAATAATATTAAATGCATAAGGTCTATATTCTTTTGCATATTTAATACCCATGTTGTTATCAATATTTCTGCTCTCACATAACCATGCAACAGACATATAAGCTTTGTTGTTTGATGGGAATGTGAATTTTAATTTTCCTATTTTATCATTGTTTGTTTTGTCTGTTGTTCCCATATGTGTAACAGTTGTATTTTCCGGTAAAAATACTGCATAATATTGGTATGTTGCACTTGGATATCCATTTACTGAACTTGTAATATCATTCGTTCTGAATACAACCATTTTTGAGCCATTATATGTATCTTCATAAATAATTTCACTTGGGAATGTAACACGTAATTTTTCCAAATAAATTGTATTTGTATTTTCCATTTCAATAAAAGCGAATGGACTTCCCTGAGTCATTGTTGTATACATCTTCTGACCCGCATTTTGTGGATTTGTTGTAACTGCCTTATATGACCAGTCAGTTACTTCATCTATATTGTTGTTTGTGCATGTCCAATCCGGTGAAATTTTAAAATCACATAACGTATCATTATCCTTAATATTGTAAGCACTTACATTTGTATTACTGCTTGTCATTGCCGGTTTTGTCACACGCAAACCATCTTTTTTCATTAAATAGCATAATGGAAGTGCATAGGCTGTTCCTGATAATGCATTTGTAGAGTCTGTGTCCCTATCTCCTTCTAAATCCCACAACCAGTTACTTGCCCAGTCATTTGTATCCAGTGCCTTATGCTTACTGTTATAATTATCTGTTGTAAATCTGTATTTTCCCTGTGTTGAAGTTCTTGGAAGTTTTGCTGCATCCGGTTCATTTGAACCTGTTCCAATGCTTCCTACTCCTAACTTTGTTGTTGGCAAATTATCAGCATTAACATTTTTTGCTGTATCAGGCAAAGCAAATGAACTTACCGTCAATGCTAAACTTAGTGCCACTGAAATCCCTTTCTTAAAATTTCCTTTCATCTTTTCCTCCTGGATAATATGTATTGCCCCCGCCCTTTGGTCGGCGGCTATTCGTCGGAAACATTTATTAAAAATGAATTTTGTTCATTTTGTTTCCCCTAGATAATATGTATTGCCCCGTCCTTCGGTCGGCGGCTATTCGTCGGAAACATTTATAAAAATTGAACTTCGTTCATTTTGTTTCCTCCTGGATAAACATATACATATCTAATCTTATCAAGAAACGTTTTTATATATAATGTTCTTTTTTTTATAAGGGTGTTGTTTTTTTTAGATACCGGGGTTATAAATATGAAATCTTAGTGTAATTATATAGGTAGTTCTTATAATTACTTTTAAATAGATGTTGAGGTCAAAATTTCCAAACTTTGATGCCTACGAATTGTTCCGTGCTACTCATTCCTACAATTCTAACCATCTTTTAAATAATATAATACATAATTTTTCAAATCATAATTGCCCCATAAATACCAATATGTTAATATAAAATCGAACAAAAGAGAAAGGATAAAGAATATGAAAAAATCAAAGAAGTTATTATGTTTATTACTTACATTTTTATTAGTATTAACTTCTATTTCATTTTCACCTGCAAAAGTTAAAGCAGAGTCAGATGATTACACAGACGATTATGTATTTGGAGAAAAAGATTTTTTCAGTGCAAGTGATACACCTAATGATAAGGATATGACCTTTACTGCAACTGAAGATGGCTTGTATTCCGTAAGAATCAAGACTATAGAAGGTTTTAATAATCTGAGCGTTGCCAAGGATGCTGATGGCAACGAGATTAAACCTTACGCAAGAGATTATCGTATTGGAGACAGAACTCGAATTGACTATTATCAGCTTAAAAAGGGACAGGTTTTCACTGTTAGGTTTACCCTTCATGCCAATTCAAGCGTCTTGATTATTGCCGATATTGTTAGGGAAATAAAAAAGGACGATGAGTTTAACTTTACCGGTGAATATGATGTTTCTTATTATTATGATCCAACGAAAGATTATCATCAATATAAGTTAGGTTGTCTTATGGATACTGATGACAATGGTAATAATGTACTTAATGCCAGAGTCAGATATTTTCAGAATGAAAACAATGACGAACTGGATTATTTAAACGTTCCTGATGTTTATATGAACAGTGTTCTTTCATCAATGCGCCCTAATAGTAGTACTCCTTATATTATTAATTTTTATTCCCATGGCACAAGCTATTCTTCAAAGGATGCTTCCACTGCCCAATCAAAAATTAAGTTTGTTAGAATGGAAGGCAATACCGGTATTGATTTAAATGAGCCTGATGAGCCATTTAATCTTATCGAAAATCAGAATGGAGAGATGATTACTAATGAGTTCGGTCACTCTTATTTTAAGTATAATTATTCTTATTTGAGTTTTATAAAGTCTTATACTATTCATTACTATGATGGAGATATGGAATTTCCTGCCAACTCTCATCCTACTACTGAAAAGGACCCTTACAGTCCTTATACCGGTTATTATTTGACCTCTGTAGACACTCAGGGCACAAATCATTGGACTGTTGGAAGCGACAATACTTTCCTTATTCGGGCAGGTTCTTATGAAAAAGAAATTCCTGTAACTATTAAGACTTACGACCAGCTTGACCGTTTTATGTTTTTCGGAGATACAACCCTTAAGCTTAAGCCAAATGCACCTTTAAGACGTTCTTTAAGTTTTACTCCACCTGAGGACGGACCATATACTTTATTTGTAACTGTGGATAGCCACTCTGATTCCTGTAATGATACTATAGCTTTTAATACTACTGATCATTCCCTTAACCGTGACTTTCCTGATCAAACAACAAAACTTGCTAATGGCAAGACTTTGTATGAATATAGAAATCTGAATCTTGAAAAGGGTACGAAATATACTTTTGACTGTTATTTAATTCATAGTGACAGCGAAGCATCGGATGAAACTGTTAATATGACTTTTAATTTTAAGAACCCTGCCATTATCAGTTCTTTTAGTTTGAATCAGACAGGACTTGATCCTGTGCTTGTGGATGGCATTGACAATATTTCAGGTTCTTACAAATATTCACTACCGGATTATATTAACAGCGTTGATGTAACTTATGCCGATGGAACTGTTGTTAAATATACATATGATGAGGCTTCTGATTCATATACAACAGATGCCCCTGACAAATATACAGTATATCCTCTTACAATAGAGAACCCGGACAACTGGTCCTCCGGTTATAATTATGTATATTTTAATATTGATGGTAGAAGCAAAGCATTAACACTCTCTGTTTATGACAAAGAGCGTTTTAAATATAATCTTAACTCAATCGGATTAGACCAGACTGATACGGTTCGTTTTTATAGAGATGATGCTAAGAGCTACTATAAATTTTATAAGTTTGTTCCTGAAACAAATGGCACTTATAATTTGAAAATGAATGTAACACCACATGATGATAATTGCCGAATTTCAACGTATTATAATGTTTATCATAACGGTGAACTGGTTTCAACAAACTACAATGTTGAAAATATTACACCATGCATTTTTAAAGCTGGTGAGGAATATATTATAAAATTCTTTGGAATTCACAAGAACTGTGATAATACGGATCTTAATTATATGAGTCCTCAGATTAAAGTATTAAAAGTTACAGATGAACCGGAAACATCAGAAGTTGAATCTACTACCAAATCGGCAGACACAGAAACTACTACTAAAGTATCGGATGTTGAAACTACCACTAAAACATCGAATATCGAAACTACTACTAAAGTATCAGATGTTGAAACTACTAGTTCAGATATTCCTTCTGTAACTGATATTGAACAACCTACTACTAAATTTGATTCAAATGTTAACCCTGGAAATTCCGGTAACAATGGTTTTTCCTCAAAAGAAACTACTAAGACAAATGAATCACCAAAACAAACTGTAGCATCTTCTAACAACTCATCAAACGAAGTTGTTAAACCAAAAGCTACAAAAATTAGCAGGATTAAAACAGCTAAGAAATCCATTACCATTACATGGAATAAAGTAAAAAATGTAAAAGGATATGAAATCCAAGTTGCAACTAATAAAAAATTTAAGAAAAATACGAAAAAAGTTCTTCTAAAGAATAAAAACATTTCGCAAACTACTATTAAAAAATTAAAATCCAAGAAGAAATATTTTATCCGCATTCGTACTTATAATTACATTAATGGAAAAATTAGTTATTCTAAATGGATTAATGTAAAATCTGCAAAAACTAAATAGTTTGTTACTATAAACA
This sequence comes from Eubacterium sp. AF17-7, assembly GCF_003461285.1. Taxonomy (NCBI): domain Bacteria; kingdom Bacillati; phylum Bacillota; class Clostridia; order Eubacteriales; family Eubacteriaceae; genus Eubacterium; species Eubacterium sp. AF17-7. The sequence goes on along the minus strand of NZ_QTWU01000001.1, from coordinate 410,117 downwards.
AAGCATTTAAAATATTATTTTAAATAAAGCAAAACCTGTCATTTTAACAATGTAAAATGACAGGTTTTTTTATCTTTATTTTTTATAAAACTCAACCAATAATTTTCCCATTTTTGATAAATCAGAATATGTATATCCATATTTTTTATAACAGTCAGCTTTCAGCAATGACGCACTTTCATTCTTATTACTTAAGCTCCAGCAACAGTAGCCTATTCCATTACTTTTAAGGTAATTTAACCATTTATAAAGACTACTTTTATTTATGTTTCCATTTCCATTGGCTTCACAGCCACTAAATTCTGTACAAATCACAGGAAGTTTATTTGAAATTGCTTTTTTTACTTTATTCATATAGTAATCCTGATGTGTTGCTGCATAAAAATGAATTGCATACATGATATTTTTACCATTTTTAACTGGAGACATTGATGCCACATCCACATCCTGACTCCATGTTGGTGTGCCTACTATAATAATAGATTTCTTTGCATATTTTCTTATAACTTTTATTATTGGATTAGCATATTTTTTAATATCATTCCATGTTGTATTTCCATTTGGTTCATTACAAATTTCAAACATTACATTTTTATTCTTCCCATATTTTTTCGCCATTTTTTTAAAAAATTGTTTGGCTTCATCCTTATGTTTTAATGGATTTTGGTCATTCAGCACATGCCAGTCAATAATAACATACATTCCTAACTTCTTTGCGTTCCCAACAGCCAAATCTATTGTCTTAAGCAATTTCTTTCTATTAGTATCATCTGTAACACAATAACCATTATAATCTTCTGTATACATTGCAACTCTTATACAATTTACGCCCCATTTATCACGTAATATTTTAAATGAATTGTAATTAACATAAGGTTCTCCAACATCCCAATTAATTCCATGCGTAGAAACACCTTGAATTTGAATTTCTTTTCCGTATTGATCTACTAATTTTGTTCCTTTTACATTTAATCTTCCATGTGCTCCAACCGGTGTTTTTTTGTAAGCTACTGTTTCTATTTTTTTGTCCGCAGGAATTACATTTACATATGAAACTATTAAACTAAATACTATCATAATTGTAATTATAATTTTCAACTTATATGATACTTTTTTCATATATTTTCCACTCCAATTTTAATACTTTATTTAAAATCGTATACTTTATAATACCATACTTTTATAATTCGAGCGTATCTATTATTTTCTTTAAAGAATCAGCTGACTCCTTAAGTTTTAATGCCTCTTCTCCATTTAGATTTATTGGTACATCTGATTCAATACCATCTGCACCTACAATAACCGGCATACTTAATGAAACTCCTTCAATTTCATATTGACCATGAATCATGTGTGATACCGGTATAATTGATTTTTCATCTCGCATAATAACTTCACATATTCGTTTTACAGACATTGCTATTCCATAATATGTAGCATGTTTTTTATTTATTATTTCATAAGCACTATTCTTTACTTCTGTTGCAATTTCTTCAGTATTTTCCTTATGCTTATAGTGTCCTCTCATCTCGCACATTTCACTTAAAGGAACTCCTGAAACATTTGCTGACGACCACGCTACTACCTCGCTATCACCATGTTCACCTATGATAAACGCATGAACGCTTCGACTGTCTACAGATAAATGTTCGCCGAGTTTATATCTTAATCTTGCGCTATCTAAGACTGTTCCTGAACCAATTACTCTGTTTTCAGGAAGCCCTGACAACTTTATTGCCACTTGAGTTAAAATATCCACAGGATTAGCCACTATAAGCAATATTCCTGAAAAATTTCTTTTCGCTATTTCAGGTATTATCGACTTAAATATAGCAACATTTTTATTTACAAGGTCAATTCTTGTTTCTCCCGGCTTTTGTCCTGCACCTGCAGATATAATAACAATAGCTGCATCTGCCACATCGTCATAATCACCGGCATATATTCTCATCGGGCTGGCAAATGGTATTCCATGACTTATATCCATAGCCTCTCCCTCTGCTTTATCCTTATCTGCATCAATAAGAGCTATCTCTGTAAATAATCCGCTCTGCATTAATGCAAATACTGATGCTGAACCTACGAATCCACATCCTATCATAACTGCTTTTTTAGAATTAACAATTTGAGTTTTCATAATAATTTTTCTCCTAATACCTTTTTTATTTTTATCGTTTTCTTTTGCTATAAAAAAATTCACAGCTTAATTTATATAGTATTTAATTATTCCTCGCAATCCTCCTCTTTCTCTAAACATAACGAACAAATTCCTTTAAAAAATATATCATGGCTCAGAAACTTTATTCCATGAACATTATTAATTTTCTCAGTTAAATCTTTAACCTCATCCATATCAACATCAGAAACATCACCACATTTAATACATCTAACATGATAATGATCCTTTAGTGTAAAATCAAAACGATCCGGTCCGTCAGGAACTTCAACCTTTCTAATTTTTCCTTCTTCAACTAAAATTCCTAAATTTCTATAAACAGTTCCTTTTCCAATTGTCGGATGCTCTTTTTTAATGAATTCATACACTTCTTCTGTAGTTGCATGTCTTTTCATTTCATTTACAGCCCTTAAAACTAAATCTTTTTGGATTGTATTTCTTCTTACTTTCATAATTTCTCCTTATTAGGAATTGTTCTTAATAAGGATTATATATATTTCATGTTAGTATGTCAATGTAAATTAGGAATGATTACTATTTTGTTTCAGTAACAAAATGTCAATAGTTTTTTAATCACTTTTTCAAAAAAGGCAAAAAATAGAACGTATAGTTAATTTCCATACGCTCTATCTCATATTTCATATTAAATTTTTGAATTCTACAAACTGGAATTTATCGCAATATTTCATTCTTGGATTATACTCGCTTATAGATAATTGGTTCATCATATCCAAAAGTTTTCTTTCCATTAACTTCCATGCTTTCAGATACCTCCAGACAACTATCAGAAAACTTTTCCCAAAGCTTAAATGTCATTATCGGTGAAAACTGGCTTGTACTGCCTCCTTCCCAGATTCCATCTTTCTCATGATAGAGCGCCGGAGTGAATTTTTCAGATTTTTTCAATTCAGTGTAGTCAGCATTTTTCATAGAATCATATGAAAACGTACTTTTATCTTCTCCTTCTGGTATTTCATAAGAATACAACACAATTCCGTCTTCTTTCTCTGTAATAAGGAAAAGATGTGGGGAAGCATGGCGTTTACCATTTGTCTCATAGTAGCTTTCTTCAACAACAAATTTACCATTAAAATCTTTAGGAAGGTTTAAAATTTTCTCATTACAGATTGTATTAATGTGTTCTGCATAAGGATATGTTTTCCCTTCTCTCTGCATATTATCAAACTGCTCTTTGTTATTAAAGTGTCCCGTCATCATATTAATAAAATTATCGAGCTTCATCATGCTTTTTACCTCCAAATTCCGATTTCTCAGTTTCAAAAACTGGAAGTTATTACTTTCTGCATAGTGTGTTTCCTAAAATGATAATTACCACGACATCAACCAAAATAATCCCCAATGCAATATATACAAAAAATGCAGGCAAAATATTTTCAAACAAGCCCATAGTTAATGCAAGAATTGCTATAATAGACATTCCAATTCCCATTGTTCTGCATAACTTCTTTTCATCATATTTTTCCTTTTCTTCATTTGAAGCTATATTATATCCAGAAATGAACCAGCTTCCATGTCCAGAAAGTAAAATAATAGAAAGTACAACAAATATCGCAAAGACAATCCACACTATCCAATCAGAGCCTGTTGCTAAATCTGCTAATTTCATTTACATACTCCTCCTTAAATTCCATTTTCTTAATTTTATAAACTGGAAGTTATCTTTTTCTTAATGGCAATGCTATTAAATTTCCCAATAATGCAATAACAGCATATCCAACTACATAAACCCATGCACTTGAGTTATAAAATATAAATATGGATGGCGCAAACATTATTGCTACAATCAAAATATACCAGAAGTTAAAACCATTCCTAATCCCATAAAAAACAGAGGTTATTAAACATATTAGAGGAATAATTACTAACATAACAATCATTGCACTTCCTGTGTCTTTTATAAACCAAGGAACGATATAAAAATCTATCAGCAACAGTAGGTAGAAAACCATGTTCTTTTTTAATTTATCCATCATATCATCATCCTTTTAAATTCCGATTTGTATTTTCTGTTTGTTTTAAAAATGGGCAACTCTGATTGGAATTGCCCACTCATTGCACTAATTATGCGATTTTTTCTTGCTTGCACCGATTTCTGCATCAATTGATGTAAGTTTGATGTAAATCGCTGTTTTTTTAGTTTTTTATCAAATGAAGTACATCCCGTCTATTCGGTAAAACGGTACATCTTTACATCATCTTAATAGAGTTTTGCACCTGCTGGAATATGGTTATCAACCATAAGAAGATGAAGTTCTTCATCCTCTGAATCTTTGAGGTTGTTTACTGCTGAAAGTAACATACCACAAGATTCAATTCCCATCATTGCTCTAGGTGGAAGGTTTGTAATAGCAATAAGTGTCTTTCCAACTAATTCTTCTGGTTCATAATATGCATGAATACCAGAAAGGATTGTTCTATCTACGCCTGTGCCATCATCAAGTGTAAACTGTAAAAGTTTTTTGCTCTTTGGTACTGCAACACACTCTTTAACCTTAACTGCTCTAAAGTCTGACTTGCTAAATGTTTCAAAATCAACTTCTTCTTCAAATAAAGGTTCAATCTTTACATTTGAAAAATCAATCTTTTCTTCAACAGTCGCATTCTGGTCGCAATTTTCTGCTTCATCACTCTTAGCTGCCTTATTTTCCTTAACAGGGCTGTCTAAGCTCTTCATTGTTGGGAATAATCATATGCTATACTTATTATCCCATACTACAAGGTATTATCGTTATTTCCCTAATTCAGTCAAACTTATCATAGTGTATTATAATGTATAAAGGAATATTATTATTACGTCCTTTTCACGTCTTTTGTCACTTTTTACGTCCCTAATAATAAGGTTCTCTTTCTAAAAAAGTTTTAAATTGTTTGATAAATTTTCAATTGCTTTTTGTTTTGCTCCTACTGTGGCTTCTGCATATATGTCCATTGTTGTTTCAATATTTGCATGTCCCATAATATCTTGAATTGCTTTTAAATTACTTGTACTTTCACATAATCTTGTTGCAAAAGTATGCCTTAATTGATGACATGTAAAATGTGGTAGAATAATAGGTTCACGTTTTTGTTTCTTTGCATCTATTAATTCCTTCTGGTTATAATTCTCGGATATTCTTTTTAGTCCTTTATTTAAAGTTTGTTGATTATAAATTCTTCCACAACGATTTGTAAATATAAATCCCGACATTCCTTCTATTGAAAACTGACTAAAGCCATTTTCCTGTTGTCTGTAATACTCTGCTTTGAATACATCATATACTTCGTCTGTCATTGGAATGTATCTTATACCCGCTTCTGTTTCAGGCAAAGATATTGCATAATGGCTCTTCCTACCATCTTCTTTACCATAACACACGTACGCTATACTATGATTTATACTAATTACTTTTTGTTTAAAATCAACATCCTCCCATCTAAGTCCTATAAATTCACCTACCCTACATCCCGTTCCTAATAAAATAGTAAAAATTGGAATCCAATGATTAAATTGTTCCTCTTCAATCATATATTTCATAAAAACTCTCTGTTGTTCTATTGTCAAAGCGTGTCTTATTCCTTTATTTTTACCACTCTCTTTCTTAATATCAGCCAATACTCCACTAGCTGGATTTTTTCTAATAACATCATCCCTAACCGCCATTGAAAACACCGGATGTATTACCGTATGAATTGTATCCACTGTATTAAGTTCTAAACCTTTTTCAGTAATTAAACTTTTGTAAAAATAAACGATGTCTGAATATTTTATGTCAGCTATCAGTCTTTTTCCTATAGTATTTCTAACATAATTGTCGTACATATATTTATAATTTACTTTTGTATTTTCTCGTAAATTATATTTTGTATCCATATACCTTTCAAACAAATAGTTTAATGTTGCCTTCCCAGCTACATACATGTTGAGTCCATCACTTATGTCTCTTTCTATTTGTTTTTCTCTTTCACGTAATTTCAATAAATCTACAGAGTAAATTGTCTTCCTATTTCCAAAGGTATCTTTATATTCATACGAATATCTACCTTCCTTTTCACGAAATGTTTCACCTTTACGAAGAACTCTTCCTCTACTATCTTTACGTTTCTTTTCCATGATTGGTCTCCTTTCAAATAAACAAAAAAGACCCTTCATTTTCACTCTCTGCTTGAATACAAATATTCTAAACTCAAGTTAATCACTTCTGATATTGTAAGAGAATGCTTAGATGCATATAATTTCAAACGATCGTACTCTGCTTCTGATAATCTTGTAGATACTTTCTTATTCTTTGGATTATCAGATTTTGGTCTTCCCATTTTTGACATTATCTACACCTCCCTGCACTTACCAATATCTTACTTTTTGTACCCCAAAAAGTCAAGTGTCAATGAAAGGTCTTTTTCTAAAATTCATGAAATAATTCTAAATATTCATCTATTTTTTCAGTATTTACTAATACTAACTTGTTGTACTTATATATAGCTTTTGCTTCCTTTGCAAGTTTTTCAAAGGTACTTTGGGACATTGAATATAATTGTGCCCCTTCACCATATCTTACGAATTTTTTTGCTATTTTCTGATTTCTTATCATTACTTGTACACATTTTGTCATTTATAATCACCTCTGTCCGTTTTTTACACTTTTTACAATTTCCAAGAAACTACAAGATACGCATTTGTATATACAAATGCATTCTTGTTGTGGCATATCCCCAAACCCCTTTTATTTATCTAACCTTTACTTCCTCGGCTATTTTTATGTCCTTATCTTTCTTAAAATTTAAGAACTCTAACTTGTCTGAATATGTACTGCTTTTTCTAAAATCAACCAACTGCTTATCCCTTAGGCTGAAATACCTCCCCTTATCTGGACCAACAATAATGTGGTCCAGAAGAGGTATTCCCACCAAATTGCAAATATCAACTAGCTTTGCCGTAGTTCTGATGTCTTCCTTTGATGGTTCTAAAATGTTGGATGGATGGTTATGCAAAATCATCATGTTTGCTGCATTTGACAATATTGCTGACTTAAGTATTTCTCTTGGCGAAGCAATTGTAGTATCTATTGCTCCAATTCTTACCAGATTGAAATTCAATGGCTGAAGCTTACTGTTAAAATTGATTACACATAAAGCTTCACGATCCATATCCCTTATGTAATCTCCAACTACCATTGCAACCTTTTCAGGGGATGTAAGTTGTTCTTCTGATAGCAGCGGTCGTTCCTTTACAAGTCTAATTGATACCTGATTTATCTTTTCCATCTGCAATCACCTCAACTTTAATGAAAAACTCTTCATCCGAACTGCAGTTAGCAACTTCACTTTTTATCCTCTCTGCCAATTCTTTTTGAAAATCTTCTATGACTATCTGCCCTCTCTTTCCGGGGTTGATATTGCTCCACGGTCAACGTCATCAAGACTCTTATTTATTGTGTCTGTTGCAAGTCTTAATGTTCTTAAATCCTTGTCGTAGCAATATACCTGATTTGAAAGACGGTCATTAATGTCTACCTGATCCATATTGATTTCATAAACCATTTCTGCAAGTTCATCCGGCGAACTAAAGTCTGCTGACACTGCAATAACCTCATGGATGCTTGATGGCAAAATATACAGGTCACTTCCAATTTTTTCTGCTAATTCGTGTAGTGGCTCTTCATACAAAATTGAAGCTGCTCCATACAATTTACTTTCGTTTGTAATTACATACATTGAATGTTCATTAGGTGTTTCCATCATTACTTCATTGAATTCTTCCTGCATTTCTTCACCCAATTCACTTTCACCAAATATAATTTCACTAATGACTTCATTCATGTTCTTAATTGACACCGGGAATAATTCCTTTGTGTTCTTATTTGCTGCATTGTATAAGTCATTTTCTGTAAGACCTTCCTTTGCTGCTAAATCATTGTTAACAAGATTTGTATATGTTCCTAATGAATCATTTCCAAGATTCCATCTGTACACAATTGCAAGGTCTTCAAATTCTCTGTGTGGAACAGTCTTCAATAACTCTCTGTTCTGTTCAGCATTTATTAATGTAAAAAATACGTTATCCTTAAGTCTTGACGTATCTAAAAAATCTGCCTTAATTTCCTTGTTAAATGATTCAATTCCATTTTGCATTGTTTCAGCTGCCATTCTTACAACATCTTCGTAATTTCCTGTTCTTTCGTATTCTTCATACAGGTTGTTTACGTATAATGTTGGTGTGGCATTTTTTAATTCTGGAATATCATAAAAATTTAATCCATCAACCTCACGGTTAGTCTTATTAACCTTTCTGATTACAACTCCACAATTCTTGTACTTCTCATCCATGTAATCCTTAATATCTTCCTTAATCTTTTCCTTAAATTCCTCGTAATTTAAATTCATATTTGTCCTCCTAAAAAATTTCATAATTCTAATATTGGCCCTGTTTCACCCTTACGGTGGAACAACTAAAATGCTTTCACTTTTCATAAGACACCTCCATTTTTGCAATAAAAAATGCCCTATTGAAAAACAGTCAGTTCTTAAACTACTGTTCTCAATAAGGCATTTATTTATTTTTGATTTAAAGTTTTAAGGCCTGTTGCTCTCAAACTTTATGGTTATATTTTACTATTGCGGTGTGTCGATGTCGAATTCTATCGTGGATGGGATTTAGGATAATAAACCATATTGTGGTTTAAATTATTTGGTTGATGTGCAAAAAGAAAAGGTTGGGACGCTGGGTCCCAACCTTTTCTTTAATCTTCCTCCTGTTTACTGTTATCACTATACTACAATATACTTATATATAACTTTTCCATTATTTTGTTTTTGTAGCAATCCAATGATTAGTTATTTTATATGCATTGTCATCAAATGATTTATTAGCATCATATTCAACTGTTACATTATCACCAACAGTAAATATTACGCATCCCTTTTCGAAGTATATATCTATAGGATATGGATATTCTTCTATTAGTTTTTTTATAGCATCTTTGATTGTAGAAATATTTTTGATATCTGGAATTCCAATTATTTCACCATTACTATTTACCGTTATGTCCCCATATTTATCTTCATCATTACTAATAGTAAAAAATTCTGCTATATCACATATTTCTTTTTTATAATCTGTCAACAAGCTGTTTATTTCTTTAATCCCACCATGATATAAAGAAAACTTTTCCGGTCTGGCATAATTAACTACATTAATTTCGATTTTACCAATAACACCATTATGAGCCCTCGCTGAAATTGTTACACTTCCACTTTTTGTTCCTGATATTATTTTTCCTTTTTTATTAACTTTTAGCACTTCCGGATTATCGCTTGACCATTTAATCTTATCAGATACAAGTCTTGTTTTTAACGAATTGCTTCTAGCATCTTCAACGAGATTAACATACAATTGATCTGTTGAACAAATTCCTATCTCTTTTTCTTTATTTTGTTTGTAAATTTTTACACTTTTACCTTTTGCTACATTTACAATCCTTGCTTTTTCACCATACGTTCTAGCAGATACATAATATGTTTTTTCACCGTATTCTTTCCTATTTTTTTTCTTTCTAAAAGCTACTATTTTGTACTTATAAATTTTATGTATTTTTAGATTTTTGTCTGTGAATTTACACTTTTTTGCTCCGAGTGTTTTTATAACTTTATACTTCTTTTTACTTTTTTGGTAACGATATATTTTATACCCTGTAGCATTATCTACCTTGCTCCATTTCAATTTCAATGTATGCGAATCTTTACACCATACAATCAAGTTTTTAGGGGTACCTATTTCTGTTGTTTTTGCATTTACATTATCTATTTTCATCGCTATAACTAATACAAGTGTAAGCGAAATTATTATCATTTTTTTCATTTCTTTTCCTCCACATAATAATCATTTCTATTCTTTATAACATCAGAAAAAACAGTGCCTAATTTGGGATTTGTTTTATAGGATTGTAAATTTCTCCATGGTCTTCCCTGAGACAAACTATAAGCATAAAGCATCATTTCTATATCATTTGGTAATAAATATTCTTTTTCAGTTATTTCAACCATAATATTATCATACCTTGTTCCCTTTTTATATTTTTTGTAAAAAATGCCTGTTTCATCATTATCTGCAAATCTGTCATGACCATCATCTGGATAACCGTCATCCAATCCAAGTGCATGTCCCATCTCATGGGCAATTATGTACATATAACGGTCCTGTCTCTCTTTTATGGTTTCACCCAAATATTCTCCTTGTTTCAATGCATCTCTTATATCTGTCATATAAATATATGTTGTATATTTATAATCACCTGTTCCTGTATAATACCAATAATCACCTATTTCTCCGCCATCGATATGCTCACCTGCAACTTGAACCTCATAAAAATGTTGATTAGCATTATAGCTACCAAAATCTTTATCATGAATTATAGGTTTAACAGTATAATTTATTCCCACAAATTCATTCTTATCATTAGCAACATCAATAGAATACCATTTTTTTATTCCGGCTTTTATCATATCAATATATGTCTTATTGCCATATCCTAATGTTCGGGAAGCCTTAGCCCTGTTGTTCTTTTTATCATATGTTACAAATTCATAGTAAATATGTATTTCCAAAGTATCACCTGTAAATCTATATTTTATAGGTGAATAATATTCATTAAACACTGAATATTCATTAATATTAACACTTTCGTCTAAACAAACAAAAGGATAATTTTTCTTAAAATAATCTATATTTTTTTGTTTATCAATATTATATTTGCTTTTACACCCAACCTCATTACTAAATGTTGTCTTGTTGTCTTTCCATACAATCTTTAGTCTATAATCATATTTAGTAAAGTATTTAATACTTTTATCTATATAAGATGTTTTTATTCCTGATAATGTTTTAATTTTCTTATATTTATCTCTTTCTTTTTTCCTAAATATAGTTATTTTTTTTGCGTTTTTTAATTTTTTCCATGATAATTTAATACTCTTTGTTTTTTGTGCTGTAGCATTCAAAACTACTTTTCTTTTTTTCTTAGCTTTGACTACTTTGCTTTGTATATTAGACATTCCTTTTCTTTTGCAAATCACTTTATACCAATATTTTTTATTATTTTTGACCTTATTATCAATAAATTTATTTTGATTAAATGATAAAGTTTTTACTTTCTTGAACTTTTTTGACATGCTCTCTTTTCGCATGATAATATATTGTTTTGCAGCTTCCTGTTTGTTCCATTTTACTTTAATCTTTTTGTTTCTAATCCAATTAGCATTAACTTTAAAAGAACTACTTTTTTTGTTTGCAAAACTCTGTTCATCCCAGCTATATTCACTTTTATCTTTAACAATAATTTGATATTTCTTAGTTAATTTATGCTTTGCGGTGTATATGGTTACATTGGCTTGACCAACTTTTTTGTCTTAAGGTTGCCATTTTGATCCACGGTAACAATACGATTATTATCAGAAGAATAGTATAATTTCTTGTTAGTTGCAAAATTCGGTAATACTTTTGCTTTCAAACAAATATTATCTCCTAAATTCAACACATACTCTTCTTCGACTTCAATTTCTGTTGCTTGAACATCAATGTATTTTTTCTCAACAAACCCTGTATCTTTGTCATCCTCAAATTTAGTTCCATCCATTGTTCGAATCAAATAAAAATCATTACATAATGCTACAACATTAACCGTTGTACCCTTTTTACACTCTCCTTTATTATCATTATTTTCAACGTCAGCATTTACTGATGCTCCACGATAAATTGTAGCTTTTGAGTTAAATATGCCCACATATGATTCCGTACCCTTATAAACAGATATAAAAAGTCTTTCTTTATATTTTTTCCCAGTAGTCGTTTCAATACTTAATGTGACATAACCTACCCCTTCACTTATACCACTAATATAATTCTTTCCATTCTCTTCAACAATTTTAAAAGAAGATGGATTATCACTGGAATAAGCACTCTTCTTCACTTTTCCGTCTTTTAATTCAAACGAAAGTTCTTCACTTCTGCTGCCTTCCGCTATCGCTTTATGATGTCTGGGTGTCGTACTATCTCCTAAAAAAATTTTAACTGTTCCATCTGCAGCGTAAATATTAATACTAGATACATCCACACTTGAAAGCAAAACTGTTATTGCTAGTAAAAATGTTAGTATTTTCTTCATAATTTTCTCCCTCTCTTGTTTAATATTAATAAAATATATTTAGACAATTTTTATATGTCAATATCATCATAGCACATGACAATGCCTGTATCAACTATTACTTTATATACTTATGTATTTATATTTTACTATATTTACATTAAATTATATATGTATTATAATTGTAATGCACATTTTAATTAGGAGCACTTGTATGAATATTCGAGATAACTTTAAAAAGGGGTACGTTGAAATGCTTATATTAAATTTTCTTTCAGAAAAAGATTTATATGGGTATGAAATGACACAATTGGTAATAGAGCGTGGCGGTGGATATATAAAGATTCCTGAAGGTTCTCTTTATCCCACTCTTTATAAACTAGAAGACAAGCATATGATTTCATCATATCAAAAACAAGTTGGTAAACGTCTAAAAAGAATATATTATCATCTTGAAGATCAGGGATTAGAATATCTTAACGAACTAATTAAGGAATATTATGCTGTTAATGAATGCATTACAAAAATTTTAGAATTTTCAAAAGGAGCAAAAGATGAAAACAACGTTGAATAACAATATTCAAAAATCATATATTAAAAATATCAAAAAACAATTAAAAATCTCATCTAAATATAAGAGAACTCTATTAAACGATTTAGAAATTAATATTGACAGTTATATATCTGAACATCCTAATACTACTTATAAGGATTTAGTTGAAAATTTTGGAACTCCAGAAGATGTTTCAGAGTCATTTTATGAATCTCTTAGTTCCGATGAAATAAAAAAACAGCAAAAATTGAAAAAGCACATCATTATTATTGCCATCGTAGTTGGTTTAATATGTGTTTTTTCTTTTATTCATTACTATCAAAATCTAAACAAAGATTTACCATCCTACACCATTGAGAAAATTGAAGAATCTTAGGAAACAAACGATAATAATTAGGAGGGACTTATGAAAAAATTATTTATTTTATTCTCTATGATGCTATGCAGTGTATTGTATTACACTAACACTTTTGCAAACGTTATTGACAACTCTTCTGTTTACAGTGAGACCACAGATTTTTATGATGATGGTTACATTGTTGTGGAAATAGTTACAAACGACTCAAATAACATAGCATCATATTCAGCATCCAAATCTAAAACTGCAACAAAAAAAATTTCTTACTATACATCATCAAACAAATTGTTGTGGACAGTACATTTATCCGGAACTTTTAGTTACAACGGTTCTTCATCCAGTTGTACTAAAGCATCATGTTCTATTAGTAATTTAGATTCTAACTGGTCTGTTAAATCCAAATCAGCTACAAAATCAAAAAATACCGCCCATGCAAAAGTCACTATGCATCAAAAAGGTGGTGGCGATTTAAGTAAAGAACTTACTTTAACATGTGATAAAAATGGTAAATTAAAATAAACACAATCTTCTCTTTGGTGTAGATATTAATAAAACCACTAAATATCTGTATTATACAAATATTTAGTGGTTATTTTAATTTCCATTAATTCATACTAAATTCCTCTTAATTGATCTTTATCCACATCTCCACCCAAAATTTTTTGGTTTTTAACATAAGACTTTAATATCTTTTGAGATAAATTCCACAATTTTTTTGAAACAGAATATGTTGAATCACTTATTTCTTTCTGAACTTTTTCATCTAATACAGGAATATAGACATCATTTAGCAAATCCTCAACCTGGACTCTTGCTCTTGATGATGACGAACCTGTAGATAATCTGATAATCTGTTTAATAACCCATTCATTTTGAAGTATCGCGCAAATTACATACCTGTTTTCTTCAGATATGTACTTGTTCTTCTTGTATAATATTCTGTATATTTCCTTTGACATTATACCAAAAGGTTTTACTGGTGGTGCAATTGCTACTCTATTTATTCTCGGATTAATCCTTGTAAACAAAATATCTCCTCCATAAAATAAGTGAAATGAATCTCCTATTTCCTTACCACTCACTTTTCTCACATTAGTTATACTTCCTGTTTGTGGTGAAATATCCAGAACTTCTAAATAGTTATATATAGTATTTGCTCTTACCGAAACACTCTCATTCACAACAGAACACACTTCTGCTAATGGGATTACTTCTTTGTACAACTCTTCTAATTTCTTTTTATCTATTTTATTTAATAAATAATTTGCATCAATACGATAATTTGTTATAAGATTATGCTCTATCCATCCACACTCGCCATCATTAGATGTAACTTTAATTCCTTCGAATACTTCATCTGTCATATATTCGAATTCCTGTAAATCATTTTTTTCAGTCTGTTTATATGACTTTTTACCTTGCTCGTATCCTATTTCATTTGCTTTTCCCAAAAAAGCAAACCCTGGTGAACTATATTCTATACTGTCACTCTTTTTTCTCAAACCTAAAATACAAGTTTTTGAAACAGAACCTCCAAATGGTATAAAAGCCCCCTCCGGGAGTGATATACTCAATAATAAATCAGTTTTTTCCAATAACCATTTTCTAAAATATAAGTATTTTTTATTATTTAGCAATCCCTCTGGAAGTACAATAAACAAGTCACATCCAGGCTTAAGTGCCTTAATACTTTTTTCAACAAATAATATATCCAATTCCTCACTATCTTTACCTATCCCCAACTCATATTTGTCCAAAACATCTTTAAATGAATATGGTATAGTAAATGGTGGATTTGCTAAAATCAAGTCAAAATAATCATCAGGAATTTTATCACTGCTCAATGTATCGCCTTGATAAATATTATTCCAACCATCTCCGTGCATAATTAAATTTATTTTTGCTAAAACATGTAAATCATAATCCGCCTCATGCCCCCACAAACATTTATCTACTAAGTCTTTATATCGGTTATGCCCTTCAACCTCAGAATATCTCATTGTGTTTATTTTTGCATTTACATGATTAAATGCTTGAATTAAAAATCCGCCCGACCCACATGCTGGATCTAGTATTATATCACCTATATTGGGGTCTGCAAATTTAACCATGAAATCTACAATCTCTCTTGGCGTAAAATATTGATCAAATTCTCCGCGTAATGTACTTTTTAAAAATATCTCATACACGGTTCCTTTTATATCATCCCCTGTTCCTAAAAAAGAAAAAGGCTCTAAATCTTTAATAATATGTTTTATACACAGTTCATCTGAAATAAGTATCTGCTCATTTTGATCTGTATAAATACTTGGATACTTTTCTTTTGCATCCTCAAACAATTTTTTAAACATGTCTATTTCCGAAATGTTATTTACTTTTGCAGCTGATAATATATATTCACTTGTAAATCTATTATTTCCCTCACCAGCTTTGACTCTACGCTCCTCATTCATCTTAATCAACAAAATTTTTGTCATTTCTCTAAAAGACTGATCACTTCTAATCAATCCTCTTGTTTCTATAACATCTTTACAATCTTGTATAACCTTGTAAAGCTCTTTTGAATTATGAAGTGTAAATAATATACTTTCAACTTCACGCAACTCAATATCTTTTAACGCTGTTTTCTTTGACTTGTCAATTGTTCTTAAAAGTTGAGCTCTGGAAGGAATTTCTGAACTTCTCTGACCTGAATATGTATCTGTTACAACACTATCTATGCCATTTGTTACAACGGCAATCATTGCCTGTGGAGTATCAACAAGTTTTGCATAACTAACTACTTGTAATACGTCTTTTTCTGCTAATGCCTTACTTGGTCTTTTAGCATCAATTACCATTTCGACTTTATCATTTATTATAATCTCAATGTCAGAAAAGACAGTTGTTTTTTTTGTGCCAATATGAACCTCTATAGGGTGTTCATATCGAAATTCTTCTTTTGAATATCCTAAACTTTCCAAATAAGGTATTAAAACCTTTACTTTCATATCTTCTTCCGACTTTATAAAATTAGAAAAATCTGCTATATTATTTATACACCACTGTCTAATATTCATAACTTTTTCTCCTTCAAATGTATTATGATTTCTTTCATAAATATATAATTACTTAATATTTCCCTTCCCATGTCACTTATATGGTTAACATCCATACTCTGTATCCATGGTTCTTGATTACTAATTAAAATTTTATCGGGAAGCAATTCAATAATATCTGCATTTTTAAAGTTAATATTTAATATATCATGAGCTAATTTATTTCTCATATTTATCAAGCTCACAAAACAATCATGTGACAAATACTTTAATTGTTTTTTCGTTTTTGATGAAATTTCAAAATCAAATAATGGTATAACTCTCTCTCTCTTATCGATCTTTATAATTTGATTAATCGTCAACTTTTTCTGAATCTTTTTTTCATCATACTTCCATATTTCCTGTTTTATTGAATATGTATCATATTCAATATACTTATTTTCACTCCCCAACCAACCAACATAAAATGCTAATCTATTCTTGACATTATTATCTAGTTTTTCCCATTCTGAATCAATAACATCTCGAACAATATTTTCAAAGTGGTTATAATCAATGAGAAATTTGTAAATTATTAATGCGTCATTTTTTTCCTTAATCTCTTGTGAATTACCCATGTTCTACACTCTTTCTAACTATTTATAATTTCATGAACTCTCTTTATTCGAGAATTAACATTTGTTGTTGTAGACGGAGATTTTATCAATGATTCATTTATAACATCATCCTTTTCTATTTCATCGCTTTTTTCCATGATTTTTTGTGGATTTAAAACAGCATAATGAATACATGCATCAACTAAATATTGCTTATACGAGTTACTTGAAAATCTTATTAATAACTGAATTGTTTGTTCAATTATTTTAAGTATATCCGTTTGAGATAAAATAATATCCTTTGTTTGTAACTTAAATAAAACATCATTTATCATTTCTCGTGGTCTCGAATTGTATCCTAAAACTTTATTTTCATTTTCATCTGTACAAACATAATAAGCTATACTTCTATAAAAACGTCCATAATCTTCATATCTTTTTATATCGTTCTTAGAAAAGACCAACTTATAGTTAGCTGAATCTACATTTTCTCTTACATAATCTTCAATAAATTTTAGTGCTTCTGAATGATACACCGCTTTTCTTATTTCATTTACCTTTAATTTTTCTGCACCTTTATTCAATCTAGAAAATATATCATATTTTGTAAATTCTGGGGAATTTGCAGTTATAACATATATATCCAAAACTGAAGAAAGCATTTCATTTGTTAATGTAGAATGTTGCTCTTGAATAGTTGAAAAATTTTGTCCACCGAACCAATCTTTATAATATTCTAAAGATTTTTCTTCTAAAACGAATTTATTTTGTATAAATGATTTTATAGTTGAAAGTCTCTGTTTTCCGTCAACTACTTCATAACTATTTTCTTCTAATATATTCTCTCCCGGAACTTCTACTACATATATAGGCGGTATAATTATTCCCATAAATAATGATTCTATAAAAGCTGTCTTTTTTGATTTATCCCAAATCACATTTCTTTGATATTCTGGATTCAATAATAACTTATTTCCCTGAATTTTTTGATATATTTCTAGAATTGACCATGTCTGCTTTACAATTTTAGTTGCCTCTAACAATTCTCTCTTTTTTTCATAATTATCTTTTTCAGCCTTTTCATCATTTACAACTTCTTCATTTTCAGCTAATTGTATGTTAACGTTATACTCAACTTCTTCATTTGCATTAATCGAATTATTCATATATTTTACCTCGTCATTGTCTGTTTTTATTATTTTTTTATTATCATACCATAATTTCTTAAAATTAACTAATTGATTATTTAGGACATTTATACTTTTCTTTACTAATAACCACAATTCTCCTATCATCCCCTCTTACATTATCACAAGTAGACAACATCAGCATCTGCTCTCCATACTTAGGCTTGTCCCCCTGTTTCCATAATCTATGCCCTTCTACCTTGTCAACGAACTCATCATACTCTTTCTTATCCCTTGCCATTACAAATTTCCAGTATTCAAACTCATGTATGTTAACACTCATCACTGCAAACACTTCATACTCCCTCTTTTTATCCGTTGTAAAATATATCTTCCTGTGCTTATTAAAAAACGCCTTATCCTTATACTTCTCCAATGCTCCAAACATCTTTCCTCCGTTTATGTTGTGACCATAAATAATCAGGTTATCTGATTTCTTTACATCACAGTATGCACTTAAATATGGTGTCCCATAAAAACTGTAATTCCTGTCAAAATCATGATTTAAATAAAAATCCGGTTTGTCCTTTGTCTGCATCACAGGATAACTTATGGTGGTTCCCGGTATTTGCACATAACCTATGCAGTCCTTGTTTTTCTTTACAAGACCATTTACATCAGACTTCTTTTCTGTCACGCTCTCCTGTATATTCTTAAATTCATTCTCATACTTTCTCTCTGCTCTTTTTTCCTTAAAAAAAGGGACAGCTGCAATCACAGCCATCCCCACTAAAAGAAGTATCAGAGATATTTTAATTATCTTCTTCATCGTCCTTCTCCTGTTTGAAATTGTATTTTGACTTGTCCTTTGCTCTTACGCATGCAAAACATCCAAGTGCAAGTAATAATGAAATAAGTGAAACCACCATTCCTGCAGTTTTTCCATTGATACCTGTCTGTGGTGTGTCAGGTACTACAGGTATTCTTTCATCCGTAACTGTAAGTTTCTGAACCTTTCCCATATCCTTAATTCTTATTTTCTTATCCTTTGCAACTTTGTAATGCTCTGGTGCATCCACTTCCTTAAATGTGTAGTTTTCTCCTGCCTTAAAGATGCCTTCTATGAATTCTGCTTTTTTCCCGGTTGTAAACTCATACACCTTCTTGCCCTTGCTGTCGTATACCTTATACTTTGCACCACCAAGCTGTTTTTTTGTGTCTGATGCAATCTTGTTGAATTCAACTTTGATTGTGTCATCAACCATGTTTACTTTCTGGATATCTCCATTGTCTGCTACTGCAAGCTCAATACTTGTTGCTGTTGCGTATCCGTCTCTTGGTTTTGTTTCTGTTAAAATATAAGCTTTTCCCACGGCATACTTTCCTTCAATCACATGGCTTTGTTCTGATGAAACCCATTCATCCATTACCTTTCCTGTGTCCTTATCAGTTACCTGCATGTGACATCCCGGAAGTTCCTTTCCGTTTGTAATGTCTGTCTTTGAAAATTCAATCTTTGTTGTGTCATCATACATTATCACCTGATTACCAATGTTTTCAGTGAAACTATCTCCATTTTTAACAAGTACCTTTGTCTTTGCATTTTCATCATCACTTTCCACAAGTTTAAAGGTAATGTCATTTGTGGTTACAAAACCGTCTGCCGGCTTTGTTTCTATTAATGTGTACTCCCTGTCATGAAGTAAACCGTATATCTTAACTGCATAACCGTCATCTTTTTCTACATGAACATTATCATATCCCATCTCATCAGTCTTTTCATTTAACTTAACTGATAAAATGTCGCCTGTTATCCAGCTTACGATTTCGTTACCGTTTTCATCACTGATTTTTAAATGACAGTCCTTAATCTCAACTGATGATGCAATCATCCTTTTACTGATTACTGTTTCAGTCTGTTCTTCCTTAACCACTGCCTTTGCTGATACAACTGCAGTTTCCTGACCCTTGTATTCAAGATGTACCTGATGTTTTTCCCTGTTAATGTAATAACTGTCGCTAACACTTTCTTCAAGGAAATAATAATCTCCTGAATTTAAGTTGCCTTCCATCTTTCCATAACCTTCATACATTACAGGTACATCAAATGGGATTTTCGCCTTTCCTTCCTTGTCAGTTGTTACTGTTGCAATCTTTTCACCTGCAGCAACAATCACATTCCCATTCTTGTCATAAATGTTGTCCTTTGAATAAAATCCAAATCTTGCATTTCCAACAGGCTCGTTCGTCTTTGAATCCTGCTTTTCAAGTGTAATGTCTGTCTTTACCATGTCATTGTGTATGTCAATCTTTCCATCCTTTGAGTTTTCAGAAATGTCAAACACATACTCATCAGCCTTGTTATTCCACTTAAAGCTTAAGTTCCAGGATGACTGTTCTGGAAGAACATAACCATACTTTGTCTTTACTTCCTTTAAAGTGTATTCTCCAAGTGGAACATTAAGTGTCATTGTTCCGTCATCGTTTAACACGTAACCACAGATACCATTGCAATCATTTGTAAACTCTGCCTTTTCACCTGTTGTAATTTTTGCAACAACTGAATCCTTTTTAAACAATACTGTTCCCTGATTATCCTGTGACATGATGTCTTCTCTTGCAGTAAGTTCAAACACAACACCATTTAGCAATGTGTCCTTATAGTTAAATGGATTTACAACAGTATCATTTGCCTTATTACTATCGTTACCTGTTGTTTCATCCTCACTACCATTTTTATTTTCCAAACCTGCATTTGCTATGTCATCCGCATTTTTATCTGCAGATTTACCTTCATCATCCTTCTTACATAATTCAGGACCACTTTTATTTATTGTAAATTTTCCGTAAGTCACGTCATTATAGTACTCACACTCTGCATACAGATATTCCTTACCAAGCTTATCCACCATTGTCTTGTATGAATTACTGTTAATCTCAACTATCACAGGTTGTCTGTTTACCCTGTATCCTTCAGGTCCTTCAATTTCATAAACCTTGTATGTGCCGGCTTTTAACTTTTCGTAAGTAATGATTTCTCCTGTTTCATCTGTTACAAATCTGTCCACAACCTCAATTGCATTTCCATTGCTGTATGTCTGTGTAACAAGTGTTTCATTTCCTTCCTTGTCTACCTTGTAAATCTGATATGTTGTGCCTTTCTTTAAGACTGTCTGATGTGTCTTTGAATCCTTCTTCACGATTTTTAAGTATGCTGTAAATTCAGGATTATTTAATAAGTACTGATAAGTCTTACCGTTTTCAGTTACATTCACATAAAAGTCTGGACACTTTTCGGTATTGTCTGCTCCAACAGTCTGATGAACCACATATGTACCATATGGTAACTGTTTTGACTTGGCATAACCGTTTAAGTCTGTTGTTAAAATGTCTCTTTCAGTGGCTTTTGCCTTGGCATAAGAGCCTGCACTTGCAAGGTAAATCTGAAACTGTGCACTCTTTTCAAATGGTACAATGCCTGCAGTTCCGTTACCCATGCCCTTAATTATTGCCACATAACCCTTGATTGGCTTTTCTGAAACCTGCTTTTCAACCGAATTGTATTCTGCAGTGAATTTGGCACCATCGGCAACAATGTCATATACCTTGTCATTCTTAAGATATCCCATTGGTGGTGTGACTTCCTTTAGGTAATACGTCTTTCCACATCTCATGTAGTCTGTTTCAAACTGGTAGTTCTTGTCTGTTTTATATGACTTAATTAACTTTGTGCATGCTGCATCTGAATATACTCCATACACTGCTCCTTCAAGTGTTGCATCACCGTGAGCAGTCTTGCCTGTTTCTTCATCAATCTTTACGGCAGTTAATTTCACTTTCTTATACTTGTCCTTAAGAACAGGCTTGTATGCAAGCTTGTAATTGCTGTATGATTCTTCTGCTGTTTCAGGCCACTTGCCGTCACTGTTTCTTGTCCAAGAATCAGACTTAGTCAGTGTCACTGTCACTTTATTATTAGTTGCATCTGTTATCTTATTATTTCCCTTATCTACCACAAAAGAAGTTAATATATTGTCATTTCCTGAATTTACTTCCTTAATAACATACTTGTTACTGATATCATCCATCTGGTCATCAAGATCTGCTTCTTTTAATTTTTCGGCACCAGTTTTAGATAAATCAGATGCATAATTATATCCTTTATCATCTAATAGGTCTTTCATTTGCTTTTTGTCAGATGAACTCATCTTTGATAATTCATCATCAGAAACATAATAATATTTTTTTGAATTCAAGATATATGTAAATCTAAATACAATTTTTCCATTTGAATCTGTCATTACATCCTGACTAAACTTTGTTGCATCCTCATCCGCATCTTCTTTCACTGAATCTCCCCAACCATTATACTGATATGAATATAATTCCTTTATGTTTTTAGCTGTAAATCTAAAAGTAACTTTTGGAAGAGTAGTTCCATCTTCATCAACTTTTTCAAGTGTTATTCTTTGTCTGTAATATCTTTTTCCACTTGTAGCTAAATATTTATATTCTTCATTAGTTGATTTTATTTGCAACAGTTTTTGAACTTCACTGTCATCCGTGGAGCCTGAATATTTCCAGATATAAATATCGCATTCCACTTTTTTCCCTACTTCAAAAATGTCCGAATATAACGTATCATCTTTATAATATCCTGTATTCTTTTTAACCTGATTAATTACACTTTTTAAATTACTTTCACTTGTGTATCCCTCTTCAACACTCCAGATAAGACACTGTGCATAAACCCAGGCCTTATTACTACCTTTTTTCACTTGATCATACCAATATCCAATCTTGGCTTCTAACTTATTCTTTGTGTTGGCATCATCACTACTAATTGTTTTTGATTCAGATTTGTAAGTGTATCCTGTATGACATGCTTTTCCCAAATCCATACAAAAAACCGGTTTTGAATCTACCTGCGTTTGAAGCCATGTTCCGCTCTCACTCTTTGAACCTATATTCACTGTTCCTAATTTTCCCAGTGATTCCAAGCTGGCAACTCCACTTGCAGCACTTACTGGAAACATTGGACAAACATTTGTTGTAATCATTACTGCAGCCAACAATCCTGCTACCATTTTTTTTATCTTCTTAAACATCTTATACCTCTTTCCTTTCTTGAAAAAGGCAAAAAAATGCCTTATCAAATCACTAATGATTTAATAAGGCGTTATCTGTCATTTATTCATTTTTTACATTTTTCTTCTAGAAGTTTATCTATGTCTGCATCTGCAAACAATGCAACCCAATAATAACCTCCACTTGCTCTATAGCATGCTATCGCTCCCTTAACGTGACTCTTTGATATTAGATTTTTGTAATGAGCACTGCTTCTTTTCCATTGCTTCATCGCTTCCTTGTATGAGAAAGCTCCTTCAAGAATGTTTTCACTAGAAACATAATTTATGCCATATTCGGAATCTCCTTCCTCAATCCAAATAAACTCATCATCAATCTTATATTTTTTTGAGAAAACCTTCATTGCTGTTTCATACCATCCGTCATGGCTGTAGTTCTTGCTGATTTGCTTTGCTCTCTCCAAACAAACATTATATACATTCTCTGACCATTCAATTCTCTCTGCTCCTGCAGATTTTCTGTACTTGTTTTGAAGTTCAAATGCATTTTCAGATGCTATTCTGTCTGTGAAGGGCTTTTTGATTTTGCCCCATTTTGTTCTTGAATAAAGAGCTTTTTTGATTTTAATACTTTTCACTTTTGAAAACTGTCCATATACATTGTTTCCATCAATTTTTTTATATGCTCTTATCTTTATTTTAACTTTTTCACCTTGAAAGCAATTAGTTAATGTAAAGTAATTTTTCTTTGTTGTTTTTATTTTCTTCCAGTTTTTTGTTGCCGGATAGTAAACATAAACATTATAACCTTCAACTTTCTTTTGTTTTTTCCAGCTTATCTTGTAACCTACTATGTACTTTAACTTAGTTGTTGCAAGACTTGCATCCTTAATAGTCTTGAAAGTTTTAGTAACTTCTCTTGTCTTTACATTAGTCACCTTGAATATTTCTGCAGCCTCAATACTACTTGAACATATCACATTGGCGATAAT
This sequence comes from Eubacterium sp. AF17-7, assembly GCF_003461285.1. NCBI lineage: Bacteria > Bacillati > Bacillota > Clostridia > Eubacteriales > Eubacteriaceae > Eubacterium > Eubacterium sp. AF17-7. The sequence continues at coordinate 386,054 of NZ_QTWU01000001.1, read as the reverse complement.
CAACATTACTATAATCGCATATTTAATTTTCTTAATCATTGTTCCAACCCTTCTGTCGAATTGTATTTTAACCATTTATAACAAATATCCATCATTCTTGGTCTTGTGGTAATTCCACCAAGAATTGATAAATACATTTTATCATAGTAATCTTCGATTTCAAATTCTAATGTGGTTGAATTTCGACACTTTCAACCATACTCTGTATTTTAAACATCGGGACCCGGTGTCCCACTTTCTAATTTGCAAGTTCCGGCATGTCATGTTGCACTCTTGCCTTATAGTAACTATCAATTGTTGTTGGTGCGTTATAAAGTGCTGCCAACAGGTATTTCTTAATGTTCTTTATGTTTGTTGTGTTATGATTCATACACTCTAACACATACTCAATATGACTGATGTCCAATTTTGAGAATCTGGACTTTACAGCCTCTTTTGGAAATTTTGTACTTGAAATAATAATATAATCATTTTCACTGATAATGGTTTCAACAATAAGATTAACCATTCCATCTATCATTGACTTTTCAAGATAATGTCTGCTAATCAAAACATCATAGTCTATGTTATCCTTTACCATTTTTGTATATTTTTCAAAAAGTGATTCTTCTTCTCTTCCCATCCTATCAACTGCATTTTTCACTATGGGATTAGATAAGATATTATTACTCTCTTTAGTATTATTTATATTAATATTATTACTATTAGTCTTACTAATAAGCGGACCCCTTTTGGTTACTTCTTGAAGTTCACTTTTTGCACCTCTTAAAGTTTCCTTCTGTACACCTTTAGAAGTTTCCATATCTCCACTTCTTGAAGTGTAAGTTCTTACACCTCTGGAAGTTTCTCTCTGTATACCTCTTGAAGTTTCCATATTTTCATTCAAATTGTCATCTTCTGCTACATCATCAAAATCTGTGTCATCAGGCTCCGAATGATCCTGAAACACAACAAAATTCTTTACATATAAGAGGCTTGGAAGTCCCAAACCTCTTCTTTTCTTTTCAACCAATCCAAAATTTTCAAGTTCATTTAAATATCTTACAGCTGTCTTTTTACTAAAGTTAAAGTCCTCCATTATTTCTGCAATTTGATAAATTATGTACACTCTGTTTTCTGAATCGAACCATCTGTTCTTCATTGACAGGTTCATTCGGTCAAGCAAAACTCCGTAAAGAAGTTTTGCATTGACTGACAAATCCGCAAACATTGGGTCCACAATCATTGCTTTGGGAATTCTTATGAAATTAAACTGCTCTGCCTGAGCTCCATAATAATAATCAAATGTCATAACCATCACTCTTCCATTTCTCCAATAACTGGTAAATTATGTTCTCCATTTCTGCCTTTGTATAATTTTCAGGAAAATATTTATTAAGCTTACTTCCTGAAATTGTAACCTTTGTACTTTCCCTGCTTTTTTCTTCTGTCTGCTCTATTACCTCTGTTGTCTTTTCCTTATTTTTAATTGATTTAATCTGTTCTATGCTAACCTTGTACCCTAGATTATAATAATCCAATATTTCCTGCTGTTCTTTTTCAGACAGCTCTGCGATTTCAACAGCAAGCTTTATGGCAATCTTTTTTTCATCTACCATTTCAAGCAACTCCGGTAACAGATTAGTAAGCTTTATGTATCGTGATACCTGTCTTCCTGACAAGCCATTTGCCTCTCCTACAACTTCCCTGCTCTCTGCTCCTTTTATTCCTTTATGGTGAATCGCTTCAAGTTTCATTTGAAATGCATAGGCTTTTTCACTTGGAAGTATTTCTTCTCTTTGAATATTCGAATCAACCATTACAATTGTTGCATCGTCATCACTTAATTCTCTTATAATAACCGGCACCTTTTCAAGTCCTGCAAGCCTTGCTGCATGTGTTCTTCTATGCCCCGATATTATCTCGTATTCTTCGCCATTTGTTTTCCTAACCAATATGGGAAGAAGTACGCCTCTTTCCCTTATTGACTCTGTTAATTCTTCCATTTTTTCATCATCCGACACCTTAAATGGATGATTACTAAAATCATTTAATTTAGCTATGTCTATTTCTTTTAATCCATCTGTTGTTTCCACTTTCAATAATTCATCATAACTTGTTAATTTTATCTTTTCTCTTACTTTACTCATGTACAAGCACCTCCTCTGTTAATTCTTCATAACTTCTTGCCACTTTTCCCTTTGGATCATGAATATATATACTCTTTCCCTCAGCACTTGTTTCTGCAGCTCTAACTGACATTGGTATTCTGCTGTCAAATATTCCAATTGTTTCTCCATAGGTGCTCTCTAATGCCTCTAATATGTCCTTTGTATAGTTAGAACGCATATCAACCATTGTCATAACCATACCTTCTATTTTTAGCTCGGGATTTATCTGTCTTCTTACTCTGCTTATCGTCTTTATTAACTGCTGTAATCCTTTTACTGGTAAATACGATGCCTGAACAGGAATTAACACTGAATTGGCACATACAAGCGCATTAATGGTTATCATTCCAAGGCTTGGCATACAGTCAATAAGAATATAGTCATAGTTTTCTTTTATATTAGAAATAAATCTTTTCATTACTAATTCTCTGCTCATTACATTAACCATGGAAACCTCTAATCCTGCCAACTCTATGTTTGCCGGGATAAAATCAATGTTTTCTTCATGTTTTAAAATTATTTTTGCATAATCGATTTCTTCCTCATTTACAACATCCATTAACACATTTGCTAATGAATACTCAATCTTGTCTGGTTCATCAATTCCAAGACTTACTGTCATACTTCCCTGTGGGTCTGCATCTATTAACAGAACTCTCTTTCCCTTTCTTGCTAATCCAATACCTAAATTAACTGTTGTAGTAGTTTTTCCTACTCCACCCTTCTGGTTTGCTATTGCAATTACCTTACACATTTCTTTCTTCCTCCTTATATATTTTTTATATCTCCTACAAAATCACAAATGTTGAAAATGTAAATAAAAAAAGACACCTTCTAAAAATTTCTTTTTAGAAAGTGTCCAAATTTTTTATTTAATTATTAAGTTAACGTACTATGACATATTATCGCGTAAAATTTCTACGTCCTTTTATACGTCCTTTTGCTTTAATTAGTGAATTTGTAATTACTAATAACTTGCTACAATGCCCATAAATAAAGGGATTCTACAGTTTTTAAAAATAAATTATTTATCCAACTGCTTCATTGTCGGGAATTTTTTTGATTGCTAAGCTAACTCTTGTATATCCTTGCAAACCCTTGGAAAATAGGCTTTCCCGGATTCTATATACTTGGTCACTCTTGGACGTTTTTTTGACTTTTGTGCGTCCAAAAGATGTCATTCGCCTTAAAATACGTCTTTTTATTTTAAGACATATACTGCCGTGTCAAACACTACAATACTAGATGAGTATAGCATATTTATCTCAGTATGAATAGGTATATTTTTCAATCTTCAAAGAGTTCAATCATAGGACTCTTTTCTAAAAAATATCCATATTTTTTGATAATTTCTCAATTACTGATTTGGTAACATCTGGGTTTGCTTCTGCATATATGTTCATGGTAGTTGATACATCAGCATGTCCCATTACCTCTTGAATTACTTTGATGTTGGTTTCATTCTCGCAAAATCTTGATGCAAACGTATGTCTAAAGATATGGCAGGAGAATCTTGGAATCATAACAGGTTCTCTCTTCTCCTTTTTAGCAGTTACCTCTTCTTCTGAATTATGTGTATCCACAATTCTCTTGATTGCCCGGTTTACTGCTGCTGGGTTATGTGGCATCCCAAATCGGTTTGTAAATACAAAATTGGTCATCCCATCCACATTCTCAACACAAAAGCCTTCCTGCTTCTGTCTCTCATATTCTTCCTGAAGCACATCATATACCTGCTGCATCATAGGTATTCTACGATTACCAGCTTCCGTCTTTGGCAAAGATACTCTAAACTCACATTTATATGAATCATCCGCTCTCTGGTAATAGGTTAAGCTATGATTGATATCAATGATTCGATTCTCCAAATCAATATCATCCCAGCGTATTCCGATTGCTTCTCCTATTCTGCATCCAGTTCCTAACAAAAATACAAAAAATGGATACCAGTGATAAAAGAACGGATTCTTTGCTACATACTCCATGAATTTTCTCTGCTGATCCACAGTCAACGCTCGCCTTGTTTTTCTGACACCACCATTACGCTTTTTTACTTCACAGTATGCTCCGTCTACCGGATTCTTCCTTATGATATCATCTCTGACAGCAAGCTGAAATGTAGGTCTTAATACTGTGTTAATTGTCTCAAGCGTATTAATCTGTAATCTCTGATTATTAATCAAGTCTGTATAAAAGAACAACACGTCTGAGTATTTCACATCTCTTACTTTCTTCTTGCCAAATGTATCACGAATAAAATGATTCCATGTATACAAATAATTACTGTAAGTAGTGCTGCGCAATTCTGTTTTAGTTGATATGTACCTGTCAAACAAAAAGTTTATATCAGCCTTTCCTGCGACATAGATATCAAGTCCATCCAACTGGTCTTTTTGTAACTGTTCTTCTCTTTCTCGAAGTTTTACCAAAGACTTTGCATAAATGGTTCTTTTCTTGCCTAATGGATCAATATATACATATGAGTATCTTCCGTCGCCTTTTCTGTAACCCTCACCCTTTCTTAATACTCTGCCTTTACCATCTTTTCTACAAGCCATTATTCTCTCCTTTCCGGAGAAAAGAGCCTGTTCTACTGATTAGCCTGCTGCTTCATTTGTAATTCAACACCCATTCTAATCAATTGCGAAATGGATAGATTATGAGTCTCAGCATACTCAACCATTATCTGGTATTCCTCTTCTTTGAATTTAACAGTCACCTTATGATCAAAAGGTTTCTCTGCTTTTGGTCTTCCAGTTCTAGCCATCTGTATGCCTCCTTCATATCTTAATCATATTATACTTTTGGTCTGACCGAAAGTCAATACATTTTTTCTCTTTTGGCTCATTTTTCTCCATACTTGTTTGTATTTCTTCTATACTAATGCGTCATTTCTCATAATTACTTATAAAACTCGTCATCTACAATGTGGAAAGTTTCAAGATATTCGTCAATAATATCCAGATTAACCAACACCAGCTGATTCACTTTATAACATGCCTTTGCATCCTTCGCTAACTGCATAAATTTTGACACGCTCATTGAATACATCTCTGCCCCTTCCGAATATCTGACAAATCTTTTATTATTAGTCTTTTTAGTTCTGCTGTCCATTTGCTAACTCCTCCATTACCATTTTGCGGGCTACAGGTAACAGATCAAACTGTCGTATCAATGCTCTGTCTATTTCTTCTCTCACGCCTGAATCCTCAATGACAGTTCCACTTTTTGCTCTAATGCAGCCTTTTGAAATTGTCTGTGCATCTTCAGGCATAAAATCAGAGATCTTACTTAATCCAAATCCACTCACATCCTTCGGATTTAAAATCACATGTACCGGAATATCCTTTAACTTACTGCTCAAAGGGACTACTGACACCTGCGGTGCACCATCATGATTGCTTGCATCACATGAAATAATTATTCCTGGTCTGATTCCGCCCTGAATGCCATGTGGGTTTTTCCCAAAATCCGCATACACGACATCAAATTTATTATATTTACCATACTTTCTTTTTTCTGTTCGTCTGCTCATATCTATGCTCCCTTCTTGATGTGCATATCCAATCTGCCCTCATCTACAGTCACCACAATGCCGCCTGCTTCAATAACCAGTCCTACCTTAAAATAAGCATCGGCAACACTGCTGGATATAGCTGCCATATTCGCAACAACTACTCCTCTGATTTGCTTTTTGCGGATCATATTCACAATCTGATTCCACTGGCGATCAACATCTCTCTGCGAAAAGCCATTGCGTCTCATCTTTCCTACGATTGAATATTCTTTTCTCTTTACAAATTCATGTATATATTTGCTCTGCTTATCTTCAAGCATATTTACTTTTTCCAATGGAGCCTGCACTGAAAGATATTCTATGCAATCCATCTTTTTAATCTTTCTTCTCATTCTCTGCCTCCTATGCTGACTTCAAAGCCTGCTCTATCATAAAATCAAATGTCTTTTTCAAATAATCCTGCTTATCTGCAGGTAACCGCTTTAGTCTCGAATCTAATGAATCCGGTGTACATTCTATTGCAAGTAAGCTATTTGCGTCTGTTTCATAAACTTCCATAAGCATATACAAATTTTTCATGCTCAGGTTTCTTCCTCCTTGCTCCACCTGTCCAAGTGTCGAAACACTTATTCCAGTTTTAGCAGCAACCTCTTCAATGAGAAGTCCTTTGTCCTTACGGATATCACGAATCACCGGACCAATTTTATATCCTTCATATTTCATCGTCGTACCCTCCAATGTCCTGTGCCATTTCTCTAATCATCTCTACCGCCACATCTTCTGTCTCGTACTGACCAAGCCACTTCCCACTTGAATCATGTACTACTGTTCCGAATGCAGTCTGTGTAAATCTGCAATCCTTCACAGCCGGGACTTGTTTGTCCCGACCGGAATGATTTTCTGTTGTCGCTCTACCAAAGGACTCCGTTAGCATCCAAAATCCTCTGCATGAGATACAATAATTGGCACCGGACCGACTTCAAGAGAATAGAGCCATATGCCCATATCTGTGATGGTCTTAACAAATTCTTCCAGATCATAAATGTCATCTGTGATCTCATTCAGGCTTCTGACTACTACAACCTCAAAGTCTTCCTCTTTAAGTGTTGCAAAGAAAGCATTCAGACCTTCTCTGTCATAGTCCCTTGTCATTGAACGATCACAATACGCATCATTGATTATTACTCCATTAGGCATTGCCTGATCACACATATTCTCGACCATCTGGACTACATTAAGTTCTGCTCTGCGTGACTTTACAAATGCAATACCCTTTGCAAGCTCCTGATTATCTGTACCTTCGTTTCCTACTACGTTAAAATCTCTTTTATTCATTTTGTTATCTCCTTTACGATTTCGTATTGGAGAGTTTTGGCGCCTCCACTCTCGTGGTGTGCTGTATCTCAAGCACATGTTCATTCTAGTCTCTTACCGCTTTATTGCCGACCGTGTACAGGCGACAATTATGTCGTGTAAACACGACAATCACTTTCCAACTGACACGCTTTTCATCGCTTTCATCATTGCAAGGCACTGTCTTATCTGCAATTCATCCATATCTGAAAGAACATCCATTGCCTCAGATAATAGTTCTGAATTTTCTTCATTCTTTCCATACATTATGAAATCAACAGATACACCAAGTACGATTGCCAGATTATCTAATGTCTGTGTCTTAAAATCTCCACCATTTTCAATCGCAGATATTGCTTGTCTGCCTATACCTACTCTATGAGCTAACTCATCCTGTGATAATCCTATCGCCTTTCTACTGTCAGCAATTCGTAATCCTCTCTCATAATCCTTTTCTCTTGTCTGTGCTTTACTGCTCATAAATCCTCCTTGCCGCCCTTGGAAACGAACAAGTCGGATTACCTTTACAGCACTAAAAAAGACGCACGAGGAAACCAGTATCATAAATACTGTTCGTTTCCCCTGCGTCTCTGGTGCTTCCATCTTTCGATGTGCCCTTATCAGGTGGGCTGTAATTTAATTGTCAATCATTATATTCTGAAAGTCCCATTCTCAGAATGTTCCTTCATCATTCCCTCGGAATACTTCTTGAGTATCATCACTCGCTTACATCTGTCACACTTAATTCCAATATTCTGAAGTGCTACAGCGGAATCATCACCGCATACAAAGTATTCCATCATTAACTTGTTGCATTTTTTACATCTAATTTCTATAACATTTCCTTTGTTCAATTCAGTTCGCTCCTTATTCATACAAAATCATCAATCTACAATTCTGTACTCGTAAAGGAAAGGGAAATCACCTTTGCAAGCCTTTTGCCGGGAGTTCCGATGAATGTCTGCACATTCCCCGGCTTTGCTGATCTAAAGCCAACTGATATGAATTGTGCTGTCAGCACACAATCACATCAGGCTCCGGCTCTTTCCATAAACCACATATTGTTATCTTCATAGAAAAGGAATATTTCCTTTCCATCTACCACACAGGTATAACGCTCTCCAACGCCGCCAGCCCTTGTACTGGCAGCTCTGCGCTTGTCTTTTACTCGTGTAATCTCATACTTTCTGCCATCTTCCCACGTTATCTCTTTGGGAATGAGCAGTCCGTCCTTTGAAAACTCTGCAAGTACATCAACATATACCTTATTGCTCAATGTAATCACCTTCCTTACAAGATTGCTATTGCTCTGGAAGCATCCATCTTCCTTGCCATATAGCCTTTTTCTTCTAATATTTTCAGATGTGCATAAACACTTGAAGTCGATGCCACCCCTACCATCTTGCATATCTCCCTGATAGTAGGAGCATAACCATTCACACGCTGATATTGCATAATGCTCTCATACACATTCTGCTGCTTCTCCGTCAATGGTGCTCTGTCTACCAGATCAATTCTTGCTGCTTCGCTCATGTTCCGCCTCCCTCTTCTTTACTCTATTGGTACTTCTCGTTGCTAACCTGAAAAGTATCCATGTGGATGTACTGTGTGTTCTTCTTTTGCATTGACTGCCGACAGAATCCTGTCCCGGTACATGAGTCCCCTCTGGATACTGTAAAATCCAAATCTTCTGCGTATCTCATCCACCGCTGAATCCATCTTCATCTGCTTTTCACGCTTCTCCACACTTGAGAACAAATCAATCTGTTCCCAATAATTATCTGTTACTAAGTCTGCACCTCGGACACCAACACTGCGGATTGGTTTGCTCCAGTTATAGTTTTCCTTAAATATCTGATAAGCATATGCAGCTATCTCTCCGGTGATATTAGTTACATGGTCAATCTTTTTCTGACGGGTAAAAGAGAATAACTCATTATCCCTGACACTTATCTCAACCACTCTGCACCTGAATCCATTCTCACGTAGTCTTGCTGCAACACTCTCAGCCAGAATATAAAGAACAATCTTTACATCCTCATCGCATACTAAATCCTTTGGTGTCGTTGTGCTGTTTCCCACCGATTTGATTGGAGCGTGGGTATTCTCCAGCTTGACAGGTGAATCATCATAGCCATTAGCAAACGACCATAAGATACTGCCCATCTTTCCAAGGTGACTGTTAAGCACATCTTCATCTGCTCTTGCAAGATCACCTATAGTTTTGATACCAAATAATGCAAGCTTTCTGTTCGTACTTTTGCCAACGTATAGAAGATCTGCCACCGGAAGTGACCATGCCTTCTGCTTAAACTCACTCTTATACATAGTTGTAATTGCATCAGGCTTCTTATAATCAGAACCAAGCTTTGCAAATATCTTATTGAAAGAAACACCAACACTTACTGTGATGCCAAGCTCTGACTTCATTCTCCTGCTGATTTCCTGTGCAATGAGCAATCCATCTCCTTTAAGGGAACTGCTCCCTGTCACATCAAGCCAGCACTCATCAATTCCATATGGCTCCTGTCTGTCCGTATATTCTGCATATATCTCATGTGCCATTCTTGAGAACCGAAGATATAAGTCCATTCTTGGTGAAACAAATGTTATGTCAGGGCAGACCTGCTTTGCCTGCCAGAGTGCCATTCCTGTTTTCACACCGTACTTCTTAGCAATATAGTCGGCTGTTAAGACAATCCCATGTCTTGCCTCCGGGTCACCGCCTACTGCCAGTGGCTTTCCTGCAAGCTCCGGATGATGCAGATGCTCAATCGAGGCATAACAACAGTTGATATCTGAATGAAGTATTACCCTGTCTCCCATCTTCATCACCTCCTGCATTTAATCTGTCACTACCATAACCTTTAGTCCAAGTATATGAGTAATGTTTCTTACAGGGCATAGTATAACCCCAAGAATAATCGACTGTCAACAGACACATGTGTCCTTTTTCTCATTATATTGGATTTTTAACTTGAATAATTGGCACTATTGCTATATACTATGGAGTGAAAAGAGACATTTGAAATCAACAAAATGAAAGAAAAGAGGCATATGTATGTACTCAATCGGAGAAATCATTTCAACATATAGAAAAAAGAAAGGCTTGCTCCAGCAGGATCTCGCTGATGAACTGGCAAAGGAAGGCATTACCATTTCCTATAAAGCCATATCCAACTGGGAGAGAAATCTTGCTGAACCAAGCGTTACCATATTTTACAAAGTGTGTAGAATCCTTGGTATTACTAACATGTATGAGGCATATTTTGGAGTAAATCCTGCCGATCCTTTCTCATCACTAACTGATGAAGGCAGGGAAAAAGCTATGGATTATATCAATCTGCTCCACGCATCCGGAATGTATGAAAAGCAGACTGCTAAGATAATTCCATTCCGTAGCATTGATATTTTTGAAAATGCTGTATCAGCCGGAACCGGTAACTTCCTTGTAGATGGACCGAAAGAGACTGTACGCATAGATGAATCTATCCTGCCGGAAGATACTACTTTCGGTGTCCGTATCAGTGGCGACAGTATGGAGCCTGAGTTTTCTGATGGTCAGATTGCATGGGTATTACAACAGGAATCTGTTGCTAATGGAGAAATCGGCATCTTCGCTCTAAACGGAGAAGCCTACATCAAGAAATTGCAAAACGATAAAGACGGAATCTTCCTTATCTCGCTTAATGAAAAGTATGCACCTATCCCCGTCGGAGAAGATGATCGTTTAGATATATTTGGTAAGGTTCTCGGAAAATGTAATCCTGCTGATATTGCTAAGAGTTACAAATAAGACCAGTGCCAATTAATGCAAGTCCTTTTTATTGGACACATGTTCTTGCATAATTAACACTAAGAAATCAGAATCTGAAAGAAGGAATTTTTATGGCGGTTGTCAACAATATCAAAGAAATCCGTGAGCAGCGTGGCATCTACCAGGATGAACTTGCTGAAGCTACCGGATACTGTACCAAAACCATCGGTCGAATAGAACGTGGGGAAAGCACCCCATCCGCAGAGTTTATGCTGCGGATTTCAAAATACTTTAATATGATGGTGGAAGATGTCTTCCATGTAGAAGATTGAGCTGGGCACATGATACCCAGCTCTATTACTATCTACTTTCAACATAAATTTTAAAAAGCGACGATTTTCGCAATCGTCGTCAGACTGTTCCTGTTGGGCGGTCTGACTTTTTTAACGATAGTGCAAACATCGTCAGAATTTGTCTGCGGTCAGGTTGTATCATAGCGGCTCCCTCCAGTAAGCCGCCGTATCCGCCAGCGTCAGCACGTCATTCCCTTTGAGGGCAAAAGAAACGGCGCCCTGATCTTTCAAAACCGCCGATAGAGCATCACATTTCTAAAATGAGCGCACGAAATTATCTGCCCCAGTCAACGGTTTTTTTCTTTCCCCGGACGGGGCAGATAACTTATTATGCAGAGCAGAGCGGAGCCGATGTGCGCTAATCGGTTCCTTGTACTTTCTCCTTCAGCTTTCGGAAAGATGTATCACTGATGGCGTGTTCAATCCGGCAGGCGTCTTGTTCCGCTGTTTCCTGATCGACGCCAGCAGCGATAAACTGCTCCATAAAAAACAAATGGCGTTCATAGATTTTCTCGGCAATCTCCCGACCTATGACGGTCAGATGAAGGAACCCATCATCATCCACGGTCAGAAAACCTCCATTTTTCAAAACGCCTACCGCATGGCTGATACTCGGTTTGCTAAAGCCCATGTACCGGGCAAGGTCAATGGAGCGGACCATGCCTTGCTTCTTTTGGAGTATCAGCACAGCCTCCAGATAATCCTCCCCGGACGCATGAATCTTCATCGTAGCCTCCTTTTAGGCGGAAAGCTGCTGTTCTGCGTTCCACATGGCAGCGTACTTTCCATCCTTTGCTAACAATTCTTCGTGTGTACCAGCTTCGGTGATCCGACCATCGGAAACCACCAGAATCTGATCGGCATTTTTTACGATGGATAGGGTATGTGCGATCATCACCACGGTTTTTTTCTCTTTCAGTAGGTTCGCAATCGCCTGCTTTACCGCCAATTCATTCTCAATGTCTAGGGAGGCCGTCGCCTCGTCAAGCAGCAGGATCGGGCTGTTTTTCAAAATGGCACGTGCTATGGAAAGGCGCTGGCGTTCGCCGCCGGACAGGAGATTTCCATTTTCCCCAATCGGCGTATCATAACCCCTCTCCATCTTGCGGATAAAGCCGTCACAGTTTGCCTCTCGGCAGGCCACTTCAATTTCTGCGTCCGTAGCATCCGGACGGGCATGGCGGATATTCTCCCGCACTGTATCATCAAACAGGAACACATCCTGGTCCACCATAGAAATCTGGTCTAATACCCGTTCCGCAGCTATATGATTGATCGGTCTGCCTCCTATGGAAATCGTGCCGCCAGATACTTCATAGTATTTTGCAATCAGGTTCAGGATGGTAGACTTGCCGGAGCCGGAATCCCCCACAATGGCGGTCAGCTTCTGATCCGGCACAGTAAAGGAAGCCTGTTTTAACACCGGTTCCCCAGGAACATAAGAAAAGTTCACATGGTCAAATACAATCTCATGGGAGGCTGCCTGTAGCGGCTCCATGCTGCCGGTTTCTTCCGGTTCCTTCATCACAGCCATGATTTTATTTTTCGAGATCATCAGATTCTTATAGCTGGTGAGGTCTACAAAAATGGAATTTGCCAGCTTCGCACAGAACAAAGGCAGCATACAAATCAAAAGATAGGACACGGTATCTAAAGTTCCGGCTGCCCAGGGGCCATAGGCCGTCCAGATCACAACCGGGCAGGACAGCCAGCTCAAAATACCAAATCCCGCACCTATCGGGAGAACCTTGGCTTCATACACAAAGCTGATCCTGCTAAACTCCTGCATGGCATGGATCACGGTTTTGTTTTTCAGACCGCCAACGCCATAGGCCCGGAAAGTCTGGATACCGGATACATACTCCACAATGCTGCTGACATTCTCTGCACAAATATCGTTCTTCTCTTTGCCATACTTCGCTACCTGCCGGAAAGAAAGCCACAATCCGGGGATCAAAAGCAGGTCGGCAATCAGGAGGATCAGCCCGGCTGGAAAGTAGATCGTCATCACAAAAACAATCAACATCAGCGACAGGGCAAAGCTCTTTGCAATGTCCCCGATCTTATGGGTCAGAATTTTTTCATAGTTATTTACATCACTGGTAATGGTGTTGATATAATCGCCTGTCTGCCCTTGTGTAAACCGGGAAAGCGGGATACGCTTGAGATGGTCGCCCATAAACAAGCGGATATTTTTACTGACTTTTGCGCCGCCGATCTGTGCTTTGGTATAGCCATAGCTGTATATCAAAATACGGAGCAGAAAGATAAATGCAATAACACCTGTCAGGACCAGTACACGGTTCATATCAAACTGACCGTCCCATAAAAACCGCATGACGGAATAAAGCAGCATAAACAGGCTACCAGAGAACAGTCCCTCCAGGACAGTCCCGGCAACGCCAATATAAAACTCCCGGTTCTTCTTCCATACGTTATTTGGATTCATTCTGCCCGCCTCCTTCCAGTTGATAAGTAATTCCCCTCGCTGTTTCGTAGTCCTCCCATGCTTTCCGATAATAAGCGTTCTCTTTCCGCACTTCCTCATGGGTACCGACGCTGGTGATCGTATGATTCTCTACCACCGCCACACGGTCGCACATTTTCAAGGCGCTCAGCCTGTGCGCTACCACAATGACCGTCCTGCCTTTGCAGAGGTTCTGAATGGCCTTATCAATTTCCATCTGATTTTCCGGGTCAGAGGCGCTTGTCGCTTCGTCCAGAATCAGGATGGGAGCATTTTTCAAGATCGCCCTTGCAATAGCAATCCGCTGTTTTTCTCCACCGGAGAAACGGGAGCCGAAGCTGCCTACCTTTGTGTCATAACCATCCGGCAGCGACATGATGAAGTCATCAATCTGCGCCTCCCTGGCGGCAGCCCGTACTTCCTCCAGGCTGGCGTCTGAACCCATGCGGATATTTTCCAGTACACTGTCACGGGTAAGGAATGTCTTTTGAAATACAATGGCAATATTCTTCAGGATGGTATCGTAGTTCAGTTCATTCACGTTGATCCCGCCGATCAGCACCTCCCCCTCCTGCACATCATAAAACCGGGAGATCAGTTCAATCACGGTACTCTTGCCCGCGCCGGACTGTCCCACAAGTGCCATGCGTTCCCCATCCCTGATCTTGAGGTTGACGCCTTGCAGGACATCCGTTTTCCCATCGTAGGAAAAACGTACATTCTTAAGCTCAATATCATGGTTTTCCGGGAAGTCCATTCCACCTTCATAAACAGGAACGTCCAATATTTCTTTCGTTTTGGTAATGGCGCCCAGGACATTCGCAAAGTTTGTCCCCAATTCCTGTAAAGGCCGGATCTCCGTCAGATACATGGAGCCGACATAGACGAACAGCAAAAATGCACTGGCCGCCAGGGAGCCTTTCAGAAAGAACATCCCGCCCAGGGGAACCATCAGCAGCATCCCACATTCAATCAGAACCACAAAGGTTGCATAAGGAGGCCCCATTCTCCGGGAGGTTTCATTCCACATGGCATTCTCTTCCTGGATTGCACCGGAAAATTTCTGGAACGATTTGCTCCCCATGTTGTACGCTTTAATCAGTTTCATGCCGCTGATATACTCGATCATAACGGAATTGAGCGTTGTAATGGATCGGTTCGCCCGGTCCATCAAACCGTCCGTATTCCGAAACATAACCCCCATTACCACAACGGCCAAAATCAACGGCACCAGGGAAACCAGTGCCAATGGGATATTTACTGTCATCAAATAAATGAAAATTGCTACCGGCCCTACCATATAGCACACAAGGTCTGGAAGGTTATGGGCTAAAAACAACTCCAGCTTTTCAATATCTTCATTCAGAACCGTTTTAATATCCCCGGTCCGCCGCTCATTCAATGTACCAAGGGGGACTTTTGCCAGATGTTCCGCCACCATGCAGCGCACCTTGAACAAAGCACCGTAAGCACCTTTATGGGCCGCCACACCGGAACACCCGAATAAAACAAAGCGCAGGGCCACAGAAACGGAGATCATCATTACCGTCTGTACGACAAGCTCTTTTGTGCAGATATGCTGGAAAGCGGCATCCATCAGGCGATAAATCCCGATATACGGGACAATGATACACAGGCCGCTTGCCATGGCCAGCAGGATTGCCAGCAGCAGCCAGATTTTTTGCTCACCGGCCCATTGAAGCAGCAGTGCAATCCTGTTTTCTTTTTTCTGTTTCATCACTTCACATCTCCTTTCTCTCTGAAACAGAGAACAGTTCCCGGAGCTTTTGAAGGGAATCCATCACAACAGGGATGTCATCCGGCATTTCCCCTTCATCAAAATGCAGGACACGTGAGCAGGTACGGCAGACAAATTCAAAATCGTGAGTGACAATAAAAATGATTTTCCCCTGTTCGGATAACCGTTTTATCAGACCTGCCACCTGCGCCATGCTGTCAAAGTCCAGTCCGCTGGTGGGTTCATCGAACACCAGCAAATCTTTTCCACAGATCATGCTGACTGCCACAGCCACACGTTGCTTCTGTCCACCGGAAAGCGTGTTGGGATGGCGTTCCCGGTAGGCTGTAAGCCCCAATTCCTTCATGGTTTCCTCTACTAAATCTTGATCCGGGTTTCGGATTCCGAAGGAACATTCTGCCCCCACACTCTCCGCAAACAATTCATAGTTCACATCCTGCATAACCATATAAGAGCGTTTCAACCTCGCCTTGTGTTCCATCGGCTGGTCGTCCCAAAGGAACGCGCCTTCACAGTCTTTATGAAGCCCACACAGGGCGCGGGAAAACGTGGTCTTTCCGGCTCCATTATGACCGACCACCCCAATGACTTCCCCCTTTGCCGCAGAAAGAGCAATCTGGTGTAGAATCGTCCGTTTTTTATAGCGCAGAGTAACATCATGGAGTGCTAATGTGGGAGAGGAAATAGGCGGATGACTGGCCGGAGGGAGCACCCTTGCCAGATCAACCGCCCGCAGCCCCATGTGTTCCCGTTCGGTTTCGGGCAGCCGGAGAAATTCCTCCGGCGTGAAAATCCTTGCTATTTCTCCATCTTCCAGATAAACAATGCGATCTGCCAGCTCCATCAGATAATAGAGTCTGTGCTCCGCAATCAAAATGGTTTTCCCCTGGCTTTTTATCAGCCGCAGATGTTCTTTCAATTCCTGGATGGAAGCCATGTCCAGATTCGAGGATGGTTCGTCCAGCAGATAGATTTCCGGGTTCATGGCATAGACAGACGCAAACGCGATTTTCTGTTTCTCCCCACCAGACAATTCAAAAATATTGCGGTTCCGTAGCTTTTCAATATGCAAATCTTTTGTTGTCTGTTCTACCCGTTCCTCCAGTTCCTTTACCGGCCTGGCTTCATTTTCAATTCCAAACGCAATCTCACTGTCCGTATCCACATTGAAAAACTGCGTCCGGGGATTCTGAAAGACGGAGCCCACCTTTGCGGCGATCTGATACATGGGCAGGTTGCTGATTTCCTGTCCGTCCACCAGCACACGCCCTCGAAGTTCTCCCTGGTAAAATTGTGGAATCAGGCCGTTTACCAGCCTTGTGACCGTTGTTTTTCCACACCCGCTACGGCCACAGAACAAGACACATTCCCCGTCTGCAATTTTAAGGCTGATTCCATGCAGACCGCCATGCTCCTGTCCTTCATAAGAAAATGATACATTTTCAAATTCAATCACCCGGTCACACCTCCCCGCATACATAATTCAAAAATAAAGAAAGCAACAGCAATCAACATCGCCATCCAATCTGCAATCCCGCATTTTATCTGGACAAGGCAGGTCCGGGGATTGGGATTCTCAATCCCGCGAGTAACAGAGGCAATGGAAAGCTCGTCCGCTGCTTTGGAGGCCATCATCATCAGCGGCACATAAATACACTCTACCGTCATCCCCGGATGGGAAAGGAATCCGCCCAGGGAGGGCGATACATCCCGCATCCGCATGGCGTCCTTAACAAAATGCCAGTCCTCCTGGATAGTTGGAATATAGCGCAGCATGACCGCAAATGTGATCACAAATTTTTTCGGGGCATGGATGCGGTTCATGGCAGATAAAAACTCGCTGACTTTCGTTGTGGACAGGACAATCCCTGCCAGCATCCCACAAGCATAAACTTTATGGTACAGTCCAAGGAACGCAACAAACATGGTCCGTAGCGTCCCCGTCATGGCCGCCATGATCCAGACCGTCAGTACACAGACCACGGCATAAAAGCAGACCCCTTTTATGGAATATTTCCACTTTCCGCAAAGCACTCCCAATACAGCAATCAGCAGGACAAGTGCAAACTGATACGAAAGGGAAGGTGCGAACATGGAACACAGTACGCACATTAAAATAAGAAAGAGCTTGGCCCGCGGGTCAAGCCAAAGCCCTTTCTGGACGGTGTTACCCATCATGCTGTAATACCTGCTTTTTCAAACTGCTTCTTCAGCATTTTGCAGCCCACAAATGCACTGATAGAAGCTGTTACAAGGAGAGCGGCAAACATGGCGATAAAGATTCCCGCGTTTGCGGTCGCCTGCATGGTGTCGATATAGCTTTGCTCGGTTCCATTTCCCAACATGGTCTGTGCCCAGCCCTGAGGATCAGCGAAGAAAACAAGGTACGATCCTGTTCCGCCCAGGGAGAAAAGGATATAGGACAGGCTGTTGATTTTCTTGCTCTTGTACTGCTTTGTACCGGCGACAAAATCCGCTACGACGGCCATAATGAGATAGCCCAGCGCAAACGCCCAGTGCATACCGGTGACAAACCAGATGATGGCCATGATAACGCCCATGATCGTGATACTCCAGCGCTTATGTACTTTTGCGATCATCAGCAGATAAACCGGCCCGGCAAGCAGAGCACTCCCGGCGGGCATGAAAAAGGTCAGCATCGGGTTGGTAGCAAAAAAGACGCCACCCACCATGATGAATACGAACAAAAGTGCGGTGAAAATCCCTGTTGTTACTAAGTCCTTGACGGACAATCCTGCCTTTGCATTTACTTGATTACTCATATTTTTTCCTCCTGCTTCAAGAACGGTTGACCTACCGCCTGAAATCTGTTATATTATGATTAGTTGCTGCTAACCACGGTCTATATGATACTAACTTTCCGGGCGGTCTGCAATACGTTCCGGGCATCTTCGTCCTTTCATTGCAAAGCTCCGTCCAATCGTTTCAAAGGAGGCCGTCATTTGAACAATAGCATTATTGCGGATTACTATGAACCGCTTTTAACAGATAACCATTTTATCCCGGTAGATAGCAATAACCGCTTCAATTCTGCCGGACAATGCTGGCGGTTATCGCCTGAATTTGGGGAAGGCCTTTACTGGGTCTATGCGAAAAAAGACCTGTACGACATTAAAATCCACGATTTCTATTTTCACGAAGATTTCTTCATGGAATTTAACCTGCCAGAAGCCTTAAGCATTACCCAGTATGAATCTATCTCCGGGGAGGAATTAAATCCCTATCGGCGGATGTCTGCCGGATGTATTAAAGCCTTTATCGGCGGTTATAAGCCATACAAGGCGCTGATCCACAAAAAAATCCCCATCCGTTCCATCGGTATCGAAGTCATGCCGGCATACTATGAGGATTATCTCCAAAAGCAATATCCAGGGGATTATATCAGCCCGCTTGCAGCTTTCCGGCAGATCGATCAGACAACAGATTTCCCAGCTATGGCTAAATTGCTCCATGAAGTAAAGGTCTACCGTGGGGATGGGATTGCCGCAGGATTATTCTATGAAGCGAAAGTAGCCGAGGCCGTATCTCTTGTCGTGGAAGAACAGAAAAAAATTCTGTCCCGTAAAGAGAAACGTTTGTCCGAGCAGGATGTGGCGCAACTGAAAAATGTGATTGCTTATCTCAATGACCACTATGCTTTTGATATTCCATTAGAACGTCTTGCAAAAATCGCCTGTATGGGAACCACTAAGCTGAAAACATCTTTTAAGCAGCTGCAAGGCTGCACGATCACAGAGTACATTCAACAGCGCCGCATGAGCCAGGCAGAGCATTTGCTGATCGATACGGATTTCACAATGGGACAGATTGCGGAAATGATCGGTTACTCTACTTCTAGCCGGTTTGCGGAATTATTTCGCAAGAGTACAGGCCTCCTGCCGATTGAATATCGGAAAATGGCTCAGCAAAAATAAATTCACAATGTAATGCCACGACAGAACACTCTACAACGGAGTTTCAGTCGTGGCATTTTTCTGCTTTTCTTTACGGATATAGCCATTTTCCCCTTTCCAAATTGTAGTATTAGTAGAGAGAAAAATAGAAGGTAAGGCTTGATAACAAGCACAGCAAGCGAGTACCCGCTTGCGATTTTTCGTATTTTCAGATCTCTTGACCGAAAATGAAAAATGTTTGTTGAGATAATCTCAAACTCTTATGAAGAATGGAGGCAGCGCATGGCGAACCGGAAACGGAATATCCAGATGAATTTTTATGTCACAGAGAATAAAAAACGGCTCATAGATGAGCGGATAAAACTGCTAGCCTCCCTATTCGATTGTCAATGTACTTGATGAAGGAGGAAAACTTGTCCTTCTTATTAACACTGACAAAAAAAGCAAAAAACAGGCGCATCAAATGAAACTTTATCAAAAATATTTTCCGAGCTGCTTTAAGCCACGGCGGATACTGTCTCGAACACGGCTTGAATCTACACCTTCTACTTCGGCAATTTCATTTACCGTCATTCCCAGATAGTATCGGGCATAAATTCGCTTTGCCTGTTTCTCCGGCAGCTTCATCACAGCGGCATAGACCTGCTCCTGAAACTGTTTTTCCTCCAGAAGCATCTCCGGTGTCTGCGGCTTCAACAGCACCGCATTTTCAATGCCATTCTCGCAATCCAGAGAATACTGTGCTTTATAACGATACATCTTTCGCTCATACGCAGCCTCCGCACGTTCAGCTGCTCGAATAGTCTCCATTACTTCCTCTGTCACATCTACAAAAAAGTCTGTTGTATAAACATCAGGATAAAGCTCCCGAAGGTTAATTTTCTTCATTATGTACCTCCATTTCGATTCACGGGTGATTGACGGGTGAATCGAATGGAGGTGGGGAACGGCAGCGACGTACTTCGGGAACTTTCCCGAAAAATCGACAGCAAAAAGCGCCAGCTCCACACAATGGGAAACTGGCGCAACAAGAACAGTCATTATTATGCTGAATCACATGGAACGATAATGCCGATGCAATGCTATACTTGCCCGGAGGAGGGGCAATGCTTTTTTTAATTGATGTAGATCATGGGAGCTTTGAAAAAGCAAAAGAGACACGGCAAATTAACCTCCAAGCGGCTACCGTGTCCCTGCAAGTCGTCATTAGTTTGTGTAAACGCAAAGAAACGGCGGCTCTGAAATTGTCCTTCAAAACCGCCGATTGAGTTCAAACCTTAAAATAGCGCACGAAATTATCTGCCCCAGTCAACGGTTTTTTTCTTTCCCCGGACGGGGCAGATAACTTATTATGCAGAGCGGAGCCGGTGTGCGCTAATCGGTTCCCCGCATTTTTTCCTTTAACTTCTGAAAGGATGTATCACTGATTACATGTTCTATCCGGCAAGCGTCCTGCTCCGCCGTTTCTCTGTCTACGCCAGCAGCCACAAGCTGCTCCGTAAAGAATTGATGGCGTTCATAGATTTTCTCTGCCACCTCCCGGCCTATATCGGTCAGGTGGAGAAATCCATCCTCGTCCATTGTCAGAAAGCCGCCATCCCGCAGAACGCCCACCGCATGACTGATACTCGGCTTTGAAAAGCCCATGTGCCGAGCAAGATCAATGGAGCGGACCATGCCCTGCTTCTTTTGAAGAATCAGCACAGCCTCCAGATAATCCTCCCCGGACGCATGAATCTTCATCGGTTCCTCCTTTATGCAAGGCTCCAGCCGGAAGCCTTTTTACGGATATTTACAAAATCCTGATAAATCCCGGCTTTTGCCATAAGCTCGTCATGGGTTCCCTGTTCGCTGATCCGTCCATCAGAGATCACCAAAATCTGATCTGCCTGACGGATGGTATTCAGGCGGTGTGCAATCACAAGTAATGTTTTACCCTTTACCAGCTCATTGATTGCCTCCTGGATATAGCTTTCATTATCGGTATCAACACTTGCAGTCGCTTCATCCAGAATGACAATCGGTGCGTCCTTCAAAATGCATCGGGCGATAGAGATTCTTTGCTTTTCGCCGCCGGACAGAGTAGCGCCGCCTTCACCGATGACTGTCTGGAATCCATCTGGCAACGCCATGATAAAATCATAGCAGCGGGCTTTTTTTGCAGCCTCATAGACTTCTTCCTCGGTAGCGTCCGGTTTACCCATGCTGATATTGTTGTAAATGGTATCCTGGAACAAGTACACCCTTTGGAAAACCATGCTGATCTGTTCCATCAGTTCGGCGAGAGGTATATCCCGAATATCTGTACCGCGGATTGTCACTTTGCCGGATTTCACATCCCACAGCCGCGCCAGAAGGTTCGCAATCGTGGATTTGCCACCGCCAGACGGTCCCACAAGTGCGGTCATGGTATTCTTCTGCATAGAGAAGCTGATGTTGTGCAGGACTTCCTTGTCCTGATAGGCGAAGCCCACATCGCTAAATTGTACTTCTGGCTGATCCGGCTGTGCCTGTGACAGAATATGTTGATTTCCGTTATCGGGAAGTTCAGGCTCGTCCAAAACAGCTTCAATGCGGTCTAATGCGGCATTCATCACGGTCAGTCGGGTTGCTTCTCCATAAAGAGCTTTCAGAGGTCCAAAGAGATCAAAGACAAACAGCAGCACGCCCAAAAGATAAGCCAGGGAGAGTACGCCTTCCTGATGTAAAAAAACGGATAAACCGAAGATAGCGGCAATACCCACGCCATAGAGAATATTTAAGCCAGTGGTCCACGGTGTCATTTTCTGCTCAAACTTCGTATTGACATCCCTTGATTTTTTGAAGTTTTCCGTTAATTCGTCAGATTTTTCTCCGAGCAGATTGTAACTTTTGATAACCCCAATTCCTTCAGCAAAAGACAAGACCGCATCCGTCAAATTCTCGCTTTGGTTTTGACGCCCGACAGCCTCCTTGAAGGAAACCTTATTCATATATTTTGCAACCAGTGATGCCAGCAAGGTAATGATTACCGCAATCAGCCCAAGTCTCCAATCCAGTACGAACATAAAAACAGCTAAAACCAAAGTAGACAGCATATAGCTCATCATGTTGCCAATGGTACTCATAGAAACTTCCTCAATGAATACCATATCCGTACTGAGAACAGAGCTGATTTTGCCAATATTCCCCGATGTAAAGTAACCCATCGGCATTTTTCTTAAATGATTTCCCAACTCCATCCGTTTATCAGCAAAGATCATAAATCCAGCGGCACTTTGCAGACGGTCGCTCAAATAGTGAACCACTGTCTGAACCACTACAACAGCTAATAATCCAAGTCCGACAAACAGACAGGTCTTTCCAGTCAGCGTATTATCAGCAAACCCGTCCAAGACAATAAACGCCATGAAGATCGGCATTTTGGAGAGAATGGACTCGACAAATGCACATAGAAATGCAGCTTGAATACGGCTTTTATACCTCCCTGAGAGGTTCAGGATTCTTGAAATCAATGCAAACATTTATCTTCCCTCCTTTGCAGTAGATACTTTCCACTCGGCGCTGTCCTGAGCCGCTTTCCACAACTTTTGGTATTCTGGGCAAGCTTGAATCAGCTCCTGATGTTTTCCGGTTGCCACCATCTTTCCGTGATCCATAACGCATATTTGATCTGCGTTCATTATAGCGGGAAGTTTGTGAGCGATAACTACCAAGGTTTTTCCCTTCACCAGCTCCGCAATAGCAGCCTCCATTTTTTCCTCATTTTCTGGATCAGCATAGGCCGTGGCCTCGTCAAGCACTACAATCGGGGCATCCTTCAATATTGCCCGCGCCAGGGAAATTCGCTGGCGCTGCCCCCCGGAAAGCATTTTCCCCGCATCGCCCGCCATGGAGTGAATACCTTGCGGCAGCTTTTCCAGAAACTCCATACACTGGGCTTTCTTCGCCGCCTGCATTACTTCCTCATCGGTAGCATCCAAACGTCCAAGACGGATATTTTCCAGCAGGGAGGTGTTAAACAGGTACTGATCCTGAGCCACATAGGAAATGCGGCTGTTCAATGCCTCCAGGCTCATATCACAAAGTTTCTGCCCGCCAATGGAAATGCTCCCTTTCTGCGGGTCATAGTAGTGGAGCAACAGTTTTGCAAGGGTGCTCTTGCCAGAACCGGATTCACCAACTAGGGCAGTTTTTCGTCCTGCTTGTGCCACAAAGGTAATATCGTGGAGGACTTCGTTTTCTGCTATTATCGGTTTCCCATCTGGGCCAGGCTGTGTCGTCTGATACGCAAAGGAAACATGATCGTAAGAAATGTTAAAATCCTGTCCGTGGAAATCATCCTCAGCAGCTTGCAGCGGTGCCGTATTTAACATCTGTTCAAGTGCCGTGATCTTATAATTCAGATTCGGAATCGTCTCCATAAAGCCCAGTGCTTTCAGGAGAGGAATCCCAATGCTGAGGGAAAGGCAGAGGACTAAAATCAAATCAGGTAAAGTGCTTATGCCACAGAGAACAAACCATGCCCCAAGAGGCAAAGTCAGAATAACAGTGCAGGGCAGCAGACTTCCGTATATCGCCATCCAGGGCCAGGCGGCCTTATACCATGCCAAGGTATAATCCCGATAGTCCGTTACATCCTTGCGGAAGTTCTCGTAAGATTCACTCTCCCGGTTGAAAACCTTGACAACCTCCATACCATTGATGTACTCAATGATCGTGTTGTTCATTTTCTGTGCAGACTGATAGTAGGGACCCATGCGCTTCATTCCAACAGAGTACATAATGACCATGGAGAGCAGGCTGATCGGGATAGAGGCCAAAGACATA
This sequence comes from Eubacterium sp. AF17-7, assembly GCF_003461285.1. Lineage (NCBI taxonomy): Bacteria > Bacillati > Bacillota > Clostridia > Eubacteriales > Eubacteriaceae > Eubacterium > Eubacterium sp. AF17-7. The sequence goes on along the minus strand of NZ_QTWU01000001.1, from coordinate 361,975 downwards.
AGAGCCAGTTTCCAGTCCGCACAAAACATAGCAACATAAATCACCAGCGGGATCAGTAAATTTGCGATACCCTCCGGGACTGAATGAGCAAGGAGCAATTCCAAGCTGTCCACATCATCGACAAACAGCTTTTTGATTGTCCCTGTCCCTTTTTCCTCCACAATGCCAAGGGGAAGTTTCTCAAACTTCTCTTGCAGAGATACCCGCAGACGGAACAATGTGTTATATGCTGCTTTATGAGAAATTGATAATCCCCATCCATAAAAAAACGCCTGCAAAACAAGACAGATCAAAACCCCTATAACACGCAATAAAACAAATTCTGTTTCAACAGAATCGCCCATAACCAATGGCGAAATGACCTGATAGGCCAGCACAAAAGGCAGGACGCCCATAAGAACGCTGACCAGTACGACAACCGTGGCCACATACATATTTTTCTTATATGGCCCTGCGTACTCAAAGATTTTTTTGAACATAAGCCCTCCTTATATTGAGCCGTACTGTCTGTGCTTCAAAAACAAGAGGCCGCCAAAGTAAAGCGGCCTCTTATCATTATCTTTCTGTCCAGTCAAGGCGGCCCTGACATTCATAATTTCTAAAATTCACTGGCGGATTCGGAAAAAATCCAAAACCTTTTTACTGCCGGATTCGTCCAATGGATAGCTTTCTTTTATTTGCCCTTTTTCCATATGGACTACATACGAACATCCCGCCATCACCAACTCCGGATCATGCGTAATAACAAGAAGCGTTTTGCCCTGATCTGCGAGTGACTTCAAACTCCGCGCAACTTCCCGCATATGTTTGAGATCAAGCCCGCTGGTTGGTTCGTCAAACACAATGATCTCCCGGTTACTCACAATGGCAGACGCGATCGCTACCCGCTGTTTTTGCCCGCCGGAAAGAGAAAGCGGGTGCCTGTCTTTATATTCCAGCAGATCAAACTGTTTAAGGATTTTATCCACAACAGTTTCATCCTCGTTGTCAATGCTCAGAAGCACTTCATCCGTCACGCTTTCGGTAAATAGCTGATGGCTGGTATCCTGCATTACCATGTAGCAATGTTTGAGCCGGGCTTTCCAATCAAGGGTTTTCCCGTCAACCTGCAAAAGGCCACACTTCTTTTCCAGTCCGCAAATACAGCGGGCCAGAGTAGATTTTCCAGCGCCATTCAGACCGATAATGGCAATCGTTTCTCCAACAGGCAGTTCTGCACTCGGAATATGGAGGCTTTCCGGTTCCCGCTTTTTATACGCAAAGCAGAAATTTTGAAATTCCATCTGTTTAGCTGTATGCGCCTGATACTGATTCGCAGGCTTCAACTTCGAGAGAGAAAACGGCCGCAGTCCCATTTCTTTTCGAGTGCCATCCGATAAGCTGTCAAATTCAGCAGGTGTGTATTCCCGTTCAATCTCCCCATCTTTTACATACAGCACACGATCTGCAAGATCGTGAAGGTAGTAAAGGCGGTGTTCTGCGATCAGAATTGTTTTGCCCTGCTTTTTCCAGAGGCTCAGGACCTGCCGCAGGTCATCAATAGCAGCCATATCCAAATTAGAAGATGGTTCGTCCAGGACCATAATTCCCGGCAGCAATACACTTGATGAAGCACAGGCTATTTTTTGCTTTTCGCCCCCGGACAGAGCAAACACGCTTCGCCCCATCAAATCTTCAATATGATAATCGGAAACTGTCCGGTCAATCCTTTTCAGGATATCCTCCTGAGGATAGCCTAAATTTTCACAGGCAAAGGCTAATTCACTATCCGTATCCACGTTGAAAAACTGACTTTTGGGATTCTGGAATACAGATCCCACCATAGCAGCCAAGTCATAAAGCGGCGTATCTGATACGCTTTTTCCGTCCAGAAGGACATCGCCCTCTAAATTGCCCTCGTAATAATGAGGCACCAGCCCGTTTACCAAACGGGTAATCGTTGTTTTCCCACAGCCGGATTCTCCCGTGAGTAAAACAAATTCCCCTGTGTTTATGGTGAGATTGACATTTCTAATCCCTCCGCCGCTGGATTCTTCACCATAAGAAAAAGAAACATTTTGAAAATCTATCATGGCAAAATCCCTCCTGCGGAAATTATCGGGGAAGCAATCGCCCAAAACACTACAAAGCAACAAAACAAGATCAGCACCACATCGGCAAAATTGAATTTAAGCTGGCAAATGTTTGTGCGTTTGACAGGAGCGCCGAGGCCACGGGTAATTGCCGCAGCGGAAAGTTCCTCACCGATTTTCACGGAGCAGGTAATCATCGGGATCAGCTTATACTCCAATATTTTTGAAGATTTTTTCCCTCCAAGTTTAATCCCACGCATTTTCATAGCGTCACTGATTGCTTCTGACTCCTGAAAGACAGTTGGAAAGAAGCGGAACATGACCGTTAAGGGGATCGTCACTTCTTTAGGCATATGGATTCTTTCCATGCCGGAAATCAATTCACTGACCGTTGTTGTTTTCACTGCATAGGCAGCAATCGCAACACTGGGAAGGATTCGGCAGAAGAATCCGGTTGTAAACAGAACGAGGAAATTCAATATCCCCGTAAGGTGCGGCAAAACATAAATTTGAACAGCATAAAAAGCAGAAAACACAGCAATATAGCCCACAGCTTTTACACATTGCTTCGAGGTAAGCAGCAATATAGCCGGAACCGTACAAAGAGCAAGGCGGATCAGCCCCATAGCTTCTCCGCCTGTTCCGCCCATGACAAAAATGCTTATGATGAAGATGAGCAACAGTTTTGTACGCGGATCGAGCCGTAACCCTTGTTCTGTTTTTTTGCTGAGCAGAATTTCCCGCGCCATTATGCAATACCGGCACGCTGGAAGTGCTTTTTGCAAATGGCTTTCCCAATCATACCTCCGACAAGGCCAAACACAAAGCAGGCAACCAGCAGAATAGGCGCAATCCACATAGGCATATATGTATTAAGGGTAGCTGCATATTCAGCGCCGTATCCTTCAGTCAACATTACCATATAGCTTTCACGGTTCAGGAAAATGGGAGCAAAGTTGCCAAACACCCAGATGCTGAACACACCGCAGGAAAGAACTGTACTCTTTGCACTTTTGTAGTCCGCCTTTTTCAGGATCACGTCGGCCAACAGGCCGCCAACGAGACCAGTTACCATGGTAAGATAGCCGTTGCCGAAGAACACCATGATTAGGCCAATCAGGAAACCCATGATTGCAGTCATCCCGAATTTTTTAGCCTTTGTAACATACAGCATATAGGGGATGCCGCCAATCAAAGGGCACAGCACCGCCATCAGCGGAATAAAAATGGGGATGAAGCCAAGCATCGCCACCAGCATAACAATCACGACATAGATGACGGTGTAGATGCCGATAGTAATTAAATCTTTTCCCTCAAGCCGGGAACTTTTTTTCTGGGAACTCATACCAGTATCCTCCTTATCTCTGAGAAAATGAAAATGTGGTGTGGTTAGCTTCTTCTAACCACACCACATATAATAACAATTTGCACCCACGATTCCAACCCAAAACCAATTTTATTCTACCCAAAATCAGTATTTTTGCGTTTATCCAATCGTAGCTTCTGCTTTATAGTTTTTCGGATTCACTCCGTATTTCCTTTTGAACGCCGCTGCGAAATTGCTCGCTTTTGAATATCCCACCAGTATAGCCACCTGGCTGACATTCAAATTACTTTCTAACAGCAGGCTTGCCGCCTTTTCTAACCGCTGGTCGATGACATACGCATGAACCGATGTTCCAAACAGGGAGGAAAAGCCCTTCGTCAATTTTGAAGTGCTGATATTGACCTGACGCGCCAATTCCTCGCAGCTCGGAGCCAGGGCAAGCTGGCTGTCAATAATTCGCTTTGCCTCTATGATGGAATCCCGGTCACTTCTGGAAATTGCAACGTAGGTTGACGCGAGAATACTCAGTTCCAGGACCTCGCTCAAATATACCGATAGCAGCTCAAAGACCTTGCTTTCCAGAAACAGGTATCCCAACCCGCCGCGATATTGCGTGAAGTCTTGCAGCTCCGCAAAAATGTGTTCCATATAGGGCGTGATATTCACCTTTGATATGCCGTCCAATAATTTTTTCTGATAGACCTCGATCTCACCAGCCTCAAAGTAGTCATTCAGAATCTTATAGAAATAGGATAGAGGTATTTTCACATTTTTGAAAAGGAAATCGCTCTTTTTAGAATAGCACAGATATTCCATTTTCCCGTGGCCGCGATAAATACAGGATTCACCCTTTTGTATGCTGGCACTTTGCCGGTTGTCTGCGATATTCCAGGAAACGCCGTCATTGAAGCAGAACAGCATTTGTATGTATTCTTCACTGCTCACTCCCTGCACGTTCATATCCGAAAAGTAATTCATTCTCCAGTCTGAAACAACTGCTCCCTGTTTCGTGACGATCTGCGAAATCTGACCGGTTCCCATGTCTGCCGGAATATCTATGGTGATCGTCTGCGGTGAATTAGAGAGCAGATCACGATAAAGATTATTCATGTATTGATTTGTCATGTATGAGCGCCCTCCTTATGGTTAGTCAAAGCTAATCATAGTTTACAACACCAACCTGGAAAAGTCAATTTGTATTCCTTGTGTATACCGCAGAATCCATTTCACATCAAAACATCGTAGATACCACTTCAATGCTATTTCAAAAACGTAGTGGCAATTAATTTACGAATTATGCCAACTCATCGTACATTTTTATCCTTTTGCATTATTATTTCTTTGTTCTTATTATCATTTGCAGCATTATCTCTCAAATAATTTTCAAATGCATCTGCATTATACTGATATTCCTGTGGTTCAGCGACCATCGGTGAATATACAACCTCTGCTTCCACTCGCTCAGCTTCTGCCCTCTCCGGCTCTGTCTGTTCCACGCTCTTCACATTACCCTTATGCTTTTCCTTATCTATCTGCACATTCATTGCCAGATTATCCAGCTTATCAATAGATGCATCCAGATGCAACTCCATTAATACAAGCATCTTTTTCACTGCTTTCATAGGTGCAAGCACTGCTTTGTTTATTGGATTATTCTGTTTTTTCTTCGAATAATCCACTTCCGGCTTATCTGCAAAAGTACGGAATGCATTGACTGTTGTCTGTCCTGCTTCACGAAGTTCTTTTCCAAGCAATGCAGTTTTGGCTATATCCTTATTCGAAGTCTTGATTGCTCCTCTTACATTCTCCCGGATATTAAGAAGTTTATTCTTTATTCCTAAGAACTCTGATACTCTGTATAATACTTCTCTACCTTTTACCTTAGCTTCATCAACAATGCTTTTTGCAGTAGATTTCACCTGCTCTTTCACCTGAAACACCTGTGATTTAATCTGCTCACATCTTGTGTTAAGTCGCTCCTGTGCCTCTGATAATGCCTTTTGGGCATTATTGATAAGCGTATCTTCCTGCATTTCCTTAATCTGGTTCTGCATATTGGTAAGTTCTTCCGTCATGGAATCAATCTTTTTCTCCAGTCCATCCACATAGCTGCATATCTCAAATACATCATTTGCCTGCTCTTTCATGGCATTTTTCTTTAACAATTCGAGAAGTTCTCTTATGACCTCCTCATTGGTAAGTGTTTTTCCTGCTTCCATATCCATTCTGTTTCCTCCATTCATAAACGGGGCAGCCTTGGCCGCCCCTGTACCTTGATTACTAATTATCGAAAGGGTGTAGCCTCTTTGTCCTTCTCTTTATCGGGATTGCCATGATGTTTCTCTGCACTCTCTCTTGCCTTTTCGTTGCTCTTATCCTTTGCTTTCTCATATTCCGAGATAATCTCATTATAGAGTTTTTCCCTGAAATCCTTTGTGACCGGATAGCAGACATCCTGATAGATTGGCTTGCCCTGCTCGTCCACCTGCTTTGTCTTATAAGAAGGCATTGATACAAAGATTTTCTCTTTTCCCTGCACGATATTGATATTATTTACGATGAAACTGTTTTCAAAATAAATACGTGCAAGTCCCTTGATGTTACTGCCTTCCCTCTCATAAGGTGTCACAGTTACGGAAAACTCAGGCATTTCCTGTGTTCTGTCCTGCTTCTGTGTCTCCTCTTTCTCCGGTTCCTTGATTCTTGCATAGGCATCAAGGATATTGGTATAGAGTTCCTCTCGAAACTCTGCTGTGATAGGATTGCACACATCCTTATAGATGACGCCATTGCTTTCATCACGCTCATTGGAGCGGTATCTAGGCATTGATACGAAAAGCTCACCCTTGTCCTTATTCTCAAGGATTGCAATATTGGTAATCTTAAATGAATCCCCAAATACCACTGTGGCAAATCCCTTGATATTACTGCCCTCTTTGCTTCTTACTTCGTTTACTTTAATTGAATACTTCATACGCTATTCCTCGCTTTCATTATCTGTATTATTAGTTTCCGGTATGACAAGCTCACACCAAAGCTGTTCTATCTGTCCACCTGACATCCTGCCATTTAACCAGTTGCCAAGAGTAACAACAAATCCATCCTGCTCATAATAGAGCCATTCCTGACTTTCGATGTTTCCTTCATACACAACTGTCACATCAAAGTCCGGCATAAAAAGTCTTTCCCCTTCATCCCATACACAGGCTATTCCCTGCCTAAGCGTAAGGTTAAGACTCTCTATATACACAGCCCATCCGCTTATGACAAGCTGCATATCTTCATCTATCTCTGCAATGTCATCTGCTATATCAATAAGCTCCTCTGACTCTGATACAGCTTCTTCCACATCACACAGTCTGTATCTTTTATTCATCCACAACTGCCTCCTTATATCTGCATCTGACCACAAAACGCATAGTACCCTTCTGCGAACAGGTAAAAAGAGTTAATTCTTTTTTCTCTCCCTGAGTCTTGATGCTGTTGTCATAAGGATTTACCACCTCTGTACCTGTTACTTCATAGATATGAGTCTGTCCGTTTTTGTCGATAATTGTCACATCATCTCCTATGGAAATCTGATTTAGTGGTGTGAAAAATGTGCCATATCTGCTGCCATTATGACCGCACAGCACACAGTTACCACTTTCTCCGATTCCTGCTGTCTCAGGTATGTGACCAATCCCGACATTAAGGACATCCACACTCGTTCCTTCCATTACCGGATATCTGATATCTATGCTCGGTATCTCAATGATGCCGATAACACCGCCTTCTTTAAGAATGGCTTCATCCTCTTCACTAATGGAGGTTTGCTCTTCCTCCACATCTGTTTCTTCATCGTAATCATCCTCCAATGTCTGCTCAAATTCACTTATGAGCTGTTCTGTCTGTTTTTCTCCTGTTGCCCGCCAGAAAAAAGGGACTGCCATAATGGCAATCCCTGCTGTAATCAGTAGTCCTGCGACCACTTTTCTTATGCTCATATTATTCACTCTCCTATCGTGTTCTGCCCTCTCTGTCGGCTGGATAAGCACCTTTATCCTCTGCTACAATTGCTGCAGATTCCATCCTGTCATCTGCTTCTCTTTCTTCCTCCGGTCCGCTCAGGTCTGCATCCACAGCCTTTGCGTTCTCAAGGTCAAGCTGGGCATTCAGTTCACACTGCCTTGACAGCTTTTCTTCCAGTTCCTTGCTGTATGCAAATGGCTTGTCATACTCTGCCTTTGATGCTTCAAGGTCATTCTGGTACTGCTCAATCTTCTTTTCTAAGAAATCAATGTTCTCATGGAGTCCATTGAACAGGTTTTCCAGCTTTACCATGCTGCCGACCGGACTTGTGGAAAGTTCTGCCTTGTACTCAGTCTTTCCACGAAGCACCATATAATTGATACCAAGGAAGTTCTTTTCCACAAGCAGCTCAAATCCATGGAACTTGCCGATTGCAGTTGTCTCTCCGGTCTTGCATTTGCTGATTGCTTCAAGCATCATCGTTCCTCCATCCACACGCTCTGTGTAGGTTGCTTTGCCTATGGTAATGGCAAATTCCGGATTATCAATCAGTTCTTTATCCCTTGCCTTTACATCTTCTCTTACATTGGCAAGCTTTTCTGTTGCTGTCTTAATAAGCTTCGGGTACTTAATCATAAAGTTATCCTGCAATCCATATCTCTGATTGTCATAGGATGCCTTTAAGAGCTTTAATCTCTGGACATCATTGTCAATCTCCATCTTTTCCTTGATTAAAGGATTGCCTGTGGCAACCGCTTTAATCTCTGCATAGGAAAGTGTTGCCTCATCGATATCCTCACAGCTTCGGCTTACAGCCTTGCTTGTCATGACCTGACTGATGAATCGCTGCTTATTTTCAACAAGCGACCAGTTGTATGCATCAAAAGTTCCTTTGGTGACATATCTATAGATTGCCACCTCTTCATTTTCGTTGCCCTGCCTGATGCCTCGTCCTTCCCTCTGTTCAATGGAGCTTGGCTTCCAAGGACAGTCCACATGATGCATTGCAACCAGATGTGTCTGAACATTAACGCCAGTACCACATTTATCTGTAGAACCTATAAGCACTTTTTTCTTACCTGTTCTCATTTCCTTAAATAGTGCATCCCTCTGTGCGTCGGTCTTTGCATCATGGATAAATGCTATCTCCTCTGCCGGAATACCATACTGTATCAGTGTTTCCTTCAGATAATCGTAGATGGTAAAATCCTTATCCGGTCCCGGTGTGCCGATATCCGAAAAAATAAGCTGGCAGCCTATATGACCGTTGGCATTTCCTTTCTCATATTCTTTCCATACATTCTCCGCTACCTTATTGAGCTTTCCATCTGGATTATTTGGTGCGTCCTTATCAATCAGCCTTGCATCTGTTCCGAGTAATCTTGCCTCATGAGTAATCTTTAGGAAGTTGTCCACACTTGGATCAACTCCACCACCTCTGATACGCTCTGCCCTCACAACAAAGTCTTCCATAACCTGCTTTACATACCAGTCAGGCTCTGACTCCACTATGATAGGCTTGCCGCCACGAAGAGCCGGCACATCAAGGTCAAGCATGTCTGCGGTCTGCACATCTGCTACTTCACGAAAGATATTCATAAGCTCCGGCAGATTCGTAAACTTATTGAATCTGCTTTTAAAACGGAAACCGCTTCCCTCTACAGTAAGCTCCAGTGCTGTTGTCACTTCACCAAAGTTCGCTGCCCAGGAATCAAAGTGATAAATCCCCATCTCTTCAAGTGCCGCTTTCTGTAAGTAAAGCTGCATGACATACATCTCACACATGGTATTGGATATTGGCGTACCTGTCGCAAACACAATGCCTCTGCCATCATTTATCTCAGACAAATACTGGCATTTAAGCTGCATATCCGTTGACTTCTTCGCTCCACTGCTGCTGATACCTGACACATTATTCATCTTGGAAAAAATCGCAAGGTTCTTAAAATTGTGCGCTTCGTCAACCATGATAGAGTCCACACCAAGTTCCTCAAAGGTTATAAGGTCATCCTTCCTGCTCTCATCTGATAAGGATTTCAGCTGCTCCTCCAGCTTTTTCTTCTGGCTTTCCATCTGTTTTACAGTCCAACGCTCCCCGTTACGCTCCTTCATCTCATCAATCGCATAGCTGATTTCATCAATCTGCTCATTGAGCATTCTTTCCTTTCTCTCTGCTGAGATCGGGATTTTTTCAAACTGCGAGTGCGACATGATGATACAGTCATAGTCACCTGTTGCAATCCTTGATACGAACTGCTTCCTGCGGCTCTTTTCAAAATCACGCTCTGTGGCAACCAGGATATTTGCTGACGGATAAAGCCTTAAAAACTCTGATGCCGTCTGACCGATAAGTGGCTTTGGAACAACCATGATCGTCTTATTGGCAAGTCCGAGTCTCTTCTGCTCCATGCAGGCAGCCATCATCTCAAAGGACTTTCCGGCACCAACGCAGTGTGCCAGCAGGGTGTTTCCTCCAAGAAGGATTCTTGCCACCGCATTCTTCTGATGTGGCTTTAACTCAATCGCCGGATTCATTCCCGGAAACTGTAAGTGACTTCCGTCATACTCACGCAGACGGATGTTATTGAATGTCTCGTTGTAATACTCCACATATTTCTGTCTTCGCTCCGGCTCTGCAAACAGCCATTCCTTGAACTTCTCCTTGATCATGTTCTGCTTTTCCCTTGCAAGCATTGTCTCGTTCTTATTGACTTCGTAATGATATTTGCCATCACCGTCATCAATCCTGTCCCTTACTGTTACAGTTTTAAGATTCAGCGTATCCTCAAAAATAGAATAAGCATCCATGCGGCTTGTACCATAAGTCTTAGTAGCTGCCACTGAATGCTTATCCATGCTCTTATTCTCGATGAACCATTCCATGCTCATCTTATTTAAGTGTACCTGAATGCCTGTATTGTAAAACTGGCTTCTGACTGCTCTTGCTCTTCTTGGTGTATTGAGAAGCTCATAGATAAACTGCTCATAATCAAGCGGTTCAATCCATGTCGTACCAATTTTTACATCAATGTCTGATGCTTCAATCCACTCCGGCTGCACCTTTTCAAGTGCTGCCACATTGCCTGCAAATCTTTCTGCCTGCGGATTGTCTGTATCAGCTGCCATAGCCTTTGCCACACGAAGCTTGTCTCTCACATTGCCAGAAAGATACTCGTCTGCTGTCTCCCAGCCGATGTCCGGATTGTTCTCGTTGTAGCGGTCTGGATTTAGGAAAATCAGTCCGTCCAGCTCTTCCACAAGAACTGCCCTTCTAAGCTCTGCTAATGCATCGTCACTTAGAGTTATCTCATCCACTGTCTGTCCGGACTCTTCTGCAAGCTTTTCCTTTGCATTTGTAATATCCGGCTCATAGATAGAGAGCATATAGGCAAGATTTACATATCCAAATTCATTGACGGATACATTTAATGCTTCCACAGCGGTCTCCACTCTGTCTATGACTGTCTTTGCCTTAATCGTCTGCTTATAAAACATATCCGCTTTTTTCACCTCCCCATCTTCGTTTACTTCCTCAAGACTGCAAAGAAGTGGATAATCGCTGTCATCCCTGAATGCTATTCTGTTTGCTTTTGAAGTAATGGCTCCATACTGCTTTACGAAGGCATCATATTTTACATTAAGAAGTCTCTGCTTATCAGAAAGCTCCTCCTCGCTGCAGCCATCCATCTGGATATCAATCAGATCTCTTGTTATCTGTCTGATTTCATCAAGGCTTCTGATTCGCTCCTCGGCAGTCTGTGATACCTCTTTTCTTACCATCTCGGAATTTTCCCTGTAATAGAGCTTTCCTTCAAAAAATGTGTAAGTGTAGTTTCTCACATCCGGATCAGCCGGGATAACTTCCTCTGTCTGCTCCGCCTCATCTGCCACTCTCTCAAAATCTGTCATCTGGGCTTTGATATTACTGATAGCTTTGTTTAATGCTTCATACATGTTGAAGTTCTCATCATCATTCACACAGACTGTATACCTGCTGTCCTGTCCGTAAATCCTCGTATCATACTCCATAGCCCCAAGCATCATTTCCGGATGCTCTGCAAAATAAGAGTTGACTGCAATGCCATTCTCAGTCACACCAAGGTGTACCCAGTCCGGCTCAATATCAATCTTTCTCTCCCTCTTCTGCAGAAACAAGATATCTGCTGTCACTTCGGTTCCTGCATTATCTTTAAATGCAGTATTCGGAAGTCTTATCGCTCCCACAAGTTCTGCTCTTTCAGCCAGATACTTTCGGATAGTAGGATTTGCCTTATCAAGTGTTCCCTTTGTGGTAATCACCGCAACCATGCCTCCCGGTCTTACCTGATCAAGTGCTTTTGCCAGAAAATAATCGTGGATACGGAAGTTATACTTGTTGTACTTTGGATCAAATACCTTGTAATCACCAAATGGCACATTTCCGACAACCACATCAAAGAAGTTATCCGGATATGTGGTATTCTCAAATCCTGCGATACTGATATTGGCATTCTGATAAAGCTGCTTTGCAATTCTTCCTGAAATGCTGTCAAGCTCCACCCCATACAGCTTACTTCTCTGCATAGGCGCCGGCATACTTCCAAAGAAGTTACCGATACCCATAGATGGCTCTAATACATTGCCGCCTCTGAAACCAAACTGGACAAGTGCCGAGTTCATGCACATGGCAATCTCCGGTGAAGTGTAAAAGGCATTGTTTACTGTTGCCCTAGCTGCACCGTATTCCTCATCAGATAAAAGGTCTTTCAGCTCTGCATATTCTTTGCTCCAGCCTGCGTTTTCCTCGTCAAATGCCTGTGACAGTCCGCCCCAGCCGACAAACTTCGACAAGATTTTCTGCTCATCTGGTGTGGCAAGGCGGTTCTCTGACTCAATCTGCTTTAAAGTGCGGATTGCGTCAATGTTCCACTTGTATCTGGTCTTGGCACCGCCTTTTTCCAACTCCCAGAGATTGTAATGGAAGTTGTGCTTTTTCTGATTGTCAGCAACTGCCAGTTCTGTTTCATCCTGTAACTGAGATTCTTCGGTTGATTCTCTTTGACTGTCATCTCGATGCAAATCATCAGATACATCAACTGACGCTGGTTCGACATTATCTGACACAATACGACCATTCTCGTCAATCTTGGTATTCCAGCCATTTGCAATCGCTCTTTCCCTGGTTTCAAGACGATTGGCTCTTACACTATCCTCGATATCAAAGAATCTCTTATAGACCGGATTCATCTTATCCCTGTCAGCTTTCTGCTTTGTCTCCTGATAATACTTTTTCTGGTCTTCTCCACAGTAAAATGGCTGTTTTACCATATAGGATAAAATCTCGTATAACTCACGCCAATCGAGTGCACCTTCCTTACGCACACCATTCCTGTTCTTATAGCTGATCTTCACATATCCGCTTCTGATTGAGTACTCCACAAGACCATACTTATTGTTGGAATATGCTTTTCTTTCTGCATTATCTGTCCCTAATGCAATATCCCTGATAAGGTCAAGTTTATTGGGCATAAATGCAAAATCAGACTGCACCACATCCATAAGGAATGCCCTAAACGGAGTGTAGCAGCTGCAATCTGTTACAAGAATCTCCGCCGCATCACGCAGGTCTTCATCAAGCTCTGCAATACGCTTGGAATAATCAATCGGTGTAATATACTGAAGCTCTGATGGATCTTTTTCAGATGTTTCAGCTTCTATCTCGGCACCATATTCTGCCTGTGTTACCATGCGGTCTTCATCGGCAGCTTCCTGTGGTGTCATGCCTTTTGCACTTACATAATCTCTGTTAGAAGCATAGCTCTCCGGCTCATCCGGTATTGCATAATCATCAATCTCTGATTCTGCCTCTTCCAGTTCCACTTCCCGATATTCGGCATCAATGATCTCATCATCCTCACGGAGTCCGTCCATCGCAAGCTCATCAATACGAGGTGTCTCAGGCTGGTATTCCCCTGTAAGAATAAGGACACCAAGCTCTTTTTCGATATCTTTCCATGAAACATATCCTTCAACCTCTCCATCCTCATCTCGCCACTGAAAACGCAGTCCGTTCCCATGAAATGTGTCATATCCGTGCAGTCCCAGTCCGTCAACCGGCCAGCCTGCACCTCCCTGACCATATTCTGCTTTGATACGCTTTGCTCTGGTTCCTGCATCAATCTCTGTTTCAAAAATCTTGCATACCCTGCCCTTACCACCGATAAAACCTGTACCTCTCATAAGCACCTGTTTGATATACTCACCTGGTACTGTTGCAGACTTTTTGGGATTCAGGTAATTGTATTTACCTGCTAATGCAGCTTTTCTGTCCTGCTCGAACTGACGCATAAACTGATTATTGTTTTCGTCCTCAGTATGAATGGTGCCAATGCTTGCCTGCCCATTCTGGTCGAAAAAAAAGGAAGCCTGTGTATATTCGGCTTCCTTACTGACACCCAATGAATTGATTTCATCAAGTTCCCTATTCAGTTCTGTATCATCTGATTCTAGTGGAATCGCATCACTATCTGATTCAGTACCACTTCCTCTGCCTGCATCTTCGCCTGCTCTCTTATCTTCCACATCTCCATTGTCGATGACGGATCCTGTGGCTTGTGCTTCGCCAGATACTGCATCTCTAACTGGTCGTACAGCTGATTCGCTTCCTCCTCTACCGCTGACATCTTCTCGTACATCTTCCCGAATCTCATCAGCGTCTTGTATCTTGCCGGCTCGTTCTCTTTGAGATAGTTCATCGCCATCCTTCCGTATTTGCCCAGCTTCGTGAGATTCTCCGTCTCGTCCGGCATCTCTATCTGCGGATAAAGCAGTCCGTCCACTTCCTTGTAAGTCATTTCTTCTAACATATCCAATTCTCCTTTCGCTCTCGATTGCCTTTAAGTTACGACTAAATTCTCTAAGAACACTACAGGAGACATCGCATACAATGGAACCAAGACGGTAAATGATCTCTTCGTCTTTGATATTTACGATCTGACTAAAATCCTGTTCTTGCACAGATAAGTCAAATCCGCATCTCGTCCCTACAGCATACATGACACTTGCATATACAAGCTGCTCCATGTCCATTTCCTGCTGTAAGCCATTGCGTTTCTTACTTTCTTCCTTTATCACACTACCTGATAGCTGCATAAGCTCGGTCATTCGGTCTCCGAACTCTTCTTTTATTATAAGCCAAACATCTGTTCCTGTAAACTGTTTTAATATATTTTTTAGAGACTCCCTGTCGCTGTTATCGTATTGCTCAATCTGACCTTCTGACACAAGAAAATCCACATAATCCTTAAGATTTTCTCCCTCAAGGTCCCATGTCAGTTTGACATTCTTCCCTCCGGTATCACTGATATCAAAGATATACCTCATGCGTGGATTCAGCGCCCTCGACGGGAAGATAGCGCAGCCTTTCGCACCACGCTTTACATATCTTCCCACCTTTTTCCAGGTATCATAATCTGCCATGAGTGTGCTTTTTTCCGGAGGTCTCTGAGCTGTTACCATAACGATATTGTCAAATTCATAGCGGTATAACTGACCTGCGACCTTTAACACATCCTTCCAGTTCTTTTCTGATCTGGTGATGTTACCAATTTCAGAATCGTATATCGCTTTGACCTTCATATCAACGCCCATACCTTTGTCCTCCTCTACTTAAACATTTCTGCAAACAATCCCTTAAATAGCTTTAACTCATCCTTATCCAGCTCGATTGCAAATTCATTGTCGATTGCCTGTTTTTCGCATTTATCCTTTTTCTTTGCAATCTTACGCACCACACGAAGAATCACATAGCACTCCTTGGACTTTGCAATGCTCTGTTTAAAGGTCAGCTCATCCTCATCGACTGACTTCTGTGTCTGATAGATAATCTCTTTTAACTTATCATTGATACCATCTACTTCCTCAAGGGAAATAATAACGGATGCCTTAGAAGCACCCGATCTGTCCCACTCCTTATGAAGTTCCTTTACTAAAAACTCCATGTTCTTAATTACTGTTGTTGAATCACTTTTCATCTTGCTCTTCCTCCGTTTTCTTTTAATGAAGAAGGGCGCTGACCTTCGCTGATAGGCGCAAAATCAACTCCCTTCATGTCCTCTGCTCCAAGGACTATCTGCTCTGCATAATACATATCCATTGCCTTATTGATGGCATCATCAAGCGACTCTGCCTTTACTTTCTGTACTCGTGAAAGCACTTCCTTTATCTCAACATCAAATTCCTGCTCCATATGATATCGCCTCCTGTAAAAATCTCATCATCGGCTCTTTTCTTCCTTTACCTGTCTTTCCTTAAAGCCTTCATCGTACTTTCCATCTTCCAGCCTGTCGTAAAAACAGTCTTCTTCAATCGTTCCGAAATCCTCATACATCTGGTGAAGGAAGTCATTCTGCAGCTTCTTTGGTACATCATCATCCTTTGACATATCCTGATAAAAATAGAACTTCTGCTTTAGCTTTGCCCTGTAATCATAGATATCCTCTATCTTTTCCGGTGTACCATACTCCCTCTTGTATGCCTTGAAATTCGTGGTTGAGAGTGTGGAACCAAGATAAATCCCATGCTCCCACGATACCCCGATTGTGGTATTGTCCTTTGTAGGCTTCTCATCCTTGGGATAACGCTTATACTCTGTCGCACCAAGGGCGATTGTAAGGGAACCTGACTTCATATCCATCACCACAAGATTCCTTGGTGATAATGCTTCAAGCACCATGTAATCATGGTCATTGAAGTTATGAAATGTCTGTCCCCTTTCAAATGAGCGGTTCTCCATTTCATAATGCAGGTTAAAATCATCCACCCAGCCCTTATCGGTCATTCCAATCTCCTTAAGCTTTGCAACACATTCAGAAGAACTGGCTTCTTTATCAAACCGAAATTTTTTGGAATCGTTATAAAACCCCTGAAGAAAATGTCCCAGCTGAATATCATCCAGACAGAATCTCGCAGATACAGTTACATTTGCTGCCCTGTAATACTCTGTGAAGTTATCTGCTTCACCAAGTGTCCTTCCAAGCTGCAACAGATGGTCTGCAAGCTCTGACATGTCATCAATTGCTATAAAACTCTTATAATCATCCAGAGTCATCAGCATATTTATCTCTGTTCCCCTGTCGTTTTCTGTTACCAATATCATATCTTTTAAATCCATTCTTACCTCCAGTCTCAGAGAGGGACTATGCCCTCTCTGCAAATTTCCTGTTATGGTCTTCCTATCACAACAATCTTTCCTGTGCTTGCCACATCCCTGTAGACCACACCAAGACTTTCATTAAGTGCCTCTACCACCTTGCCATTTCCGACATATACTGCCACATGGCTGATGTTCTTATATCTTCCGTTGCTTGTAAAACTGTAGAAGATAAGGTCTCCCGGCTGTAACTCATCAAAGGAGACTGTCTTTCCGGCTTCATCCAGTCCCTGTGCCTCCGCTGCCGCTGTGGTTGCACCGCCGAAACTAATATCCACGCCTGCATCCTTCCATGAATAATAGGCTAAGGAGCTGCAGTCATAATAGTTACCGCTGTCTCTTAAATCCTGACTATAAGGGAAGCCAACTCTGTGAAGTGCATAGGAGCAGACTGTTTTCTGCCTGCTGTCTGTAATTCCACTAAGGATGGCATTGATTTCATCCTCAGTCATGGAGCTTACTCCCGGACTTCCGCCTCCGCCGCCACTTCCGCTTCCGGCATATCCAAGCTGTCCCATAAACTCCGGACTCATGATCTGCTCAAGCATTTCCACCTGATCAGAATTAAATCCATAGACCGAAATCATATCTCTGTACGATTTCAGTGTGACATTCACATACAGAACCGACTTCGTGACAGTAGTTACATTACCGTCTGCATCTGTTTCTTCCACATCCTTTGTTCCTGCGCTTGTGGTGTATGAACACATATCATTTACTACTGCCTGCAGCCAGCCTTTTGAAATGTCATTCATGACTGTTGCAGTATCTCCGATACCATGCTTGACCATATAGACTGCCATGATGTCATAGTAATTGCTTGGGTTTTCTTCCATACCTTCATAATCCACATATACAAGCTCTCCAAGGTCATATCCGGTATGCTCATTCACTTTCGTATTCACATCCCGGTTAAACTCCTGCACATAAGCACTCGTTACTGTCTGCACGGTATCTCCTGATTCAAGTGGTGGCAGAAATAAAGCAAATGGAGAATTGTAAAGGATTGCTATCACCGCTATAACCGGAACCGCAATCATGGCAACTATAAGAACAAGTAATAAAAGCACCAATCCGATAATCGGTACAGCTGCCTTTACCAGTTTTGCCACGCTGTCTGTCTGATTCTCCTGTGCTTTCATCTTATCCAGAAAGAATTTTATCTTCCTGCTCCGGTTGGTCATCTTTTCATCCTTGACCTCTATGGACACACCTGCAGCATATCCGGCTGCCATGCCGATTGCAGTACCAACTCCCGGTGCAACCGCTGTTCCTGCCGCTGTAGCAGCTGCCTTTGTCGCAGTTTTTGTTGCAACCTTGGCAGTAGTCTTTGCTGTTTCTTTTGCCGTCTCTTTAGCTACCGTCTTGGCTGTATCTTTGGCAGCTTTCTTTGCTGTCTTTTTTG
This sequence comes from Eubacterium sp. AF17-7, assembly GCF_003461285.1. Lineage (NCBI taxonomy): Bacteria > Bacillati > Bacillota > Clostridia > Eubacteriales > Eubacteriaceae > Eubacterium > Eubacterium sp. AF17-7. Next base: position 343,970 of record NZ_QTWU01000001.1, on the reverse strand, counting down.
CCAGCTTCTTTCCTGCCTCTACCTTCTTGATACGCTTCTTTGCCTCGGCTGCCGCCTTTTTCCTGAAAAGTGCTGCCCCCTTGGAAGCAGTTCCGGTAACAGGTTGGCTTGCTTCATATGCAAGATATGCTGCCTGCGATACCTCATGCCCGCCTTCCACCTGCTCCGTTACTGCCCCGGCTGCAAGTACACCTGTTCTTCCTGCAATGTGAAGATTGGTGTTCTTAGTCTTGATGGAAGTGTTTGATTCTCTATAGTTTCGCTTAAATCTTGATAATCCCTTATTCTTCGACTCTGACTGATGAATGGTGCTCTTGCGATAGGACTTCTTTTTATCATCAGATACCTTTGCACCGATAGTCTTAGGACCTCTCTCTACTGTATAGATGTTGCTGCCTTTAATCTTGGCACCCTTTGGCTCGTGGGCATGAATCTTAGCTTTCTCCTTTGTGTGAATGATCATCGGCTTGTCATCCACCTTTTTTATCTTCAATGTTCTCACCTTCTTTCACTCAAAATGCAAAACAGCCACCCAGCTCCCCGGATGGCTATGCTTTGAGGTCGCAAATTGCGACCTCTATCAACATTATTCGACATTTTTCTGCATTTCACGTTTCTTCTGTTCCGCAATCTTCTCATGAATGTTGGTATTATACAGCCTGTACAAATCTGTATCCTTACTAATCTGATTATCAAATGGAATCACCACAGAACCACACTTGATAAGTCCCATTCCCGATGCAGTATTGGTTACAAATCTAAGCTGTGCCTCTGATACTCCGATAACCTCTGCCATCTTGGAACTGTCTGTATTCGCCTGCTTTAAAAGTGCCACAAACTCTGAGTTTGCAAGCATTGTGGTTGCTGTGTAATTCTGCAACAGATCAACGACATTCTGCGTGATACCGGTACAAAGACCTCCCTGCTTTCTTACTTTCTTCCAAAGCTGCTGCAGATATTTTGCAGAATACTCGGAATTAAGCAGAACGTGGAACTCATCAATATAGAGCCATGTTGCCTTGCCTCTCTTACCATTCTCAACAATCCTGTTCTGAATGGACTCCATCATGACAAGCATTGTGATAGGACTAAGCTCTGTACCTAAGTCCCTGATGCCATAGACTGTAAATCTGTTATCCACATCCACATTTGTCTGGTGGTTAAAGATATTAAGTGAACCATTTACGAAAAGCTCTAGTGACAATGCAATGTCCTTTGCCTCGTCCTCCGGCTGCGCCATAAGGATATCGTAGAAATCACTCATTACAGGGATATACTTCTCTTTGCTCCTTGCAATGTCGATATACAGTTTTCTCACACAGCGGTCGATGATTGACTTCTGTCTTGAATTTAAACTGTCCCCGATACACTGCTCACAAAGTCCAAGCATAAACTCGCCCTTCTCTCTAACCATTCCCTTGGAATCATTCGGATCAAGGCTCCATACATCCATCTCCAGCGGATTCACATAGTTATCCGTGTAGGTAGACATATTTACCACTGTTCCACCATAAGTATCAGCTATATCAAAGTACTCGTTCATTGGATCTATAACGATTATTTCATCATCACCCGACAAGAATACGCTGCCCATCTCCATCTTACAGAAGAAGGATTTACCGGAACCAGGCACTCCGAAAACGAAGCCATTTCCGTTGATAAGCTTCTTTCTGTTACCGATATTCACATTCTTGCTGATCTGGTTGATACCATAATAGTTGCCTGTGCTGTCATTAAGCTCCTGCACATTGAATGGCATAAGTACCGCAAGTGACTGAGTAAGAAGGGTACGCATTGTCTCCACCTGTCTTACACCAATCGGAAGTGCTGTGTTGAGAGCTTCCCTCTGCTTTAAGTAGTGTGTATCAATCGTGCAGCTGTTACGCTTTCCGATGGTCTCCACAGTCTCACATACACTCTCAAGCTCCTTCTTGCTTTCTGCCATAAGAATAATGGTTACTCCCACAAAGAAAAGGCACTGGTCATTCTCACGGACATCATCCATGATTTCCTCAATCTCCTTTTTCTCCGTTCTTTTGGCATATGAGATTTCCGTAGAAAAATCGTTATTCTTATTACGGACTCTCTGCTGCTTAATGATATCCGACTCAATACCAAGGTATTTCTTCTGAAGCACCTTTGTTGTCAGATCCTTGGGAACTGGCACCACATCAATGCTCGTGATGGAATGAACTGGAAGGGAAGTAATCTCATTGATGAATCTGTCTGACAAACTGCTCGGATACTTTTTGATGAAAAGTGCCTTGCAGAATTTACTCTCATCCTCAAAATGGTCCGGGAAATATTTCACCATCCCATTGCACAGATCATTTCTAAAATCTGCCCCGACCTTCTTTGCCTTTTTGATATCAAAATCAAAGCTGCCCTCATCTCCAAGATGATAATAGTCATAGAGCACTTTCAGTCTCTCATTGCCATTAAGTGGTACAATCTCCGCACCAAGCTCAATGAAAGCCTTGTGTATCGTTGCCTCAAGGGTTGCAAACTGTGCCTTTGCCTCCTCGAAGTTCTTTCTCTCAATCGTGATTGTCAGGTATCTCTCCTGCTCAATCCCCTGTCTGCCCTCAATAATCTTCTCCTCAATGATGTCATTGTAGATACTTCTATAATTATTGAAGCCATCGTTTTTCTCAGCAATCAGAACCTTATCACGGAGTTCATCCATGTTTTTGTTCTTATTGTTGATCGTAATCTTATAATTACAGTCCAGCGAATTTAAGAACTTACAGTATCTCTCGAAAATACCAATCTGCTCATCCTCGGTTGCTGTCGTGTAATTGATGTCCTGAAAGCGGTAGCATTTAGAATACTTATTTTTGCTTACTTCAAAAATGCCGTTTTCAGCCACCGCCATAATCTCTATGGTTTCCTGAATGGATTTAGGTGTCTTATACAAAGGCTCACTCGCCTTCTTTAATAACTTAAATCCGTCTGTAAATAAACCCATGTCTCTAACCTCGCTTTCTTATAATGAAAGCCCGCCGGGAACTTCACCCTGCGGGCTGTGTTCCCGACCTTGCGGTCAGATACTATTCGTTTCTAATGCATTGCCTTATATGCTGCAATGCCTGCTGCTGCCGCCACAATGACTGCGACAAGTCCAAGCAGCATGTTTCTCGTCTTTTTCTTCATTGCTTCAAACTCCTCCTGCTTCTTTACAGCCGAATCAGCTATTACAGTCTCCGGTTCAGCCTTTCTGCCTTTCTTCTTTACCTGTTCATTCTGTTCTGCTTCTAACTTCTTTATTGCAGGCTCTCCCTCTGTTGATACATAGGTAAGCGCCCTGTTGCCAAACATAAAATGCAGTTTCTTTCCCATATACTCGTAGAAATTCATCCCATTAAAGGAATAAAATCCGCCAAGAGCAATCGGTGCCACACATGGAATTGCCACATAAGCAGAACCCGTAAGACCGATATACTTGTAAAGAAGAAGGACAATACTGCCACCGACCACTACGCTTGCAATGGAAAATATAAGCTGCCTTGCAGTAAGTCCCATCGCAACCGATTCCTGATAGCGGTCAATATCCTTGTTTACTTCGATTACCATTGTCCCTACCTCCTATCTTGATAAATCCTTTGTTTCCGGCTTTCTTGTCATTCCAATATTCGCCTCATACTTATCCATTCCATCCGGACACAGTTCCCTAAGCTTATCCACATTGAACAGATAAAGCGGATATTCGCAGAAACCGCTCCTTTGCGTGAATCCTGTAAACTCTCCAAGGTCATTATCTGTAATAAACTTTTCAATATCCGGCATGTCATTCACATTCAGATATCCGCAGTAATTTGGTGCTGCAACCGACAAATTCACAGTCACATCCCCAAAAGGCTCCTCATATCCATCTTCATTACACATAAGACCGATAAACATTGCCCTGTTATTCATATACTGCTGGATATCAAATGTCACCTGCGTTTCTCCGGTTATGCTTGAATTATAAGTAACCTGTTTCTTTTCATTATCCATTTCTGCCTCCCTCTATAATCCAAATGCCTTGCTTGTAAGTGTCTGTGCACCCTTCACGCTTCCAACAGTCATTGCTATCGTAAATGTCATTTCACACAAATAAATAAGCGTCTGTGCCCAGTCAGCGTAACTTCCTGTAAATGCCGGAAGTCCTGCATTGATAAATGCATTACATACCACAATTGCAAGTGCCATCGTTACTGCCTCGAATACACACGAAAGAAAATATTTGCAGTAGGTAGCCATTGTATGACTGACCATTCTGTTTCCTGCCATTGTGGAGCATGCAATCGCACCAAGCGGCACAATAATCAGTATCTTTAAGAACCTGAAATACACTGTGTAAATGATAAAGAATCCACAGATAATAATGATGATTGCAAGCAAAGCTGTAAGTATCAGCATTACCAGACTCTCACCAAATCCGAGTCCCTTAATGATGTCTGCCTGTGTACTGTCAATGGCAAGCTGCGTCGTTGTCCCCGCAGATATAAGTCCCACCAGATTTCCTATGGAAGTAAAAAACGCTTTCATAATCGTGACATTATTTGCAACAAACCATTCTGCAAGTCCCAGTCGGATAAGCATACGAAATATAGACTCAAACCTCATCTCATCTTTTACATCTATGCTTTCCGAGCAGAAACCGATAACAAAGAACAGCACAACGAGGGAAGAGCCGACCGCTACAAAGACCGGCTCTATACCCTCAATGACTGCCCAGGGACCTCCGCCCTTGAAACTGACCGGTGACTGTCCAAGCATTGCAAAGACCAGGGATATCTGATTGTTCCAAAACCCAAACACTGCCTCAAGAAGTGCAAGGATCTTATCACCAAGCTTAAAAATATCCATACTTGTTATTCACCTCTTTCCTTTTACTAAAAGGGGAAATGCATTTCCCTAATCTTAGAAGCCTAAGAATGTCAGAACTGTTGAAATACCAGCCATCATGACACCTGCCACAATTCCTTTCAGAGCGGAGTTCATGGTAGATGAATCCTGCTGCTGGTAGGCTTGTGCGAACTCCATAACATTCTTTGCAAGAATGATGACACCAACCGCACCAATGACTGCAATGATAAGTGTCTTTAAATTCTCAAGCGGCTGTGTTACTGCGGAAGTACCTGTACCTGCTGCAAAACAAGTAGTGCTCATAAGCATTACTCCCATAAGTGCTCCGGATACTGCCGGAACCATTCTTTTCTTAAAATGAAGTAATCTTCTCTTCATGCCTTTTCCCTCCAAACCCTTGTTTTCTGCACTATTGCAGACTGAATTGTTAGTTACTGTAATCTGTTCTTTTCTCATGATAAAAATCTCCTTTTTCTTGATGTGTGACAGATATGGAAAAAGCCAGAAAGGAATGTACACATTCCAATCCGGCTGATTTCCGAATGGAATATATACATTCCTCTCTGTCCTTGTTATTTGTTACTATATGATTATCAGGCAATGCCTGTTGTAAAGTTTAATCGGGCTTTCCCCGATGCTTGTGCTTCAACCACCTCCTTTTATGGCATGAAAAAAGCACCTTAACCTGTGGCTAAAGTGCTTGTAATCCTGTTATTAAATTGTTTATGAGTCAGACAAGCTGGAAGTTATCGTTTTCTATATGTGAGTACAATCCCAATTACAGAACTAACAAAAACGAATGGTGCCAATCTTACAAATAAAAATTCAAAACCATGCAATAAAGTACCTGCAATCGCTAACTCTGGGTTATTAAAGTCCCAAGTCAAATATTCACTATTCATAGTTGCGAGAGCAATAAATACTACTGCAATAATTACACACACTAAAATAAGTGAGTAACGAATAGTTTTAATTTTTCTTTCGCTTTGTTTAGCAAATTGTAGATTGATGACTTCAAGTTTTTCAGAAATATTCTTTAAATCTCCCTTGTTCAAACATTCTTCTTGTATGGTTTCTCCTAGCAAGGTACTTACAGATGTATCAAGTTCTTCTGCCAACGAAACAAGCATACTTGAGTCAGGAACGGATAACCCTTTTTCCCATTTAGATACTGTTTGCCTTACTACATTTAACTTAATAGCCAATTCTTCTTGTGAAATTCCTTTTGCCTTTCGTAGATTTCTAATATTTTCGTTTAACATAACCTGTGCCTCCTTTGTTTTGATACAACTATTAAATGTCAAAACAACCGTTGCCACAAGCAACGCAAATTAACATCTGTAAATATTGCTAAAAATCCCGATTGCAAGTTTAATTAATCTCGCATAGACACAGTATATCATAATTCCTGTGCCTATGCGATAACTTACTGCTTCATTCGATAAGAACTCATCTTCTCCACAGTAACCTCCGGATAGAAGTAAGTAAGAATCGTTGACTTCGGAACTCCTGCGGCTAGTGCCTTCTTCACTTCCTCTTTCTGCTCCGGTGTATATGACCAGTGCAGCATTCGATTTGTGATGGTATCTTCCCACTTAGGCTTTTCTCTCTCAGGATTTCTTAAAGGCTTATCACCAGCGTTTCCACTAGAACCACTGGCAGTTGCTGTACTATCTGCTTTCTGCGATTCATCGACATACTCAAGCTCATTTGCCTGTTCCCTGTCTATCTTTGCTTTCTGCTCTGCTTCATCCTGCATGGAGAATCTTCTGCTTAATTCCGCATCGCCAAGCATCATAAACTGCTCATAGGTTAGAGAATCTATATACACATTCTCGCCCTTATCCTTCAGTTTTTCATAATACTTAACTGCCTTGTCTGAAAGAATCTCAAATGGCGGACCGATAAGATTATTTGCTCCTCTTATCTCGTGAACATAAGGCTCTCCCTTGCCATCTGCTGTCTGGTTAAACATCGGATGATTAAATGGAATAAACTTGTTGTCCATGATAGGATCAAATCCACGGATAAAAATAATACATTTCTTATTATCCAGCTTTCTTACCTCATCGGGTGTAAACAGTTCCCTGCCTAAAACATCATAATTTCTTGACGAGCTTCCCTGCCTCCCCTTTGTCTCTCCGCTTGATTTTTTATCAATCGTGCCTTTTCCAAGCAGTTCCGAGACATACTTGTGCGTACTCTGCTCATTGCCTCCAAGATAGATGAAAGTATCGCAGTTGCCTGGAATGGTTTCCCAAGTATCCTTGAAAAGTGCCTTTAACTGGGCAAAGTTCTGTATGATGATAATACTGGAAATCTCCCTGCTTCGCATTGTAGAAAGCAGCGAACAAAAATCATCTGGCAATGCAACATTCGCAAATTCATCTAACATAAATGTCACATGAATCGGGAGTCTGCCACCGCAGTTAAAATCCGCCTGATAGTACAATTCCTGGAATATCTGAGTATAGAGCATTCCGATAATGAAATTATAGGACTTGTCACTATCGGGGATTACACAAAAGAGTGCTGTCTTCGTCTCTCCATCACCATTGACTCCAATACCTATATCAGATAGATTCAGCTCATCCTTAGAAAGAAGTCGTAAAACCTGCTTATTCTCAAGAAATGCAAGTCTTGAGTTTGCACTGATAATAATGGAACGTACTGTATCTCCTGCACCTCTCATACACTTGTTGTACTGTTTTACTGCCGGATGATTAGCTCCAAATGGAGAACTCTCCTCTAAGAACTTCATTCGCACATCCAGTTTCGATGCCTTTCCCTGCTCTGTCACTTCTGCTTCTCCAAGAAGCTTCAGTACTGTCTCAAAGTTTCTCTTTGCCGGCTGTACTTCAAGCCATACATAATAAAAGATTGACTGTAAAAATAATCCTTCTGCTTTCTCCCAGAATGGATCACTTGGAGTGGAACCCTTTGGTGTGGTATTACTGATAAGATTGGTAATCAGCTTTACCACGTCCGTTTCCTCTCTGATATAGGAAAACGGATTGTAACAGTCTGACTTATCCATCTCAAGCAGATTGATGACCTTCACATTGTATCCGTTATTCTTTAACATCTGCCCGCAGCTTCTAAGAATCTCACCTTTTGGATCAGTACAGATAAATGAACAGTTATGTGGCATCTGCATCAGATTCGGCTTTACCTCATAAAATGTCTTACCGGCACCGGAACCACCGCAGATAAGAATATTTCCATTGAGCTTCAGCCTTCTGAAATCAAGTGACATCTTCACATTCTGGCTTAGTATTCGATTGAAATTCTCGTCCTTATCCGCCAGTATCTTATTAACCTGCTTTGGATTTTCAAATCTCGCTGTACCAAACTCCTTGCCGGGCATATAGTTTCTCTGGCTGGTGTAATACATAACAATAGCCATCGCATAGATTCCTAATGCAATGGCTACCGCTTTTATAGTATTCGTATTGTAATAGTTTGCAAAGGGAGCAGCACATACTTCATTGAATCTGTTCATAAATTCATTAAATGCCACTCCCTCCGACCACGCACCATTTATCAGATAACCAAGGTACCCCGCTAATACTGCACCCACAAGAATGAATATCAGTGATGGTTTTTTCTTTGTTGTCTGCATGTGAAACTACCTCGCTTTCCTGGTAGTGACTGTTTTCTGCTGCGTGGTCTTTTTCTGCTGTTTCTGGACTTTCTCATAACGCTCCCTGACAGATGCCTCCACCTTATCATAATGCGTATAAAGCTCTGTTCCCTTCTGTGTTGTTACAACACGATTCTGGCTGTCATACAGCTTATAATCCTTATTGGAATCAAGAAATGTGAGCATAGTCTTTCCATTATGGATGTCCATAATGTTTTCCTTACGAAGCCATACATATCTTGCTTCGTCTCCCCATGTTCCGGGGATTCTTGTCTTAACTGCATGGTCATTCTCCTCGGTAATGAGTTTCTTACTGATTGTAACATCCGAAAGATTGGCATTCTTTGATGCGGCTACTGCCCTCATTCTCTCTGCAAGATCCTGATATCCTCTGACACGGTTGATAAATGCATCCTTATCCATCATAACTGCATGTGTACCATCTTCCTTCTTACTGCCAAGCACTCCGATAGTTTCCAGCTGCTTGATGACATTCTCTGCCTGTTCTCCATTGATACTGAAATTCTCCTTGACCTGATCCACACTGATAGCTTTCTTTTCCATTGCAAACATTCCGACCTTTTCGATCAGTCCGTCAATGGCGGTATTAACCCTATCCCCTTCTATCGTGTGGCTTTTCTCGTTTCCCTGCTGTTTCTTCAAAAAATCCATCAGCTTGCCAAGGGATTTTTCATCTCCATTCTTCAGATAATCGTCAAATGTGGCAATCTTACCAAACTTGAGCTTCTGTATCATCATATTCACACGGGGAACTGCCTCTGTATGAAAGATTACCTCACTCAGTCCATCTTTCCTGTTACAGTCTGGAAGTACCGAATACAGGATTCCATACTTCTTTGCCATCTTTTCAACCTTTTTCATATCTTCGGTATTAAACTGCAACACCTGTAAATCGCCACCTTTTAAGATCAGCTTTCTCATGGATGTCTTGCCAAGTGACTTTTCATAATCAAGCATCCCTTTTAAGAAATCTATTGCCTTCTGCATGGCAGCAATGCTGCCGCTTCCTACCTTCATGGCAATCTCAATGCCATCATAAGCTACACGGATGATCTGCACCGCTTCCTGAATCTCTTCTGCCATTATCGCACCTCCACTTTCTCTCTGACTGTTGTTTTAAGCGTTTCTGTCTCTGTAGTACGGATTTCCTCGGCTGATACATCAATACCATAAGCAGTCAAAATATCTGCCAGATGATTGATTGCTTTCTCCTCCTCGATACGATACATTTCAAGTGCCACAAGCAGGTTTTCCACCTGTTCCACCCATGCAGGCTTCATATCATATTTAGACCTGTATGTGACCATAATCTCGTCCGACTCAGCCTTATCCGCTGAATGTGCCAAAGCTTCAATAAGAGAAATCGTGTCTTCCTTGCTGCCACTTCTGAATGCGAACTGGACAACAAAGTTTTTCTCTTCCTCTGTAAACTGATGCTCCACACCATTCATTTCTGTTACTGCTTCATTTACTACTGCTAAATTCATAAGTTCCTCCTAATCTGCCATGCTGTTTTCAAGCACAGCAATCTCAATGATCTCCTTCATCTTTTCCGCTGAAATGTTGTTGTTTATAAGCTCTACAAGCTGTGACTCAGTAAGTCCCTTTTCTATTGCACTCTTAATCTGCACAAGCTGCGCCGGAACAAGGTCTCCCGATGCAACCAGCTTTACAATGTCTGCTCTTGACTTTTTCTTAAATGACAGTCTTGCAAAAAGACTTGCCACTCCGCTGTTGCTGCTCTTTCTCACACTTCGCTCAATCGGAAGTCTCTGCACCACATTTCCAGTACCATCAACTACCGGAATCTGATAATAGACCGGAATTCCATTTGCCACAGCCTGCATATTCTGAGGAACTGCAACTGTATCAACCATCTTTTTATCTGCCTGTGATACGGACTGGCTTTCCTGCGGCTCTGCCTTACTTTCTGCCTCTTTCTTATTCTCTGTGGCAACACTTATGATCTTATCTTCCAATGACTCTATTCTGTCTCCCATACGCTTCATCTCCTTATCCTTTTTCTCAATATCATCCCTGAGTCTTGCAATCGTACTGCTTGCCTTATTCAGTTCATTCTGCTGACTGTTGATAAGAGCGTCCTTATCCTGGTTCTCCTTGACCAGACGCTCCCTGACTTCCTCGTCATCTTTGGAAGTTTCTATTTCAGAAAGCTTCTTATTCAGGGCATCATACCTTTCATTCTGATGATTGATCTTTGCAACCACTTCATCCATCTGAGCTACAAGACTTTTCACATACTCTAAATCCTGTGGCATCTGCTCTTTGGCTTTATTAAGCTTTTCTAATACCACATCAAACATCCTGCGCATGTTTACTGCTGTATCATCTTTTTGGACTACCTCTCTGATTGCATCAATCGGCACACCTTTTTCATAGTAATCCAATGCTGTCTGCATCTTAGGTGCTGCCATCCTGCTATCTTTCAGCAGCGTTAACAACTCTTCTGATACACCCTTATGCAGACATTTTGATAACACCTTCATCTGCTCAATGTCATAACTTTTGTTAAGATACAGACCAATTTCATCATCAGTCAGTCCATATTCATAATCGCTTTTGACAAGAGCAATAACCTCACTGTCCATATGCTTATTACGAAGAATCTGTATCTTTCTCTCAATCGCCATTTCACTTAATGGCTCTCTTTTTTCTTCCATATATGCCTCCTAACTACTAAAAAAACAGCCTAACGTTCGGCTGTTCTTTTCTGTCTCTTATTGTTTCTTTGTCATACTGCTTCTCTTCTGCCGAAGCTGATACTGTAAGTTCCTTCCAGATTGATCTTCCAAGGCTAAGTTCCTTTGATACCGCCCGTTCTGCCTTACAGTCATGTGCATACTTGCTCTCATATTTCTTTCTAAGACTCTCGACCTCTTCCACACTGTATCCCTGTGCCAGAAGCTCAGTGTTAAGCCTTTCCCATGCATTGTGCTCATCTTCAAAGAAGGTATCCCCACTCTGATAACACGATTCCGCATCATCAAGCTCCCGGATCTGTTCAGCCTTGTCAAAAATATCTTTGAATCTTTCCTTAGACTTATAGGTCTTACTCTTTTCCTTTGATGCTTCTTTCTTCTTATCCGTCAGATTATCAAGTACCGACACAAGTTCTTCCGCACTCTCAATCTTATGCCTTACCAGAAATAGATACTGCTCCTGCAGCTTATGCATCTTTCGGATATCATCCTTATACTTCCATACCTGACTGTATGGCTTCTTTTTCAGCTTTCCAATCCGGTAAAGCTTTGCATAATATCTTTTCTGCAAGCCTGACATCTTCGCCCGGCGGTATCTTTTGACATAGCACTTTACTATCGCTGCCTGTTTTTCCTCATTCTGTGACTGGTAAAAAGATAAATCTTCCTTAGCAATACGCTCCACAATAGCTTCCTGTGAATAATTCTCGCCAAGAGTCTTACATCTTCTGAATCTTGTCATCCCCTGTGGTCTGACTGCCAGATACTTTCCCTGCTTGACCTCATATCCTTTTTCCGACAGCAGCTCCAGAAATCCACTGAAATCATTTGCCTGTAAAATGCAGGCATCAAGATCTCTTTTTATCATATCTGCCCACACAAAGCTGCCTTCACGATATTCGCTCCAATCCTTATAATTCTCGTGCTGTTTCTCTTTGCTGCCATCCTCCACATCTATAATGGAAAGACCATACTCCTGACACAGCTTATTGGTAATCGGCTGGATATACTTTGCCCAGTCACCTTTCTCGTAGCGATACTTTTTCCCATCCACAAAGCTTACACTGTTAAATACAATGTGTGAATGAACATGGTCTGTATTATCATGAACCACAAATACCGCTTCATAGGCATCACCAAGATATTCTGCTACAAACTTCTGTGTTATCTCAAAAGCCCTGTCTGGTTCCACCTCATCCTCTTTGAAAGAAAGAATGATATGATACCCCTGTCGCTTGTCTGTTTTTCCAAACTGCTTCTTTGTATCCATCATCTGTTCAAAAGCCATATCTGCCTGGCAGTTTATGGCTCCCACAAGTCTTCCTCCCTGCGTTTTCTCAGGATTCATTACATAATCCAGTGCCCGCTTTAAATGCCTTGCATGAAAAGAATTCCCGCTGTCCTTCATGTGAAGTATCTTACTGATTGCCAATCTTTACCACCGCCTCGCTGACAGATTGATTCAGCTTTTTCATATATGCCACAAGCTGTTCCTTATCTTTCTTGGAATACAGCTGTGCATTGCTGTTAAATACAATCTGATTGATGTTAATGCCGATACGATTTACCTCATTAATAAGCTCTTTAAGAAGTTTCCTTACTTCCGGATAATCATTTGGTTTCTGACTGATTAGAAGCCTGATATATTCGGCTTCATTCATTCCATTAGCCTTTGCCTTATCAGAAAGCACCTTCGCTTCCTGTGGCATAAGTCTTAGTGTTTTCCTTATACAATGAACTTTATCTGCCATAGGATCACCTTCCTCTCTTACCCGTACTGTATTCTCTTATTCCTTCTGCTACTGTTACAGCAGCTTTTTCCAGTTCTTTATTACCCAGCTGGGCAATAACCCTGTCTGCAAGCTCTGTGGCAACTTCTATAAGTTCCTTACCATAACTGGTTTTATCAAACAATCTGTCCAGTCTCTTTTCATCTGCTTTCAGACTTTCATAGCTGCTCTGATACTCGTTATAGTCGTTAAAATCCTTTGGATCACTCCTGTGTGCTTCCGCATCAAGTATCAGTTCATAGTTCCATTCACAGACAATATCTATAACATCATCAATTGGATATGGTTCTATCTCACCATTCTCCTCAGCTACATCCTGCCTGTACATCTTCCCATCTGAATCTATGCCAATGGCATAATCATGTCCTTCCATATAGTTAAGCAGAATTGCAGCATCTTCTATCGAAGGGTTTAGTAAGATATCAAATGTGTCTGCCCAGGCAATAAGTTCCTCTGGTTCTGCGATTATTGTAAGTTCTTTATCCATTGCTTTCCTGCACCTCCCTTATCCGTGTTTTGTATATCTCTTCCACCCACACGCCTGTCTGAATCTCTTAGGTTTACGGCTAGATACGCATTAGAGACATCTCTGTCCTAATGCCATCTAGTTAGGGAGAAAATCTCCCTAAAACCCTCTGTTTATGAAAGTGGGGGCGCTTTTTGCCCCCACTTTGCTACTTTGGGGGCGCTTTCTGCCCCCACTTTGTTATTTTGGGGGCGCTTTCTGCCCCCACTTTTATACTGACTTTCATCCGGATTTTATCGTGTCCGAATTGCGGGGGCGCTTTTTGCCCCCACTTTGACATTTTGGGGGCGCTTTCTGCCCCCACTTTGCTGTTTTGGGGGCGCTTTCTGCCCCCACACATCAAAATCCAATTTCTCATGCCCTGACTGGTTCATCTGCTCTCTGATTCATCTGGTTCAGATTAAGCTTTGCCGCCACAAGCCACTCGTTGTAATCCTTATATCCGGCTGGAGGCGGACAGTCTTCTACCTCATATCCAAGCTCATAATACTTTCTCATAAGTTCAGCTGCTGCTTTTCTCCCCGGCTCATCTCCATCAAGACAGAACCGGATGGAAGTAATCTGCGGATGTTCCCGAAGAAAAGTCTCAAGTGGTGCATCTGCAAGCATCCCAAATGCCAGCTTATTTGATTCATAATCCGTGAAGATATCCACATAACTCATAAGGTCGATTGCAGCCTCAAATACTACAAGCTCTGTACTGTTAACATTTACCACATTAAATCCATAGTTCTTATCATTGCCTGTGACATCACACTTGAATGGCTTACCCTGCTTATCAAACACTCCCCGCATACTGGCAAATCTTGTCACTCCATTTTTATCATTTCCCTTGAAAACAACATTGTGGTAATGCCTGCTCTCATAAATAAGTCCTTCTTTTAAAAACAGATCTATGACTACTCTGCTGATTCCTCTCTCCTGATTCAGATAGGAAATAAGATAGGAATTATCTCCTGCCGGTTCCGGTAGGACAAATGGCTTTCTCTCCTCTGCCTGTTTCTGCGATACCTGATGAACAAGTGGCTGCTTTACAGGATTCTCGATTCTTCTGTATCCTGCAAAATCTAAAAGCCAGAACACAGCATCTTTTACACTCATTCCACAAAATATCCGTAAGAAATCTATCTGTGAGCCGCCATTGTTGCCTTTGTCAAACTGCCTTGACCATCTGTACCAATGGCTTCTGTTATAGATACGGATGGAATCCATCTCCTTTAAAGTGTGGTATTTGCCAATCCTCTTTACTGTATACCCAAGGCTTTCTGCTACTGCACACAGGTCAACACTCTTTGCTATGGCAAGCTCTTCATCCGTAAATCTTCCATCCATGCTTTCACCTTGCCTTTCCCTGCTCTGCTACAAGCGGTGACTTGATATCAAGCGTCCGGTAATCTGTGCTCAGGGTAATCTTAGGGTTATCAATCATGCCTTTTTCCCTAAAACTGAAAAATTCACGATTGTCTCCACCGACTATGATATGGTCAATGAGCGGTATTCCCATCAGTTCACACAGCTTGTTCATGCGGTCTGTCATCATCGTGTCTGCCTTGCTTGGGAATACATTCCCGGATGGATGACAATGGATTAACATCATGCTTGCGGCATTGCTTAAGATACTTGATTTAAACAGTTCTCTCGGATGTGCCATTGCCTCATTTAAAGAGCCAACACTTGCAAAATGCACATTGATAGGTTTTAGATCTGACCTTAGATTGACCACACACACTACTTCCCTGTCAAACTGGCACATACAGTCTCCCATAACAGCAGCTATATCCGCCGGATTGTTAAAGGTATGCTCCGAATAAATCGGAGCATCCTTTACAAGTCTTACCGAAACCACATCAAGCTTGAAGTCATTCTTCTTTGGCATCAGACACCGCCTCCTCTCCAAACTCGACACGGATAACAAAGTCACCTTTCTGGCTGTTTATGAGAGCAATGAGTTCTTCCATAGTAAGTTCCTGCTCCATAACTGCCTCCTATCTCGACTTTTCCTTAGAGTCATATACAAGCGGTGGTTCTGCCACAATGCCATCGAGTCTCTTATTCGGAGTGTCTGTAGCAAGTGTGAGCTTTCTTAAATCCTTATCATAGTGATATACCTGATTGGAAAGTCTCTCGTCCAAAGACACCTCCTGCATATTTACCTCGACTACCATCTGTGCAAGCATCTCAGGGCTTCCCATATCTGAAGATACTGCAATAACCTCATGCACGCTCGAAGGAAGAATATAAAGGTCACTCTCTAAACTCTCTGCCAGCTCATGAAGCTCATTCTCATAAAGCATGGATGCTGCACCATTGATACCCTTTTCATTGGAAATCACCCACATCGTCTGCTCTGGTGGAATCTCGGCTATCATCATATCTGCAATCTCCTGTGGCATCCCATCCCTTGCGAACATTTCTCTCATAATATCATTCATGTTTCGTACTACAGGTGGGAAGAGTCTTCTTGTGTTTTCCGCTGCACACTTAAAAAGCTGTTCCTCGCTCATTCCAAGTCTTTTCGCAAATTCATTTGTAATTTTTGAACTCTGCACCGCATCCTTATCAGCACTGATAATTACCTTATACACAATAGAAAGATCCTGAAACTCCCTGTGCGGCACCTGTTCCAAAAATGTCTTATTCTGCTCTGTATTGATGAGCTGGAATACAATCTTCTCGTTAGCATCCCTCATAATGCTGTCCACATCAACAACCGGAGCCTGCTCATATGCCCTTTCCATAAAGTCACATGCAGCCATAAGTGTTTCCTCAAGATCACCACATTCCTGATACTTCTTATACATGTCATTGATATAAATCGTAGGCGAAATGTTCCTGCCTTCCTCTCTTAAGATGATGCCATCAAGAGTCACATTCACCTTTTCCACCGGCTCTGCCACAAGCTCCATTCCTTTGAACTTCTCAGGCATATAATCCATAAACTTTTCTTTTACTACTTCCTTAAAAATCTCGTAATTCATCATATTACGGTTCCTCCTTAATCTAAAAAAGCAGGGAACATAAGTCACCGGCTTACATTCCCCGCAAGGTTAATTGTTACTGTTTATTCTTTTTCTTTCTTCCACGAAGTCCTACTCCAACACCTGTAATAAGTGCAAGTGCACCAATTCCAAGATAAAGAAGCGGATTTGCATTGTCGCCTGTCTGCGGAAGCTTAGGCTCTGTCGGTACATTGGCAAGCTTAAGTGTTGTTACAACAACATCCGGTGCATTGTCATCATATCGAAGAGTTACATCATGAGCTGTTTCATCAAGGATATATCCGTCAGCTGCTTTTGTCTCAACCACTGTATAATGGATATCTTCCTTAAATGATCCATCCTCATTGTAAGTACAGATAGGAAGCTCCTTGCTCTCTGCATGACCATTCTTGTCAGTAGTGAGTGTATCAAGCACCTTTCCGTCCTTATCCCTTACTTCAAATACAACACCCTCAATTGGCTTTCCGGTTACTTTGTCAGTTTTCTCAATGACAATCTTTCCGACTGCCTGCTCATCCTTCATGGATACCTTCTGGATTTCTGCTGTCTCCTTTACTTCAAAGGTTACATCACTTGCCACCTTATATCCATATGGTGCAGATTCCTCTCTGAGTGTGTACTTTCCGACAGGAAGCCTCTCAATCATATGAGTCTTTCCTGCCTCTGATGTCCAGCTCTCAACAAGCTTTCCATCAGCATCAATAACTGAAAGCTTTGCTCCAGGTAATTCTTTCTCGCCTGTGATATCAGTCTTTGAAATCTCTACCTTAATCGGTGCATTTTCAAATACTGCCTCAAACTCGATAACCTTTACCTTATCTCCCTGATATGAAGCATCCACATCAAAAATCTTATCAGACTTCACATAGCCCTTTGGTGCCTCAATCTCTTTAACATAATACTGTCCAAGTGGAAGGTCAGAGGTAAATGCTGCCTTGCCATCCTTTCCTGTTACGGTTCTCTCAATCTGTGTATCAGCTTTTACGATTACCTTGCCATCTTTGTTCACAATGTCTTCTTTCGTAAATAAACCAAATACTGCTCCTTCAAGTGCTTCCTTAGTCTCTGAATCAGTCTTGGTTACAGTAATCTGCACTTTCTGACGCTCATTTGTCACATCCATTCCTGCAAACACAACCTTTGTGTTCTGGTCGATATAGGAAAGGTCTGCCTCAATCGGTGTATCATCTAATACAAATCCATCAATAGTCTTTGTCTCAACAAGATAATACTTGCCAAGTGGAAGATCATCAACTCTTGCAATACCCTTATCATTTGTCACAATGGTTGCCACCTTGTCTCCTGCCTTATGATATACAGTGTCAAGTCCGTCAGCACTTACGATATCCTCTTTTGCATATACATCAAAAGTTACTCCTGCAAGGCTGTCCTTGAAGAAATTGAAGATAAAGTCATACCAGTAACCCTTCATAAGAGTAGTGTCTGTTACAAATTCGCCATCCTTATTGATAACGATGGAACCTGTAGGTACTTCATCCTTCATCTCTACATGCTGCACTTTGCCTGTATCCTCTACTGTAAACTGGATATCTGTTGCTTTAAGGTATCCGTAAGGAGCAGACTCCTCACGAAGTGTGTAAGTCTCTCCAACTACAAGTCTCTTGATCACATGTGCTTCCTTAGCATCAGATGTCCATGTGTCTACCACATTTCCATCCTTATCAAGTACAGTAAGTGTTGCACCCGTAAGCTCTGCACCGCTTGTGATATCTGTCTTAGTAAACTCAAAGGTTGTAGGCGTGTTTTTATACTCGCTGCTATATACAGCAGTTTTCACATCCTGTCCCTGATACTTGGTATCAAAGGTTACTACCTCTTCGTTTGTCACATATCCGGCAGGCTTTACAAGCTCCCTTGCAACATACTTTGCAAATGGATAATCCTTTACAAATGCAATCTTTCCATTCTCATCAGAAGTTGCTTTCTCAAGAAGTGTGCCTTTCTCGATAATAACCCTGCCATCGACATTCTTGATATCCTCGTCTGCATAAAGACCAAATACTGCACCAGCAATCGGTGTGTTATCCTCTGCATCAAGCTTAGTCACTGACATATCAAGCTTCTGTCTGTCATCAGAGAAAGTAAGGCTTTCCTTGATAACAGGTGTCTTATCATCCACATAAATGAATGTGACTGTCTGTTCATTCGTATTTAATACATATCCGTATGGAGCAGATGCTTCCACAACTCTGTACTGTCCAAGAGGAAGATTCTTAGCTGTTGCCTTTCCATCCTTGCCAGTTGTAAGAATTGTCACAAGGTCTCCCTTGCTGTAATACTTAATGCGGTTTCCGTCTGCATCCTTCTGGTTGTCTGCTGTGTAAATATCCTCGGCAGCATAAACTTTGAATTTTGCTCCGGCAAGTGAACCTTCCTTATAAACAAACTCTTTCTCATATGAGCTTGCAAGAAGTCCACCCCTGAATCCGTCAAGTACCTCTCCCTTCTTTTCTACAGTCAGCTCTCCGACTGCAGGGGCATCGGAATATTCCACAGTAATGATTGCATCATTTGTATCACCATCTGTTTCAAATGCTGTGTCAGTATCAACAGCAATGTTGACATACTTATCATTTACAACATATCCGAATGGTGCTTTGACCTCTTCAATGCGATAATTACCGATTTTAAGTGCCTCCGGTAAGATCAAATCTCCATCCTCGTCTGTAAAGAATGAAGTATGCTCTACCTTTGACGGATAAGTTGTGTACTGCTTCACATATTCGTTCTTATCAATATTGAAGATCTTAAACTCTGCATTTGGTACAAGCACTGTCTGCTTTGTATCGGAATCTTTCTTGATTACACGAAGCTTTGCAGTAAACTCCCTGTCAAGGAACACTCTCCATGTCTGAGGCTTGTCAGGATGATTCTCGCTGATTTTTACCTCAAATGGCTTGATTGTCTTCATGTTATGCGGAGTCTTTGACTCAACTACCACATAAGTTCCATAAGGAATTGCAATGGAAACTGCATGTCCCTTGTCATCGGATGTGATTGTTGTTGCTCCATTTTCCCCGATTACTACCGGAGTTGCCTTGTCATAGTCATAACTTCCATCTGCCTTTACGGATAAAGAAGATTTTAAGTATGCTGTGAACTCTGCACCTGCAAGCAGTCCTGCTTCAGTATCATCGCCATTGTCAGATACCTTGATAAGCTGGAATGGCTGCTTGAT
The DNA here is from genome assembly GCF_003461285.1 of Eubacterium sp. AF17-7. NCBI lineage: Bacteria > Bacillati > Bacillota > Clostridia > Eubacteriales > Eubacteriaceae > Eubacterium > Eubacterium sp. AF17-7. Next base: position 324,221 of record NZ_QTWU01000001.1, on the reverse strand, counting down.
GACCTGCTCTGCTGAGGTTGTGCTTCTTGATACCTCTGCTACAAGGTCTCCCTCATAGTCACATACTACATCGTGCTCCTCTTCGTCTAAGAGATACCCCTCTGATGGAGTGATTTCTTTCACATAATAGTTTCCAAGGTAAAGGTTATTGACCTCTGCTTCGCCATTCTTATCTGTTGTAAGTGTTGCTACAAGGTCACCTGCTTTGAATACAGTTCCTGTTGCTCCGTCCGGATGCACGATATCGTTTCTTGCATAAAGACCATAAACTGCACCTTCAAGGCTTGCATCTCCCTGGGCAACTGCCTTGCCTGATTCCTTGTCTACCTTGTAGATATGAATCTTTGCTGTCGTTCTGTCATTCACAAATGTATGACTGAATGATGCCTTTGCCTGTGTTTCAGGTAATACATTGAAATTGAAGCTGTAAACATCTTTACTGTTTCTGATATACGCATATGGTGCCTGTGTCTCTTGGATATAATATCCGTTAGAGATTGGCAGATCCGCGCTGTAGCTTGCCTTTCCGTCCTCACCTGTAGTTACTGTCTCAAGAGCTGTACCCTTTGTCACAATAACCTGTCCGGCATAGTTTTTGATGTCATTTCCGGCATAAAGTGTGTACTTGCCGCCTTCAAGAGGGTTCTCTGTGTCAGAGTCCTTCTTTACGACAGATACATCCGCTTTCTGTCTTGTATTCTCAATCGTAGTTGATTCATACTGGACTGTCACAGTCTGGTCCTTATACTCAACTGCTACTGTCTGAGGTGTGGTATTGATTGTATATCCGTCAATGCTCTTAATCTCAGTAATCACATAAGTTCCAAGATGAAGGTCAGATAATACCACCTGTCCGTCAGTTCCTGTTGTTAGGCTTTCTGCTACAACATCGCCAGCACTATACACCTTTGTACCATCTGCCTTGTAGATATCTGCCCCGGCAGTTACCTTGAATGCTGCTCCGGAAAGCTTCTTTTTCTCATAGGTGAAATTGCTTCCATTCCATGAGCTAAGCACCTCACCCTCTTTGTAGATTGTGATTGCTCCAAGCTGCTCTTTATCTGTTGCAGAGATTCCCGTTGTCTGTCCTGCTTTTACAGTAAGTGTATGAACCTTACCGGAAAGGACATATCCCTTTGGTGCGGTAATTTCTTTTACATAATAAGTGCCTGCAACAAGTGCAGCTGACTTTGCATATCCGTTTCCATCTGTTGTCATGGTCTGTACTCTGTTTGTGCATCCGCTGTCAGAATAGATTCCATAAACTGCACCGGAAAGCTTCACTCCGCTTGACTCATCTGTCTTTGTAAGCTCACCATATCCGATGTTCTCTGTCTTGACCTTGATATAGGCTTTGACAGGATCTGCTGTCGGTCTTTCAGAAATAAACTCCTGATATCCGCTTTTTCCTGTAAGCCAGAATACACAGCTTGATGTTGTCTCAACCTTGCCTGCATTGGATGTGAATGTTCCTGTTGTAGCTGTAGTATTCACACTCGTTGAAGATATGGTAATACTGTTGCCATTCTTATCAACAGAATATCCGCTGATGCCAAAATCAAAATCCGATAAAACACCATTGCTGTCAGATAATGTTGTTTCAAATCTCTGACTTCCATCATTCCACTTTAATTCATAAGTTGGTGCCTCACTGGTTCTGCGTGATGCAAAACTTGGAAGTGTTGCATTGTAGGAGCTGCTGATATTGTCCCTGAGTCTCTCATAATAGCTGTATGAAGAAGCCGGACTTGGTGCTGTGTTGCAGAGCTTTCTCGCTGCCGAATCACCACTTCCGGTTCCAAAGATATCTGCTACAATAACCCATACCATTGCCTGAGTTGCGATATACTCATCGCACTGACTGTTGCTTGGTGCCGCCTTTTGTGTACTGTTAAACCCATAATAAAGGCAGTAACTTAAAAGCTTTCTCTGCTGTGCTGACATTGATGTGCTCGCATCATCGTAGCTGTTCATAAGCTGACCGCCATCTGCTCTTAATCCGAAATTCATACAATATGCAGAATTTCCGTCAAGAATTGAATACAGAATCTTGCCATGATTATATCCGGGCTTCAACTCACTTACTTCTCCGGAATTTTTGACTGACGCATTCCAGAACGCAATATTTGCCTGCGGACTGGCTGCAAATGCTGTTGTTCCATTCGTAAAGAGTGTTCCAACCAGTGTGAGCATAGCCATAAATCCTGCCATAAAACGCTTTAGTTTCTGTTTCATGTGCTTTTTCCTCCTTAATTTACGCATAAAAAAGAAAGACATAAGTTTATGGCTTACATCTTTCTTCCTTCTGCTTCTATTCGTTTTTATTTATCTGTGACATCGAAACTCGTAATAGTCTGTGCCGCCTGTCGTGTAAACTCCATCATAACTGATGTAGAATACCGGATCTGTTTCCAAAAGTAACATACTTGCAATATATTCTGCGATTGCATCCTCAGATGATAACCGCTGTCCATCAATGGTACTTGCTTTGTTGAGGTCTGTCTCTACAAACACACTATAATAAGAGCCTTCCATACCATCGTAAGGATAATACTCATTGTACTCTTCCTGCGTGATACTGCCATCATTCAAATGGTTCTGTAAATTCTGCTGTGTGGTAATCATCCCTCCTGCCTGACACTTTGCTGTTGCAAGTGACACAACATTCTGTGGACTGTATACCACGGATGCAGGCTGTGGATTGCTCACATTGTCTTTCGGACTGTCTGTAGTCTGACCACCATTACCTGCATTACTCTGATTTCCGCCAGCTTCCTCATTATCATTTTCAGGAGCTTTCTGTTCCGGCTCGTCATTCTGCTTTGGCTTTTCTTCCTGCTTTGAAGCAGTTTCATTATCAGCGGACTGGTTATCTTCCTTATCAGTCTTCTCTTCTGAATCTTTAGCCTCGGCAATATCTTTCTCTGTCTCTTCACTTCCAGCTTCGGTTGTGACCTCTGTGACAGCTTCCGTTGCCATTGCTACTTCTTCAGTTGGCTTTACGCTTTCCGTCTGTTTCTCCGTCTGATTATCAGCCTTTTCCTTACCACCATTACAGGCAGCCATTGAAAAGACCAGTACTGCGGATAATAAGATAATACTTATCTTCTTCATAGTAATCACCCATCCCTTCTCCGCAAGAGGGACGGGCTTTGTGTTCCGTGCCATCCACCCTTGCAGTGAACTATTTATCTGTAATGCACGGGACACATAGGACTGTCCCGTATTCTGTGCATCTTAAACTCCTTTCATTATACCAGCTCTCTTATTTTAAAGAAATACTGCATAAGTCTTCTGTTTTTCTTATAATTTAAGAATAAACCCTTTACCTGCATACGCTCACCTCCTCTCAGAATGTGCCCATTCTTACGAATGAAAGAAATACCCTTGCCACCATTGCGAATAGAAGAAGAATTATTCTGGCAAGTCCTAAGACCAGCTTCAAAGCTCCAAGAATTATCCTTAATATCCACTTGAGTATCTCTAAAATCACTGTTCCTACGGCTCCCATAACTCTTCTCATAATAATCAGTCTCCTTTCGACATCCATCCCATTGCAAGACCTGCAACATCTGCATCGTCCATAACATCTTCTGTAAGTTCTTGTGCTTCACTATTGGCTGCCTGCATAATTACCGGCTGACCAACATTCATCCCGGATATCACTCCGCCTAACAGCTTTATTACCTCTTTTCTAGCCTCATTGGTTGCTGCTTCAATGACTTCTTCCTTAATGTCATCAATATCTTCTGACCGGATATATTCAGCCCTCTCTTTTTCCTTCTTCTTGATAACAAAGGTTTCCTTTCCATAATTATCAATGTAGAACTGAATCGCATCTATAATGAACTGGTTCTTAGATTTGAAAATCTTCGGATCAAGGTTCTGAATCACATCATTGATTTTCACATGCTGGGGATTGCTCATGTTGAGGCGGACAGAAGTTTTTACTTCATATTCAAGTCTTCTTCCCATCATCTGCCTCCTTATGATAATCGCTTAGTGCTTTTAAGTCCCATTGTGGCAAGCTGCTCATATCCTCTTGCATTTGCCTTTACATCAAGGTTATAGGAAATGTTCTTGGCATCGTGGCTCCCAAAGTTTTTCATCACAACTGCCCCGCCACCGACAAATACAATCGGTGTAGTCTTTAAGTTATACCCAAACTCACGGATTGAGTTATATACCTTATCAACAAAATCCTCTATCTCAGCCTTGATAATGGCAAAGTATTCATCATCAATATCTGACCTGCCATATCGCATGATGTTCTGTATCTCTGACTCGTCTACCTCTCCGTTAAGCTGTCTTACACACTGCTCATTGATAGAACGCATACAGGTAATAAGACCTTTTGGAATCGTCACACACTTTGATTCATCCGGTGACTTGTTGATTACCGGCATAATGTCGATTGTCCAGCTTCCAATATCTACTATCAGTGTTTTCTTTGCCATAGCAGGAATCTTGTCCACTACTGCTGCATAGCACTGAGGAAATACTGCCACATCATCAATTTCAATATGATATGACTCATTCTCATATTTGAAGCTTACACGCTTATTCTTTGTCAGGTACTTGATAAAATCATTCTTCTCTGCTCCAAATCTTGTAAGTGGAAGTCCTACAGCAAGAAATACCTTTGCCTCTGCAAGACCTCTTCTTTTAAGTTCCTTAGCAACTGCTGCAAGAGTGAGAAGATAAAAGCTGTCATCTTCGACCTTTGTATCCTTTACTTCCTGCCTCACAGCTCCAACCTTATAGAACTTTCCTTCATACTCAAGTACATCGCCGAAAAGTGCCGGAGTTGTTGTAATCTCCTTAACACCTGTGACAAATACCTGAGAGATTGTTTTCATCATTGACCATCCATGATCAATGCCGATTACTTCTAACTTGTTATTCATGTGTTTTGCACATCCTTTCTTCTTAAACAGCCACTTGAACATCTTAACCACCTACTTTCCTATCAGCTTTCGCATACAAGGAAAACAATAACCATTCCCTCGATAATATGGACATCCGACACATTCCGTCGGAAGTTTCTGTTCCTTTTTCTTAGATGGTTTACAACATGTTCCATTGGCACATCTGTTGTTATGTCCCCAGAAGAATCTACAATGCATACAATCTTTTAATTCTCTTTCAAGCTTTTCTTCTGAAGATACAAACCTGCGTTTCTTATGCTTATCTCTTTTTTCAACTGTTCCCACCAGAGCTCTCCTCCCTTCCAAGGAGTGATTGCTCTCTTATCTGTTCCATTGTCCTGTCCGACTCTCCTGCCGTCCTAGCTAACGAATACAATACGATAAGAACAATAATTATTAATGCTATGCTAAATCCCATCACCACTTTATCCTCCTTCAAATTAGTTGCCATATAGACAGAATTTGAATTTGGAAGTGATATAGTCTACATGGCTATGCTTAACGCTAAGCATGTAGGTACACGCCAGTCTTCTAGACTCCTATATCGCCCCGTGTACAAAGAGGTGTTCTCACCTCCGGGAGTTACAGACGAGCCACAAAATGTGTTTCACGACGCCCTTCTGAATTATCAGAAGCACTATCTCCTCTTTTAGCCTTTTGAGGATAAGGACGAACTTCTCGCCCTCTGTGGTTAATTATCCTTACGCAACATGCCTATTCCTTTTACCAGATTTCCATCCAGCTTCTCGCCCTTCATCTTTCGATCCATCAGACTACTAATATGATAGCTGTGACTTTCATCCTCCAGGTACATACCCCGTAAATTTACTACCTACAGATACTCTGCAGTGCAAACTACTTTGCAAATCTGTAACTGATTATTCAATTGTTATGTCCAATCTCTCTTGGACAATTGATATTCTACAATGCACTTTAATTTTACGGAAGTGACACCACTGGTGTATTTTTACGAATTTTCACCAGTTTTTGGTGTATTTGTCATTTCCTTTAATTTGTTCCATGTATGCTTAGGCAGTTCTCTTGCCGGCTCTCTGAATCGTTCAAGATATTTTTCAAATAATTCCGTATTGATTAATGCTGAATTACCGACTTTATAGACTGCTCCTGCCTCTCTCGCAATTACTATGATTCTAGATTTACTTATCCCATAAATAATCGCTCCTTCCTCTGCATTGACAAATTTTTTCATAAAATCCTTTGTATCTGAATAGCACTTATATGAGTAACTCATTCATCAGTCTCCTTTCACATTTGGCAATGGATGTTTCATTTCTGTTGGCGGTTCTCTGAATTGCTCCATATAATCATCAAAAATTTCCAAATTTATTAATATAGTATTTCCCTTAGCTGTTCCAATCTTATATACAGCACCCGCTGCTCTAGCCATTTCAATAAATCTATGATGCCCTATGCTATATGTCATTGAAGCTTCCCCAATTCTTACAAACTTCTTTTCTACGATTTTGTTTGAACTAGGCACTCTTGCAAAATGTTTCATAAATTTCATCAACCTTTCCTTATGTACTAATATAATCTTTGCAAGCTGATATCTTGCTCCAGCAGCTAATGCTATATCCATTGCCTCATCTCGTGTTACATCTAATAAAGCCATTACTTCATCAATACGAATAAATCTTGGTTTTACAATTTCTTTTCTATAGGCACTAACTGAACCACTCAATGTATTTACCATAACATCACCTACTTATAAAACTCAGAATCTGTAATATGAAAAGTTTCAAGATACTTATCCAATATTTCTGTATTAACAAGTACAAGCTGACCAATCTTATAACAAGCCTTGGCATCCTTAGCCACTTCTTGAAATTTTGTCATTCCCATACTGTACATCTTTGCACCATCTGAATATCTTACAAACTTTTTTGCATCCTCATATCTATCTTTTTTCTTTGATTCATCCATTGCTGTGCTCCTTTCACTTTGACTTCATAACAAATGACGTATTTTCTCCATAACGCAAAAAAGAGGACATCTTCTAAATTTCTTTAGAAAATGTCCTCTTAGTAGTTCATATTCGATTGAGTCTTATTCTTTTCAGATTGTGTACTCTTTCATACTGATGTAAATGACTATGCCAAAATACGTCTTTTAATGCGTCCTTTGACGTACTCAAATGCCTCAATCCCGCATAAACACTAGGTTTATTTATCCAAGCTCTTCATTGTCGGGAATAACAATACATCTCTAATAGCCTGTGAATCAGTTAATAACATACAAAGTCTGTCTATTCCATAACCTATACCACCTGTTGGAGGCATACCTACTTCAAGTGCATACAAGAAGTCTTCATCTGTATGGTTAGCTTCTTCATCACCTGCGTCAGCAGCTGCATCCTGAAGTTTAAATCTTTCTCTCTGATCAATTGGGTCATTAAGTTCTGAGTATGCGTTACACATTTCCCATGTATTAATAAATAACTCAAAACGTTCTACCTTAGTAGGATCTTCCGGTTTTTTCTTAGTAAGTGGAGAAATTGCAATTGGATGATCCATAACAAATGTAGGCTGGATAAGGTTCTTTTCACAGAATTCTTCAAAGAAGAGGTTAATGATTTCACCCTTTCCATGTCTTTCTTCAAATTCAATATTGTGTTCTTTTGCTAAAGCCTTAGCTTCTTCATCTGTAGCAACTGTATCAAAATCAATGCCTGTGTATTTCTTAATACAATCAACCATTGTGATTCTTTCAAATGGCTTACCAAAATCGATTTCAATTCCGTTGTAAGTAAACTTTGTACTTCCAACAACTTTTTCTGCAAGGTATCTGAACATTTCTTCTGTAAGGTCCATCATACCATAGTAATCTGTATATGCCTGATATAATTCCATAAGTGTAAATTCAGGATTATGTCTTGTATCTACACCTTCGTTACGAAATACTCTACCGATTTCGTATACTCTTTCTAAACCACCAACGATAAGTCTCTTAAGGTATAATTCAAGAGAAATACGAAGTTTAACATCTTCATCTAATGAATTGTAATGTGTTTCAAATGGTCTTGCTGCTGCACCACCTGCGTTGTGTACAAGCATAGGTGTCTCGACTTCCATAAAGTCTTTTGCATCAAGGAAGTTTCTGATTTCCTTAATAATCTTTGAACGCTTAATGAAAGTTTCCTTTGATTCCTGATTCATAATTAAATCAAGATATCTCTGACGGTATCTCATATCTGTATTTGTAAGACCATGATGCTTTTCAGGAAGAATCTGAAGACTCTTTGTAAGAAGAGTAACTTCTGTTGCATGAATACTCATTTCACCTGTCTTAGTCTTAAATGGATAACCTTTAACTCCAACGATATCACCGATATCCATTTTCTTGAAATCCTTATATTCTTCCCATGGTTCTTCTTTGCTTATATCATTTCTTGCAACATAAACCTGAATGTTACCATCTCTATCCTGAACGTTACAGAATGAAGCCTTACCCATTACACGTTTTAACATAATACGTCCGGCAATTGAAATTAATTTAGAGTCATCTCTAATTAATTTTCCTTCTTCATCATGTACGCATTCTAATTTATCAAAATTATCTTTAATTTCCTGACTGTGATGTGTCACTTCATATTTAGTAATCTGAAAAGGATCCTTTCCCTTTTCCTGCAAATCAGCTAATTTTTCACGTCTTACCTTTAAAAGCTGATTAATATCCTGCTGCTGATTCTGGTTATTCTGCTGTCCCATTGTTACTCCTTTATATCTATATCTTTTTGTGAATTTTTATTAAAATTAAAGTACCTTCTTAATCTCTAATACTTTATATTTAGCTTCTCCATCTGCTAATTCAACAAGTACATCATCACCTACTTCATGACCAAGTAATGCCATTCCTAATGGAGATTCATTTGAAAGCTTCTGCTGAAGACTGTTTGCTTCTGTAGAACCTACAATGCTAAATTCTAATTCTTCATCAAATTCATAATCGAAGATTTTTACATGACATCCAACACTGATTTTATTAATATCAACGTCCTCATCAGCAACTACTTCAACATTTTTAAGAATTTTTTCGATTTCATCTATTCTTGCTTCAATATCTCTCTGCTCATCTTTTGCAGCATCATATTCAGCGTTTTCTGATAAATCGCCCTGTTCTCTTGCTTCCTTAATTTTCTGAGCGACTTCTCTACGTCTATTTACCTTTAAATCTTCTAATTCTTTTTCCAATCTATCAAGTCCGGCTTTTGTAAGTACGTTCTTCTTTGTTTCTGCCATTTTTTAATCCTCCGATCAAATTTTTATATTTAAAGTTTTACAATTAATAATAGCCTAACACGGCATTAATGTCAATGTTTATTGCAGTTTCGCGTTAACCGTCTCTATTAAATTTTCCATAGTTTCAATCTGGTTACACATACGTCTAAGTTCTGCTGAATGTGGCAAACCTGCCGTATACCATGCGATATGTTTTCGCATTTCTCTAATACCTGTATACTCACCTTTATAATCAACAAGCATTTTAGCATGTCTTATAATCATTTCTCTTATATCATTTATTTTCGGTTTGTCTATAACATTCCCATTTTCAAGATATTCTTTAATTTCTCTAAATATCCATGGATTTCCTCTTGCACCTCTTGCAACCATTAATCCATCACATCCGGTATATTCTTTCATTGCCTTTGCATCCTCAGCTGAAAAAATATCTCCATTTCCAATTACAGGAATCTTTACTGCTTTTTTTACATCTTTTATTACATCCCAATCTGCCTTGCCACTATAGTATTGTTCTCTCGTTCTTCCATGAACTGCTATAGCCGATACACCACAGCTTTCTGCAATTTTTGCAATTTCAACAGCATAAACCGTTCCATTTTCAAAGCCTTTTCGTATCTTTACAGTGACAGGTTTATTTACGGCCTTAACCATTTTTGTAAGAATTTCTTCTACTAGTTTTGGCTGTTTTAATAATGCTGAGCCTTCGCCGTTATTTACAATTTTAGGAACCGGGCATCCCATATTTATGTCGATAAAATCGCACTCTCCTTCTTCAACCTGTGCTGCAATCTGTGCCATTATATCAGGGTCAGAGCCAAATAACTGAACTCCTACAGGATGTTCATTTTTATCTATATTCAATAATTCTTTGGTATTCTTGTTTTTATATAGAATTGCCTTTGCACTAACCATTTCCGTGTAAAGCATGTTGCACCCCATCTCTTTACACAACAAGCGAAATGGCAGGTCTGTTACTCCTGCCATTGGTCCAAGTGCCAAACAATTTTCAATTTCAATATTTCCTATCTTCATTAAGCACCTTTACTTTTTATTTTTTTCGTAAATAAGTCTCATTCCCTGAAGAGTGAGTTCCTTATCATAAATATCTATTCTATCCGTATTTTCATAAATAATTCTTCCAAGACCACCTGTTGCAATAACTTTTGCGTTGAGAAGTCCGCTTTCCTTTTTCATATTATCTATGATGTACTCTGTCTGTCCGATATAGCCATAAACTATACCCGCCTGCATACTCGTAATTGTATCTTTTCCAAGTATTGATTCAGGCTTTTTAATTTCAATTTCAGGAAGCTTTGCAGTATCATTCCATAATGCCTTTGCGCAAATTCTGATACCCGGAGATGTAACTCCTGCTGCAAATGTTCCATCTTTTGTAATTAAATCATATGTTGTAGCTGTTCCAAAATCAATTACAATACATGGTCCACCATACAATTCATATGCACCTACTGCATCTACGATTCTATCTGTTCCAACTTCCCTAGGATTTGCACGCTGAATCTTTATTCCCGTCTTTGTGCCTGCCTCAATAACAATAGGATGTAATCCAATATATTTGTAAATTCCATTTGTTAATGAGTACATAATCTTAGGTACAACCGATGATATTATTACTGCTTCAATATCTTTAGGTGAAATACCTTTTCGTCCAAGCATTTCTGCAATTAATACTCCATATTCATCTGATGTTCTTGCCATCTGAGTTGTCATTCTAAATGTAGCATAAACTTTTTTTTCTTTAAATACACCAAGTGTGATATTAGTATTACCGGCGTCAACTGTAATTAACATTTATTCCTCTCCTAAAACAAATACTTTATAGTACATTTCCAGTGATTCTAAAAGTTCTCTCTTATCAAGCTGCATCTGCTTAACCTTTAATCCGCATCCTATATCATCATATAAAAGGTCTCCCTCATCTGCCTCTGTGACAATCTGTAATGTTCCATCTTCTTCATATTGCAAAATAAGAATTCCACCTACTTCTTCTGTAAACAGCACACACATAATCTGCAATTCCTGTTTTACACGCTCCGGAAGATTAGAAAATTGATCGTTTAAATAATACTTTTTTTCATATGCATTAGACGCACACAAAACCATTTTTTCATTAAACATTCTGTTTTTCTCCGTTCTTTGTCATTTCGTCTTTTTTAACTTTACGCAAAATACAGAATTTGTCAAGAAAAACTTACTAATGTTAATAAAGTAGAGTAAATATCTGTTAATTATTAATACAACTCTTTTCCCATTTTGGCATTTTTTAATATTCAATTTGCCTTAACCAAATTAATTTGACAAATATTAGCTAAAACATAGCAAAAATTTAATTTTATAATTTCCCGGAATTTTGCTTTCTCCATTTGGTATTGCAGTTATATTTCCATTCATGTTTTCCATTGCTTCTTTTGCTATTGCAAGACCTAATCCGAAGTTTCCTTTTTCTCCTTTATAGAATCTTTCAAACAAATGAGGAATGTTCTTTTCAATTGTTCCATCTCCATCATCGTATATTTCAATTACGTTTTTACCTTCCATTACATATCCTCTGATAAAAACCTGTTTTTTTGCATATCTAATACAATTTGATGTAATGTTTAAAATAACATTATGGAACAAATCTTCGTCAATATTTATGCTCATCTGTTTATCTATTTCCATATCAATATCGATTTCTTCTTTTAATGCAATTCCTTTTATTCTCTGCAAAGCATCTAACATAATCTCTCTTGCATTAAATTTCTCAATGGAAACATTATACATCTTACTATCAAATTTGGATAATGTAAGAAGTTCAGCCACCATCTTATTTAGTTTTATACTTTCCTGTCTGATGACTGATGCCGCCCCTACATTATCGCTTAATATTCCACTTTCAATACCTTCTGCATAACCTTGTATTGACATAAGTGGATTTCTAAACTCGTGAGAAATATTCTGATAAAAACTCTTTTGATTTTCGTCATTTGCTTTTAATTTTGCAGCCATATGATTAAGGCTCTTATACAAATCTTCTATTTCTTTATTTGACTGTCCTTCAATTTTATTTGTAAATATTCCATTTCCTACTTCATTTGCGTAAGCACAGGCTTTCATAATCTGATTGCTAATACTTTTTGACAATTTTACGGAAAATACAACACTTACTATCATGCAAATAAGTATAATAATCATTAATATTACATTAGAATTTACAAGATTGTCTGTCCCATTCCTCGTATTCGTTACAAATACCATTGATGCATTTTTAACACCCTCGTAATTGTCTAAAGATACAACTGAAATGTAGCACTGATAATTATTAATTTTTTCTCTGTGGATATCTTTTTTTGATTTTGAAATTTTTATTATCTGACCATCATTTATTTCAAACCCACTATCACTCTTAAAACTTATATTTTCATTTCTCAAAATATAAAAATTAGTGTTTCCTGATAATTTTGTGGAAGTAAGAGCTGCAACTAAATTAGTAAGGAGTTCTGATGAGTCCCCTTCTTCATACGATGTTTGCACAAGTTTTTCCATCGTTGTCATTGTGCTTGATAATTCCTTTTTAGCCGTGGTCTGTATATTATTAGTCATTACAACATTAAAAATAACTAAGATTATAATAGGTACTGCAACTGAAATTGCAAGCATTGATGACAATAATTGTTTATATATCGTTCTCATTTTACACCTACTTTTTTAATGCCATTTTAAATCCATATCCCCATACTGTTTTTATTTCTACATTGCTGTCTGCTATTTTTCTTCTAAGCCTCTTTACTGTATCATCTGTAGCTCTTGTATCAATATCATATGCGATTTTCCACACTTCTTTAAGCAATTCTTCTCTAGAAATTGCCTGATTATTCTTTTGTATAAGATATTTAAGGAAGTCGAATTCCAGTGGTGTAAGAGCAATTTCCTCATCATCTACATATGCCTGCTTCTTAGTCACATCAATTTTTATATTTCCAAATGTAACCTTTTCTACTTTTTCTACCTTATCCATCGAAATTCTTCTAAATAATGCCTGAACTCTCGCCACAAGTTCTATTGGTGAAAACGGCTTTGTCAGATAATCATCCCCGCCAACACTTATTCCTTTTATCCTATCCTCTTCGCTATCTTTTGCTGATAAAATGATTATTGGAACATTTGCTATTTGTCTTATCTGCCTGCATATTTCCACACCATCTGTTCCCGGCATAATAACATCTAAAATTATCATATCAGCATTTTTTTCTTTATATCTTTTAAATAAATCATCTCCATTAGAAAATGTCTCAACTTCATATCCCTGATTTTCTAAGAAACATTTTACTAACTCACGTATATTCTTTTCATCATCAGCTATATAAATTAATTCGCTCATTTTTATCCCTCTTATAAAATATGTAATGCCCCCGCCCTTCGGTCAGCGGCTATTCGTCGGAAACATTTATAAAAAATGAACTTTGTTCATTTTGTTTCCTCCTATTTACGGTTATCTTTAATTTTCTGAAACTACAGATTCTAATTCTAACGATGCTATCTGTATTTTTCGGTTATCGCAATTTAATCTTCTGTCTGTTGTAGTAATAACCTTGCTTTCTGTTACTTTTTGACTGCTTCTAATATATTTTTTCATTTCATTTGATTCTTTTGTAGCTTTTCTCAAAATAGATGAAAGCTTGTTCTGACTCTTTATATATTTTATCTGTTGTTTTTTTATATAACTTTTCTTCTTATTATTTAATTTTGCATTTTCCATCTTTAAGCTTTTCTTCTGGCACACTTCCTTCTGTGCACGTATTCTTTCAGTATATATTTTCAAATTTTCAGTATATTCATTTATTTTTATTTTAAATTCTTCTGTTGGTTTTGTATTCTTTTTTATTAATTCTATGCATTTATTGTTTATTTCTGTAAGTTTTACACTTTTAGTATCAATAATAGAATTATTGTCTTCTATAATTACATCTAATTCTTCATTTGTCATAACATTATAATCTACTGCCGCAAATGCACTCATGCTATAAATCATAATTATTGTCATTGTTATAAAAAATGTCTGTGCTATTCTTTTCATTTTACCCTTCCTTTTAATCCTTTAAAATATCATTTAATTCTTCTAACTGCTTAATCGCTTCATCTAAAGCGTCCTGTGTACTTTCTTCATTATTTGTACTTACTTCTTGATTTGTTGTTTCTTCTATATATGTATTATCATTTACAGCAGTTGTCTCTTTTATTTTTTCTTTTCCATTGCATGCACATATTGTTATGCAGGCAACGCATAACATAACTCCTATGATTGTCTTTTTTATTATCTTATCCATTTTTCCCCTCTAATCATTCGTCTGCCTTTGTTTATTATAAAGTTTCATATTCACTTATTCAATTATACTGATGTGGCAATTTTGCGGTAATTTTTGTGGCATTCGTAGTATCCTCAAAAAAAGGGACAGGTTCTCTCTGAAAGCAAGCTTTCTTAAGAACCTGTCTTTTTTTATTATTAGTCTTTTATTACTTCTGTTATTGCTTTTACTGAGCCTGCGAGTCCCTGAATGTCAGATGGGATTATAATCTTTGTTGCCTGACCGTCTGCTGCCGCAGCAAATGCTTCTAAGCTCTTTAATGTAAGTACTGACTGGTCTGCTCCTGCTTCTTTTATTAATTTGATACCTTCTGCAGTTGCATTCTGTACTTTAAGAATTGCCTGTGCTTCACCTTCTGCTTCAAGAATTCTTTTCTGTTTTTCAGCGTCAGCCTTTAAGATTGCTGCCTGTTTTTCTGCCTCTGCTTCAAGTACTGCTGATTCTTTCTTTCCTTCTGCTCTAAGAATAGCTGACTTCTTTTCACCTTCTGCAATTAAGATTGCTTCTCTACGTTCACGTTCAGCCTTCATCTGCTTTTCCATCGCATCCTGAATTGCTGTTGGTGGAATGATGTTCTTAAGTTCCACTCTGTTAACTTTAATTCCCCATGGATCTGTTGCTTCATCTAAAGACTGTCTCATCTTAGCATTAATAATTTCTCTGGATGTAAGTGTTTCATCTAATTCCAAATCACCAATAATATTTCTAAGAGTTGTTGCTGTTAAATTTTCAATAGCCATAATAGGACTTTCTACACCATAGCAGAAAAGTTTAGGATCTGTAATCTGGAAAAATACAACTGTATCAATTCTCATTGTTACGTTATCCTTTGTAATAACCGGCTGAGGTGCGAAATCAACAACCTGTTCCTTCAAGTTAACTTTTCTTGCTAACATATCTAAAAATGGCACTTTAAAATGAAGACCTACAGACCATGTGCATTTATATCCTCCAAGTCTTTCAATAACATAGGCATGTGCCTGTGGTACAATCTTTACGCATGTTGATACTAAAATCAACGCTAATACTACTACTACAATTAATAATGGCATTTTACTCCTCCTCAATCTTACTTCATGCTCAATTATTTAGTTCCGTTTTTTCGACAATAACTTTGACACCCTCAACCCTTAATACTTTTACATATTCTCCGGCTTCTATGATTTCTCCATTATCAGTTCTTGCTGTCCAGTCCATTCCATCAATCTTTACAGTTCCGGTTGCAAGTACGTTGTTTATATCAGCCGTCACTTCTCCAACCTTTCCTTCCATGGACTCAACATTTGTTTTTTCAGGATCTTTGTTAATATAATTTACTGCAAATGGGCGAATAAATAATAATATTAAGATTGACACAACAACAAAAACTATTGCCTGCACAATCAAATTTGCCCCCAATGCCGAAACTAAGCATGCGGCCAGTGCTCCTACAGCAAACCATATACTTGTTAATCCCATTGTTATTAACTCTGAAACTGCAAGTATAACAAACAGAGCCAGCCATACTACAACATAATCCATATTTCGCTCCTTTCTGCATTTTTCTATATTATTCTATCATACATATATATCTTTTTACAATAAATATTATGTTACTTTGAATACATTTAATTACCTGATTTTGCAAATATGAAAAACAATTTTTCAAAGTGAATAGCCTTAATAGGCATTTGTCCTAGGGTTCAATATCAACATTATTTATACCGGTTTTCCTCTATTTTATATGTTTATTAATTCATAATTGTATGAAACATCAGACTGTAATTAACAATTATTTACTATATTTAAGGCACTTTTTTATTGGTATATTTGATACATTTTTTTAAATTACGACTTATTATTTGTGTGTATTGCCAAATTTGTTTTCCATTTATTGCAATTTTTTTTTGCCCGCGTTATTATTATCTTCGGAATATTATAGAAAATTTTATTTATATAGGTTGATTTACTTACAATATTGGTGGGCTTTTATTAATCGACCTTACAAAAAGGAGGATTTCATTATGGCAACATCAAAAGCTACAAAAACTGTTGCAAAAGAAACTGCAAAAAAAATTGATACAAAAGCTGAAGTTAAGGACACAAAAAAGGAAACTGTTAAAGTTACTCCAGTAAAAAAAGAAGCTGTTAAAGCTGAACCTAAGAAGGAAGCTGCTAAAGCTACTGAAGTAAAGAAAGAAGCTGTTAAAGCTGAACCTAAGAAGGAAACTGCTAAAGTTACTGAAGTAAAGAAAGAAGCTGTTAAAGCTGAACCTAAGAAGGAAGCTGCTAAAGTTACTCCAGTAAAAAAAGAAGCTGTTAAAGCTGAACCTAAGAAGGAAGCTGCTAAAAAGACTACAACTAAAAAAGCTGCCGCTAAAAAAGTTGAAAAAGTATTAGTTCAGTTCTATGGAAAAGAATTTGATGTTGAAGCATTAAAGGAAGCTGCTAAAGCTGATTACACAGCCAAAACAGGAAAGAAAACAGTTACATCTGTTGAACTTTATATCAAACCTGAAGATAATCGTGCTTACTATGTTATCGACAAAGCTACAGGTTTTATTACATTATAATTAAACAATTACATATATTATAAAAAAGCAATTGCACCACGTTTAATACATTGGTGCAATTGCTTTTTATTTGTTAATTTAAAACAATCTTAATTTTAATATATTGTTTCATAAGAAATATATAACATTGCTGTCTTCATTAGATTTTTAATACAATATTATTTATTTTCTTCATTTTCTACATTTGCAAGAAATTCATTTAACTTTACTGTAAGCGCATCAGCATCAATGCCATGTACCATGCAAGCTTCTTCTAATGATTCTCCCTGAGATGCAGGACATCCTATACAATGCATTCCTTCATTTAATAAAATAGGAACTACTCCCATATTAATTTTTAAAATATCGCCGATAATCATATTCTTTGTAATCTGTGCCATGATAAGTTCTCCTTCTATCTATACAGTAGTAGTTTTTAAAGACCCTCTCCAAGGTCTTTCTGACAAACCAATTGTAATATTAACTCTTTTATAATTCAATACTTTCCATATATAATTGATATATTAAATGATATTTAACTAAATTCAATTCTATTTTTAGTATATAACCATTACATTTTTATAATTCACTAAATTAATATTAGTATGTTTCAGGTTCGTCGTATTCAACACCAAATGTCTCAACTGTGACCTTTTTCATCTTCTGTTCATTAACAGGTCTGTCCATCGCACCTGTCTTTGTTGTTGCTATTGCATCAACAACATCCATTCCTTCGATGATTTTTCCAAATGCAGCATACTGTCCATCCAAATGTGGTGCGGCTTCATGCATAATAAAGAACTGTGATCCTGCACTATCCGGATCCATTGCTCTAGCCATAGATAACACTCCCGGTGTATGCTTAAGGTCATTTGCAAAACCATTATAATTGAATTCACCCTGAATACTGTATCCCGGGCCACCCATTCCTGTTCCTTCAGGATCTCCACCCTGAATCATAAATCCTTCAATTACTCTATGAAAAATTATTCCATCATAGAAGCCTTTTTTTACAAGGCTGATAAAATTATTTACTGTATTAGGAGCAACTTCAGGATATAATTCAGCTTTCATTATATCTCCATTCTCCATCTCAATTGTTACTATTGGATTCTTTTCTGCCATTGTCTTTCCTCCGTTCATATTTTGTTCATACTAAATTAAATATACTTTCACATTGAAAACATCATTTTTTCACGATTTAACTTTAGTATATATATTGTAAACAAAAACAGTTGTTACTGATTTTGTTACTCGTTTTTTCATATTTTTTCATAATTTTGAATATGCATCAGGCATATTCGTGAATCGGCTAAGGAGTCGATTCTCCTCCCTTTTTTTATTAGAATAAATTTACCCGAGAGAGATACAAGTATTTGTATCTCTCTTTGGTTTTTCAATACAAAACTTTATCACATTAACATAAATGTTGCAATCTTTAAGAATAATACAAGCGAAATAGCATCAACGATTGTTGTAATAAATGGGCTAGCCATAACTGCCGGATCAAATCCTAACTGATTTGCCAATATTGGAAGCATACATCCAACTAACTTAGCACACATTACCGTAATACACAGTGTAATACACACAGTAATATTTACCATTATAGCTTCGTGAGTAATTCCTGTTCCTAAAGCATTCATAATTAAAACTCTTATAAAATTAACTACCGCTAATGTTAAGCCGCACAAAACTGCAACTCTTATTTCTTTCCATATTACTTTAAATATATCTTTAAATTCTACTTCATTAAGAGATATTGCACGAATGATAGTTACTGATGCCTGTCCACCTGAGTTTCCACCGGTATCCATTAACATAGGTATAAAAGCAACTAATCCTGTAATTCCTGCAAGTTTTGCTTCAAAACTGTCTATTATTGTACCTGTAATTGTAGCTGATATCATTAATATAAGAAGCCATGGAATTCTTGATTTAAATGTTTCAAATATTCCCGTTCTAAAATATGACTTGTCAGATGGTAAAATAGCTGCCATCTTTTCCATATCCTCTGTTGCCTCTTCTTCAATAATTTCCAAAATATCATCGACCGTAATAATACCAACGAGTCTGTTTTCACTGTCCACTACAGGCATCGCCATAAAATCGTATTTTTGAAATTGTCTGGCTACAGTTTCCTGATCATCTAACGTACTTACAGTAATCACATTTTCATCCATTATATCGCTTACAATAGCATCAGGATTGCCAAGAAGCAAAGTTCTAAGTGTTACCGATCCTACCAAATGCCTTTGCAAATCAAGTACGTAACAGGTATTGATTGTCTCCTTATCAATTCCTATTTTTCTAATTCTTTCTAACGCCTGCTTTACAGTAATGTTTTCCTTCAAGTCAGCAAATTCGACTGTCATAATACTACCGGCAGAATCTTCCGGATATTTTAACAAATGATTTATATCATTTCGTGTTTCATCCGAAGCCAATGCCAAAATTCTTCTTACAACACTCGCCGGCATTTCTTCCATCAAATCGGCAGCATCATCAGCAAACATGTTTTCAATAATGTTTGTTGTTTCTTTATCTGTAAGGGAATTAATTATATACTGCTCAATTTCTACAGGAAGATGAGCAAATACATCTGCCGCTATATCTTTGGGGAGCAATCGGAATACCCTTATAAATTCCTGTGTTGGCAGTTCTTCCTGAAGTTCTTCTAATACTTCAGCTATATCCGCCTCATTCATGTCAGCAAACTCTTTTTTTACTAGTACATATTTCTTATCTTCAATTAGTTCAATTACTTTTTTCACTAATTCATCTAACTCGTCTAACATGATGCTCCTCCTTTCTATTCTATATATTATTAAATTTAATACTGAAATTAAGTATGGAAAATTTAATTTTGCTATCTGTATTTCTTATTAATATAAGATTATGAATATCAAAATTTAGTACTTTTCTTTTTTATTCATTTTTAGTATTTACACGCCACTTAATTCTACAACAATTGTTTGTTCATTTCAACTAAGAAAGGCTTTACACTCCCCTATTTTACAATAATTTTCTTCAAAATTTACTAAATATTTTTATATAATTTTAATGCACTAACACGTTAAATTGACAAATTCTTTTAATTTCTTTAATATGATGCAAGAACCACTATAGAATCGAGGTATTTAATGGAAAGAGAAAAATTTAAATCGAGACTTGGCTTCATCCTTATTTCTGCTGGATGCGCCATTGGAATTGGCAATGTGTGGCGTTTTCCTTACGTTGTAGGTAATAATGGAGGCGGATGTTTCGTACTATTTTACATTTTGTTTTTAGTAATTTTAGGCTTACCTATTCTTACTATGGAATTTTCTGTCGGACGTGCAAGTCAGCAAAGCATTTCACGTTCATTTAAGGCATTGGAAAAGAAAGGGCAATATTGGCATCTTCATGGATATGTTGGAATGGCTGGAAATTATATTTTAATGATGTTTTACACTACTGTTGCCGGATGGATGTTACGATACTTTTTCGACATGGCAAAAGGTGATTTTACAAACGCTACTACAGCAGATGTGCAGGCTCATTTTTCTGATATGCTTAATGTTCCATCAGAAATGATTTTCTGGACTGTAATTGTTATTATCCTTGGTTTCCTTGTATGCTCTTTAGGCTTACAAAATGGTGTTGAAAAAATATCAAAAACAATGATGATTGCACTTTTAATAATTATGGTAGTTTTAGCCATTAACAGTATTTTCCTTGATGGATCTGATAAAGGATTATATTTTTATCTTGTTCCTGATTTTAATAGAATAAAAGAAATCGGATTGGTAAATGTAATTGTTGCTGCTATGAATCAGGCATTCTTTACACTTAGTATAGGAATGGGTTCTATGGCAATTTTTGGAAGTTATTTGGGCAAGGACCGCAGCCTATTAGGTGAATCAATAAACATTGTCGCTTTAGACACTTTTGTAGCAATTGTATCAGGACTTATTATTTTTCCATCATGCTTTGCATTTGGAGTTAACCCAGATCAGGGACCTAGTCTTATTTTTGTTACTTTACCTAATATATTTATTCAAATGCCCGGCGGAAGAATATGGGGAAGCTGCTTCTTTATATTTATGGCATTTGCCGCTTTTTCAACTGTAATTGCAGTATTTGAAAACATTATGTCCTCATGCATGGATTTATGGGGATGGTCCAGAAAGAAAACAGCTATTGTAAATACTATTGTTATTATATTAGCATCTCTTCCTTGTATTTTAGGATTTAACCTTCTATCAGGTTTTCATCCTTTAGGTGATGGAACTAGTGTTTTAGATTTAGAAGATTTTATGATTAGTAATTTAATTCTTCCAATTGGTTCCCTGATTTACACTTTATTCTGTACAAGCAAATATGGATGGGGATGGGATAATTACATTGCTGAGGTTAATTTAGGCTCAGGACTTAAGGTTCCAAATAAAATACGTATTTATTGTAAATGGATTTTACCTTTGATAACTTTAATAATTATTGTAAACGGATTAATTTCTGTTTTCTTCAAATAAGGCTGAAAGGCCCTGATATATTTATTGAAATTTACGCTCGCGCTGCTTGCCACTCAAATCAAAAGTGCACCGGAAGTTTTCATTCTTTCGGTGCACTTTCGCTATTTATCATATTTAGTTTTTGATTTTAGTAGAATAAAATATCTCCATATGAAGGTACCGGCCATACTTCTTTGTCTACAATCATTTCAAGTTCATCTACAGGTTTTCTAAGTTCTGCCATTGCTGCCATTACTTCTGACTTGTAGCTTTCTGCCTTTTCCTGATTGTCATCAATGCTCTGAGCCTTAGCTGTTGCCTTCTTTAAGTCTTCTAATCCTGCTTTAGCTTCATTTAACTTAGCTATTACAGCATTTAATAATTCTATCTGAGTTGAAGCATCTGCTCCTGCCTCTTTTACTGCAATTGCTGTATCAGCAAGTTCTTTTGTATAGTATACAACTGATGGAATAAACATCTTGCTTGCCATATCAATCATAGTTAAAGCTTCGATATTTCTTACTCCTGCATACTGTTCAAATAAGATTTCCTTACGAGCTTCAAGTTCTGCCTTAGACATAATATTGAATCTTTCATACATCTTAACTGTTGAATCAGCTACTAATGAAGGAATTGCATCTACGATAGACTTGCAGTTTGGAAGTCCTCTCTTTTCAGCTTCTACAGGCCATTCTGCTGAATAACCGTTTCCATTGAAGATAATTCTTTCATGTTCTCTCATAAGTTTTACTGTATATTCTTCTACAGCTTTATCTAAATCTTCAGCACCTGTAAGAGCATCAATTGCATCTGCAAATGCTTCTGCCATCATTGCACTAAGTACTGTATTTGTATCACCAATTGAGTTTGATGAAGCAACCATTCTGAATTCGAATCTGTTACCTGTAAATGCAAATGGTGATGTTCTGTTTCTATCTGTAGGATCCTTTTCTAATACAGGAAGTTTGTTAATACCAAAATCAATTACACCTGAATGAAGGCTTGAAGTAGCTTTTCCAGTCTTAATAATCTGATCTACTACATCTCCAACCTGATCTCCTAAATAAATAGAAATGATTGCAGGTGGTGCTTCATTTGCTCCTAATCTGTGATCGTTACCTGTGTTAGAAGCGGCTGTTCTAAGCAATACTGCATGTTTGTCAACTGCTGACATAAGGCATGCAAGTACTAACTGGAATACTTTATTATTTTCAGGTTCTTTACCTGGTTTGAATAAGTTAATTCCGTCATCTGTTGTAAGCGACCAGTTGTTGTGTTTACCTGAGCCATTAATTCCATCAAATGGTTTTTCATGTAATAAACAAACTAATCCATACTTCTTAGCTGTCTTCTTTAATACGTTCATTACTAAGTAGTTATTATCTAATGCTACATTTGAAACTGAGAAAATAGGTGCAATTTCATGCTGACAAGGAGCAACTTCATTATGCTGTGTCTTTGCTGTGATTCCTAATTTCCATAACTGTTCATCAACGTCTGACATAAATTTCTTAACTTTTTCTCTAATATCACCAAAATACTGATCTGACATTTCCTGTCCTTTTGGAGGCATAGCACCGAAAAGTGTACGTCCTGAGAATTTAAGGTCAGGTCTCTGTTCATATAAATCTTCAGGAATTAAGAAATATTCCTGTTCAGGACCAACATATGAAAGAACTCTTCTTGATGTTGTATTTCCTAATAATCTTAAAAGTCTTATACCATATTTACTTACTGCATGCATTGCTTTAAGTAAAGGTGTCTTTGTATCAAGTGATTCACCTGTGTATGAGCAAAATGCTGTTGGAATGCAAAGTGTATCATCTTTTATGTAAGCAGGTGATGTAACATCCCATGCTGTATAACCTCTTGCTCCACATGTCTGTCTCAATCCACCTGATGGGAATGATGATGCATCAGGTTCTCCCATTAATAAATCTTTTCCTGTAAATGTATTATCAATCTTACCATCTGTTGGTAATGATGCGAAGGAATCATGTTTTTCAGCTCCTACTGAAATGATATATGGCTGGAATACATGTGTATAATGTGTAGCACCTTTTTCAACAGCCCATTCCTTCATAGCCTGTGCAACGATGTTTGCGATATCCATTGTGATATCTCCACCTTCGTGCATAATTTTCTTAATTTCATTGTAAGTTGCTTCAGGTAAACGATTCTTCATTACTGATTCATCGAATACATTCTGTCCAAATACTTCTGATACATTAACTCCCATAGTGTCTGTTCCTTTCTATACTTAACTATTTTTCATTCCGCTAATTTAAAAAGGCATTTACTCTGTCCACTCTATATGTCTTTAGCCTTGTAATAAAAAAAGGCTTTTCTCCAAATAATTCTTTGAAGAACGCCCTTGTTCTTAATCTCATTTAGCGGTGAGGTTTCCCTCGTCGATATATAAGTTACACTATTTCTTAATAAAAATCAATACCATTCCCTAAAATCCCTTATTTTTTTAAGTATTACTTAATAAAATTAAGTTAGTTTACACTAATCCACTACTTCTTCCCCTCTGTACATACATACAACCATTCTGTTACCATTGTTATCCACACAAGTAGAACATATCAAAATCTTGTCTGATACACCTGGCATTTTACTGTCATACTTGAAATTACTCTTGTCATAAGTCTTCTTAATCCATTTAGCAAACTCATCATCATCTTTAAAGCCAAACTTATATATATCTTCATTATCTGCCTTAGTTCTAAATGACGAAAATACGTGATAAATATAATGACGATGTCCCACATAAACATCAAATGTCTGATTTTTCTTGCAAAAATCTTCTTTTGAAAATTTCATTAAGTCGTGAAACATTGAACCATCCATCATGTTGTGTCCATACACAACACTCATTCTGGCATCAAGTCCTCCACAACGTGAATCCATAAAAATAGCTCCACCACCATTTGCCACTTTATCTGAACCTTTTACCAAGTAATAATCGTTATCACTATGCTGAACTATAGGGTACTGAATTCTTGTGCCATCAAGTTTAATATATCCTTTTGACTCATCATTATATTTTAACATTGCATCATAGTCCCATACCCATTTGGTTATTGTTCCCTGGTATTCTGCACTACTAGCTGTCTGAGCTGTATCTGACGTATCTGCCGTCTGTTCTGTACTCTGTATCTGATTAAACATTTCATCAACTGCACTATATTTTTCCTGAGCTGCTGTATAATCCAAATATGAATCCATCAATTCATATGATGCATATCCAAATGCTATACCGGCAACGGTAAATGCTATTACCCTCACTATGTTATATGCAATTCCTGATATTTTGTTTTTCTTATTTTCAGTATTTTCTTTCTTTTCAGTATTTTCTTTCTTTTCAGTATTTTCTTTCTTTTCAGAATCAAATCCTATCCTTAATTCATCATCTATTTTATTATCTCTTATTTTGATATTATTTTCTATTTTATTATCTACAAATTCTTTTCTATTCATACAATAAAATACTCTTTTAAATCCTAAATACTATTAAAGGCTCCCGCTTCAAGCAGGAGCCCATTGTTACTAATATTATGTGCTTCCTAAAAATATATTTCAGGATGCCCGGTATGTTATATGCCTATTCAAAAGCCTTTCCAACTGAACCGAATAATTCCATTTTTTCTTTTACTGTTGCTCTAATAGCTTCTGCACCTGGAGCAAGTAACTTACGAGGATCAAATCCTTTTCCTTCTAAGTCCTTTCCTGCTTCGATATACTTTCTTGTTGCATCAGCAAATGATAACTGACATTCTGTATTAACGTTAATCTTAGATACACCAAGATCAATTGCTTTCTTAATCATATCTGCTGGGATACCTGTACCACCATGAAGAACTAATGGCATAATTCCTGTCTTCTGCTGAATTGCATCAAGAGTTTCAAAACTAAGTCCTTCCCAGTTTTCAGGATATTTTCCATGAATGTTACCGATACCTGCTGCAAGCATATCTACACCAAGATCAGCTACTGCCTTACATTCATCAGGGTCAGCACATTCGCCTCTTCCGATAACTCCATCTTCTTCACCGCCAATTGAACCAACTTCTGCTTCAATTGACATATCCATATTATGAGCTACTGCTACTAATTCTTTTGTCTTAGCAATGTTCTCTTCAATTGGATAATGTGAACCATCGAACATAATAGATGTAAATCCTGCCTTAATACATTTATAACATCCTTCGTATGTTCCGTGATCTAAGTGAAGAGCTACAGGAACTGTAATTCCTAATTCTTCATCCATAGCCTTAACCATAGCAGCTACTGTCTTAAATCCTGTCATGTACTTTCCTGCACCTTCAGATACACCTAAAATAACAGGGCTCTTTAATTCTTCTGCTGTTAAAAGAATTGACTTTGTCCATTCAAGATTGTTGATGTTGAACTGTCCTACAGCATAATGACCTGCTTTTGCTTTTTCTAACATTTCTTTTGCTGAAACTAACATATTGTACCTCCGTATGTTTTATATTTATAGAGATTTTTTCTAACCGTGTTTATTATACCCCATTTTCAGAGTATTGCAAACATATTTCTTATTTAAAACCATTAGTTTTACTAATTTTACCCTGTGTTTTTTCTTATTTTACGGTAATTGATTTTATTTTACTCCATTTTCCAAATACTTTTTTGTTTTTTGAATCCAATTTATAGCCTCTTACCTTAACATAATATGTCTTACCTGATTTCAAAAATGGAATAGTAATATTTTTTGAAGTTGTTGAAGTAACTTTTCCTTTTTTCAACTTTTTGTTTGTTCCATATTTTATCTGGTAACCCTTTGGACTATCTGCTTTTTTTCCTTTTATACTATATTTAGCATAAATAGTGCCTTTCTTTTTATTAACTAATTTTGTTAATTTAGGCTGCTTTACAGTTACCTTTGTCCATTTAGCTACTATAGTTGTATTCTGCCTTACTCTGTACTTTTCTGTTATTTCTTTTCCGTCACTTGTGTACCAGCCGTTAAATGTATATCTTTTTTTTGTTAAAACAGGCAAATCAAGTGTTTCTCCGTCATATGCATTAACATTTGACACAGTCTTCTTTCCATCTTTCATGGTTATCTGATATGTAGGAACCTGATTCTGTTCTGTCCATTTTGCCGAATTGGTTCCATTATCACTTGTTCTCTGATATGCTCTGACATAATCTACTTCCATTGTTGCCGGAAGTGTTCCTGCATCAGGTGCTACTCCCGGAAGATTTCCTCCAACTGCCATATTCAATAAGAAGTAATATGATTTCATTCCTTCGTCTTTTTTATCTGCTGTTGAAATATTTACTTTATAAAATTCAACATCATCTACAAAATAATGTATATATTCATTGTCCCATTCAACTGCATAAATGTGCCACTGCGTTTTGTCATACCAGTTATATCTTGAATATGAAGCATTCAACTGACCGGAAACATATTTGTTATCATATGGACTGTCATCTCCAACTCCTGCATTCCAATGGAAAGCTCCCTGTGCAAAGCTAATTGTATTCCACGCTTCCAAAATATCAATTTCTCCACACCATGGCCATCCTTTCTGATTAACTCCAAGCATCCAAAATGCCGGCCATACACCTTTTAATGATGGAAGTTTTATTCTTGCTTCCATTCTGCCATACTGAAAATCCTGTTTTCCAGCTGTTGTTATTCTACCTGATGTATAAGAATATGTAACTTTAGAATTTTTTGGATCAACTGTTTTTTCTTCAATTGCTGTTATTTTCAATGTTCCGTCTGAAACACTTACATTCTTTTCACTATCTGTATAATATTCTAATTCATTGTTTCCCCAGCCTGGATTTTTTCCGTCTGTTCCACTATTTCCAATATTATAATTCCAGTTATTCATATTAAGTGATGTTCCATTAAATTCATCACTCCATACAAGCTTATATGCTGTATTCTTTTTTTCTGCTGCATGAACATTTTTTACATTTGCCACCGGCATGCATGTAACAACCATCGCTATTGCTAGAGTTGTACCTATTACTTTGTTCATTAATTTTCTCATAATGTTCTCCTACTTTTAAATTGTACTTCTATGTTTTTATTTTGCTCTTAGCATATTTTTTATTATAGAACATATCAAAAGATTATTTTACTTTTCTTACTTTACTCCATTTTCCATATACTTTAGTACCATTCACTACTTTATAAGCTCTGACTCTAACATAATATTTCTTATTTGACTTTATTTTTTTGACAATTACAGTTGTTTTCTTTGTATTTATAGTTTTTACTTTTTTAAATTTAACATTCTGTGCCACATTCAACTGATAACCTGAAACTTTAGCTATCTTTTTAATTTTGATGACAGCTTTTCCTTTCTTCTTTACGGCTGACTTTATAACAGCTTTTTTTACTGAAGGCATAGTAGTTATATTATTATCTCTATTATTATCTCTATTATTATCTCTATTATTATCTGTAATATCCTGTTCAACCTTATGTGGTACTGACCATTTTGCAGTCAACTCAATACTGCCTCTAACTCTCATAGTGTTAATTGCTTTCTGATTATCACTTGTATACCAGCCTTCAAAACCATTTTCTCCGGCATATACACTTGGGATTTCAAGAGTTTCACCATCATAACATGTAAATGTACTCATTACTTTATTTTCATCTTTAAATGTAACTGTATGTATAGGCACCTCGCCTTGTTCAGTCCATGTAGCTGTATTTCCACCCTGATCGCTTGTTTTCTGATAAGCTCTTACATAATCCACCTCCATTGTCGCAGGTAAAGTGTTATATGTAGGAGTTGTTCCCGGAAGATTTCCACCTACTGCCACATTTAAAAGGAAATAATAATACTTAGATGCTTCATCCTTTTTATCTGCACTTGTAACATCAACTGAAAAATATAATGTATCATCTACAAAATAATTTATTTTCTTATCATTCCATTCAACTGCATAAATATGCCACTGTGTTTTATCGTACCAATTATATGCTGTATACCTTGCATTAAGCTGTCTTGCAATATAATTTGGACTATATGCATTACTTTCTCCACCTGTATTCCAATGAAAAGCTCCCTGTGCGAAATTATCTGTATTCCATGCTTCTAAAATATCAATTTCCCCACACCATGGCCATCCTTTCTGATCAACTCCAAGCATCCAGAATGCCGGCCACACACCTTTTAATGATGGAAGTTTTATTCTTGCTTCCATACGTCCATATTTAAAAGTCTGTTTTCCTGCTGTCTTGATTCTTCCTGATGTATAATTATATCTATTAAATTTCTGTTCTAATGCTGTAATCTTTAATGTTCCATCAGATACATAGACATTATCTGTTCTGTTTGTGTAATACTCTTTTTCATTATTTCCCCAACCTGCATTTGATCCTCCATTTCCTAAATCATATGTCCAGTTGTCTGTATTAAGAGCTGTCCCATTAAATTCATCACTCCATACGAGTTTGTAATCACTTCCTGCAGTGTCTGCTTTAACCTCTGTTGTATTAAACTGAACTGCTGCACTAGTTAATACCATTGTAAATGCTAATGTTCCAGTTAATAATTTTTCTTTAAACCCTTTCATTCTTTATTTTCTCCTTTTCCTAATTTTATATTGTATGCTATCTGTAAATTTCATCAATAAATAGCCACTATACCAATTTAAATATACCACATGAAATTTGTCATAAAAAGTATTCACTTTCATTTAAAAGTACTCTTTTTTTAGTTTTTCTAAAAACGTTTTTACTTTTTCCTTCTTTTTAATTATTTTGCCTTATTTTATCAAACCTTTTATACACGTTATATTTTGAATTTTTATCAAAAAAATGAATAAGTTTTTTTATTTTAAACTTACCCATTTTCTCATTTTATAAAATTTTTTTATTATATTTTTTTAACTTTAATTGTCAAATTTATTAGGGAATAAATGTGATATGTCAAGGTAATCAGGTATGCCTCTCTGATATTTAACAACCGGCTCCCCTAAAATTAAAGGATATGCATAATCAATAAATTCCTGTGTAACATTATTTCCACGTTCATTTATCCATTCTCTTGGTACATGTTTTACAAGTCCTGCTACATTTTCAACAGGTGTCTCACCCATATCTATTGAATAAGGCTCATTATTTTTTCTAATAGACGTAACCATTATTCCTGTCTTTCCTTCAATTGCACATTTAACTGCATGTCTTCCTAATCTAAATGCTTCACCTATATCTGTAATTGATGACATATGAGCTGCACTTCTTTGTAAAATATTTATTTCAACTGAACGAACTTTAACCTGAATATTTTCTTTTATAATATATTCAAGACATTTCCCTGTTCCACTTAACTGACTGTGTCCAAATGTATCTTCAACAGCATTTGTCGCACTTATATAATTTCCATCTGCATCTTTTATTCCTTCTGAAACAGCAACTACAACGTTATTATATTTATCCATAGCAGCCTTTACATCTTCAATAAATTCATCTTTATTAAAAGCTACTTCCGGCAAATAAATAAGATGCGGTGCATCATTATATGTGTTTCTTGCCAATGCAGCTGCTCCTGTAAGCCACCCTGCATCTCTTCCCATAATTTCCACAATAGTAACACTATTAATTGGATATATGCTTGTATCATGACCTATTTCAAGTAATGTTGATGCAATATATTTAGCTGCTGAACCATATCCCGGAGTATGGTCTGTTACGCATAAGTCATTATCAATTGTCTTAGGAATTCCAATTATCTTAATATCACTTCCTATTGCTAATGCATATTTGCTTAATTTATCAACTGTATCCATAGAATCGTTTCCACCAATATAGAAAAATGCATCTATTTCATATTCGTCAAATTTTTTAAAGATATACGCATATGGTGTATCATCCTCTTTATAATCAGGCAACTGATAACGACATGACCCTAAATACATTGAAGGTGATTTTTTTAATAATTCTATAAACATAGGCGTTGTCTCAACTTTATGTGTCAAATCCATAAGTCTTGAATTTAAAAGTCCCTGAACTCCATTAATTGAACCATATACTTTATAAAATTCTTTACTATCAATAGCTCCCTGTATAACTCCTGCAAGACTTGCATTTATTGCTACTGTTGGTCCGCCCGACTGGGCAACTAAACAATTTCTCATAATTTCCTCCTAAAAAGTCAAACTATTTCTAGTATAAACGAATTTGTGACAAAAAACTATATCTATATTCAGAACTTTTTATTTTTATTTGCATAAAATACTAATGTAAACATTAGAAAGATGGTGTATAAATGAACTGCACAAACTGTAATATGCATTCTAACCAAATACCTCCCTGCAGATGTGGCAATCAGGCACGAATGAACAATATGTACCGTGGTCGCAACCAAATGCATGGAAATATGAATCAGCCTTGTTCTTTATGCAAAAATGCTGGTCCGGATAAAAAAGGCGATAAACATGATAAAGAAATGAATTCATGCCCTTGTCATAAAGATGGTTGTGACATAGGAACTGATCATGTTGATAAAATGAATCCGGCTATGGCATTTGTTCCATGGCAAAAATGGGGTGAACTTTTCGATATGTGTGATGCATTTGAATGCGGAACCATATTTAAAGATTTAAATAAACCATGGAGGGGTAGAAATGAAGAATAATGCAAATCGTTTAAAACTTATGAAAATAATTAATCAGGCAAGTTTTGCAATGGATGACGTAAAATTATTTTTAGATACTCATCCCAGTTGCTCTGAAGCGATTGAATATTATAAGAAAGTTAAAAAAATAAGAATAGATGCCGTAGATGAATATACAAGGGAATTTGGTCCCATTACAGCCTACGACGTTGATGTTAAGGATTATTGGAATTGGAACGATTCCCCTTTACCATGGGAAGGAGGTAATTGCTAATGTATAGTTATGAAAAAAGACTTCAGTACCCGGTAAATATAAAATTTAGGAACCCCAAAATTGCACAGGTAATAATATCTCAGTATGGTGGTCCTGACGGCGAAGCAGGCGCTGCAATGCGTTATATGTCACAAAAATATGCTATGTCTAATCCTAAAGTTGCAGGACTTTTAAACGATATCGCAACTGAAGAGCTTGGACATTTAGAAATAGTTGGAACCATTGTTCATCAACTTACCAAGGATCTTCCTTGCAACGAGGTGGACACTGCAGGGTTCGAAAAGTACTACGTTGACCACACTTTAGGCGTATGGCCACAAGCTGCTGGAGGCATCCCATTTAATGCATGTGAATTTCAATCAAAAGGCGACCCAATCACTGATTTATTTGAAGATATGGCTGCTGAACAAAAAGCGAGAACTACTTATGACAATATTTTGACATTAGTTAAGGATAATGAGGTTGCTGACCCAATAAGATTTTTAAGAGCTAGGGAAATTGTTCATTTCCAACGTTTTGGTGAAGCTCTCAGAATGGTTTTAGATGATTTAAATAATAAAAAGAACTTCTATTTATACAATCCGGCTGGTTGCAAATAATAAACATGCATCATAATCATAAAGCTAAAAAAACCACTTCATTATGAAGTGGTTTTTAACTGGCCCACAAGGATTCGAACCTTGAAAATGCTGGAGTCAGAGTCCAGTGCCTTACCATTTGGCGATGGGCCATTGCTCTTGCAACGGAAATAATTTTATCATAAAGCAGTAACCTTTGCAAGCACTTTTTTACTTTTTTTATATTTTTTTAACTTTGCTCCATTTTCCATACACCTTTTTATTATTGCTTAAGGAAAATGCCCTTGCTTTTACATAGTATTTTTTTCCCTTTTTCACTAACTTTAACTTGTATGACAATTTAGAGCCTGACACCTTTTTGTTATTCTTAAACTTTTTATTTGTAGAATAACATAGCTGGTAACCTGATGCACTATCAATTTTCTTTAATTTTATTTTGGCTTTATTTCCATTAACTCTCTTAATACTTACAATCTTAGCCTTTTTTAATATATTTTTATTTTCTGTGTCATTTTGTGTAGCACATGTTTCAACATTATTTTTTATATTTTCTTTATCAGTTGTCTTTTCTGTAGCACTCGCTTTAGTTGTCGTTACTTGGGAAGATGTTGTTCCAAAAATATCTTCTCCATAATTGTCTCCTCCTGCTGCAAATACTGATGTAGACATTACAATTGTCAAAACCATTGTTATCAATAAAGTTTTCTTTTTCATCATTTTCCTCTTATTTTTCTCTTAATTTTTATTACTATGTTTTTTAACTTTCTCTTCCAAAAAGTTTTCCGCATTTTATCCACATAATTTAAATATTCTGCATTATCTGTTTTGTATGTTGCGCCATTTCTTTCAAATTCTTCCAAAACGCCCACAATCCAATCAAAAGGAACTTTTTCCTTATGAGTTCTATTATCGCCACAAATAATGTAATATTTCCTTTTCACAGCTATTATTCTATGTAGAACATACTCTCCTGTAGGTCGTTTATATAACGGAATATCATTCTCTTTTAAATTAGAATCAGCCGGAACAATTTTCACCAAATCTTTTTTATTATGTAACATTGGCATCATACTGTCTCCAACTACTGTCGCGACATAGAAACCTTTTTCTTTAATAATATCTTCTATTTTCTTATCTTCCATACTACAGTGTTCCATCCTTCATTGCATCATATGCAACAGCAGCTGCCTCCTTTGAAATATTACATCCCATTTCGTATATCGGAATCTCATTAACAATTTTATCAACATATTCTAATGTCTTGCTCATTGCCATAATATCTCTTGGTCTATACACCTGGTTCATAAGATGCTTAACTGCATTCTCCTTTGTTGCTTTTTCTATATGATTTTCCTTAGCCTGATGCAAGAAACAAATCCCGGCAAGTTTTGCTTTCATATTAGTTGATAAATGATGCTTTCCATCCCAAGGCGTACCATACGCATATATTCCATCTTCCCTAAATTTAATTAGCGGCTTGTCATCATTTATCATAGTCACTCTGTCTCCAAAGCAATCTCTCCATAATTTAGCATGAGTTGATTTTCCTGTTCCACTTGGAGCCGAAAACATATATGCCTTTCCATCAATTTCAAGCACACTTCCATGAACTAGAATAACCCCATAATCAATCGCTTTTTCACAAAACTTTCTATATAAAGCTATAAATTCCAAATAGGATTTAGGATAAGTCTGATCATCTTCTGACTGCATCTGTTCGAATTCCAAATCCTTGTCTGTAGCCTTTATTACAAACTCCGGTTTTGCTTTTTCAGCTAAATAATTAATACAATTATCATTAAAATAAACACCTCTTGTTTCTACTCCGACAGGAATATCTCCGAATTTATATACTTTCATCAAATCACCATACTTTCCCAAACCACCTACTACTATTGCTTATTATTTCCGCTGTCCTGCAAGATAATTTGCAAACTGTTGCGCTGTTCTTCCTGAGATACCACCATGGCTTAATTCCCACTTATTTGCTTCAGCCTTTATCTCTTCGTCGCTCATTGTAACTCCAGCTCTTCTGCATAATTCTACTGCAATGTTAAAGAATTCCTTCTGACTTGGTTTAGAATAATTAATTGTCACACCAAATCTGTTTACAAGAGAAAGTTTTTCTTCCATTGTATCTGATTTATGCATTCCGTTATCCACCTGGACATCGCTTCTGTCATTCCATGTTTCCTTAATCAAATGACGTCTGTTAGATGTTGCATATATTAATACATTTTCCGGTTTTGTTTCAACGCCACCTTCTATTACAGCTTTAAGGAATTTATATTCAATTTCAAATTCTTCAAATGACAAATCATCCATATAAATAATAAATTTATAATTTCTATTCTTAATACTTGCTATTACATTTGAAAGGTCTTTAAACTGATGTTTATAAATTTCAATCATTCTAAGACCCTTGTCATAATACTCATTAACAATAGCCTTTATACTTGTTGACTTTCCTGTTCCACTGTCACCAAATAAAAGACAGTTGTTTGCCTTTCTTCCTTGTACAAATGCTTCTGTATTATCCACAAGTTTCTTTTTCTGAATTTCATATCCTACAAGGTCATCCAATGCAACCTGTTCCATATTATTAATAGCATGAAATTGTAATTTGCCGTCATTGTCACTAATTCTAAATGCCTTATTAAGTCCAAACATTCCTACACCATAATCTTTGTAGAAATCAGTAACACATGTAAAAAATTCATCTTCATTTTTTGTATTTTCCAATTTTTCACTTAAGGCTCTAACCTTTTCGCTCACATTTTTATTGTACATTAATTCAGGTTTACCTATAGCCTTATAATTTTCAATTCTTGAAAAACAATCAATTCCAAGTTCTTCTTCCATAGGTCCAAAATCATAATCAAACAATTTTTTGAACTGCTTAAAATCATTTTTTGCGAAATAATTTACACTTCCATCACTTGCTCCTACCTTTTCACAAGTCAAACTAAATGGATTTTCATTTGTAATAAGTAAATATGTAAGATAATTATGCCATAAATTCTTATCAAACGCATAATCTGTTGAAATTTCAAGAATTCTCTTTATCTGATGATATATTCTCGTAATAATCTCATCCTTCTTGTAATTCTCACCCTTATATTCTCTTATAATATTACTCAATTCCATTAATATCGAATCTTCCGGCATATTTCCGTAAATTAATAATTTTGAAACTATGTTGTGCATATCTATCGCCTCTTTTTATTATATTTTTAGTAACGTCGGAACCAAAAGTCTGAAACACACTTATTTTGGTTTTCCAGAATGTCTTTACTTCCGGCTAATAACTTTGTTTCTGTTTTCTGAATATTATTTCTCCAGTTTCAGGATTCATTCCATCTACAATAGCTAATGATTCTAATTTAATTCCTTTATTTCTTATTATTTCTCCACCTTGCTGGAATCCTTTTTCAATAGCAATTCCAATTCCTTCAACTGTAGCACCCGCGTCTTCGACAAGCTGAATTAATCCCTGAAGTGCACATCCATTAGCAAGGAAATCATCAATAATTAATACATGATCTTCAGGTCCTATATATTTCTTTGAAACGATTACATCGTAAACTTTCTTATGAGTAAATGATTCTATTTTAGTTGAATATACTTCACCATCAATATTAATACTTTGTGCTTTTTTAGCAAATACGACCGGTACATTAAAATACTGTGCTACAATACAAGCAATTCCTATTCCTGAAGCTTCAATTGTTAACACCTTATTAATATTCTTATCTGCAAATAATTTCTTCCATTCTTTTCCCATTTCATTAAATAATTCAATGTCCATCTGATGGTTTAAAAAATTATCAACTTTTAATACATTGCCTTCTTTAAGTATTCCATCTTGTCTGATTCTTTCCTCTAATAACTTCATATCATTCATCCTTATGATTATATTAAATTTCCATGATATCATATCACGAATTTTATCGTCTTATGGACGCTTTATATCACTATAACACAATTTTATATGCACTGCATCTAATAATTTAAAAGAGACCGATTGTTTTATAACGGTAATTCATTACCATTAAATACAATCAGTCTCTTATTTAATAGTTATTTAGTAAACTATCCAACTTAATCTTAGAGATTTCCGTGGAATGTTCTGCTAATAACATCATCCTGCTGTTCTTTTGTTAACTTGATGAAGTTTACAGCGTATCCTGATACACGGATTGTAAGCTGTGGATACTTTTCTGGATGCTGCTGAGCATCAAGTAATGTATCTCTAACTAATACGTTAACGTTAAGATGATATCCGCCTTCCTCTGCATATCCATCTATTAATGAAACTAAATTATCAATCTGTTTTGCACTTGCTGCCATTTTCTCTACCTCCTATTTGTTTTTCTCTTCTAATAATTTTATCCTGGATTCTCTAAATCCCTGTAACACTATTTTTCTAGCCGCTACAGCCATTTCTTTAGTAGCCGGCTCTATATCCTTTAATGGATAATCAATCCCAAGCTCTGCATACTTTGGTTTAGCCATATCATGATATGGTAAAATATCTAACGCCTTAACCATCTCAAGTTTTCCTATAAATAGACCTAACTTATAAAGATATTCTTTGTTCATTGTAATATGCGGAACCACAACATGTCTTATCCATATTGGAATCTTTTTATCATTAAGATATTTTGCAAATGCCAAAATATTATCATTTGGCTGTTTGCACAACTTTTTGTGTTCTTCCGGATCAATGTGTTTTATATCCAGCATAACCAAATCGGTTACTTCAAGTAATTTATCTACTTTTTTCAGATTTTCCGGATTATCAGGTCTAAATGTTACACCTGATGTATCCAGACAGGTATGAATTCCTTTTTTATGCGCTGCGGCAAACAGTTCCGTAAGAAAATCTATTTGTACCATTGGCTCACCGCCTGTAGCGGTGATACCTCCGGTTTTATAAAATGGTGCTTTCTTTTGATATTCGTCAAGAAGTTCCTGAACAGTCATTTCTGTACCGCCCTCCATAGTCCATGTGTCCGGATTATGGCAATATGCACATCTCATTGG
Source organism: Eubacterium sp. AF17-7 (assembly GCF_003461285.1). Taxonomy (NCBI): domain Bacteria; kingdom Bacillati; phylum Bacillota; class Clostridia; order Eubacteriales; family Eubacteriaceae; genus Eubacterium; species Eubacterium sp. AF17-7. The sequence continues at coordinate 287,120 of NZ_QTWU01000001.1, read as the reverse complement.
GCACCCTTTGAAGAACACTACAAATCTTACGCCAGGTCCATCTACTGTCCCACAGCTTTCAGTTGAATGAATTATTCCTGTTGTCATTCTGAATCATTTCCTTTTATTTTTTATTACTGCTGTAACTTGATAAGATCGTCGATATCAAGACCAAGTTCGTCAGCGTCAAGATCACCTGTGAATACGTCACAATCTTTTCCAAGAGCATCTGGGATGATTGTGAATGTATCTGAGATACCATCTCTAGCGTTTTCAAATGGAATCTTAGCTACAGATGCAAGTGATGAAACTGCACCATGAGTATCTCTTCCGTGAAGTGGGTTAGCACCTGGAGCGAATGGCTGTCCAGCTTTTCTTCCGTCAGGTGTGTTACCTGTATTCTTACCATATGTTACGTTTGATGTAATTGTAAGAATTGACTGTGTTGGGATACTATCTCTATATGTGTAGTGCTGTCTTAAGTAGCCCATGAATTTGTCAACAATCATAACTGCAAGGCTATCTACTCTGTCATCATCGTTACCATATTTAGGGAAGTCACCTTCTACTTCATAATCTACTGCTAATCCGTCTTCATCTCTGATTACTTTAACCTTAGCATATTTCATAGCTGAAAGTGAATCTGCTACTACTGAAAGTCCGGCAACACCTGTTGCAAACCATCTCTTAACGTGAGCATCATGTAATGCCATCTGGATTCTTTCATATGAGTATTTATCATGCATATAATGAATGATATTAAGAGCATTTACATATACTCCTGATAACCATTTCATCATATCTTCGTATCTTTCCATTACTTCATCATAATCAAGGTATTCTGATGTGATTGGTCTGTACTTAGGTCCTACCTGAACCTTAGTCTTTTCATCAACACCACCGTTGATAGCGTAAAGAAGACATTTAGCAAGGTTTGCTCTAGCTCCGAAGAACTGCATTTCTTTACCGATTCTCATTGAAGATACACAACAAGCGATTCCGTAGTCATCACCATTGTATACTCTCATTAAGTCATCGTTTTCGTACTGCATTGATGAGTATTCAATTGAAAGCTTAGCACAGTATTTCTTGAATTCCTGTGGAAGTCTTGTTGACCAAAGTACTGTAAGGTTTGGTTCTGGAGCTGCACCTAAGTTTTCTAATGTATGAAGGTATCTGAATGATGTCTTTGTTACCATATGACGTCCGTCAATACCTACACCACCGATTGATTCTGTAACCCAAACTGGATCACCAGCGAAAATCTGGTTGTATTCAGGTGTTCTTGCGAACTTAACGCATCTTAACTTCATGATGAAGTGGTCAACGAATTCCTGAATCTGTTCTTCTGTAAATGTACCGTTTTCTAAGTCTCTCTGAGCATAGATATCGATGAATGTTGAAGTACGTCCAAGTGACATAGCTGCACCATTCTGTTCCTTAACTGCTGCTAAGTATGCTAAGTACATCCACTGAATAGCTTCCTGTACGTTCTGAGCTGGTCTAGAAATATCGAATCCGTAAATCTTACCTAATTCTTTTAATTCCTTAAGAGCTCTAATCTGTTCTGAATATTCTTCTCTATCACGGATAACTTCCGGTCTCATTTCTGTAGGTGTAGCAGCCTTCTGAGCTTCCTTATCTACGATAAGTGTATCAACACCGTATAATGCAACTCTTCTGTAGTCACCAATGATACGTCCACGTCCGTAAGCATCAGGAAGACCTGTTACGATGTGGTTTGTTCTACATGTTCTGATTTCAGGTGTGTAAGCATCAAATACACCTGCGTTATGTGTCTTTCTATAGTTTGTGTAGAAATCTACAACTTCCGGATCTACTTCATAACCATTATCTGAGCAAGCTTTCATAGCCATACGGATACCACCGTTAACCTGAAGGCCTCTCTTGAAAGGCTTATCTGTCTGGAAACCTACGATTGTTTCTTTATCTTTGTCTAAGTAACCTGCACCGTGTGATGTGATTGTCTGTACAACTTTTGTATCCATATCAAGAACACCACCAGCTTCTCTTTCCTTCTTCTGAAGATCAAGTACCTGATTCCATAAATCGGTTGTGTTCTGTGTTGGTCCTGCTAAGAAACTAGCATCACCATCATATGGTGTGTAGTTTTTCTGGATAAAATCTCTAACGTTGACTTCTGATGTCCATGCGCCATTGCTAAATCCTGTCCATTCTTCTCTCATTTTTGTTCTTCCTCCTAAAAATAAATATATAAAAGCTTGCGCTTTTCTAACATATTAGTGCTTTTATTAACAGTAACTCAATAAATCTTCTACTGTCTTCTTCTTCGGTACAGACGGTTTCTCATCCGGATATCCTACAGCAACTAAAGCCATTAAAAGCTGACCTTCAGGAACTCCAATTATATCACTGGCCTTATCTATATCATAAAGTCCCATAACAACCGTTCCTAATCCAAGGTCATTTGCCGCAAGGCAAAGAGTCTGTGTTGCAATACCATTGTCAAATGCCTGCCATGCATCCTTTCTAGATGTAGAAAAGCTTCCATCTCTTTCAAATCCTGAACGCTTGTCCACAATTAAAGTTGCTATAAGTAAAGGGGCTCCATTGATTATCTGAGCGTTGTGTTCTGCACAACATTCTGTTGCTAATCTTGCCTTAACTTCTTCATTAGTTATAGCAATGTACCTTGTTGTCTGAGTATTTTTCCATGAAGGTGCATATGATGCTGCCAATACAAGTTTCTCAATTGTTTCTTTACTTACTGAATCTGTCTTAAACTTTCTGACACTTCTTCTTGTTTTAATACATTCTAAAGTTTCCATCTATAAACCTCCATGTATGTTATTTTTATGGCAAAATGCGTTTTTTTTACTTGTTTCTTCTATAAAAAGTACAACAAAAACACATAATGTCTCCACTAATCGAGACTAATATATCACTTAATTATTTGTTTTGCAATGGTTTGATTCAAAAATATTCGACTAATTTTAATGTGGAATTTGATATATTTTAATACGAATTTTAGTCCTAAAATACGGTAACTTTATTAAAATCGTTTTTAACCAAAAAAAACCTACAAAACAACAGTTTTCCTGCTATTATTGTAGATTTTTTTAACTTTCGGCATTAAAATATGTCAATTTTTATTATTTCCAATCGTATTTTCTCAAATGTCCTTCCATTTGCATTCCTGCAAAATCATTCTGACGTAAAGCTTCATATAATACGATTGCTACTGAATTTGCAAGATTCAATGAACGAATCTGTGGATTCATTGGGATTCGTATTGCATGTTCCTGATTTTCAACTAATATTTCCTCAGGTATCCCTGCACTTTCTTTTCCAAACATGATGTAATCATTTTCTTCAAATTTAACATCACTATATCTGTTTGGTCCCTTAGTTGTTGCCATCCATATTTTCGCATTTGGATTTTTTTCCAAAAAGTCTTCATAGCTTTCATAGATTGTAACATCTAAATGTTCCCAATAATCCATTCCGGCTCTTTTAACTGATTTTTCATTGATTTTAAATCCCATAGGCTCTATTAAATGTAGTTTTGTTCCTGTGGCGCAACATGTTCTTCCTATGTTTCCTGTATTCTGTGGTATTTCAGGTTCTAATAAAACGATATTCATCTTTTCCCTCTTTCAATGCAAATTCTTCAAATTATGATTTGCTATTTTTTATTTATAAAAATATGAATTTGATAATTACTTATATCGTTACTTCCAATAATTTTTTTACATTATAATTTTTATAATTACTCATATTATAATTTTAATTTTTTATATTGGAGTTTTTCAACAATTACTTATATCACAACTTTTTCTAAATAATTATCATTTATTTTTGTTCCAGTTTTTTGACAAATTTTTCAACTCTGTCTAATGCAGTTTTTAGGCTATCAATAGAATATGCATAAGATATTCTTAAATATCCTTCCCCGCATTTTCCAAATGCATCGCCTGGAACTACAGCAACCTTTTCTTCCTGTAATAATCTGGTTGCGAATTCTTCTGATGTCATTCCAAATTTCTTAATGCTCGGGAATACATAAAATGCTCCATAAGGTTCAAAACATTCAAGGCCCATTTCTCTAAGTCTGTAAACAACAAATCTTCTTCTTTCATTATATGACTCACACATTCTTTCGACATCTCTGTCACCATTTTTCAAAGCTTCAACTGCTGCATACTGACTTACTGTCGGTGCACACATGATTGCAAATTGATGTAGTTTAATCATCTGCTCCATAATAACGTGCGGTGCACACGCATAGCCTAATCTCCATCCTGTCATAGCATAAGCCTTTGAAAATCCGTTTATGAGAACTGTTCTTTCTTTCATCCCTGGTATACATGCGATTGAAATATGCTTTTCTTTATATGAAAGTTCTGAATAAATTTCATCTGATAATACATATATATCTTTTTCAATGCAAACCTGAGCAATCTCTTCTAATTCATGCTTATCAAGAGTTGCTCCTGTTGGATTATTTGGAAATGGTAATACAAGTAATTTTGTTTTGTCTGTTATATGTTCTAGCAACAATTTTTTTGTTAATTTAAATTCGTCCTCTTCTTTTAAATCAATTGTTATAGGCACGCCATACGCTAACTGAACGCAAGGGACATATGATACAAAGCACGGTTGTGGAACTAACACCTCATCTCCCGGATTAATCATAGCTCTTATCGCTATGTCTATAGCCTCACTTCCACCTACTGTAACTACCACTTCTTTAGCAGGATCATATTGTAATCCTAATTTTCTATCAAGATAATTGCAAATTTCATTCCTCAAATCCATGAGTCCCGCATTAGATGTGTAAAATGTTCTTCCTTTTTCTAAGCTATAAATTCCTTCTTCACGAATATGCCATGGAGTGTCAAAATCCGGTTCTCCAACGCCAAGTGAAATAGCATCCTTCATTTCACTAACGATATCAAAAAACTTTCTTATTCCTGATGGTTGCATATTCATTGCTACATTTGATATTGGATTTTTCATTATGGCGTCACTAACATCCTTTCATCTTTATGTTCTTCCATCATTGTCACACCGTAATCTTTGTATTTTTTCAATACAAAATGTGTTGCTGTATTTAACACTTCATCTAAAGTAGATAATTTACTTGTAACAAACTGTGCAATTTCTTTCATTGTCTTTTCTTCTAATATTACTGTAAAGTCAAATCCACCTGACATAAGATATACTGATTTTACTTCATCAAATTTACTGATTCTCTCAGCAATTTTATCAAAACCAATTCCTCTTTGCGGTGTTACCTTAACTTCTATAAGTGCTGATACTCTTTCATCATTTGTATTATCCCAGTTTATCAAAGTATAGTAACCTCTTATAATCCCCTCTTTTTCCATCTGTGCTATTTCATTTGCCACTTCAGCTTCTGTCTTTCCAACTAAAATAGCAATCTCTTTAATATCTATTCTGCTATTTTTTTCTAATAATCGAAGAATTTCTTCTCTCATATTCTACCTCTCCTTTTAGAATAACTTATATATTTCATCGCCTCTTTGAGGTTCCAGAAATCTTGTTTCATCTCCATTTATCAATACTCTGTTTTTATCGGATGTTATTATTCCTATAACGCTTGCGTTTATTCCTTTTTCTTCTAAAACATCTACAAGCCTTTCCCCATTATTTGTTACTATCAATAAAGAACCTGTACCATCAAGCATATAAGGATTAATATCAAATACTTCTGATACTTCAACTGTTTCCTGCCATACCGGAATCTTTTGTAATTCAATTTTCACTCCAAGACCACTTGCAGATGTAAGTTCCCATACTCCCGCAAAAACTCCTCCTGTAGAAATGTCATGTAAAGCAACCTCTCCGTATTCCAAGGCTATACGTGATTCGTCTTCAATTGAAATATAATTTATAATATCTTTACATTTATCAACATATGTATTTATGAATTTTTCTTTTAAAATGTCCGTCTTAGCATTAGATATAACTCCCGTTCCACCAACTGCTATGGATTTTGTCATAACAATCTGTTGTCCGGGTTTAATGTCCTTTAAACAATTTACATTGTAGCACTTACTACCCATTATAGTAAACATAATTATAGGTTGATTTACATTAGCAGAAACAGTAGTATGGCCTCCTGAAATCTGCACATTGTATTTGCCAAATACTTCATTAAGCTTTCTCATTAATTTGCCAAGCTGCTTTTCTTCATATTCTAATGGTAATGCAATTGAAACTTCTGCCGCAAATGGAATTCCACCCTGTATATATATATTATTCATTCCCTTTGCTATATTAAACTCTATGCATCCTTCAAACCATGTTTCTATACAATTAGAAGACATTACAACCGTAACGTCTTCTAATCGTATTTCACAGGCGTCATTACTTAAATCTGCTCCTCTAATCACTTTATCATTTCTGTTTTTTATATTTTTTAAAACAGAACGTTTTAAAGCGATTTCAGAAATCTTTCCTCTGCGCATAAGCCACCGCCTATCATATATATTATTTTATTCTTCTGACTTCTTTGTTTCTTTAGCCTTAGCTTCTGTTGTATTTCCAGGCTTTTCATTTTTCTTTGTTGTTTCTTCTTTGTTATCTGAATCTGAGTCAGAATCATCTTTTTTCTTTGTTGCCTCTTCTGTTGTTTTATCTGCTTTCTTTGTTCCTCTTACAACTTTTCTTGGAGTCATTGCATAAGTGCTTGTGTGTAACAATTCCTTATCAACTTCTTCTCCATTCTCATATGTAACTTTCCAAAGCTTAGCAACATATCCCACATGACCGTTTTCAGTTACTGATTCATAACTTGTAGGTTTTGAAGAATCCTTTGTAACCTTTGTTCCGATTGGTATTTCCTTAACTGTCTCACTTACATATTTTACTGAGCGACTACTGTCTCTTGTATCATGGCCATAAACTTTAAATGTCAATGTTCCACCTGCATTATATACAGACTGAATGTAAATAGGTGCATCCGTATTATTTTCAAATACTAAGTCTTTATAATCTCCTGCTAAAGCCGCATCCGCTGCCAATGGCACATAAGCTACTGACATTGAATGAGAATATCTTTCTACAACTTTAATTTCTGCTTCAAGCAATGCATTGTATAGTGTACTTGATACCTGACAAATACCACCGCCATAACTGTCTGCTACACCACCATCAACATATGTTCCTGCAGGATACCATCCATTTTCAGCTGTCCATGGTGCCAAATGTTCATTTAATGAATACTGCTCTCCCGGATATAAAAGAATTCCGTCTAATACTTCAGCTCCATGTTTAATATTGTTATTTCTATTATCATATGAAGTTCCTACAGAAAATGAAGTATAGTAACTTCCCATAGGTGTAGAAGAAACTTTCTTTAAATCTTCTGATGTATATTTAGGTTTAGACACCTTTGTTTCTGCTGTATATAAAATATCTGATTTGTTATCCCATTCCTTTGTTATGTAATCATATAAACCTGATACTGTTACATCATAATCAATAACGACACCATCCTGCTCAGGTATAACTTCAAACCCTGAAGAAGTAAGTTTTAAAGACGCATTCTTTGCTTCAACATTATAGCTGTCGCAAATTTTCTTTAAATTGTCTTTCATATTTTTTTCTTCAATTCCAAATTCAAGTTTGAGCTCAATTCCTTTATTTTTCAAATCAAGTCCGTCTTTATATCTCTTTATAACATTTCCTGATTTTCCAACTCCGACTGCTTCTTCAATTACTGACTTGTTTGTCCATTTATATCCTAAGTCACTTAAATTAGTTTTTACCTCTGTACCATTTACATCAATCTTAACCGGCACATTTGTTTTTTCTTTTACATAAGCTTTTACCTTAGTATTTGCTTCTTCTTCTGTCAAATCGCTTACGTCTATACTTTCAATTCTTACTCCACTTTTGATTACATCTTTATCTTTTGAATTTTTAGAAGATGCAGCTCCAAATGCAAATACTGACATTCCAAGTACAGCTGCAACTACTGTTATAACAGCAACGCTCTTCTTTATACTTTTCACTTGTTTTCCTCCTCTTAATCTGTATTGCCCCTCCCTTTGGTCGGCGGCTACTCGTCGAAAACATTTATAGAAAAATGAAATTCATTCATTTTGTTTTCTCTTCTATATTTACGGCATAACAGAAAATACTGTTGTCACTACCATTGCAAGTACAACTACTGCAATTATTACACCTGAAATGATTCTCTGGTTTTTCTTCTTATTGAACATATCAAAAAAATTCATGTCAATTCTCCTTTATATACTTTTATAATTTGTAGAAATTTTTAATTTGCATATTTGCTCAGGTTGCATATGTTATCACTATTTTCTTAACTTTAGCAATGCAAATTCTTATAAATTCCATAATAGTTTTGCTTATAAACCTATATTATCACAGTATAACACAACACTATTTGTTCTCAAAGCCAAAAATTCTTCCCTTTTTGCTTATAATTTTGTCTATTTTTTTAGATGCTTCATTTTTGCTCAGTTTGTCGTATTCAATTTGCTCTTCTATACCATGATATGCCATTAAATCTTTTAAATATTTTATTTGTTTTGCCGTGGCAGGCTGTATTTTTTTTATTTTACACACAAGCGGCTGTGGTTCAAATACTTCCTTGTACTCTGCACCAAATTTGCCACACAAAATATTATATAATTCAACCGTAACTGCAGCATCATTAAATGCACGATGATGATTTTCGTCAAGAATTCCAAAATATCTGCACAAATAATCCAGCGCCTTACTTTCTAATTCAGGCATAGTTTTTCTTGCAATCTTTAACGTATCAATTCCCCTTTTTTCCAATTTATAATTGTACGCCATGGCATTGCATTTTAGGAAACTATAATCAAACATTATATTATGCCCCATTATCACATCACCCTCTGCAAAGTCAATAAAGTCCTTAAGCACAATAGCTATCGTATCCTGCCCCTTTACCATATCATTTGTTATTCCTGTAAGATTAGTTATGTAATAAGGGATATTACATTCAGGGTCTATAAGACGTGAGAATGTGTCAACTATCTTTCCATCTTTAACCTTTACAGCACCTATTTCGATTATTTTATTTTCCATTGGTTTACATCCCGTGGTTTCAATATCCACACAGACATATTCATTAGTCATTATTCTCTCCAAACCTTTCAACTAAATTTGTAACATCAATTGTGTTTGCTTCGCTGTTTAACGCGTTTCTGTCTTTATAGTCAAATAAAATATATTTCGGATTTGACTGTGCTTCATAAATTTTTTCAAACACTTCTATATGAGTCATTTTTGCAATCTGCTTGCTATCATAATCCCTGTACGCAGGAATTACTTCATATATTTTCTCATTTCTGTAAATACTTTGCTTTTCCTTCTTAAAGTTATTAATATCTTTTGCAAATAACGGTCTTGTTTTTATATTCTCACGCAAATATACATCTAATGTTAATAATTCGTCAAACTTATTAATATCTATCGGTCTATTTTCTTCTTTTATTAATAATTCTGCAAATTTTCTTAACAATATATATCTTGCAATTCGCGAATGTTTTTCACCATTCATGCTGTTTGCTTTATAAAACGTGCCTAGCTCTTCATAAAATTCAAATGGAGTTTCAAACATTTTTTCTAAATACATAACTGAATTAGAAAATTGAAAACTATTATAGTATATTTCAACTACTTCTTCCACTTCCTTTAATTTAAGCACATCCTCATATGAAATCCATTTTGTCTCTAAAACCTCATACGGTGGATATGACAAGTACTTTATTCCATATTCCCCGCTCATAAGTTTCATATTTGAACCATAAAGTACTTTAAGAAATCCTAACTGCAATTGGTCAGGTTTCATCGCATAAACCTGATTAAAGGAATTTGCAAATGAATCATAATCTTCATAAGGCAATCCCGCAATCAAATCAAGATGTTGATGTACATTTCCAAATGATTTAATCTTAGCAACTTTTTCTCTTATTTTGTCTAAATTTGTCTTTCTGTTTATTGCTGAAATAGTCATCTCATTTACAGACTGCACTCCAATTTCTAACTGGATTAGTCCTGGACGCATATCTTTAATAATTTCTATTTCCTCATCTGTCATCAAATCTGCTGCAACTTCGAAATGAAAATTCGTTATTCCATTGTCATGTTCTTTTATAAACTTCCATATCTCTATTGCATGGTCTTTCTTGCAGTTAAATGTTCTGTCTACGAATTTTACCTGTGCGACTTTATTATCTATAAAGAACTTCAATTCTTCTTTTACTAAAGATAAATTTCTAAATCTTAATTTTTTATCTATCGATGAGAGGCAATAACTACAGGAAAATGGGCATCCACGACTCGTCTCATAATACATTATTTTATTTTCAAACTGTTTTAAATCTTTGTACACAAATGGAATATCCGACATATCGAGCGGGCTTTCCAATTCATTTTCAATAATTTCACCGCTCGCACTTCTATAAACCACTCCCTTTATATTGGAAAGATTTGGTATCGGGCTATTCTCCTCTGACACAGCCGTAACAAAATTTGCAAATATTTTTTCTCCCTCTCCGCGCATAATTCCTTCTACTTCATTATTTTGTAAAAGAAATTCTTTAGCATTATACGAGACCTCAGGACCTCCCATATAAATCGGTACATTAGGCGCAACCTTTTTCATATTTTCAATTACATGCTTTGTCATTTGCAAATTCCATATATAACATGAAAATGCTAAAATATCAGCCTTTCTTTCATATAAATTTCTAAGTACTTCGTCCTCTGTCTGATTTATTGTATATTCTGCAATTTCTATTTCTATATTTTCATTTTTTGCATATTTTTCTGCATAAGCTTTCAGGCTGTAAACTGCTAAATTTGAATGTATATATTTTGCATTTATTGCTACTAAAACTATATTCATTTTATTTCCTCTTTTAGATTATTATTTTTTTAATACTGTAGAATTTTTAATCTCATTATTCTGACTGTGTAAAATTTAATATTATACGTTATGTATTCACAATCATTCCCAATATTTACATATTTTTATTTTATTCTCAATAGTGATTGTACACCAAAACAATTTATTATGTATAAATTATTTTAAAAAGGTGTTGCATAAAAATATTTTCATTGTTAAATTCAAAAAGAATTTTAAATTTTATCGGAGATAGTTATGAATATTAATGAATACAATTTAGTTTGGAATGATGAATTTGATTACGAAGGAAAATTAGATTCTAAAAAATGGAATTATGAAACCGGAAACTTTCAGTGGCCAAATCGCGAGCTTCAGGCCTATACTGACAGACTTGATAATGTTTTTGTGAAAGATGGTCATTTAACAATACGTTCTTTAAAGCAAAAGGATGGCGACCGTGAATACACATCAGGAAAAGTCAACACTTTAAATAAAGGAATGTGGACATATGGTTATTTTGAATTTCGTGCCAAAGTGCCAAGAGGTGTCGGCTCATGGCCTGCAATATGGATGATGCCATATATTAAACCTCATAAATTACCTGACGGAATTCCTACAAGACCTGATGGCCGCCCAGATTTCTTTAACATGAGCAAGGAGCAACGAGCTATTTTGCCTCCTATTCCTGAAAATGAGCATTGGCCAAACTGTGGCGAAATTGATATTTTAGAACATATTGGAAGGTTAAAAAAGCATTTATTGTTCAGCCTTCATTCTAAAAATCACAATCATACACGTAAGGATGGCATTCAGTACACAACAAATGTAACTTTTGACGTTGATTTTTCAGATGATTTTCATGTCTATGCAATGGAATGGACTAAAGATTATATCGAATATTTCGTTGATGGCAAAAGCTACTGTCGTTACAACAAAGCTGATGACACAGACCAAAGCCATGATTCATGGCCGTTTGACAAGCCTTTTTATCTCATATTAAATACTGCTGTCGGCGGTGGGCTTGGCGGACCTGTAGATGATTCTAATATTCCTTTTGAATTTATTATTGATTATGTAAGAGTTTATCAGAAAAAATAATATAGCAACATCAAAAGAGCCCACATCAGCGATGATGTGGGTTCTTTTGATTAAGTATATTTAATATATTTCTTTTAAGAAATTCTACAAGCATTTTTAGGCATAACAAAAGCGGGTGATGGGAATCGAACCCACGTATCTAGCTTGGAAGGCTAGTGTTCTACCATTGAACTACACCCGCGGAGTGCCCAGTTCCGGAATCGAACCAGAGACACGAGGATTTTCAGTCCTCTGCTCTACCAACTGAGCTAACTGGGCACATCACTTATTCATGATGCGCTTGCTTTGAGTCGCACTCGCGTGTTTTATAGTACAATAACCACACTCTTTTGTCAAGCGATTTTTTTTATTTAATTTTAACGTGAAGCGAAAAGTTTATTTCCACTTTGAAGTGGACAAAGTCGATTTTAGTCTTACACTTTTAATTTTAAAATGCCTGAAGTAAAAGGTCTAAGACCTCATTATTTTCCAATTTGCCAGAATGCAACTGCACTGGCTACTGCTACATTTAATGAATCTACCCCATGAGACATCGGAATTTTTACAGTATAATCACAATCTGCAATTGTTTCTTTTGCAAGTCCGTCTCCTTCTGTTCCAAGAACTATTGCAAGTTTTTCTTCTGCCAAAAGTTCCTCATTATCAATTGATACCGAATCATCAGTTAATGCCATCGCGGCTGTCTTAAATCCTAATTCTTTAAGTTCACTTACTCCTTTTTCTTTGTCCAAAAAAGTCCAAGGAATCTGAAATACCGTTCCCATACTTACTCTTATCGCTCTTCTATACAACGGATTACTGCATCCATGAGTGAGCAAAACCGCATCCATGTTTAAAGCTGCTGCCGAACGGAAAATCGCTCCCACATTTGTAGGATTCATTACATTTTCAAGAACTGCTATACGCCTTGCTTTGCTACAAACTTCTGAAACATTAGGAAGTTGTGGGCGATGCATTGCACACAACATTCCTCTTGTCAATTTAAATCCCGTCAACCGTGTAAGCACTTCAAATGGTGCTGTATACACAGGAACTTCTCCACATCTGTCTATAATAGGTTTTGCTTCTCCATCAATATGCTTATGTTCAACGAGCATTGATATCGGCTCACATCCCGCATCTAACGCTCTTTCAACTACCTTTGGACTTTCTGCTATGAATATCCCCTTTTCAGGTTCATGTCTGTTAAGAAGCTGCCCTTCCGACATTCTTGCATAAATATCTAACTGTGGAGAATTAAAATCAGTTATCTCTATAATATTTGCCATAATGCTCCTTTTTCTAATAATACTTTTTCTTCATTCGTAATCGGTTACAATTCTATAGATTGCAACTCATACTTATTTTTATAAGTCATAATAGCAATACTCACTTCTAATAAGACTTAACCTTTGTCCATAAACCGGCACAGAATTCTTTTAATTCAGTATCCTGATATTTAAATGTTTCATTTAACGGATTTGAAATATCAGGCGCACATGCTGAAATTCCTTCATATTCATCATCTCTAAAATATTCATAAACCGATTTTACTGCACTATCATATCCTATATATTCCGTATTCTGCTTTGCCACGTCCTCCCTTAGCATAAAATTAATGAATTCATTAGCAAGTTTTGTATCTTTACACTGCTTAGTAATAACCATACTGTCATACCACACATTTGAGCCTTGCTCAGGGACAAAGAAATCCATATCTTCATTTTCTGACATAATATATGCTCCATCTCCTGAGTATACAACTGCCATTGCTTTATTGCCTGAAATCATATTGTCAATAACATCATCTCCGGCATAAACAGGATGCATAATTTCACGCTGGTCAACAAGCCAGTCATATGCCTTCTTTAGTTCATCATGATTTGAAGTATTCATTGAATAACCTAACACTTTCAATGCAACCATGAATGAATCTCTTTCTGAATCATACATATAAATATTGCCTGCATATTTTTTATTTTTTAAGATTTCCCAACCTTGTGCCAAATCTGCCTTATCTACAATATTTTTGTTATATAAAATTCCTACAGTTCCCCAATAGTAAGGCACTGTATATTTGTTTTCAGGATCATATTCATTCTCAAACAGATTACTGATAACATTATCCTTATTTGTTATTAAATCCCAATTAACCGGCTGAATTCTTTCTTCTTTTATAAGTCTTTCAACCATATAGTCAGACGGTACTAAAATGTCATACTCAGCTCCACTTAACAGTTTTGTATACATTGACTCATTTGAATCATATGTTTCGTAAACAACTTCACAGTCATATTCTTTTTCAAATTTAGTCAGAAGATTTGTATCCATATATTCTCCTGAATTAAACACTCTAAGTACCTGACGGTTTTGTTCTTTAACAAATCCATAAACACATCCGCCCGCAATTGCAATTGCCAATATAACTGAAAGCACCGGAGCAAATTTCTTCCACACTCCATGTCCCTTTGATGCAATTTCATTTGCCTCTCTGTGCTGTCTTTTTGCAATGGCAGGAATTACATTTACAACAATCAAAATAATTACAACTGCTAAAATAAGAAGAGTTGACAGTGCATTAATTGTCGGATTTGTTCTTTTTGTCATGTTATAAACTACTATTGAAATGTTTTGGACACCATTTCCCGTTACAAAATATGAAACTACAAAGTCATCAAGTGACATTGTAAATGCAAGTAGCATTCCAGCATAAATTCCAGGCTTTAACATTGGAATTATAACCTTTGTAAGTGCTTGAAAAGGTGTTGCTCCTAAATCCATTGCAGCATTTGCAAGGTTGTGATCCATTCGTCTTACCTTAGGATAAACACTTGTTATTACATATGGCGTACAAAATGCGATATGTGCAAGCAACATTGTCAAATATCCTCTACCTAATTTAATAGAAGAAAATAAAATCATCAGACCTATAGCCGTAACAATATCAGGATTCATAATAGGAAGGTCATTTACGCTAAGAACCCATTCTTTAAGAACCTTTCTACTTCTTGAAAGTCCGATTGAAGTAATTGTCCCAAGAACAGTTGATACCAATGTTGAAATTATGGCAATACTGATTGAAACATAAACAGCCGAAATAATATCTCTGTCCGTAATTAATTTTTCATACCATCTAAATGAAAATCCTGTAAAATGAGTAAGTGACTTCGATGAGTTAAATGAAAATAACATTGTAATTGCAATTGGCAAATAGAAAAATATAAAACACAACGCAATATATAACTTTGGTCCTATTGAAACTTTCTTATTCATCTATTCACCTCCTGCTTCCTCAGAGTCAATCTTTTTCATTAATCTGATTAATCCTAATATAATAATTGCAAGGATAATAGAAATCGCACTTCCGAAATTCCAGTCTCCAACTGATATAAACTGATTTTCAATTAAATTTCCAATAAGTACATACTGACGTCCACCTAGTAAAGATGGAATTACGAAACTTGATATTGAAAGTAAAAACACCATCGTTACACCACTTATAACACCCGGAATCGAAAGTTTAAAAATAACTTTTGTAAAAGTTTGAAATCTATTTGCTCCTAAATCATTTGCTGCCTCTACTAAGGAATAATCCATTTTGGCAAGAGATGTATGGATTGGAATTACCATAAACGGAAGCAAGTCACATACTAATCCCATTACAACTGAAAAATCTGTATACATCATTGTTACAGGATTTATTCCTAAAACCTTTAATAACGAATTTACAATTCCATTGTCTGATAGCAAACTAATCCATGCATAAGTTCTAAGCAAAGTATTAATCCACATAGGAATTGTAACCAGCAAAATTAAAATATCCTGAACACTCTCGTCAAATTTTGCAATAATATATGCCATCGGATATGCAAACACCACACAAATTCCTGTAGTAATCAATCCCATCTTAAGAGATTTTATAAATACATTTAAATATACAGGATCTGATATTTTCTTAAAATTGTCTAATGTAAAATGTATGGTCAACACGGAATTGTCGCCTGCCGTAACTGAATACAACACAATCAATAACAGCGGCACAACAATAAGCAAAAATGACCAGAACACATACGGTTTTATTAAATTTTTATAATGTCCCATTTCTTCCTCCTGTAAAACATGTAATGCCCCCGCCCTTCGGTCGGCGGCTATTCGTCGGAAACATTTATAGAAAATGAACTTCGTTCATTTTGTTTCCTCCTATTAATAATCCATCTTATACATAACCTGAATGTCAAATGGGTCAATTGTCATTCCAACCTTAAGCCCCACTTCATAATCATCTGTTGTATGAACTTTATAATTTCTATATTTTGTTTCAACAAGATACTCATAGTGAACTCCCATAAATACCTTTGAAATAATTGTGCCTACAAGCTGTGCCTCTTCGGGTTTTACAATATCCATATCTTCAGGACGAAGAACTACTTCAATTTCTTCATTATCTTTAAACCCTTTATCAACGCACTCCCATTCAATATCATCAAATTTTACCAGACAATCCTTAAGCATATTTCCTTCTATAATATTTGACTCGCCAATAAAATTTGCAACAAATCTGTTTTCAGGTTCGTTGTAAATGTCCATAGGCGTACCAATCTGCTGGATAACACCATCATTTAAAACAACAATCGTGTCGGACATTGACAACGCTTCTTCCTGGTCATGAGTTACAAATACGAAAGTAATTCCTACTTCTTTCTGAATCTTTTTTAGTTCAATCTGCATGTCCTTTCTTAATTTTGCATCAAGCGCTCCAAGTGGTTCATCAAGAAGCAAAACTTTAGGTTCATTTACAAGAGCTCTTGCTATGGCAACTCTTTGCTGCTGTCCACCTGAAAGTCTTGTAACATCTCTCTTTTCAAATCCTTCAAGTCCAACTAAAGCTAAAATATTTTTAACTTTTTTATCTATTACGTCCTTATCCATTTTTTTCAAATTAAGACCAAAAGCCACATTATCATATACATTTAAAAATGGAAAAAGAGCATATTTCTGAAATACCGTATTTATTTCTCTTTTATATGGCGGAACCTTTGCAATATCTTTGCCATTAAACAATACCTCTCCATTGTCTGCAGATTCAAATCCGCCTAAAATTCTAAGAAGTGTTGTCTTTCCGCATCCACTAGGTCCAAGCAATGTCAAAAATTCATTTTCATATATATTTAAATCTATTCCTTTTAAAACCTGCTGGTCATCGAATGTCTTTGTTATTCCTTTTAATTCAATAATCTTATTACTCACTGTACATCCTCCAATCTTTTTAATAGTTCCAATTTTTTACAATTATATACGTTAATCAACACACCTATAAATTTATGGTAGTTCTTAGTCGTCGTTATAAATCAAGTGATAAACTTACCATTATTGTTTCGATATTTTTAGAAACTCGGTGGTGAACTTACCCATATTATTGTTGCACCTTTTTTTGATTCTATATGATGGTTGTATTTTGCTTCATAATAAAATGACTCGCCTTTTTTTGCCTTATAAATCTTTCCACCTATATGGATTTCCACGCTTCCCTTTAATACGTATCCAAATTCTTCTCCCTCATGAGGGTTGTCCGGATACGTCGAACCTCCCTGTTCTAATGTAAGAAGAATCGGTTCCATCGTATTCTTTTGGGCGTTAGGGATTATCCACTGTAAGTAATTCTTTAATTCACTATCATTTTTTTCAAAATAATCCTCTTTCGAAAAGACTATCTGCTCATCCTTCGTATCATTAAAAAAATCTTTTAAATCCGTTCCCAGACACTGCAAAATATCTGTCAATGTTGCAATTGATGGAGATGTAAGATTGTTTTCAACCTGAGAAATAAACCCCTTAGAAAGTTCTGCCCTGTCAGCCAGTTCTTCCTGCGTTAATCCCCTCTCCATTCTCAATTCTTTTATCTTAAATCCTATATCCATTATTTTTTCCTTTATTTTCAAATACTAACCTTAATGTTTAGTAAAACTAAACCCAGATACACTATACAAAATCGCATTTTTATTGTCAATATTTTTGATAACACATTTTTGTAAAATGATGTATACTAGTAATGTTGATAAAAATTAAAGATGCAATGATTTAAATTAAGATAGAAGGGATTTTTAATATGACATTTACATATGAGCGAAAAGCAAATTACTATGAAACTGATATGATGGGAGTTGTTCATCATTCAAATTACTTAAGATATTTTGAAGAAGCCCGAATTGCTTTTATGGATTCCTTAGGTATACCTTATAAAGAATTAGAAGAGAATGGTATTATGTCACCTGTTCTTAGTGTTCAATGTGAATACAAGCGTATGGTTCAGTTTGGCGAAACAATGCTTATTAAGGTTAGCCTTATCGAATACAATGGCATTCGTATGAAATTAAATTATGAAATAGTTGATAAAAAATCCGGCAAAGTAACAACTCGAGGCATTACAAGCCATTGCTTTTTAAGTAAAAACGGAAGACCTGTTTCATTAAAAAACAACATGACTGAATACCATGAGAAATTCTTAGAGTGTTTAGATAAAGTATCTGATAATCAGTAAACAAGGAATATTATGAAAATATTCTATCAGACATTTTTAATAACTGAACAATCTGTTCATTAACAGACTTTATTATATTAGAAAAAAGGCAAATGGAAAAATTTTCCCTTGCCTTTATTTTATGGTTATCATTTCTATAAAAATATTTACCTTCCCTGCTCTTCTATTTTTTTAGCCAAATCTTCTAAATATTCCCATCTGTTCATCTTTTCCATTAAAAGAGTTTCTGTTTCTTCTTTAGAATCTATCAATTCTTTTAGTTTTACAGAATTAGTTGCATTTTTGTTCATTTCATCATCTAATTTTTCAAGTTTTTCTTCTAATTTAGATATGTCATCTTCTATGGTTTCATATTCTCTCTGCTCATTGTAAGAGAATTTCAATTTTTTATTTCTATTTTTATAGTCTGACTTACCATTTTTATCTTCTGAAGAATTTTTTGACTTTGAATTTGAAAAAATATTTTCTTCCGGTGTTTCATTTTCCTTCTTTTTATTAATGTAATCTGTGTAACCACCTTCATACTGACGAATCACACCATTTCCTTCAAAAGAAAATATTCTTCTTACAACTCTGTCGAGGAAATATCTGTCATGAGAAACAGTAATTACAATTCCATCAAAACTATCTAAATAGTCTTCCAATATTGTCATCGTCTCTATATCTAAATCATTTGTAGGTTCATCTAAAATAAGAACATTTGGTGCTTCCATTAGAACCCTTAGAAGATTCAATCGTCTTCTCTCACCACCCGATAATTTGCCAATCTTACTGTACTGTTGTGATGATGGGAACAAGAATCTTTCAAGCATAACTGATGCCGAAACAAGCCCTTCTTCAGTTCTGACAAATTCAGCAGTATTTTTAATGTAATCAATAACTCTGTCTTCAGAATCCATATAAGCAATTCCCGCATCTTTGTCATTTTCAATTTCCTGAGTATAATAACCCAGCTTAATTGTCTGTCCAATATTAATATTTCCACTGTCAGGCTTAATTCGGCCATCAATAATCTTCATCAAAGTTGTTTTTCCGCATCCATTCTTTCCTACAAATCCGACTCTGTCACCTTTCAGGAAATTGTATGTAAAATCTTTGATTAACACATTGTCTCCGTAAGCCTTAGAAATATTTTCAATTTCGATGGTTGTTCTTCCCATTCTGGACTTTATACTGCTAAGTTCAATTTTTTCATCCTCTACTATTCCCTGCTGATTTTTCAAATTTTCATATCTTTGAATATGAGCTTTCTGCTTCGTAGACCTTGCTCTTGCACCTCTTTGCATCCACTCAATTTCTTTTCTTAAAATACTCTGGCGTTTACGTTCGCTGGCTTTGTCACTCGCTTCTCTTTCTGCCTTACGTTGCAAATATCCTGAATATTTCTCCTGATAACTGTAAATCTTTCCTTTATCAAGTTCGATTATTCTATTTGTTACACTATCTAAAAAATATCTGTCATGAGTTACCATTACAAGAGCGCCTTTAAATACCTTAAGCTGATTTTCAAGCCACTCAGCCATTGTGCTATCTAAATGGTTTGTAGGTTCATCTAAAATTAAAATATCACATGGTGTAAGCAACACCGAAACCAAAGCCAGTCTTTTTCTCTGTCCTCCTGACAATTCTCCTGTTTTCTGTTCAAAATCCGTTATTCCTAAACGTGTCATCATACTTTTAGCTTCTATAAGTTCATTTTCATTTGCATGATGATGTACCATATTCTGTACACTTTCTATGACCGTATCCTCATCATTAAACTTAGGATTCTGTGGCAAATAGTGAATCATTAAATTCGATGCCTTAATTACTTTTCCTTCATCCGGCTCTTCTATTCCTGCCATTATTTTTAATAATGTAGATTTTCCTGTCCCATTTATGCCAATAACACCTACTTTGTCTCCTTCATGAAGATAAAAGCTTGCTTTGTCAAATAATTTTCTTTCCGTAAATGAATGTGTTATATTTTCAACTGATAATATATTCAAATTAATGCCTCTTTTCATTATTCTAATTATTTCAAATTTCAATAATTTTCACAAAAAAACGAAATTTTTATATATTTTAGTAAATTTTTTTATTTTTTACTTTCTTTTTATTTATTCTATATATTTGTTAAAAAAAATTTTTAACCATTTTTGCTCAGAATGCCCATTTATACGGCAAAACCTTTTTAAATTTTAACAAAACAAACTATTCATTGCAACTTATTTATCTTTCTTTATCCTATTCTTAAATATGTTAAAAGACTGTGTCCTACTCTTGACATTTTTTGAATTTTAAGGCATTATTAATAGGCGTAATATTTTTGTAATAAATTTACGACTTTTCGTAATAATTATTCGTAATTAATTATATAATAATTGGAGGTTAGTTTTGAAACGTAAAATTTACAGTTCTTTAGTTTTTACTTTTATGTTTGCAGCAGTAGGACTTGTAACAGTACACGCTGATGATTCAGTTTCAATACCTGATACTAATACAGTAGCAACTGAAACATCAACAGCTTCAGAAGTAGAAACATCAACAGAAAATTCATACAACAATATAACTAGTACAGATAACACAGACAATACATTAGATATTAATAAATCAGTTAAAGTTAACAAGAAAATCAAATTACAGAAATCATTAAATCTTGATTCTGAATCAGTAAAAGATATGACTTTTACAGCTGATGACTCAACTGTAGTTAAGGTTTCAAAGGCAGGTACTGTTACCGGTCTTAAGACAGGTTCAACAACTGTTACTGTTACTTCTGACACAGATGATTCAGTATATGCCACTGTTAATCTTGATGTTAAGAGCAGTTACACAGCAAGTCAGTTAAGATATATGTCATCTATCATTTACAGTGAAGCATGTGGAGAACCATATGCCGGAAAGAAAGCTGTTGGTATTGTAGTTGCTAACAGAATGAAATCAAGTCTCTTCCCTAACACAATTAAAGGTGTTCTTTATCAGAGACGACAGTTCACTCCTGCAAGAAACGGTTCACTTAACAGATCTTTAGCATTATATGATAGCGGAAGAATGGATCCTGACTGTATTGCAGCAGCTAAGGAAGCATTAAATGGTAATAAGACAGTTGTTTACAAGAACTCAACTATCAACATGACAAAGACATTATTCTTTAGCAGATATATTTACAGAAGTAAATTTAGAATTGCACATCATATGTTTAAATAATTTATATAAAAAAGCTTAGACCTTAAAGGTCTAAGCTTTTTTTATTAGTGCCACTCCGACAGCAGCAATTATTCCCTCAGTTACAGTCATTGCCAGCCATACACCTGTCATTTTCCATAGAAAACTCATTATAAACGCCATTGGAATTATAACCACAAACCCTCTGCCAAAAGATATTATATATGAAGGAATTACTTTTTCTCTTGCAGCAAAATAAGTAGCCATCACAATATTCATTCCAATAAATAAAATTGAAGTAAAGTATAAATACATTCCTTTAACTGCTATAGCCTGAAGCTGCATATTTCCTTCGCCATTAAATATAGAAGTAATTGGATTTGCAAATAACAAAATAACTGCATATATTACTATAGAAATCAAAGTTACAGCAGTAATTGCATATTTAAATAACTGTTTCTGCATCTTCTTGTCATTTTTCCCATATGCCGCACTAAACAAAGGTTGGCTTCCCTGTGCTACACCTGTGTAAATTGAAATCACTACAAGGGCTAAATTTGCAATAACACCATATGCTGCCACCCCTACATTTCCCTGTAAGCCTAATATAATTATATTAAACACAAAAATCACTATGCCTGATGACATTTCTGCAACAAACGAAGGAATTCCAAGCATTATTATTGATTTAATAAATGACGCTCTTATTTTTGCTACTTTAAATTTAATGTTGCTATTCTCTGAAACAATATGTCCCGATAACACCATAAGTCCCATAATCGGCGAAAATCCGGTTGCAAGGACAGCTCCAAACATTCCCATGCTAAATTTAATTACCAATAAATAATCTAAAATAATATTGCCAAAACTACCTACTAACATTGCTATCATAGAAAGTCTGGGATTTCCATCATTTCTAACAAATGCATTCATTACATTACTTAATACAAATGCCGGACCAAACATGAGAAGAACTTTTAAATAAATAGATGTCATATGGTAAACCTGTTTATTTGCCCCCAACAGCGTTGCTATATTTCCCGAAAAAATTATCCCTGTTAAGAAAAATATTATTCCAATAACGATTGCCATAAACACTGTATTCATAAAACTTTCATTATACTTCTTATTTCCCTGATTTTTCATTATTGCATATTTAGTAGCTCCACCTATTCCAAGCATTAACCCACTTCCGTTAATAACGCTGTAAACCGGCAGTGCCAAATTTAGAGCCGCAAGTCCATTTGCACCTAGTCCAAATGATATAAAGAAAGTATCTGCTAATATATAGCATGACAACCCTATCATTCCTAAAACATTAAAAACTGTATATTTAATAAACTCTTTTAAGTTACTGTTCATTATTCCATCCTTCTATTTTAAAAATATTGTTTAGCATTTCATTATTCTTTTATTACACAAATTCTGCCGTCCACTATTTTCTTCTGTTATTTATTACAAAAAAATCGCCGGAACTTCATATCTTCAAAGACCTAACGATATGAACTCCAGCGTTATACGCTACTACCCGGTGGCAGTTAATTTATATACTTTTCTTCTGAAAAAAGTAACATATAATTTTATATTTGTCAATTAGCATAAATGTTACAATATCCAAAAAATTTTTCTTATTATAAATAAATTTTATGAGTCATTGCAACTTAAAATATGATATATTGCATTTTCATCAAGTACTTGTATGAACCACTCTTTTCATTCACTATATATTCCATTTTCAATTGTTACAAACCGTAACAAATTAATTCGATTTTTTTCGTTTTTGTTCTCATTTTTTATTATTTATTACGGTTTGTCATATTATTCCTTTAAGAAAACCCTTGACAAAAACTGTTTTTTAAGGCATTATTAATAAACGTAACAAATTTGTAACATTTGTAAAATATAAGCGTAACATTTGGAGGTCGTTGTGAAATTAAAGATTTATAGTTTACTAATGATAGCATTTATGCTTATTGCATCAAGCATTACAATGGTAAACGCAGATATTAATTCAACAAACAAATCACAGATAAGTATTACGAAGACAGTTAAGGTAAATAAGACATACAAGATAAAGAAACTTTTAAAAAGCAATGGTAATAATGTTGATTACTATTCTTTTAAATCAAGCAACAAGAAAGTTGCCAAGGTTTCAAAGAAAGGTACTGTTACCGGTTTAAAGGCCGGCAAGGCAACAATTACAATAACAAGTAAAGTTAATGGTTCAACTTACGGAACAGTTAATATAACAGTTAAGAATCGTTACAACAGCAGTGATTTAAGAATGCTTTCTTCAATTATTTACAGTGAATCAGGCAATCAGGTTTATGCCGGTAAGAAAGCTGTAGGAATTGTAGTTATGAACAGAGTAAAATCTTCACTCTTCCCTAACACAGTTAGCGGAGTTGTTTATCAGAGTGGTCAATTTACTCCTGCAAGAAATGGTTCTCTTAGCAGATCATTATCATTATACGACAGTGGAAGTTTAAATTCTGACTGTATTAAAGCTGCTAAAGATGTTTTAAATGGAGACAATACAGTTTCTTATAATAATAAAAACATTGACATGAGCAGTTACTTATATTTCAGTGGTTATGTACCGGGATGCAGATTACAGATACAGAATCACCAGTTTAAATAAAATTGAATAATATTACCGGAATAATCCGGCAGTAATATACTTATCTAAGAAGAGGCAGTTGCTTTAGTGATTTAATCACAGACGCAACTGCCTCTTCTATATTTAATTTTAATCCATAATTATTCCTCTATCTTTTTCTGTATCATAGCATCTGTACTCCAGTTGAATCGATTTATCTTCTGAATCTGCATATACAGTTGTTCTACTAGCTGTTGCCGCAAAAACACTTGCACTCATTACACATACTAATAAAGCAGTGAAACAAATTCCCCATTTGCATCTTCTTTTTCTCATCTCTGTGTCCTCCTCTTTCCTTTAAATATAAAAGCGATAGAATTAATGATATTATCTCAACTTGTGTTGTGGATTCATATCAGAACTCTATCGCTTTTATTATTTATGCTTCTTTTTCAATTATCTTTGTTAATAATAGTGTTAAATAACTTCCCACTAATAAAACTATTGTCCATACCTGATCCCACCAATAAAACATAATAGCTGCAATTACTATGTTAACAATTACGGCAACTATTATTGTGATTGTATTATTCTTAATATTTTTGCTTAATACATAAATATTATATCCAATAATCAATCCTAAGACTATGTAAATAATAATCTCTTTTCCTATTCCTTCCCATGCCTTATAAGACATTGAAACTTCCTTATTAACAAGTCTCACCAGATAGTTTGCCAAGATACATGCTAGTGTTGCAATTGCACTTGTAATTCCTGCCAAATACTTTTTCATATCGCTCCTCCTATAAATTGTATTGTCCCTTTGATATATACATATATTATTCTCTAATACTTTGTGTGTCAATATATTGTTTACCGTTATATTTAATTTAATATAATATGTTCTGTTTATTCATAAATTTTAAGAGCCAAAAAAAGGCACAACTCATGAATTTAATTCTATGGGCTATGCCTTTTCGCATTATCTTAATTTATTTAATTATTTACCCTTTTACGCTCTGTTCTGGGCATCTACTAAGTTTTCGCTGTTATACATATGTCTTAACTTAGGTTTTTCAATCTTACCTGTTGGATTTCTAGGTACATCCGCAAAAATAATTTTTCTAGGTCTCTTGTAACGTGGAAGTTCCTTACAGAAATTATTAATATCTTCTTCTGTTGTTGCTACACCTGGTTTTAATTCAATAATTGCAGCTGATATTTCACCTAATCTTGTATCAGCAATACCTATTACAGCTACATCTTTTATATCAGGATGTTTGCTTAAGAAATTCTCTATCTGAACCGGATAAATATTTTCACCACCGGAAATAATAACGTCTTTCTTTCTGTCTACAAGGTATATAAATCCCTCACTGTCCTGCTCAGCCATATCTCCTGTGTATAACCAACCATCTTTAAGCGTTTCTGCTGTTGCCTTAGGGTCGTTGTAATAACATTCCATTACACCAGGTCCTTTAAGGATTAATTCACCAACATCTCCCTGCTTAACTTCTACACCATTTTCATCCACAATCTTAACTTTCCATCCATATCCCGGAACACCGATTGCACCAACATGGTCAATATTTTCGACTCCTAAATGTACAGCACCAGGTCCAATTGATTCACTAAGACCGTAGTTAGTGTCATACTGATGATGAGGGAAAATTGTTTTCCATTTTTTAATTAAGCTCTGTGGAACCGGCTGTGCACCAATATGCATAAGTCTCCACTGGTCTAATTTATAATCTTCAAGCTTAACATCGCCTTTTTCTATTGCAAGCAAAATATCCTGAGCCCATGGTACCAAAAGCCATACAATTGTACACTGCTCATTTGACACTGTTTCAAGAATAGTCTTTGGTGTAACACCTTTAAGCAATACTGCCTTGCCTCCCACAAGAAAACTTCCAAGCCAGTGCATTTTTGCGCCTGTATGGTAAAGTGGAGGAATGCAAAGAAATACATCATCCTTAGTCTGTCCATGATGTTTCTGTTCAACTTTTGCTGCATGCATTAAACTTCTGTGTTTATGTAAAATAGCTTTAGGGAAACCTGTTGTTCCAGATGAAAAGTAAATTGCCGCATAATCATCATCTGTTAATTTAATGTCAGGTGAATAGCTTGGGCAATTTGCTGCTAACTTATCATAATCTTCAGCAAATGTTGGGCAGTCACCACCTACATAGAATAAAATTCTCTTTTCATCAATTTCATCAACGATTTCTTCTACACGGCCTGTAAATTCAGGTCCAAATACTAATACATCTACTTCTGCAAGTTCAACACAGTATTTTATTTCGTCTGCTGCGTATCTGAAATTTAATGGGACAGCCAAAGCTCCTGCCTTTAAAATTCCAAAATAAATTGGAAGCCATTCTAAGCAGTTCATTAAAAGAATTGCTACTTTGTCGCCTTTCTTAATTCCTCTGCTAATGAGCAGATTTGCAAAACGGTTTGCTTTTTCGTTAAATACGTGCCATGTAATTTCTCTTCTATACTGACACATTGGATTGGATTCGATTAATTCGTAATCTCTCCATGTTACTCTTTTCTTTTCCTGCAAGTCCGGATTAATTTCTACTAAGCAGACATCTTTTCCGTATTCTTTTGCGTTCTTCTCTAAAATCTCTGTGATTGGCATTTCTCTACCTCATTAAAATTCAAATAGTTTTTTTGCATTTTCCCCTAATATAAGGTTCAATGCTTTTTCAGGCATTCCAAATTCTTTTAATCTTTCAAGTGTATATCCCTGATCAGACCACGGACTGTCTGTTGCAAATAAAATTTTATCTGCACCATGTTTTTCAACAATTCTTAAAAATTGTTCTTTTTCTAAGTGGGGAATACCTTTTTCAAAAGAAAAAGCCGTGTCAAAATAGACATTTTTTCCCACTAATTTTTCTTCTACCTCATCCCATAAATTCCATCCACCCATATGAGCAAGGACTAATTTTTTAGGATTAACTTTGTTTAGTACATTAAGCACCATATCAGGTGTACAGTGAATCTTTTCCGGAAGACCTATATCTTCTCCCGCGTGTGTTACAATTACAAGACCAAGTTCATCTGCATATTTAAAAATTCTAAGATATCTTGGGTCATCAAATTCAACCTTTTGATAGTCAGGATGAACCTTAATTCCTTTTAATCCTTTTTTCTTAATGTCATCTAATATATCTTTATAATCTTCATTGTCAGGATGTATTGCGCCTAATGAAAATACGCCTGTTTCCTTTGTTTTTTCATTAGTTTGTGCCGCAAATTCATTAATACTTGCAGACTGTTCAGGTTTTGTTGCCACAGGAACAACCACAGAAATATCGACACCGTTTTTCTTTGTAGATTCACTAAGTGCATCTCTTGTTCCTGCCACCTTTATCTTCACATTCCAATCATGTTTATCGACAATACTCTTCTCCATTCCGGCTAATGCTCTGGCGGCAATTCTATCCGGAAAAGTGTGTGTATGTGTATCAATTATCACAACTACACCTTCTTTACTGTTTATTTTTATTATGCTAATTCGTATCCTTTTTCAAATGCAGCAATATTAATGTCTACTGTCTTTGGTGGAACTGTTGCTTTTATAACTTCAATCCATTTATCTTTTTCAAAATCCATATGTTTTGCAGCAACGCCTAAAATAATTACATTAAATACTCTTGAATTTCCAAGTTTTAATGCTTCATCCATCGCATTTACCGCAATTACTTTGTGTTTTTCGCTAAGATTTTCAATAATGTTTTCAGGATATTCTGCTAATCCTGTAACTACTGTCATTGGGTCTATTCTCTGGTCATTTACGATAATTACACCGTCTTTTTTAAGAAAATGTGCATATCTTAATGCTTCAAGACGTTCAAATGCGATTAATACATCTGCCTGACCTTCTTCAACAATTGGTTCAGCTACCTTTTCTCCATATCTTACAAATGTAACAACGCTTCCTCCACGCTGTGCCATCCCATGAACTTCTGAAAGTTTTACATCATATCCGCTTTCAATTGTGATTCCACCTAAAACTCTACTTGTGAGAAGTGTACCCTGTCCGCCTACACCAACAATCATAATATTCTTTGTATCTGCCATTATTTGTCACCTCTCTCTTTTAATCCAATTGCATCGAATTTACAATTCTGCATACATAATCCACAACCGTTACACATTGTTGCATCAATTGAAACTGTTCCGTCTTCATTCTTTGTAATTGCAGGACATCCCGGTACGAGACACATTCCGCACTTCTTACATTTTTCAGGAATTGTATAACATTTGCCCTTTGGCACAAATGACTTAAGCAATGCACATGGTGACTGAGAAATAATAACAGAAACTTCATCTCTTGCAACTTCTGTCTTAATTACTTCTTCCAATTTCTTAATATCAAATGCATCTACAACTTCTACATGCTTTACACCGATTGCATGACACAAATCTACTAAATCAATAGCGTATGTTGGTTCACCATTTAACATTTTTCCTGTTGCTGAGTGATCCTGATGACCTGTCATACCTGTTGTTGAGTTATCTAAAATCATAACTGTTCCTGTTGCCTGATTGTAAACCATGTTCATAAGTGAATTAACACCTGTATGTAAAAATGTTGAATCACCTATTACTGCAACCCAGTTCTTTATGAAATCTTTTCCTTTAGCTTTTTCAATACCGTGAAGTGTTGAAATACTTGCACCCATACAAACTGTTGTATCTACTACATTTAAAGGATTTACAGCTCCTAATGTGTAGCATCCGATATCACCTGCTGCATGAATTTTTAATTTCTTTAATACTGAGAATGTACTTCTATGAGGACATCCCGGACAAAGAATTGGTGGTCTTGCCGGTGCCTGTGCAGGTGTATCTAAATCTAAATCTTCTTTTAAGATTGCTTTTCTAAGCATATTGGCACTGTATTCACCCTGTACTGTAAAAATTTCTTTTCCAATACATTTGATTCCATGAGCCTTAACCTGTTCTTCTATTACAGGCTCTAATTCTTCTATAACATATAATGTGTCTACCTTTGATGCAAATTCTTCGATAAGTTTCATAGGAAGTGGATTTACCAATCCTAACTTAAGAACTGATGCATTAGGTAATACTTCTTTTACATACTGATATACGATACCACTTGTAATAACACCAATCTTTTTATCGTTGTATTCAACTTTATTAATGTCTAATGTACATGCATCTTCTGCCATTCTCTTTAAACGTTCTTCTACAAAAATATGACGCTTAATTGCATTTCCCGGCATCATAACATTTTTTGCTACATTTCTTTCATATGGCTTATCTTCTATTTCCTGTCTTTCTTCAAGATTAACAATTCCCTGTGAATGTGAAAGTCTTGTTGTTGAACGAAGAATTACAGGAGTGTCATATTTTTCTGAAAGTTCATACGCTCTCTTTGTAAATACTCTTGCTTCTTCACTGTCTGATGGTTCTACAACAGGAACCATTGCTGCTCTTGCAACCATTCTCGAATCCTGTTCGTTCTGTGAACTGTACATTCCAGGGTCATCTGCTGCAACTAAAACCATACCACCATTAACACCGATATAAGATACTGTGTATAATGGGTCAGATGCAACGTTTACACCAACGTGTTTCATCATACACATTGAACGTACGCCTGCCATAGATGCACCAATTGCAACTTCTGTTGCTACTTTTTCATTTGGTGCCCATTCAGCCTTAATTCCCGGATATTTAACAACATTTTCACTAATTTCTGTACTAGGTGTTCCAGGATAAGCTGAAGTAACTTTAACTCCTGCTTCGTATGCTCCCCTGGCAATCGCCTCGTTACCTAACATAATTTTTTTACTCAAAATATGTAACCTGCCTTTCGTCATTATGTATAAAACTGATAGTGCAATACAAATGCACTTCATATTATTTTGTATTTAGCATAATTTACTGCTTTTTTGCTTTAAACTCATAAAGTAAATTATACCTAATTAGGATATATTCGTCAATGAATGTGGAGATGTATTTTGAGGGATATTTATATAGTGGGAAAGCAGGGTTTGCTTGTAGATTGTGTTTATGGTTTGTTTTTGGGGGATTTTCGTTGGGATTTATAATTTGGGGTTTGCTTGTAGATTGTATATAGGATTTGTTTTTGGATTTTTTACTATATTTACGGATGAAATCAAAAAAGAAAAATTTATCCGTAAAAAACATCAACAATTATTATCTAAAATTTCTCGCATTAAGATTATTTCGGAAGTGTAACTCTTTCGTATTGCTGTTTCTGAGTAGCATATATTACATTTATTTAAATCTCAACCATCGTTAAGTCCCCCATTTTTGCTTTCTTTACTAAGACTATACCAGATAATTTTTTATCACTCATCACTTTTGCAAAAAAATCCCCATAAAATTCAATTATGCTTTTAAATCGCACAATCAAATTTTATGGGGATTTTAAAGGTTTATATACATATCAAACTATGCAAATTTTTCACCTGTTAATAATTCATATGCTTCTTTATATTTAGCAACTGTCTTTTCAACAACTTCATCCGGAAGAAGTAAATCATTGTCAGGGTTAGCTTTTAACCAGTCTCTTACGTACTGCTTATCAAATGAAGGCTGTCCCTGTCCCGGTTTATATCCTTCGAGTGGCCAGAAACGTGAGCTGTCAGGTGTTAACATTTCATCACCAATTACTACGTTTCCATTTTCATCTAAACCAAATTCAAATTTAGTATCTGCAATAATGATTCCTTTGCTTAAAGCATATTCTGCACATTTCTTATATAAAGCAATTGTGCAATCTTTAATCTTTTCTGCATATTCTGCACCTTTTCCAGGATATGCTTTTTCTAGTACTTCTACACTCTGTTCAAATGAAATATTTTCATCATGGAGTCCGATTTCTGCCTTTGTACTTGGTGTATAAATTGGTTCAGGCAACTTATCTGATTCTACAAGACCTTCAGGAAGTTTTATTCCGCAAACTGTTCCATTTTCCTTGTAACTTGCCCAACCACTTCCTGTAATGTATCCACGAACGATACATTCGATTGGAAGCATTTCTAACTTCTTACACATCATACTTCTGCCAGCAAATTTGTCATTCTGGAAAAATTCCGGCATATCTTTAACATCTGTTGATACCATATGGTTAGGAACAACATCCTTTGTATAATCAAACCAAAATTTTGACATCTGTGTTAAAACCGCACCCTTGTCTGTAATCTTGTTCTTTAAGATGTCATCAAATGCTGAGATTCTGTCTGTTGCAACAATAATCATATTGTCTCCATTATCGTAAATCTCACGTACTTTTCCTTCTTTTACCGGTTTAAATTCCTGCATTATTGTACTCCTCCATTTTCTTCTGCCCTTGTGTTGTTGAACAGTTTATTCTATTTTATGTATCTAAGCTTACGCTCACCATAAAATTATAAACAGAGATTTTATGTAAGTCAATGACTAAAGACTTTCTATATTTTCAATTTACCTGAATTCTCAAAAATTATTTTTATATTTTTATTAATCCAAAGCATCCTTTACAGGAACTTCTACCTTTTCTTCAAAGCATTCAAATAATTTATCTGTTTCTTCTTTTTTCATCTTAGGTGTTATTAAACTTATAACAGGTACAAGGATTAAACTTACAAGCATTGTAAATGCACCTGCATTAATTGGTGACTGTATGTAGCCCCAAATCATATTTGTCACAGTAACTATGATGCTGAAAATAAAACTTGCCCATACAGAAGCCTTTG
The DNA here is from genome assembly GCF_003461285.1 of Eubacterium sp. AF17-7. Classification (NCBI taxonomy): domain Bacteria; kingdom Bacillati; phylum Bacillota; class Clostridia; order Eubacteriales; family Eubacteriaceae; genus Eubacterium; species Eubacterium sp. AF17-7. The sequence continues at coordinate 255,117 of NZ_QTWU01000001.1, read as the reverse complement.
TAACTTTCTTCCAATATAATCCATACATAAATGGCGCAAGGAATGCTCCTGCTAAAGCTCCCCATGAGTAACCCATAAGCTGAGCAATATTAGGAATACTATCTTTATTTAATGCGATAATTACTGAAATTGCTACAAATACTACTACGAAAATTTTCATAAGTAATACCTGTTTCTTTTCTGCCGTTTTCTTTAATACCGTTGTTCCCAAAAAGTCAATTGTAATTGTTGAACTTGATGTAAGTACCAATGAGGAAAGTGTTGACATTGAAGCTGATAATACTAACACAATTACAATACCTATTAATATATCAGGAAGTGTTGAAAGCATTGTAGGGATAATTGAATCATATCCACCGGTTGCAATATCAATTTTATCAGAGAATAATCTTCCAAATCCTCCTAAGAAATAACATCCACCTGAAACAACTACTGCAAATGCAGTTGAAACTATCATACCTGTCTTGATTGATTTTTCACTTTTAATCGCATAGAATTTACCAACCATCTGAGGAAGTCCCCATGTTCCTAATGAAGTTAAAATAATTACTCCTAAAAGATTTAATGGATCAGGTCCAAAAAATGATGCAAATATTCCGTCACCTGCAACTTTGATTACGTCTCCCTCTACAGGCACCTGTGCTGCAAGTTTTGACAATGAGCTGTAAAATCCACCCTGTCCGTTTAATACTGAATAAATAACTGCACAAATACCAAACAACATTACAATCCCCTGAATAAAGTCATTGATTGCTGTTGCCATATATCCGCCAAGAATTACATAAAGTCCTGTAAGTACTGCCATGATAATAACTACTGTACTATATGTTATGTCAAATGCCATTCCAAATAATCTTGAAAGACCATTATATACAGATGCTGTATATGGAATTAAGAATACAAATGTGATAACACTGGCTGCTATTTTAAGTGCATCACTGTTATATCTTTTTCCAAAATAATCAGGCATTGTCTTAGCATCTATATGCTGAGTCATAACTCTTGTTCTTCTACCTAATACAAACCATGCTAACAAACTACCAAGTATGGCATTACCAAGTCCAATCCATGTAGAAGCAATACCATATTTCCAACCAAACTGTCCTGCATATCCTACAAAAACAACTGCTGAAAAATACGATGTTCCATATGCAAATGCTGTAATCCATGGTCCTGCAGATCTTGAACCCAATACAAACCCGTTAACATCTGTGGCATGCTTTCTTGTATACACACCAATTCCAATCATGACTGCAAAAAATACAATCAATAATAAAACTTTAACTAACATTTTGTTCCTCCACTTTTAGTTACATACCTTTATCGTCGCTTTAAACCGTTACGCTTTAAAGCATTAAAGTTATTATCACATAACATCCTCTTTTTGTCAATAAAAAATCCCCGAAAAAGATTTGGTTATTGCCTCCTCTTTTTCGAAGATTTCATATTTATTTTCAGGATTTATTCAACTAATTATTAAAGCTTGGATTAAAATTAAAAATGAATATTACTAACTATATTATGGTTAGTATTTACTTTTCCTCATCTTTAATTATTCTTGATACTCTTCTTCTCACAATATCTTTTTCAATAGGTTCCATCATCAAATCAACAACGCCTCCCTGAATTGCTATCTTACACTGTTCTATATTGCTTTCCTTACAAACTGCTATCTTAGGAATACCTGCTATATTCTTATTATTATCTAAATAATCCATAATTAATTTTCCATCATCTTCATCATTTGATAAATCCGCAATTATAATCCTAATTTCGCGCTGTTGCTTTATAACTTTATCTATTTCATCTGACGAAATAACTTCAATCACGTTATATTTGCTACTGATTGCCTTATCTATCGCATGACATATGGTTCGGCTTTTACTATATACAATAACGCTTTCTCTTTTTTCTTCATAAGTACCATAATCATCCACGCCATATTCATGGTAACATGCTTTACCATATTTCTTTGCTTCTGCTAAAGCTTTATCAGCTCTGTCAAATAATTCTTTATAATCATAAACTTCACTATCAGCAAATGCTAATCCGATACTTACTGTAGTTCTCCCTTTAATTACTGTACTTTTCTTTACTTTAAATATTCGAATAATATCTCTTGCCTTTCTTCTGGCAATTTCTTTATCCGGAATGTCATTTAAAAACACGACAAATTCGTCTCCGCCAATTCGGCCTATTATATCTTCTTTTCTAAAGTTATCTTTCAATATTCTAGATACTCGTCTTATTGCATGGTCACCAATCAAATGTCCTTCACTGTCATTTATATATTTAAAATCATCCATATCAACAACAATAATTGCATCTATGTGATTCTTATGTTCATGGAGTTGCTGATTAATTTTATTAACGGTTGTCATTTTATTATACAAACCTGTCATCTGATCAATTTCAGAAAGTTCAGACAATTCTCTGTTCTTCTTTTGCATTTCTGCGTATTTTCTTGTAGCAATCAAAACATTACTTACACGTGCCTTAATCACTTCCCTTACAAGCGGCTTTGTTATGTAATCATCTGCTCCATTTTTAAAAGATTCAATTAAATTTACCGAATCATTATTGACTGTAACAATAATAACCGGAATATCTGCAAATCTTTCATCTAACTTTCTTTCCTTAAGAATATCCACACCTGTCATATCAGGTAACCAGTTGTCCAATAATACAATATCAATATTATATTTGTATTCTTTTAAAATTCTAAAGCACTCTTCTCCATTTTGTGCCTCCAGAATCATAAAATCTTCTGCAAAATAATTAGCAATGATATTTCTATCAATCTCATTGTCATCTACAATAAGCATTGTATCCATTATTTAATTTACCTCCCCTATTTATCGAACTTATCTCTTCTCCTATATTTGGTTTTTCCCAAATGAAATAAAAAATCCGACACTCTTCCCTACAAAGTGCCGGTTTCTCTCTCATAAATAGTTTTATCTTCTAACTACATATAAAAATTGTGTTCAGTAATAATGTCTTCCCCAAAACATTTTGTTATATATGATAGTAGTGTATTATGTAAGCTTATTTAAAGCTATTTTCATTAATCTTACCACTTAAATAAAAACATTACAATACGCATTTTTATGAAAGTATTATTATTTTAGAAACGTTTTTATTATTTTTTATTTTATTAATAGTTAACAGTCATATTTTTTCATTATATAAATTTAATTAATTTTCCTTATACTAACATCATTAATTTTATTATCTATTTTCTTTCCATAAATTCCTAATATATTAAATTGTCAGTAGTTGCTTTTCTTTTTTTAACAATTAAAAACACCGATATATTAACATCTAAAGATTAAATTCCTAATCTTATTAATATATCGGTGTTCTTATTAATTTTCAAATTCTATCATAAATTTGCTTTTATTATAAAATCTGTTTTATTTTTTTGTTTTAACTGTCTTAACTGACCAATCGCCATAAACTTCTGTTCCGCAGTAATTTGTCTTTGCGGCTCTTACCCTTACGAAGTACTTTGTGCCCTTCTTTAAGTTCTTAATAGTGTATCTCACTTTCTTAGCTGTAGCACTTGTTTTCTTCTTGAAGTTCTTATTTGTAGACCACTGAATCTGGTAATTCTTAGCCTGAGCTGCCTTTTTAAATTTTAAAGTAGCTGTTGCCTTTTTACCTTTTACTTTATTTGCCTTAAGACTCTTAACTTTAACTTTTCCTACCTGGTTAAGTTTCTGTACTGTTGCTTTAACTGCATCAGATGTTACTGTAGAATCTGTTGTTGCAAATACTATCATATTTGTTGTTGCTAAGTTAATAACAAAATTAGCTTTGTTTGGGTTAGCAGGATCAATTGTTCCTGTTGTTGATGTAATTGCTGCAGGGAACTCAATGCTAAAGTTAAGTGTAATAGCTGATGTGTCGATTCCCATAGCTGAGTACATAGCAACTGACTCACTCTGTGCCAAACTTACTTCACTGTATAATGTAGTGCTTGTTACATAAGCATCACTTGATAATGCTTCTTTTACTACTTCACCAATCTTATCAACTGTTGAAGAGTAAGTTTCTGTTGCTTCGTAAAATTCCTTGCCATCTTTTGTTACAACTTTCATTTCTTTTCCATCAGAAATATCTGAAGTTGTCAGTCCTGATGAAGTTAACCATGTATCCATGCTTGCTTTATCAATATCTACTGTAGCTACTGCAGATGCTGTTCCATCTGAATTAATCTTTACATTAGCATTTTCTGTCATACACCCTGTAAACATAACTGTTACTGCTGCTGTTAGGGCTAAAACTTTTACCTTTGTTGGTCTCATATATTTCTCTCCTCCTTATAATATGGTAGTGCCCCCTTCCTTCGGTCAGCGGCTGGTCGGCGAAAATATTTTAAGGAACGAACTTTGTTCGTTTTATTTTCGCCTCTTTATTTGTTACTTATTATTGTACCATATTATATAATGATTACAACTTAAGAATATCTTATTTTTCCCAATTATTTGCTGTTTCTGAACTGAACAGGAGTCATTCCATATTTTTTCTTAAACAATCTGTTAAAATGTTCAACATTCTGATAACCAACATTTTCTGCAATTGCTTCAACAGTCATGCTTCCACTCTTAAGTAAAGCTCTTGCCTTTTTCATTCTTACATTTTTAACGATATCACCAAATGTATTTCCTGATTTTTCTTTAATGTACTTTGATAAATATGGTTTTGACAAATGGAATTCATCAGCCAATTCATCTAAAGTTACTGTCAAATAATTTGTATGAATATAATTCATTATTTCATTTAATCTGTCATCCTTACAGGCATTTACTCCTACTTCACTTTCTAACTGATTCACTGCAACTGTCAAAGCCTGAATTGATGACTTAATAATATCAGCATCAATTCCAACACCCCAGAACATCTTACCATTATGACTGATTCCTACATATGATACAGCCTTTGATGATGAACCTCTTGATAATGAATGTTCTTCATATACTGACAATTCATAACTTATGTTAAAGTACTGCTTAAATGCATTACTTACGGCATCAAGTCTTCCGTTTCCTGTGCTCTTGATAACTCTGACTTTGTCATCATATGCAATTGTAACCTCAGCTATAATTCCGTCTTTCTGTTGGAAATGACATTCAGGTACGCTGAATACTGTATTATTTGTAATGTATTTATCTTCAAATATCTGGTATACCCAATTTGGTGATAATTCTTTATGCTCTTTATCTGAAACATCCTTAACTGTGTATCCGACTTCTTCCTTCATTCCATCCGGTAAATCCATACCAAAATTCTGTTTTAAGATGTAGCTTACGCCACCCTTTCCTGACTGGCTGTTAATTCTGATTACATCTGAATCGTATGCTCTTCCAACATCCTTAGGATCAATTGGTAAATATGGAACATTCCATTTTTCTGTATGACCTGCTTCTCTGTATGCCATTCCTTTTGAAATAGCATCCTGATGCGAACCTGAAAATGCAGTAAATACCAAATCACCTGCATATGGCTGACGTGGAGAAACTTTCATTCTTGTTAATTTTTCGTATGTTTCGCAAATATGTGGCATATCACTGAAATCAAGTTTTGGATCAACTCCATGTGAGAACATATTCATTGCTAATGTAATAATATCAACATTACCTGTTCTTTCACCATTTCCAAATAAAGTTCCTTCAATTCTGTCAGCACCTGCCAATAATCCTAATTCGGCATCTGAAACACCACATCCTCTGTCATTATGTGGATGTAATGAAATCGTAACTGCATCACGATATTTCAAATTCTTGTGCATATATTCAATCTGAGTTGCAAATACATGTGGTAAAGAATTTTCAACTGTTGCAGGAAGGTTGATTATAACTTTATTGTCAGGCTTTGGCTGCCATACATCTAATACAGCATTACATACTTCCAATGCATAATCTACTTCTGTTCCTGTAAAACTTTCAGGACTATATTCAAATGAGAAGTTTCCATCTACTTCATCAGCTAATTCTTTTAATAATTTTGCTCCATCTACGGCAATCTTTTTAATCTGTTCTTTTGACTTCTTAAATACCTGCTCACGCTGTGCAACTGATGTAGAGTTATACAAATGAATTACTGCATGCTTACATCCTTTTACAGCTTCAAAAGTTTTCTTAATAATATGCTCTCTTGCCTGTGTTAATACCTGAACTGTAACATCATCAGGAATCATGTTTCTTTCTATTAATGCTCTCATAAAATTGTATTCTGTTTCTGATGCAGCCGGGAATCCAACTTCGATTTCTTTAAAGCCCACTTTAACTAACATCTGAAAGAATTCTAATTTTTCTTCCAAGCTCATTGGTTCAATTAAAGCCTGATTTCCATCTCTTAAATCAACACTACACCAAATTGGTGCTTTTTCAATCTTTTCTTTCTTAACCCAATCAAATGTTGGTGTAGGTGGCATAAAATACTGTTTCTCATATTTTGTACAATCCATCATAGTTCTTACTCCTTCTAACCTTTAATAAATATATGTAACTTGCATCTAAATCTGTACCTTGATGTTTTTTAATTGATTTATTTTACTTTATTACATTAATGTAGCAAATTGCCCTATAACGTAAAAAAGCTCTATAATATCAAAAGATATTATAGAGACGAATCATCGCGGTACCACTCTACTTCATGTATAGACATGCCCTTACTGGATGCTCATGACATCCGCTCCCTTTAACGGTGGAATCCGTCCTGACCTACTAATATGTTCAGCCGGCTGCTCTAAGGCGAGTTCATTATATCACTCCTACTGTCTCACATCAACCGACAGCTTTCTGAAAGTCGCTCAATAATTACTGTTCCTCTTCTATGCATTTGTTTATGTTTTAACTGTGATAATAATAACATATGCAAATCTAGAATTAAAGTGACATTTTTAATCATTTTTATTGATATTTTTTAATATTTTGTATTTTATTTATCAATTTAGTTGATTTTTCTTTTTTATAACAATAAAAAACGCGTGCCTTCAAGTACGCTAACAATAAAGAAAGCTACCAACTTTAAATTGATAGCTTTCTTTATTATATAAATATATTTTTTAACCTAATACAATTATGATATTCAGCCTACTTTTAATTTAAATTTCTGAACATCTTTTTCACTGTCAACCTTTTCAATTGTTGCTCCAAGTCCTCTTAACTTGTCAGAGAAGTGTTCATAACCTCTCTTAATGTAAACAATATCTTCAACAGTTGTAAATCCTTCTGCTGCAAGTCCGGCAATTACTAACGCTGCTCCTGCTCTTAAGTCAGGTGCACAAACCGGTGCTCCTGTAAGACCATTTACGCCCATTATTAAAGCTGTATTGCCTTCAACTTTAATTCTTGCACCCATTCTGTTAAGTTCATCTACATATTTAAATCTGTTTTCAAAAATGCTTTCTGTTACTGTGCTGCTACCATTGGCCATTGCAAGTACAACTGCCATCTGTGGCTGCATATCTGTTGGGAATCCCGGATATGGTAACGTCTTAATCTGAGTATTTCTAATAAATTCTCCACCTTTAACTCTTACCGCATCATCGTATTCTGTTATTACGCAACCCATTTCAATAAGCTTAGCTGAAATGCATTCCAAATGTTTAGGAATAACATTCTTTACAAGAACACTTCCGCCTGTTGCTGCTGCTGCACACATAAATGTTCCTGCTTCAATCTGATCAGGAATTGTAGAATAAACTGTTCCGTGTAACTTCTCTACACCTTCAATTCTAATCTTATCTGTTCCTGCACCTCTGATATTAGCTCCCATACTGTTAAGCATATTAGCTACATCTACAACGTGAGGCTCTTTAGCTGCATTTTCAATAATTGTCTTACCTTGAGCCATTGAAGCTGCAAGCATAACATTAATTGTTGCTCCTACTGATACAACGTCAAGGAATATATGATTTCCTAATAACTTCTCTGCTCTGGCATCTACCATGCCATGTTCTGTATCAACTTCTGCACCTAAAGCTCTAAATCCTTTTATATGCTGATCTATTGGTCTGCTTCCTATGTCACATCCACCTGGAAGAGCTACTTCGGCCTTATTAAATTTACCAAGTAACGCTCCAATTAAATAATAAGAAGCTCTTATTTTCTTCATCTGTTCATATTCAACTACACATGATGTAATTGTGTCACCTTTTATCTTAACGCAGTGTCTGTCTACTCTATCGACTGTGGCACCAATGTTAGCAATTGCATCAATCAAATGATTAATATCACTAACGTCAGGTAAATTATCTATTGTCACTTCTTCATCAGTCATAATAGCCGCTGCTAATAAACCTAAAGCTGCGTTCTTAGCACCACTTATCTCCACTTCTCCATTGAGTGGTGTTCCGCCTTTTATAATATAACGTTCCATTATGCACCTCGGGTATTTATGTATATAATTGAGTTGTAAAAACTCAAAGCAAAAACCGACCGAAATAGTTTATCATCTAATTCACTAATTCGGTCTAACTTTAAAATTCTATTTATTTCTATCTATTATGTCACTTGTATGAGAATTAAATTCTAATACAATTATCCTTTGCTTCTTTACGCATAGACTAATTATAACACATTATCGCTCTTTGTAAACCGATTAATTCATACATTTTCACAATTTATTATATGTTTTTTTGTTGAAAATGTTACCTATTTAAGAAAATTAAGTGGATTTACATGCTTATCATTTTGTATTACTTCAAAGTGAAGATGCGGACCTGTACTGTCTCCGGTATTTCCACTAAGTCCTATTATCCTTCCCTGTTCAACCGTATCACCTAAATTAATTAAGATTTTACTTAAATGAGCGTATCTGGTTTTTAGTCCATTTCCATGATTTACCAGTATATTATATCCATAACTGTCACTTAAATATGCTTTTTCTACTGTACCATCTGCTGCCGCACATACGCTTGTTCCAACTTCAACTGCCCAGTCGTGTCCCAAATGTGTGGTTCTTCTGTCAACCACGTCTCCAAATACTGAAGTTGTCACTCCACCACTTACAGGTTTTCTAAGTTGTATCACAGTATTTGATACATTCTGTACTGAATTATCATCAGTTTGGTTTATTTCATTATTTGCTGTCCTTCTCAAATAATCTTTATTTATTGTATTTTTTAAAGACTCCTTATTTGCTGTATCTTCCAAATAGTCAGCTTTTTCACCTTTTATAGAAGATATTTTTGTATTGCAAATTTCTTTAACTGCGCCATCACTTTCTTTATGATTTTTAGCTAAATGTGTATCTGAGGTATCATTTGCCTGAATAACTTTTATAGTTTTATCATTTTCTAAAATCATAAAACTATATGCCCATGTTTCCATTATCATTTGAGAAAAATTAAACAGGATTATCATAAGTATTAAAATTCCTGCCACAACATATGATACTGCATGGCATTTGTTTATATACTTACTATTCATTTTTAATTGTAAACGCCTCCAAATAAATTGTTATTTTGTTCACATGCTACCAGGCTCAAAAGTTCTAAGCCTACATGAGTTTGTTCATAAGTAAGTGAATTATCTTATTATTCGCCTTTGTATTAACAAATTATTTTATTCACATTCGTTTTTTCCTATTTTTACATCTGCCCTATTTTTCGCCTTTGTACTCTTTTATTTTTTCTAATGTAAACTGCACAGTTTCTTCTACATTTATGTTACTTTCATTTACCACTACATCTGCATATTTTTCATAAAGGGGTACTCTTTCGTTAAATAAATCATCAAGCGTCTGTCCATCACGCAAAACTACGCCTCTGTTTTTCAAATTGCCAAGTCTCTTTTTTAGGTTTGCCAAATCAAGCTCTAAATATACAACAGTTGCAATTTCTGACAAATGTTCCATTGCTTCCCTGCCGTACACTACGCTTCCGCCTGTTGAAATAATGGCTTTTTTAGGATTTAATGATTTATTTATATCATTTTCTACCTGAATAAATCCATCTATTCCTTTTTCAGCTATTATTTCTTTAAGCAATTTATTTTCTCTATCCTGAATTACCAAATCAGCATCTATAAACTGGTATCCCATCAACTTTGCAAGTATTACTCCTACTGTACTTTTTCCTACTCCCGGCATTCCTATTAAAACAATATTTTCCTTCATTTTCAGTCCTTTCTCTATTTGTTGCTATTTAATACTTTATCAATTTTATAATTTTTTGCTACTGCTTACACTTTGTAAAATTAGCTATTAGTATTTAATGTTTCTTTATTTTATCTTTATTCAAAAGACTTGCCCTTGACACGGCATCTTCTCCATATTTTTCTTTTATTGCATCTAATGCCTTATCAAGTTTTTTCATTTTTTCTCTGGACGGTTGAACCTTTTGTGATTGTTTTTCATTCATAAGCTCAAATATTGACATTTGCTCCGGCTCATCTTCTCCTACAAGATTCGCTGTTCTTATTCCTAAAAGTCTTACCTGCTTTCCTGTCCAAATATCCTTAAATAACTGTTTTGCATTTTCGTATATTTCATTTTCTACATTTGTAGCATTATACAAACTTGTCTGATGAGACATTTTTGAAAAATCATTATACTTTATCTCAATGGCAATTGTTTTTGCTTTTTGTCCGGACTCTCTCAATCGTCCGCTTACCTTTACAGCCAACTGTAATAATACTAAATTTATATCATCTATTTTGTCTAAATCTGTTGGAAGTGTTGTAGAATTTCCAATTCCTTTAAAATCTTCTTTTGTAGCATTTACTTTTGAATCATCAATTCCATTTGCATACTCCCACAAAATTTTCCCGTGTTTTTTCAAATGTGATTCCACTATATTAACCGGTGTATTTGCTAACTGACCTATTGTATGGATTCCTAATTTATTTAAAACTTCCACACTTGATTTGCCTGCCATAAACAGTTCACCAACCGGAAGTGGCCACATTTTTGTTTTTATTTCTTCCGGAAACAATGTATGTATTTTATTTGGCTTTTCAAAATCCGATGCCATTTTTGCTAATACTTTTTTAGAAGAAATTCCTATGTTTACTGTAAATCCTAATTCATTTTGAATTCTGTTTTTTATAACCTCTGCTGCTGACATATATGAACTGAACTTATTCTGAATTCCCGTATAGTTAAAATAACATTCATCAACACTGACCTGTTCAATGTCCGAAGTATATTCTTTTAATATGGAAATAAATTTTCTACTCTGCTCACGGTAATACTCATGTTCAGGTGGTATTATCATAATATCAGGGCATTTTTTTAATGCATCAGCCACCGGCTCACCTGTTTTTATTCCATATTTCTGAGCTGATATTGATTTTGCAAGGACTATTCCATGACGTTTTTCTCTGTCACCACCTATGATAGCCGGAATTGTTCTTACATCTACATCATTGCCTTCCTTTAGCAGTTTTACTGCAGTCCAACTTAAAAATGCTGAATTTACATCAATATGAAATATAATTTGTTCCATACACTGCCACCTGCCTTTTTCCTAGTAGCTTTTCCTAAATATCTATGCTTTTGCATTTTTCGACTTTTTATCTCTTATTTTCTAATCTTTTCTTTTTATTTGCAGATTTTTTTCTCTTTTTCTTCATTACGCTATAACCAAATCTTCCAAGATTTTGACCTAAACTATAATAATGTCCATGAGAATATACTATTGGATTTGCTTTTTCTAATTGGAATCTTCCATCCTTATCCATATATTCTTTGTCTGCGTGTACTGCTAATACATTTGCAATAAACATGTCATGAGAACCACATTCTTTTACATCAACAACTTTGCACTCAATGTTCACCGGACTTTCTTTTATTAATGGAGCCTTTACATACTGTGCCTTTTCTTTTGTCAAATGTGCTTCTTTAAATTTATCAACATCTCTTCCTGATTTAACTCCACAATAATCTGTTGCATACGCCAAATCTTTTGTAGTCAGATTTATTACAAATTCTCCTGTTTCTTTTATCATCTTATACGAATGTCGCGATGGTCGTATTGATACATAAGCCATCGCCGGATTTGTACATATTGTGCCTGTCCATGCAACTGTCAGTACATTGTCATTACCTTCGTTATCACTTACCGTTACCAAAACTGCAGGCAAAGGAAATATCATATTCCCCGGTTTCCAAATTTCTTTTGACATTAATCTTCTCCCTTTTCTTTTTGGTTTTTATTTTTAACTTTTATATCCGTAAGGGTTAATGTTTGATCTTCATTTAATGTATAGGTTAAAGTCATTTTTGTTTTGCACGACCCGCCTATACTGTAAACATAACTCGTATAAATTGCTGTATCTGTAGAGGACACATATGTATACACAAAATCATATGTAACAGTAAATGTATTGTCATTATTATACACACTCTGATGTTTCATTTCTCCCGGTTCAAATGAAACTACTGAATATTTATCAATGTTCTTTGTTTCCGGCCAATATAATACTTCTTCTGTTTCTTTTAAATATTTATCAACCTTTTTCTGAAGTTTTTTATCATTTGCAAAATATGCTTTTAACTCTTTATTATTGCCTTTTTTCTCCCTTGCATTAACATAAAACTGAGTAATCATATTGTCTGCATTTGCCTTTATTTTTTCTTCAAATTCTAAATTTGCATGATATGCTGTAGCGTCGAAATTAATTGTAGTTCCTTCCTGAATAATTTCAGGTTTTAAATCTATCTGGCTATATCTGTTTATCGCATTTGCGTCATATGCTCCGTAAAGTATTTTATCAAAATGATATGTATCTGTATTTGTATTCGCGTCTGTCGTGACCTTAGCCATATCTTTTGTTACGACTTCTCCATTTATATATAAAGCATCTCCTGTCGGCACAACAAAATTTACGTTTTTTACAAGCATTTTTGATATATCTACTTTATAATCAGGAATAATCTGCATTCCATGTTTTACTTCATCAAATACCAATTTTATTGTCTGGTTAGTTTCTGTTGTTTCATTATTACATATAATATCTACTGTCTTTTTGCCATTTTCTTTATATGGCTCAGAAATTTCATATGAATCAATTACAATAGATTCTCTTATCTTTTTCACTCTGTCTGTGTATGCAGTTTTATTTATATATGTATTCTTTGGCTGATTTACAAGACCATATATTGTATCATAATCCTGAGCCAAAAATGCTTTGAAATATGCAACTGCCTCATCAGTAGGATTAGATTCATAATTTACATATGACAATCCTGCGCCTATTACTGCACATACTGTCAAAAATAAAAGTGCTCCTATCAGTCTTACTATATTGGAATTTATTATTTTTTTAATCATTTCAATCCACCTTCCCGTTTCAAAATAATGTTACCTATTATCCTTGATTTTTGCAAGGCTTTTATGTATCATTTATGTATCAAAATTGCTTTTACTTTACAAAAAGCGGATTGGAGAATTCATGGACAAAAAATTACTTTTTAATGATGCTTTGTCTTCTTTAATAGAATTTGCGACAGCTAATGCAAACCATGTGTCTACTGAAGACATTCATACTTTTTTCAATGACATAATAGAAGATGAAAAGCAATACGAATTTATATATAAGTACTTACAGGAAAGTAAAATAAAAATTGATGGAATGGATTATATTGTTTCTGAAGAAGTGACTATTGATCCTAAGGAAGAAGAGACTAAGGAATTAGAGACCGTAAAAGCAGCTGAAAGTAAAGTTGTAGAAACTGAAGCTGAACTTGCTTTTATTGAAATGTATAAAAAGGATTTAGAAGCTATTGATGAAATATCAGAAGCCGAGCTTGCTAATTTACTTGATTTGCTTGCAAACGGAGACCTTTCTGTTACTAATAAAATTGTTGAATCTCAACTTTCAAAAGTAGCTGGTATTGCAAATGAATTTCGTGGGCAGGGTGTAACTTATGGTGATTTAATTCAGGAAGCAAATATTGGATTAATGATAGCTCTTTCTGAATTTAATGGTTCTTCTGACGAATTTGCAGCTTATGTTGATGATGCCATCAGAAATACATTAAATCTTGTCATCAATGACCAAATTAACGAAGACCGTGTTGGCGAACATCTGGCTAACCGTATGAATGAATTAGATGAAATTTCCAGAGACCTTACTGAATTACTTGGTCGTGCTCCAACTTTTGAAGAGTTGGCTAAGAAAATGGGTATAACTGAAGATGAAGTTGAAACAATTGTAAAAACTTCTCTTAATGTTTTAAATGCCGGTGATTCCCAGGATGCAGAAGCTATCAATAAAGCGTCTTCTGAATTAAACGCTACAGAAGCTAATAATTCTGATTTAAATGAATTGGGCTTAAATGATTTTGAATCTTCTATATTAAATAACTCTGTATCAAATGACTTTGGAACATCTTCTCCATTAATTAATAATACTGACGAAGAATTTGTATCTTCTGAAACAGATTTAGGTGACCCATTAGAATGGAAGATAAATAAAAAATAGTATTTTGGAATGCAAAAAATATGATTTTAAAATAGAAAAAAACAACGGATGATTTTAAGAAATATTAAAATCATCCGTTGTTTTTTACACTATTTTCCTTTTCTCTTTTTTACGCACTCCGCTAAAAGATATTCAATCTGGCCATTTATTGAGCGGAAATCATCTTCTGCCCATGCTGCAATCTCTTCCCATAATGAAGGGGACAGTCTTAACAACACCTGTTTCTTTGCCTTTTCTTTTTCTTTTAGTTTTTTTTCTTTTGTTAATATTTCTTTTTCCATATTAGAAATATTTTCTAAACGTTTTTGGAGCTCAAGTTCTTTTTTATTAAGTTGTTCTTCCTTATCCATACCGGCTCCTTTCACTGTTTTTTCAATATATATAGTTTCAAATAGTCATAACTTTTTTAATTTATTTTAGCACAATTGTTTGACTTATTTTAACATTATTATCTGATGAATTAATTTTCAATTTATTATTTTCTATTTTTATTAATAAATACTTCCGCTGTTCACAATTGGTTGTGCTTCTTTATTTCCACATAACACAACTAAAAGATTACTTACCATAGCAGCTTTTCTTTCTTCATCAAGCACCACAATTTCTTCTTCTCCAAGTTGGTCAATTGCCATTTTAACCATACTTACTGCGCCTTCAACAATTTTCTGTCTTGCTGCAATAATTGCCGTTGCCTGTTGTCTCTGAAGCATTGCTGCAGCTATTTCTTCTGCATATGACAAATGAGTTATTCTAACTTCCATAATTTCTATTCCGGCATCTTCAACCTTTTTCTGTAACTCTACTTCCATACTATCTGCAATTTCCTGGCTGCTTCCACGTAGAGTCTTTTCGTTATCATCCTCATTTTCATCTGATATTATATCATAAGGATACAATCTTGAAATATTTCTTATTACAGAATCACACTGAGTTGATAAAAATTTCATATAATTATCAACATTTAAAACTGCTTTTGTAGGGTCAATTATCTTGCAAATAACCACCGCTCCGATAATTATCGGATTTCCTAAAGCATCATTCACTTTCTGTTTCTCATTATTTAATGTTATAACCTTAGTTGATATTTTCTTTTTTGTAACTCCGGCAACTTTTGCTGAGCTGTTACCATTAGCATCAGAAGAAATTTCAAAGATATTTCCTGTTGTTTCTTCGTTAGGAACTACTGCACTACAAAATGGATTTATAAAATAAAATCCTGCACTTTTAATTGTGCCATAATATTCACCAAAAAGAGTAAATACCATTGCTTCATTAGGATTAACTGATTTTAGTCCACATGACAGAACAATAGATACAATTAATAACGCTAAACTAACAACAAATAAACCGATTCCTAATCCAAATATCACGTCATTAACATCTTCATAGTTTATTGCAAAAACTAATCCTAGTACAAACGTCACAACTGTTGCTACATATCCAAGTATATTGGCAAATAACATTGCGAATCCATTTTTCTTAGTAATTTCCCTTTCCTTTACATTACTTAACTTTACATTTTCATCCATAACTTTATCCTCCCAAGTATTAAAGTGATATTATTTTGATATTACTTTAATACTTATTCTTTTCTTTGTCAATGATAAAATTTATAATACACAAATTCTGATAATTTACTTTTTCCCTCCTATGGTCTATGTGTATAAACTTTAATAAAATTTATTCACAAGACAAAAGTATTTTCTGCATTGTAGCATATGCTCTAATCAAAAAAGACCAAACAGTGTATGCATACTGTTCAGTCTTTTTTCTTATACTTATTCTTTTATTGTAATTGATTGCTTTTTAATTCTATACTAAATTTTATTATAGGTTTATTTTTCTCATACCTCTTTTGCTACTACTTCTATATTTAAATGTATTTTATTGTAACGCCAGACAAATTTGCTGATCCCTTAATAACAACTGTCACGCTTTCAGCATCTGTTGGTGCTTTTGTACCTTCTTCGTCGTAGCCGCCAAATGAACAATTTAACTCATTTTCTACAATCCAGTTAGCCGGAATATAAATTTCCACTCCTCCAAATGAATTCTTTATTTCTATTTCAAGTCTCTTACTTGGCACTTTTGCCTTATCTAAATAAATTGACATTCCTGAAAATTCATTTCTTACATATACTTTTTTTAAATTATTTGAAGTAATGTATTTAACAGTTCCTGCAAATTTTGATTCGCATGTTACTACTTCTCCGCTATCCTGCTCTACATTAACATTTTCATCAAAATATTTTCCTTCATTACTACTATTATTGCTGTAATAATGATTTCCACCTGAGTAATCTTTTTTCCATTTTTTATTTTTCTTTCCAAATATCATGCTTATTCCAATACTTCCTAACAATGCTGCAAACAGAATCGGCCATGGAGTTATACTTTCAATGTGAAGTTGCTCTGACCAGACAATTGCTAAAAAAGCAAGCGAGAATAATATTGTTGTTGCCTGTAATCTTACAATTCCATCTAATAATGCAGCACCAAAAAGTACTGTAAAAATTATACTCCAGACACCCACGCCTTCAATCAGACCCAGACCATTAACTACAATTAATGCAGCCATTATTATAAATATCATTCCCCAGTAAATATTGTTTTTTTTCATCACATATTCCTCATTTCTTCTAATTTTTCTTTTAACGGCTTGTAATATGCCCTTGAAACATATACATGTTTAGGCGTTCCTTCAAATTCAATTAAACTTGACGCTGTCAGATTTCTTGTAATCGCATACACTTTCTTTACATTTAAAATTGCTGACTTTGATATTCTGCTAAAGTACCATGGTAATATTTTCTCCAATTCGTATAATTTACTGCCTGTTAAAAATATCTCATTTGCTGTATGAGCCATAACCTGATTGTTATCAGTTTCAAAAAAAAGAATTTCACCAACATCTATATAAAATTCTTTTTCACCCTGTTTAAGCTCAATTTTAAGACTCTGGTTTTCCATCGCTGAGATAGTTTTCTGAATATTAATTATATTCTCATTCAGTTCGTGGCAATTTATTATTACCTGTTCCTCTATGCAGTTTTCATCCACATTTACGATTACTTTCATATCTGACTCCTTATGTGATGATTATATTTGCAAATTATGTGGATGTAAATAGATTTTATGTAAGTGGTATTTTATTAGCAGTAAGTGGTAAATACCAGTCTGTGAACGTTATTTGCAAACAAATTTAGGAGCCGATGGATAACCACCGGCCCCTTTAATGAGATTAAGTAAAATATATTTTAAGAACAGAGTTCCTAAATATCCATTATATTGTTGAGTATTTACTCATTTGAAAGTGCTGCAATACCTGTGTCACCTGTTCTGACTCTCATTACATCTTCTACATCTGTTACGAAAATCTTACCATCGCCAACACCGCCTGTATAAAGAGCTTTTCTAGCTGCTGCTACTACAAGATTAGGATCAACTGTTGATACAACAATTTCAACTTTAACCTTTGGAAGAAGGTTCATGCTCATCTTAACACCTCTGTAAACACCACTCTTTCCCTGTTCAACACCACAGCCCATTGCCTGGATAACTGTCATACCTGTTACACCGATAGCTGCCATTGTGTCTTTAAGGGTTCCAAATTTATCTTCATTACAAATAACTGTAATCTTTGTATATTTTCCAGTTGGTTTTGCTTCACCAATTGATAATGTAGCAGGTTCAAGATTTGCTACATCTACTGCTCCTACGCTTTCACCCATGTATGAAGGTGTTGTAGGAAGGAAGTCTGCATATGCTGATGCAAGACCATGTTCTGATATATCCATACCAATAATTTCTTCTTCTGCTGTTGTTCTAATTCCAATTGTATGTTTAATAAGCTGGAATACAATTGTCATCATGATTGCTGCGTATACATCAATAGCAACAATACCTAAAATCTGAATTCCTAATAATTTTGCTCCACCACCGTAGAATAAACCTGCGTAATAAGAACCATCTGCAAATGCCTGAACTGTATCGCCTTTACCTGTTGCAAATAAGCCTACTGCAATTGTTCCCCAAACACCGTTTGCCCAGTGAACACCAACTGCCCCAACAGGGTCATCAATGTGTAACTTCTTATCAAGTACTTCTACTACTACATCTACTAAAATACCTGCAACTGCACCAATTACTAAAGCACCAATTGTATCAACTGAAGCACAACCTGCTGTAATTGCTACCAAACCTGCAAGTGATGCATTTAAGCACATACCTACATCAGGTTTTCCATCTTTAATCCAAGTAAATATCATACATACAACTGTTGCTGTTGCAGGAGCGATTGTTGTATTCATAAAGATTGATGCAAGACTGTCTGTGTTTGTTGCAGCTGCACCGTTAAATCCATACCATCCAAACCAAAGGATGAAACATCCAAGAGCTCCAAGTGTTATTGAATGTCCACCGATAGCATTTGAAATAATTGTTCCATCTGCTTTCTTTGTGTATTTACCAATTCTGGCTCCAAGAATAATTGCTCCGACTAAAGCTGCCATACCACCTACTGAGTGGATTACTGCTGAACCTGCGAAATCTACGAAATGTAATTTCTGTAACCATCCGTTTCCGCCGTAGTTCCAAACCCAACCTGCTTCAATAGGATATACAATCAAACTGATTGCTGCTGAGTAAACACAATAAGCACTGAATTTTGTTCTTTCAGCCATAGCTCCTGAAACAATTGTTGCTGCTGTTGCACAGAATACTAACTGGAATACGAACTGTGACCAATTGAAGTTGCTGTAATTTGTGAAGATGTCAAGATTTGGAATACCGATAATTCCCATTACATAATCTTCTGACATCATAAGTCCAAAACCTAAAACAATGTACATTATAGTACCAATACAAAAATCCATCAGGTTCTTCATGATAATGTTACCTGCATTCTTTGCTCTGGTAAATCCTGTTTCAACCATTGCGAAACCGGCCTGCATAAAGAATACTAAACTTGCACCAATTAAGAACCAAATTGCAAAACTACTACTTGTAGCTGCATCCAAAATTTCATTTGCGTCCATAACTAATTCCTCCATTCTTTTTTCATTGTCCTATAGATTTTACTTAAGAAAGCATTTTTAAAGGGGAAACACTTTCCAAGTTCTGAGAAGTTTTTCTTCTCATTTGTAATCATCCGGTAAATATTAATTACTGTATAATTACTAATACAAAAAAATACAAGGGCACTGACTTCTTACGTCTGCGCCCTTGCATTTCTTATCATGCACTGTATTCTAGCAAATGATTTTTTAAATTTCAACTAAAAATCTATTTTGCTTATTTTATAATACAAATCCTTTTGTATTTTAAATTGACATTTAATTATTTTAATTTGATATTTATTTTATTCATATATTCCTTAAAAAATTTAATATCAATTGCATCTTTTACATTATTTCTTTAATTGATTTATATACGCCTTCGCCATCTAAACCAAATTCTTTTAATAATTCAACAGCCGGTCCTGAATGTCCATAAACATCCTGAACACCAATTTTTGTAACAGGTGTAGGACATTTTGCACTTAAGCAGTCACAAACTGCACTTCCAAGTCCACCAATAACTGAATGTTCTTCAACAGTTACTACTTTACCTGTAGTCTTTGCTGATTCTACAATTAAATCTTCATCTAATGGCTTAATTGTATGAATATTAATTACTGTAGCTTCAATTCCATCCTGTGCCAATTTTTCTGCTGCTTCCAAAGCTGAAGATACCATGAGTCCTGTTGCAACAATTGTAAGGTCCTTACCTTCACGCATTGTTACACCCTTACCTACTTCAAACTTGTAATCTTCTTTATTTAATACAGGTGCAGCCAAACGTCCAAATCTTAAATAAACAGGTCCGTCAATTTCATATGCTGCCTTTACTGCCGCTCTTGCTTCTACATCATCACATGGATTAATAACTGTCATTCCAGGGATTGTTCTCATTAAAGCAATATCTTCATTACACTGATGTGTAGCTCCATCTTCACCTACAGAAATACCTGCATGTGTAGCTCCTATTTTTACATTAAGATGTGGATATCCAATTTCATTCCTAATCTGTTCGTAAGCCCTTCCTGCTGCAAACATAGCAAATGTACTTGCAAAAGGAACTTTACCTGTTGTTGAAAGTCCTGCTGCAATCCCCATCATATTTGCTTCTGCAATACCACAGTCAAAGAATTTGTCAGGGTTTGCTTTTTTGAAAATGCCTGTCTTTGTAGCTGCTGCTAAATCAGCGTCTAATACTACTACGTTATCATGCTCTTTAGCTAATTCTACAAGTGCATTACCATAGCTTTCTCTTGTTGCTATCTTCTTTACTTCTGACATAATGCTTCACCTGCTTTCTCTAATTCTTCCATTGCCTGTTCAAACTGCTCATCATTTGGAGCTGCACCATGCCATGAAGCCTGGTTTTCCATAAATGAAACACCTTTTCCTTTAATACTCTTCATAATAATTGCTGTAGGCATTCCTTTTGTTTCTCTTGCTTCCTTTAAAGCTGCTCTAATTTCATCAAAATTATGAGCATCTATATTAATTACATGGAAATTAAATGCTTCAAATTTCTTATCAATTGGGTATGGTGAACATACATCTTCAATTGTTCCATCAATCTGAAGGTTATTATTATCGACAATAACAGTAAGGTTATCTAACTTCTTTGCTCCTGCAAACATAGCTGCTTCCCAAATCTGTCCTTCCTGAATTTCGCCATCACCTGTAACTGCAAATACTCTGTAATCTTTGTTATCAATCTTTGCGCCTAAAGCCATTCCTACTGCTGCAGAAACACCCTGTCCTAATGATCCTGCTGACATATCAACACCCGGTGTATGCTTCATATCAGGATGTCCCTGTAAATAAGAACCGATATGTCTTAAAGTTGTTAAATCTTCCTTAGGGAAGAATCCTTTTTCTGCTAACACTGCATATAAAGCAGGTGCAACGTGACCTTTTGATAAAACTAATCTGTCTCTGTCTTCCATCTTAGGATTTTTAGGGTCAACATTCATTTCTTCGAAATACAAAAATGTTAACATGTCGGCTACTGATAATGATCCACCCGGATGTCCTGATTTTGCGCTGTGTACGCCTTTAATAACACCTTTACGCACTTCATTTGCTATTTTTTCAAGCTGTAAATTTTCCATTTTAATTCCTTTCTTTTATTTAATATTAAAATCTGCTTCTTTTAATATCTGCAAATCGTCTTTATCTTTTGCTTTAAAAATACCAACGATTTTTCTGCCTAATTTATGTTTTGCCCTTTTTATGGCTGCATCTAATATTTGTTCAACATCCTTCTGACTGATTTCTTTCTTTGTTCCATACCAGTCATCTATAGCTTTAAATAATGCAAGCATTCCCATCTCGTTGATATTAAAGCCGTTATCTTTAGCATATTGAACACCATAAGCTACCCATTCTTTTACATTATAAGTCTTAATAAGAATAGGATAATCAAAAATCTGTTTTAACTCTTCATTCTCATCAAACATATCTGCCATTGCATCAGTTTCTCCTTCGAGAACTATCAACATGTCATTTGTATAAAGTTTAGCAGACTTAATTATCTCATCTATTTGCTCACTATTCAAATCTGTAGCTTTTTCTACAATTAAATCGCTTCCCATAAGTTTGTTTAATGCAGCTGTAAATCCTCTTCGGTTTAATACCTCCGCATTTACTTTAGCAATTCTTCTTCCGGCTCTGCCTCTCTTTGCATTAACCATCTTGATTATATCAATAGCCAATGTAGTTTTTCCACTTTTTTCATCACCACTGATTGCTATGTTTCCATTTGAAGAATTTCCATCAGGCACAAATTCTTTGACTAATTTTTCAATTGTGTATTTTATTGTATCGTCCAATCCTTCAATGTTTGTATAATTTGCAAACACCTTCATATCTTCATCTGTTACAATTTTTGTTCCTGAATTATCTTTTTCTTCTTTTGTTTCAGATTCTTTCTCTGCTGATTTCTGTTCTGTTTCCTGTTCTGAACCTTTACCTTCTTCTACTGCATCTGATTCCTGCTCTGCAGGTTCAACTTCTTCTGTTGACTCTGATTCCTGCTCTGCAGGTTCAACTTCTTCTGGCTCTGATTCAACATAATCTTCTGATTTATCTAATGATCCTTTTAATTTACTATCTTCTACTTCATCATTATCATCCATCCCATCAACTGATTCTGAATCTTCTTTTGCTTCTGAATCTTCTTTAGAATCCGCAACATCTGTCAAATCGCTTAACTCTAATGCATCCTCATCGCTCAAATCAGGTAAATCAAGATTTGGAATTTCTATCTTAGGTATATCAAGTTCCGGTATGCTTATCTCCGGCATGCTTTCAATTTCCTGCGCAATCTTATCCATTTCGGCTGATACTTCAAGCATTTCAACATTTTCCATCTCTGATTTTTTTGTTTCTTCCGGCTCGTCTTTAGTTAAATTTTCTGATGAATCTTCTTGTAATTCTTCCTCAACTAAATCTTCTTTTGGCTCTTCAAAATCCTCTGCCGATTCATCTTCCGACTCCTCTATATCTTCTATAGGTTCATCTTCTGAATCTTCAACTTCTTCCACGTCATCAATTGTTTCATAATCTTCTATTGTTTCCGCATATTCGTTTTCTGATTCATCAGTACTATTTATTTCAAACTCCTCTGTTGATTCGTTTTCTAATTCATCAACAGGTTTGTTTTCCGTTTTTCCTAGCGATTTCATTTCCGGCTCTGTTGATTCAACTGCGTCTTCATCAATTGTATCACTTTCCGACTCACCAACTGTTTCTTCTAAAGGTTCATCCAGCAATTCAGGCTCTTCAGAAATTATATTTTCCTCCGCCTCTTTTACCAAATCACTGATACTCTTAGGTCTTTCTAATTCCATTGTTTTATCAATGTCTGAAATTAAAATTGACTCTCTTCGTTCTCTTTCAAGTTCTTCAGCAGGCATATCTCTGAAATCAATAATATCATTGTTAAATATTTCCTCTAAATCTGCTGATAATTCACTTAAACGCTTTTTAGGTAACTTTTCTGTAACAACCTCAGGCTCTTCATATTCTGGCAATTTCTCAGGCTCACCTTCAATATTCATCATTCTTTCGGAATCTATAATATTATTTAATTCTTCAAGTTCTTCCTTTTCATATTGAATAGTTTCCTCTATGTCGTAATTTACCAAATCTTCTTCCGGCAACTGATTCCCTAATACTGAATCATCTGTACCACTAATTATCTCAGGCATATCGAATTCCAAATCCAATGTTGGTACATTTGTCTGTTCTGACTCAGCTGCCTTTTCCAATTCCTCTTCGATATTTGGTATTGCTTTTGTTTCACCTGCGACTTCTTCATTACCTAAAGTATCCATATCGGTATTCGGTGTTGCTTTTGTTTCACCTGTAACTTCTTCATCTTCCAAAGCTTCAATGTCGATGTTTGGTATTGCTTTTGTTTCACCTGCGACTTCTTCATCTTCCAAAGCTTCAATGTCGATGTTTGGTATTACTTTTGTTTCACCTACGGCTTCTTCATTACCTAAAGTATCCATATCGGTATTCGGTGTTGCTTTTGTTTCACCTGCAGTTTCTGTATCTTCCAAAGCTTCAATATCAAAATTTGGAATTTCATTTGTTTCAGGTGATTTTTCAATATTATCTGTTTTTTCAAAATCAATCGGATCCAATGTTATTTCTGTCATCTCATTATCCATATTTGGAATTGAAGATGTATGCTTTTCTAATTGAACCGTATCTGAAATATCATTTGAACTTACATTAATTCTTTTTTCATTATGTCTTTCAGGAGCAGCAGACTGGTTTACTATTTCATTTAAATCCATTGTTCCAAATGAAATTTCACCTGTCTGGAATTTAATTTCCTCTTCTATAACATCGGTATCAACATCAGGAACAAATACATCTGCTGCCGCTTCTGCTGCAAATGATTCAAGTCCACGTTGAACCATATCTAATTCTTTTTCGTGGTCTGCACCAAGTTCCTTATCATGAGTAGGATTTTCAAATTCTGATACACCGGCATGCTGTATCTCTTTTCCCTGATTACTTATCTCAATTTCATCAAAATACTGCTCATTATCATAGTTATATGTCTCAGTATCTTCGATTTCCTGTTCATTTCCTTCTTCATCTATACCAAGACCTTCATGTATCGACTGAATTCTCTTATAGTCAGGATTTATTTTTTCAAAATCTTCTTCTGTTTTTTCGACAATATTTTCTGCCTCATCTAAGGCCTTAACTGCCTTTTCAACTGTGTCCGCCTTAAGAATTCCCCTATCCTGAAGTTTATGTAAAACTTCTTCTATTGATAATTGTCCTGTATTCTGCTTTTTAACTATCTGATCTTCTTCATCATCAGTTATGCTTTCGTTATTTGAAGCATTATCTTCTTCGCTAAGACTTTTTTCATCAGAATCATTTTCTTGTATAGCATCAACATTCTCTTTACCATCCAAAATAGTTTCCGCTTCTTTATCGACATTGTTTTCTGTAGAATCGCTTTCAACAGCTATTTTTTCAACATCCAACTTGCCATCGCTTTCATCTGTCGCTTCTTTAGCTGAATAATCTGACTTTTCTTTAGAACTTTCTTCAATATTAGCTTCATCGACTATAAACTCATTTTCTTTTGATTCCAAGTTTTCTTCTGATTCCAAATTTTTGTTCACTTCTGGATTCTCTTCTGATTCTGAATTTTCTTCTGATTCTAACTCCAATTCGTCTTTTTCAAATTCATCTTCAAAAGTAATCTCATGCATTTCAGGATCATTTTGCTCTACAAATATCTCCTGTACATCAGGATTGTTCTGCTGTGCAAACAGTTCTTTTTGTTCCGATTCACCTTCGGCTTTCTTTTCGTCATTTGACTTGTGAATACTTTCTATAACAGGATGTTTAAGCTTTCTGATACTTTCTTTAAAATTATCCTTTCTTATCATAAATGGAATACTTGGTCTCTCGTCAATAACCTCATCAGCTATCTTTACCGACACTGATTCTTTCTCTTTATCTTCAGAGATGGCATTATCTATTGATAAGTTATCTTCTATGTCTCCTGCCTGTTTGTTTTCTTTTCTCTCATCTTTTTCTATCTTTTGTAAAGGCTTTCTGCCTAATCTATAATTGTCATATCTCTCCTGCTGAAGCTTTGTAAGTGGTCTGTAAAGTTTTTTTAACTCCATAGCCTTATTTACATATTTTCCTTCAGCAAACCATAAGCTTATTTCATCGCACATATCAACGCAGCCTTCTTCATCTCCTGCTTCATGATATAACTTAGCTAATTCATAAGCCCATTTTTCCTCCATATCTTCCTGAATATACTTTTCAAGGATTTCTATTAGTTTTCCAATTGGAGCCTTCTTTGCTTTCTGCATTTCATACTGCAATATATATTTATCATTGTCCCTAGGTGCAAGTTCAACAAAGTCCTGATAAAACTCTTCTGCTTCATCAAACTGCTGTAATTTTGCTGACAACAAACACAACCTATAAGCCAAATGTCTTCCTGTATTTGTATTTTCATAAGCAATAATCAAAGCCTGCTTTGCCTTATCATACTGCTTTGCCATTTCATATGCATCTGCTATTAGGGATAAAATGTCATTTGCTTTTTCTCTTCTATAATCAAGAGAGTCTGCGATTTGCACTGCTCTTTCGTAATCTTTATTACGAACAGCGACTCTCATTTCTTCTATTTTAAAGTTATACTCATTTCTATCCATTTTGATAAACACCTTTCATTCATCCGCCGTTGCGAATTATGACTTAATCTAAATCTGCACTCTTCCCTGTAACGCTCTCAGTAACGTAACGTTATCAATACATTCTAAATCTCCACCTACCGGTACTCCACTGGCGATTCGACTTATCTTTATCCCTAAAGGTTTAACGACTTTGCTTATGTACATCGCCGTTGCTTCACCTTCAACGCTGGAATTTGTAGCAATTATAACTTCATCTACATCATCTTTTAATCTTTCAAATAATTCTTTAAGTTTTATATCATTCTGTCCAATTCCCATTAAAGGATTTATGGCACCATGTAATACATGGTATACCCCTTTATATTCTCCTACTTTTTCATAGGCTGCCATATCTTTTGTGTTTTCTACAACCATAATTGTTTTATGGTCTCTGTCTTTACTTGCGCAAATAGGACAAATGTCCTGATCTGTCAAAGTAAAACACTTTTTACAATATTTTACATTTTTCTTAGCATCAATAATTGATTGGGATAACTCTTCCACCTGTTCCTGTGGCATATCTAATATATAAAATGCAAGTCTTGACGCTGTCTTAGCGCCAATTCCCGGAAGTATGGAAAGTTCCTCAATCAACTTTGATATATATCCACTGTAATAATCCAATGTCTACTCCTTAAAATAATCCGCCAAGACCGCCTGTTATTTTAGACATCTGCTGTGTTGTATTTTCTTCTACAGTTCTGATTGCCTCATTTACTGCAGCCATAATTAAATCTTCTAACATTTCAATGTCATCAGGGTCTACAACTTCTTCATCAATTTTTACTTTTGTAATTTCTTTCTTACCTGTAATTGTCACTTCAACTGCACCGCCTCCGGCTGTAGTTGTAAATTCCTGGCTTTCAAGATTTGCCTGAGCTTCTTCCATCTGCTTCTGCATCTTCTGAGCCTGCTTCATTAAATTGTTCATATTCTGTGGCATTCCGCCACCTGGAAATCCTCCACGTCTTGCCATGTTAAAAATCCTCCTCTTCAATATCCATGTTTATTCTTGAGATTACTTCCTGATATACATCTGCAAAATTCTGATTATCTTCAAGCATTTGTACTTCAACTGTAACTTCTTTCTTTATCTGTTCGCTAATAATTGTATTTAGCATTTCTATGACTTCCGGCTTATTACACTGATTATAACCTACTGCACCATGTTTAAATACAACAAGTAATATGTTGTCACCTTTCACACTAAATCTTGCGTCTTTAAAATATGCTCTAAAGTGTGTTGGCAAATGTTTTTGTACCATTCCCCAATTATCAGCAACTTCCTGCACATCCTTTGGTATCGCCTTATCAAATTTCTTTTTAGGTTGTGACTGCCTCTCCGGTGTGGCACTTTGCGTTGTTGTAGGGCTTACTGCAACAACACCATTTTCTAATTTATTTTCAATTAAAGCCATTCTGTTTAATAAGGAACTTACATCCGTATCCATTGCCGGTTTATTAAGCTTTATAAGAGCTATTTCTATTAAAACTCTTTTCTGTGAAGAATATTTTATCTGATTTGACAAATCCGAAAAAACTCTTATGTATCTCATAAGAACTTCGGTCTCAACCATCTGTGCTTCTTCTTTTAATGCCTGGATTCTGTCTGCGGATGCGTCAATTACATCCTCAACATTATCTGATGTCTGAACTAATAATAAATTTCTCATATACCAGATAAAATCATTTACAAACTGTCCAAGTTCTCTTCCCTGCATTATCATATCATCCAATATATGCAGACTACCAACAACATCTCCATTTATAATGCCTCTAATAAGTTTGCTGAACACTTCTGTGTCTACAGCACCTAACACTTCAAGTACATTATCATAGGTAAGTGTTTGTCCTAAATAAAAAGCAATACACTGATCCAAAAGACTTAACGCATCTCTCATAGAACCATCTGCTGCCTTTGCAACATATCTGATTGCCTTATCTTCAACTGTAACCTGTTCCTTCTCCATCAATTCTGAAAGTCTGTCTGCTATCGTATCTATAGTGATTCTCTTAAAATCATATCGCTGACATCTTGAAAGAATTGTTATAGGAATCTTATGTGGTTCGGTAGTTGCAAGCACAAAAATAACATATGCCGGTGGTTCTTCTAATGTCTTTAATAACGCATTAAACGCTCCTATAGACAGCATATGTACTTCATCAATAATATAAACCTTATATTTTCCATCCGCTGGTGAGTACTGAATTTCTTCTCTAATTTGTCTGATATTATCAACACCATTATTAGAAGCCGCATCGATTTCAACTACATTCATTGAACTTCCTGCTGCAATAGCTTTGCATGATGCACATTCATTACATGGGCTTCCATTTACCGGATGTTCACAATTAACTGCTTTCGCAAATATCTTTGCAATACTTGTCTTACCTGTTCCTCGTGTTCCACAAAAAAGATATGCATGGCCTATTCTATTGGCTTCAATCTGGTTCTGTAAAGTTTTAACAATATGATCTTGTCCCTTTACTTCGTCAAACGTTGCCGGTCTAAACTTTCTATATAAAGCTGTATATGACATTAGCCCGCTCCTTCCTGTGTCTATTTTAAATCTAAAAAATATGCTTAGTATTTATAAAAATGTTTTCATTCCTATAAATGGGCATACCTTTGGATTCATTATATAATATTTTGGAACAAAAATAAATCCCAAATATTAGAATATATCCAATATTTGGGACTATTTTTCATTCTATTTTCCATAAACTCTTAAGGCTAAATCCTGATTAATCAATTTGTTGTTAATTTTTGTTTTTAATGATGCATTATTTTTTATAACTCCTATATTAACATTACATGTTTCAGACACGCCTGCTACTGAAATTCTTACTTCATATTTATTCCCCGGAGTCACTTTAACATCATCTAATTCAAACATTTGCCATCCATCAACTATTCCGCTAATCGGAACTACACTACTATAAATACATTTTTTATCCTTTTGAGAATATAAATCCACCATATAATATCCATCTCTTATATCCCCGTTTATTGTTATATATGTTGAAATTTTAACCAATTTTTTCACCTTAGGTACAAAACATTCCGACACTCTCTTTCCATTTATTGATGTAATACCTTTTAATTCTTCATTATTTGGCACTATCATATTATTGTCATAATTCAGTTTTTCAAAAGCCTTTTCGTAATAATCATTTCGCACCCATACATTTGCTTCACTTTTTCCAATCTGAGTATAATTCTGTAATATGTAATTTCTCAAAGATGCGGCATAATCTACATATTTATATCCCCATATATCCATATCCTCAGCGTTAACAATTACTCTTGTTTTATTTTTTTCCAAATCATTAATTACATCCTGTTGGAACTCTTCCATAAACCACGGATGAATATGTACTAACCTTGTTGCCGGCATTCTATTATATGCATTGTAATCATTATATTCATTAAAACCGACCAAAAATATCTTTTCATTCTTTTTAGTTAATGCATTTATATATTTTGCCGTATCAGAAGTTTCTACATATTTAATATTGTTATTATATTCGCTCACTTCATTAAGAGCTGATGTAATCGGTACAACCATAAGAAATGTTAGCATTATTATTGTCACTTTTCGAACATTCCAAACTTCAAATAATAAATACGCTAACATAAATCCCGTCATTGCCAAATACGGTGTTGCATGCATATTTTCATCTGATGACCATATACCAAAACTTCTATTTCCCATTGCTATAATGGTAACAAACATAAGTATTCCATATATTTTCCCTTTTCGACTCATTTCTATGCAAAAAAGAATATTAACTACTACATACACCAAAATTATTACACTTGAATAAAGCGATACTGTTAATTGTTGTATTGCCTTCCAAATCATACTTCCATATCCAAAAAACGGAGCAATAACAGTTTTAAATATTCCTGAGAAATTAACATATTTTCCGTACACTTCCTGATTAAATTTATATGCCTGGTAAAACCATTCTTCTACTGAATTAGTTTTTAATAAATAAACCATCCATATTATAAAAGGAATTGCTATTATCACACTGGTTCTTATAATCTCATTCATTATATTTTTTTTATTTTCACTACTTTTTAATTGTTCAATATAAATTATGATAAATATAAGTGCCATAAAAAATATTGTCCATACCGCAGTCATAGCACAGACAATTGCTAACCATGTGCTAATTGAAATAAAAATTGTTGAACTTAGTTTTAATTTTTTTGTTTTAAAAAATAAGAACAATTCACACATAATCACCATAAACGCGATAATTTCTATCTGCTCAGCCAACAATGTATGTCCTTTAGAAATACTAAACATAGACAAATACATAAATACAAAAGTTGGAATTATCCACAATGAAAATATATTTTTGTATCTAAAATACATAACTATCCACGACAAAAATATTAATAAATAAAAGCATGTACGTATTTCCTGAATTTCCGTAAAGCCTAACTTTACAATAATTCCAACAATGTAATACATCCCCGGCATATGTTGGGATATATAATCTTTATATATAACCCCGCCACGGCTTAATATTTTTCCTCCTAAAAAATTGTCTGATTCATCTAAAAACGGTCTATATGTTCTATACTGCATAAGTATTAATAATGCCAATAGCATTAACCCCATAGCTATTATGTCATTCTTCCCAATATGAAGTTCATTTTTTAGTTTCATAAATTTATTACCAACCATATCTTTCATTTTTTACCACGCTTTATTTTTTAATTATACTTTTACTCATTTGCATTTCTATTTTAGTATCTTTTATATTATGCATTTATACCTAATCGTCATATTAAATACATTGCTTCATTATAGCAAACCACCTTATATATGTGAATCTTTTTTTCGGCAAAAAAAGAACTATAACTTATAAAGTCATAGTTCTTTTTATTTTAATCCGCGCGCTTTGTTTTGTGAAAATCTCATAGACGTTACCTCTACAGTTAACTCAGCTCAGGCACCCTCGCGTCACACGAAAGGTTTTGCTTAGTGCTGCTCCATTCCTGACCTGACACGATTCACAAATTTCCGTTGCACAAGACCCAAGCGTCAACATCACTTATAAAGGGCAGCTCTACAAAATAGACCCGACGCAAAGCATCACCCCTGCTGTAGCGGATTGCAGGTACAGGGCACCGCTATCTCCCCGGCTGCGCGGAAGTTTTAAACTTATTCAATTACAGACATTTAGTATACATTATTTTATTTTACTTTGTCAACGTAAAATAATACTAAATGAAACTACTTTTTATTTCTAAGATTTCTAAAAAACTCCTTAAGTAACATGCTGCACTCTTCTTCAAGAATTCCATTTTCACTTTCTACCTGATGATTGAAAGCATCTACATTAAACAAATTCATAATAGAACCGGCACAACCTGCCTTGGGATTCATACAACCTATGTAAACTTTTTTTACCCTTGCCTGTACAATTGCACCGGCACACATTTGACACGGTTCTGTTGTTACATACATTTCACAGTCATCAAGTCTCCAGTCGTCTAACACCTTATTTGCTTTTTTTATTGCATTCAATTCTGCATGACTCAAAGCATTTTTATCTGTCATTCTTCTATTATAGCCTCTACCTATAATTTTATCTTTATAAACAATTACGCAACCTATCGGTACCTCACCTATTGAAGCAGCTTTTTTTGCCTGCTTAATTGCCTCTTTCATGTATTTTTCATTCATTGGCAATGCTCCTAATTTACATATACAAGTTGTGAATTCCTATTAAATTTGTCCATCTGATAATCAAATAATTCTTTTGGATGATCATTCAATTCATCCTCCATTTTTGCAAAAAAAGCATATCCATCCTGCTCTGTTCCAAATATATAAATTCCATCAATATCATTTATATCAAATTCAGCTTCCCGCAATTTTTTCGAACTAATCACGGTATTGAATTTACATATTTCATTAAATGGTGTCATTGTGCCAACCTTATATCCGGATACAAATCCCTGATTTCTTTTAAGCAGGCATATTTCCATATTCTCAGCACCATATTCTACCGGAACTTTAATGGATACATTCAACTTATAATTATCATCTCTTCCCCTGATTCTGGCAAATCCTACATTTCTGCCCTTTACTCCTCTTTTGTAAGAATAAATGTAAAAAACTCGTTTTGTATTAATCATGGCCTCACTCCTTCTTTAAAATTATATGAAGCCAAAACAATTTTTATGAGTAATTATTTAAAATATTGTGAAATCGTATTCCATATATCGTCTGACTCTAATCCTAATTTCCAATATCCTGCCCCGGCAATTTCGTACTTGTTCATTAACTCAAGTCTTGCCTTTACTGAAGTCTCATCTTCGAGCCAAATCATGTATGTACTGTTTCCTTTTTCATAAACAACATAATTTTGTCCTGTTTCTTCATTATAACTAGGTGTAGCCCCTGCTTCTGTATACGCTTCTTTTGCCGCATCCATTGAAACAGCCTTTGTTGACAAAACATAATTACCATTTGCAGCATCTTCGATTAATTTTCCATTTCCATCTGATTCGTCCTCAGGAGTTTCCGTCCATATTCTTGTATAAAATGGCATTCCATTAATTACTCTTGAAGCATCTCCCACTTCATCAATTGTATTTTTTAAACCTTCTTCCGTAAATGTCAATGATGATACTGATCCTGCCTCATTACTTGAAGTTGTATGTTCGTCATAATTCATTACAACAACATAATCTGCTAATCTTCCCTGCTGATTTCTGTCATAAAATTCTGTCCATGCAGACGGCTGATAATTGTCTATTGATAAAACTATACCTTTCTTTCTGCATTCAATTGACAATTCTCTCAAGAACTGTAAATATCCGGCTCCCTCAGAAACATTTATATATTCAAAATCTACATTAATTCCATCTAAATCATATAATGATGCATATTTCATTATATTAGAAACCATCTTTTGTCTTGCTTTTGTATTATTTACAACTGTTTTTATATAATAATCTCCATTGCCATCTGTTTCAAAATCACTTACAAGTCCCCATACATCAAGTCCAGCACTATGTGCCTTCTTTACATAATCCGCTGAGCCTATTGATGACACTTCTCCCTTTGAATCACTTACGCTAAACCATGTTGGTGAAATAACATTAAGACCTTTAGCGTTTTTTATCATGTCACTTAACCCTGAATTACTTGATGAATACATAACCTGATGCCATGCAAGGCTTATCTTTTTATCTAAAACATTATGCGTATATGTATCATAATCATTTTTATATGAAACTTTTGTTGTTTTTCCTACTTTAACTCTCTTATTTAAAATATAACCTATAACTCCATCGTCTGTAGCAACTTTATCCCATTCATCACCTTTATCTAAAATTGTGAGTTTTGTATCAGCCTTTACGTCACTAACAATATCAGCCATATAATCTGCATCTGTTCTAATCTGAGTATTTTTCTTTACAGTGCCATTTTTATCTTCACGGCTTTTTGTATTGACTACAACAACTGCAGGCTTATCCCCATTTGCTTTTGCATATTTATAATCAAAATCAATGTATTTGCTTATATATTTTAAATTTACATAACATATCTCACCATCCATAACTGATGATGTAAAATCAAGATTTTCTTTTGTATTGCCTGTAACTTCATTGCTGCCTACAGGGCTTGTATATATTGTAGTTGCATTAGTATACATAACTGTATTTTCCGTACTGTCATAGTAAAATCTGTCATCAATATATTTTTTCACGCCACTTATATCCATATAAGTATCGCCATCTTTTTCAAATGCATATTTATTTACATATTCATTATCACAGGCAACTGCTGCCATTTCATTTCCATCTGCAGATGTCGCTGTAACCTCATTTCCATCATCATCTGTATAATGAAGCATCATATAATCATTCAAAGTAACATATTCTTTACTTGTTTCCGGTCCAAAACATCCTGTCATTGTCATTGCCATGGCTGAAATTGTAGCCATTGTCATTATATACTTTATGCTCTTTCTCACTTGTTCTTCCTCCTCTGTGAATATCTTCCTAAATTGAACACTACTATAGGCTTACCAATTTATTATGCATATTTTTGATATTCACATCATTTTATTAGCATATTTTTTGCAAATATTTAACTACTACATCATAACATATATATAACATAATTTCATCTTTATATATCTTAAGATTTAATAACTTTTGTTTAATTTCAGACTATATTTTGGTATAATTAAATCAATTAGTATGAGCGGAAAATACATATTTATTTGTATGAAAAATTTCAAATTTATCCAGCTGTTCAAAGCTGTGAGAGGAGGGATTTATATGGCAAAAACTTTTAAATCTAGTGTAACTTTATTAATCCTTACATTTTTTTGTTCTATATTTATTTTTGGAAATAGTGCAATTTCAAAAAATGTAAATGCGGCAGCAAAAATCAATCAAAGTAGCTCTTCCACTCAGATAGCTTCCGTCAAATATAAAATAAAGGATGGAACTATTACCATTTATGGAAAAGGTAAAATGCCTAACTCAATGACATTTAAAAAGAACAGACAAATACATACCGTTATTATAAGAAATGGCGTTACATCTGTTTCTAAATACGCATTTTATAATTGTAAAAATCTGCAAAAAGTTAAGCTTCCAAACACTTTGAAAGTCATAAATTGTTACGCTTTTTACGGAACAAAAATAAAAAAGATTATAGTACCAAACACTGTTAGCACTATTGGACAATGTGCATTTTCTTCTTGTGATTCATTGTCTAAATTATCAGTTCCCGGAAATTATAATGTTAAGACACTCCCGGGGGATGATGCATACGATTCCATAAGCGGAGATACTATAATTGAAACAGTTAAGTTTTCATCGTCTCTTAAGTTAGATGTAGTTTCAACAGTAAAAACAAACAATCTTGTAGTTTACAAAAAAGACCCTGCATATAAATCTATAAATGGTATAATTTATTCTAAAAATGGTTTGAACATAGTTCGTGTTCCTTCTGAAAGAACTGAACTAATTATTGAAGATGGTTGTCAGGAATTTAACCTTCAGTCTATTCTTTATGCCCAGACAGATTCGTCTTCCGATGCTTACGCATGCTGTACTAATCTTACAAAACTAGTGATTCCCGGAAGCGTTACAACCATAGAAAAAGATAAATATTTTGCTAAGGCCTCTGTTTCTCAGACCTCTGTAACTGACATTGCAATTGGATCAGACACACTTGATTCCTTAAGCATTTCTACTCTTTACAGTTCATTAGCCCGCATAGATATTTATCATCTTTCACTGGCTCTTGGCAATAAACTGAGATTTGAAAATGGTATGTTTATTACAAACGACAATGTTGTTATCGGTTATAACGGCAGACTTTCGACTGTTGAAATTCCCGAGGGAGTAACAGAAATTGCTCCTAACGCATTTAATTCATATGTAACAGACTCAAGATACTCTTTTAAAAAAGTTATACTTCCATCTACTCTTTTAAAAATTGGAGATGATGCCTTTAATGGTTGCATATATCTTTCGGAAATTAATTTTCCTGACAAATTATATTATATAGGAAATCGTGCTTTTAGATTATGTAATTTTAAAAGCATAACACTTCCTGAAACTGTTCTTACATGGGGTGACTATGTATTTGCTGATAACGCTATTGAAACTATAAACTTTCCTTTAAACCTTAAGACAATTCCAAATCATATGTTTAGTCGCAATAGTATTTCTGATTTAACTTTAGGCGATAATATTGAAATAATTGGTGAAGGTGCATTTGAAAATAATCCACTCACAAATGTGTCTTTTGGACATGGTATTAAAACTATTGGCAACTCATCTTTTGCTTATACTATATTAAAGAATATAACCCTTCCATATTCCGTGACAAATATTGAAAGTTTTGCATTTAGCAATTGTTCTGATTTTAAAAATATTACAATTAACGGTAACAAACTTTCTATTTCGGATACAGCTTTTGATGGCTGTAATAATTTGAGAATATGTTATTCTGCCGGAATTAAATCTGCAAAAACAAATGCCTATATTTCTTTATTAAGTCAGTTTAAAAACAAGAAAAATTTTTCAGGCACAATCCATTGGAATCAGGTTACCGGAGCATCAGGATATCAGATAAGATATGCTACAAATAAAAACTTCAAAAAATACAAGGCTATGGATGTTGGCAGAAAAAACACTTCAGCAAAAGTTGTATTAAACGGAAGAATTAATACGGATTCAAACAATCCGTCAAAACAATATTTATATGTAAAAATCAGACCTTTTAAAATTGTTAAAGGTAAACGTGTTTATGGAAAATGGTGTATGTGTTCTCTATAAAATAAATTAGCAAAAAACTAAGAGCCCGTTATTATAATAATTGTTCAAATACATTATCTGACAAATATTATTATATATAACCGGCTCTTTTATTTGTTTAAGGGAAATTCCGTATACTCCGTATTATAAAAGGTCAAACTATTAATACTTTAAATAATAATTGTGATATATATTAACATTTCATAAAACTTATTAATAGTAAGTCGTTGCATATCGGCATTCCAATAGTTGCAAAGAAGTGTTCTTACCCATATTATAACATATACTCCTTCTCTCAATCATTATACACATATTGTATAAAATACGCAACATTAATTTAGAACGATTTGTTAAAAAATACAATCCGCAGGCGTCAAAGTTGGGGCTTTTGACCCCAACATCTTATTTATCATATATATCATATATTTTTCATTTTTTTGACATATTGTGTTCTTTTTTGACGTATAATATAAATATAAATAAGAATATTTTGTCAAATATCCTTATTTTATATTGAAACTTTTCCATATTTGCAATATATTACATATTAAAATATGGATGAAAACTTTACATATTTTTTTATAGTGGATATAATAAACTATACGAATCTAAACTGTTAGCGAGGTGATTTTATGAAAATTGAAAAAATCAATGATAAGCAGATTCGTTGCACAATAAGCCGTGCTGATTTAGAAGACAGACATATTAAATTCAGTGAATTGGCTTTTGGGGCAGGGAAAACAAAGGAACTTTTTCAAGATATGATGCGTCAGGCCAATGAGGATTTTGGATTTGAAGTAAACGACAAACCTCTTATGGTTGAAGCAATTCCGGTTTCTCCTGAAAATATCGTTTTATTGATTACAAAAGTTGAAGATGGAGATGACCGCGGAAGCAGTTTAGCTAAATTATTTTCTTCTAATAAAGAGGAAGATGCTTTTGATCCATTTGACGATATTAATCCGGAAGAATTAGACAACATTGTTTCATCTGTAAAGGACGAAGTATCGGATAATTCCGGTGATTCTGACTTGCTTTACAATATTTCAATATATGATAATTTAAGCGATGTGATTACTGTAACAAAGTTAATCATGCCTTATTTTAAAGGAGATAGTTCTGTATATAAATCTCCATATAACAATAAATATTATTTATCTATATGCTTAGAATCAACTGAGCCTTCAGTATTAAATAAAATTTTAGGATTTATCACAGAACACGGTCAAATTGAAAGTGCAACGTATGCAAAAGATTTATTTTATCTTGAACATTTTGAAGAAATACTTGATGACAAAGCTGTAGAGAAATTATCAGCTTTATAAAATAAGACTCCTACATTTGTTCTCATAACTGTGGAGTTCTATGATATCAAATAAAGTGCATTTGGCACCGTCGGTTCAAATATTCGGTGCATAGACCGGCTGAAACTTTAGGTTTCAAAGCCGGTCTATGTGCTGAATATTTAGAACTGCTACGAGTGACAAGCAGTGCGAGCGTTCTTTATTGATATCATAGAACTTCACAAGAATAAGATACAAATGTGGGAGTTTTTTTGTTTCTTTGTCAAGCATGGAGAAATCCAAAGTTTAGAACCTTTTTACCTTGTTGCTTCATACATTAATATTGATGTTGCAATTGCCGCATTTAGTGATTCTACTTTTCCTGCCATAGGGATTTTAATTAGTTTATCTGCTTTATTTGCTACTTCATCACTTAATCCATTTGCTTCGTTTCCAATTAATAAAGCACAATCCTTTGTAAGTGTTCCTGAATTGTATAATTCACCCTTTAAATGTGCTGCAAAACATGTTATACCATCTTCTCTTAACATATCTACTGCTTTAGGCAAATCAGCTACTATTGTAAATGGCACTCTATAAATTGACCCCATCGTAGAACGTATAACTTTTGGATTATAAATATCTGCAGTTGAACTACTCATAATTATTCCTGTAATTCCGGCAGCTTCGCCTGTTCTTACTATTGTTCCGAGATTCCCGGGATCCTGAATTCTATCAAGTACAACAATACAGCTTTTTTCTTTATTTCTTGATTTTATTATATCTTCAATAGAATATGTTTTTTGTCTTACAACAGCTAATATTCCCTGTGGCGTTACTGTATCTGATATTTTTTTGAATACACTGTCGCTAACAAGTTGAACATCTTCTTTTAAATTATTTTTCTTAAAATAATCTGATATTTCTTCTTTTCTTTTTTCATAAAAGCTTTCAGAAGCATAAGCCTTAATAAAATCTTCTTTTGGTATTTCCTGAAACATTTTAATTCCTTCTACAATAAATGTTCCTGAAGTTTTTCTGGCTTTGCTCTTATCCTTTAAATGAATTAAATTCTTTATCTGTTCATTTGTATTTGATGTGATTATCATTTTTTAACCCTCTTTAAATACTCTTAATAATTTCTCATTATCACCAATTACAATTATTGATTCCTGATCTCCAAAAGGTTTATCCGCATCTATATTATTTTTATAAACACCATTTACCTTCTCTGCTATTACATTGAATCCAAATTTCTTTCTTGGATTTAATTCTATTAAACTTTTACCAATCCATTCTTTTGGAACCTTAGTTTCAATTATGCTAAATTCATCTGACAAATCAGCAATATCCTGAAAATGCCCTCCACTTGCCATTCCATTTGCAAGCCTTTTTCCAGTTTCACTTTCCGGTAAAATAACATGATCCGCACCAATTTTCATCAGTACATCTGCCTGTAATTTGTCCATCGCTGAAGCAACAATGTATGGAATCCCTAAAGATTTGCATATTGTAGTAACAATTATGCTTGCCTCAAAATTATTTCCAAGGGCAACTACTACCGCATCTACATTATTGATTCCCAGATTTTCTACAACATTTTCCTCTGTAACATCGGCTCTTATGGCATATGTCACATCTTCTGCAATTCCATCTACTCTTTCCTGACGTCTATCAATTGCAAAAACTTTTCCACCTTTTTTTGAATAAGTTACTGCAAATGTTTTTCCTAATTTTCCAATTCCAAAAACCGCTACGTCCTTCATTTTATGCTCCTTCTAATTCATTTGTTTAAAACTGTATACAAAATTTTTTAATATAAAATAATTTCTGCATACTTTATTTCATTTAAATTTCATCCGTTTATTACTGAATATTACATTTTAAAAATATAATCACATTACTTGTTTGAATTTTATCCAATCATTACTCTCTTTTCAGGATAATTCGTTATCTTTCTATCTTTTCTTGCCCTGCCTGCCATTGCCATGGCAATCGTTATAGGTCCTACTCTTCCAAAGAACATAAGTACTATTATAATAAGTTTTCCTATAGCTGTAAGACTTGCTGTAAAATCCATACTAAGTCCAACTGTTCCAAGGGCTGAAACAGCCTCAAATGTAATTACCTTCAAAGGTGCATCTTCCGTAAAACTTAACGCCATAATTGCTACTGCAAGTATGCTAAGTACTATTGTTCCGATTGCTACTGCACTTCTGACATTTTGTTTATTTATTCTTCTTCTGCAAACCTCTATATCCTCCTTACCTTTTATAGTTGACCAGGTTAGTAGAAAAATAAGTGCCAATGTAGTTGTTTTAATTCCACCTGCTGTTCCAAAAGGGGAACCGCCAACAATCATCAAACCGCACATTATCATAAATGTTCCATCTCTAAATCCTGCCTGTGGCACAGTAATAAATCCTGCTGTTCTAAGCGTTACCGCTTCAAATAAAGCCGCTAAGCATTTATTTCCAAATGTCATATTTCCAAGCGTGTCCGGATTATTATATTCAAATAAAAGAATAAATAAAAATCCTCCTCCAACTAAAATGGCTGTCGTAATCAATACAAGCTTTGTATGCAATTTCATTCTTTCTATAAATTTATTTGGGCTCAATTTTTTGTTACGGATTTCACTTATTATGCCACCGATATCAAGCCATACAATAAATCCAATACCACCACATATGATTAACATCACAGTTGTAAAATTGACAAGCACATTTCCATGATACTTAACAAGACTGTCATTTCCAATTATATCTATTCCCGCATTACAAAACGCAGATACCGAATGAAATACGCTGTAACAGATTCCTTTTACGATTCCATATTCAGGAATAAACTGTATGGAATAAAGTATCGCTCCTATTCCTTCTATTTTTACAGTGATTCCAAATATTTTTCTCAATATTTTTAATACACCCTGTGCCGAATCAAGATTATACGATTCCTGTATCATTTTTCTTTCTTTCAAAGAAATTTTCTTTCCTATTATAATTAGAAATCCAATTGTAAAACTAATAATCCCAAGCCCGCCAAGCTGTATTAATATAAGTATTATTACTTTTCCAAATATGCTCCAGTATGCATATGTAGGCACAACTACAAGCCCTGTTACACATAGGGATGTTGTTGCCGTAAACAATGCCGTAATAAAATCTGTTCCATTTCCACTTGCAGAGGAAACGGGCAACATTAACAATATAGTTCCTACTAAAAGAGCAACTAAAAAGCCGTTAAGAATTATTAAATTTGTATTGAATGTAGCTTTTATAGCTTTATCAACTTTCATTTTTACTCCCATATATATGACTGATAATTTTATTATTTATCAGTTATTCTAATCTCTTTGTCACAAATGTTACCTTACAATTTTGTTGCAACTATTACTACAATATCTTTGTTGCAAATGTTACTAAAATATCTTTGTTGTAAATGCTACTCTAATATCTTTGTCACAAATGCTACTCTAATACTTTTGTCACAAATTTTTCTCCATACATAGCCTTTAATTTTTCAACTAATGTATCATTTGAATCTACTCTATACATAGCAGGCAACATTTTACTCTGTTTTTCCTTCACAAGATATATTATAACCTTATCTTTTCCCTTATTTTCAGAAAGTAATTCAAACAGCTCTGCTTCCTTATTTGTATAATCATCTTTATCTGCAAATGCAATCCAAAGACTTGTACCATATTCATCAAATACTTTTATATCATTTGCAATAACTTTACCTGCTGCATTTTCTTCTAAGCTTGCCTGTCCGTTAACAAATATCTGATTATCCTCAGCAATCAGTGTTTTATATTTTTCATATTGTCTTGGAAATACAATTACTTCAACAGAACCTAACAAATCTTCTAATGTTAAGAATGCCATAGGCTGCCCCTGTCTTGTATATTTTTTTGTAATTCCGGTAATTATTCCACCTATTGTTACTCTTGCCTTGTCTTCGACTTTTGTATTTTCCTCATCTTCTCCTACTTCAGCAAAATCAGTGGAAATATTTGTAATATGCTTACGCCATCTTGCTTCTTCTTTCTGTAAAGGATGTCCACTAACATAGATTCCTAAAACTTCTTTTTCAAATTCAAGCATCTGGTCACTTGAATACTCACCAACATCAGGCATTTTAATTTCAAAATCTGCTTTATCTTCTTCGCTTACAAAATCAAATAAACTCATTTGACCTGCCATGGTGTTTTTTCTTTCCTGTGCCTCTGAATCCATGATTTGAACATAAACCATCATCATTTGTTTTCTTGTCGCTCCAAGTGAATCCAAAGCCCCTGCCTTAATAAAGTTTTCAACAGCTCTCTTATTAACTCCAAGCGGACTTGTTCTTGAGATAAAATCTTCTAATGATTTATATTTTCCTGCTGCATTTCTTTCCATTACAATCGCATCAATAATATTTTTTCCTACACTTTTAATTGCAGTCAAACCATATCGTATGCAATTTTCAGATACAGAAAATCCGCTTTCTCCTTCATTTATATCCGGAGGAAGTATTTTTATTCCCATTGAGCGGCATGAATAAATATATTCAGATACTTTTTCTGCATTATCCATGACAGATGTAAGCATAGCTGCCATAAATTCTGCCGGATAATAGTATTTCAAATATGCTGTCTGATAGGCAACAACTGCATATGCCGCCGCATGAGACTTGTTGAAAGCATATTTGGCGAAATCAATCATATCATCATAAATTTTATTTGCAGTCTTTTCATCTATTCCATTTGCTATGCAGCCCGGTACATTTTCTTCTTTATTTCCATAAACAAAGTTCTGTCTTTCCTGCTGCATAACGTAATCTTTTTTCTTTGACATGGCTCTTCTAACCAAGTCGCTTCGTCCTAATGTATATCCTGCCAAATCCCTAACTATCTGCATAACCTGTTCCTGATATACAATACAGCCGTAAGTTGGCTCTAATATATGCTCAAGTTGCGGGCAGTCGTAAGTAATTGCTTCCGGATTATTTTTTCCCTCAAGATATTTAGGAATGAAATCCATAGGACCCGGACGATATAGTGATATTCCGGCTATTATATCTTCAAGATTCTGAGGTTTTAATTCCTTCATGAACCCTTTCATACCGCCACTTTCCAACTGGAAAATTCCTTCTGTATTTCCTTTTCCTATAGAAGCCAATACTTTTTTATCATCATAATCTATGCTATGCATATCCAATTTTATATTATGGTCTTTTTCAACAAATCTAACCGCATTCTGAATTACAGTTAAGTTTCTCAATCCTAAAAAGTCCATTTTTAAAAGTCCCAATTCTTCTAATGTTGTCATTATATACTGGGTTGTAATTGAACCGTCACTTGCTCTTG
Organism: Eubacterium sp. AF17-7; assembly: GCF_003461285.1. NCBI lineage: Bacteria > Bacillati > Bacillota > Clostridia > Eubacteriales > Eubacteriaceae > Eubacterium > Eubacterium sp. AF17-7. The sequence goes on along the minus strand of NZ_QTWU01000001.1, from coordinate 211,940 downwards.
AAAGCGGAACATACTCTTCAACAGGTTTTGCACAAATTACTACACCTGCCGCATGCATTGAAGCATGACGTGGAAGCCCTTCAAGTCTTCGTGACATATCAACAAGATATTTAATCTGTTCATCACTCTCATATAAATCCTTAAACTCTTTACTTTCCTTCAAAGCTCCATCAAGAGTAATGTTCAATTCCTTAGGAATTGTCTTTGCAATTGCATCCACCTGTGCATATGGCATATCAAGTACCCTACCTACATCCCTAAGCACACCTCTGGCTTTTAAAGTTCCAAATGTAACAATCTGAGCGACATGGTCTTTGCCATATTTTCTTCCTACATAATCAATAACTTCCTGCCTTCTTTCGATACAAAAATCAATATCAATATCGGGCATGGACACACGCTCAGGATTTAAAAATCTTTCAAAAAGTAAGTTATATCTAATAGGGTCAATATCCGTAATTTCAAGGCAATACGAAACTATACTTCCTGCTGCCGAACCTCGTCCCGGACCTACTGCAATTCCATTTGTCTTTGCATAATTTATAAAATCCCATACGATAAGGAAGTATTCCACGTATCCCATGGTTTCAATTGTGCTAAGTTCGTAATCTAAGCGTTCTTTCAATTGTCCTAAAGACATCGGGCAATCATAATCAAGCTTTGTATCGACATATCTCTTCTGCAATCCATTATTGCACAATTCTCTCAAATATGTTGCCGGAGTGTAACCTTCAGGCACTTCATAATTAGGAAGTTTTGTAACACCAAATTCAAATGTAACATTACATCTGTCTGCAATCTTCTGCGTATTTTCTAATGCTTCAGGCGCAAATTTAAATAATTCAGCCATCTCTTCGGGACTTTTTAAATAATATTGCCCTCCCTCATATCTCATACGATTTTCATCTGACTGCTTTTTACCTGTCTGGATACACAACAAAATATCATGCGCTTCTACATCGGTATCATAAGTATAATGCACGTCATTTGTGCACACTAACTCAATACCTGTCTCCTGACTCATACGCATAAGCTGCTGATTAACCATACGCTGTTCAGGAATTCCATGGTCCTGCATTTCAAGAAAATAATTGCCTTTTCCAAAAATATCCTGATATTTAAGCGCTGCTTTTTTTCCTTCTTCGTACATTCCTCTTGCCAGATATCTCTGCACCTCACCTGCAAGACATGCACTTAGGCATATTATACCTTCGTGAAATTCCTGTAACACCTCGTAATCTACTCGTGGTTTATAATAAAATCCGTCAACAAATCCTTTTGATACGATTTTTGACAAATTGCTATATCCTTTATTATTTTCGGCAAGCAAAACCAAATGATAGTAACGGTCTTCGCTCTCCCCTGCTTCTTTAGTAAATCTTGAACCCGGTGCAACATAAACCTCACATCCGATAATCGGCTTAATTCCATTGGCATTTGCAGCGCGATAAAAGTCTATCGCCCCATACATAACACCATGGTCAGTAATCGCAAGACTATTCATTCCAAGTTCCTTTGCCCTTGCCGTAATTTCTTTAATTTTACTCGAGCCGTCTAACAAACTAAACTCTGTATGCACATGTAAATGAGCAAAATTCATATGTTAATCTCCTATAAAAAATGTGTTATTGCCTAGCCATTTAATTGTTGGCTGGTCATCGGAAATATCTTTAGAAAATGAACTTCATTCATTTTATTTCCTTATCTCTTTGTAATAATAATCAAAATATCTAAGCAATGAATTTGTCATTAAAAATACTGACACTGTCATCATTGCCAATGCAACATTTTTCGGTATATCTATCCATATAACTAAAACTAATACCATAAAGTCAAGAAATGCCGTGCTTACTTTTCCAAACATTTTCGCGCCCTCAACTTTTCCGCTTTTTTTAATATATATCAGTCCTAAAATTCCCTGTCCCAATTGCTGGACTATAAATATAACCAACACAATCGCCATAAATCTGTATCTGAAAATCAAACTTATAACAACAATTCCCTGAGTAAGTTTATCTGCTATAGGATCAAGAATTTTTCCCCAATCAGTTATCATGTCAAATCTTCTTGCAACTTTTCCGTCAAAGAAATCCGTAAGCGCTGACAGCAATAAAATTCCCGCCGCAATTGCATAATCTTTCATTCCATCTGCGTGAATATATACCATTAAATATACCGGTATTAAAATCAGTCTAAAATATCCCATTAAATTTGGGATTGAAAAATATTCTCTCTTCCAGTCCTTTTTCATAATATCTATCTCCATTTCATTATTCAGGTTTTATCCATAAGTATTTAACAAATGCACATAGTATATGTTATTATAACACAAAAAAGAGCCTGAGGTATATCTCAAGCTCTTTTTATTTTAATCAATTTCTATTCGTCACATTTTAAACCAAATTTTAATAATGCCTCATAAAAATCTATTTGCATTTCCTGTAATGTTTCCCCCTCATGTGAATACATAGTAACTATACTTTTGCATATTCCAGCATCTACCTCTGGGTGGATGTCCTAACAATGCTTGTTTCATATCATTTTCAGTCCAATCACCATCTACTCTTACCTGAGTATCTCCCGCATTATATCCAATTTCTGTAGTAATATCAGCCTTACTACCACCTACCCCATCTATTTTAACAGAACCGGTTTCATCTACATAAAACTTCTTTATTCCTGCCTTGTTATTAGAAAGTATTCTTCTTACACCTGCAATACTATGGCCTATTCCATTAAGAAACGCTCCATCTAATGCTCCTTTTCCGGATGTCTTTATTGCATCCTTCCATGTCATCTGCTTCCCTGCAACATAACTGCCAGCTGCTTGGATGAACGGCCTTATAACAACATACACCATAACATAAAGTATAATGCCAACTATCTTGAAACCACAAGACAAGAGAATAAACTCCATGATAAATATAAACAACTTTACTTGTCGGATGTGCAGAGAAAAGTCATAATGCAGTCGACAGATTCCATACAAGCATAAAAATCCGCTTACACGGCAGTTGTTTTCTGCATAGGCATGCAATTCTTTTTTCCTTATTGATGCAACTAGCTGACTATTAAAGACTAACAGAAAATCAGCGCTATTTCATAATGTTTCTAAGATTATGGAATACCGTTGATTTTTTTGTTTTTTCAATTTATTTTTTCACATTCATATTCGAAAACATTTTTTCTGCTTTGTCCATCTCAATTAGCAATGGATTCATATAATCGCTAAATGCATCCAAATATGCTCTACACCCACCAATAATCATTATTTTTTTAATATCGTCATTATTGTTTAATATTTCTTCAGCCCTCACATATCTATCATATAAAGTTTTTAAAATGGGCCTATCTGGGTCATCTATCAAGCGTTGTTCTAACAATAAAATTACCTTTTCAATTTGTTTTTTTAATTCTAATATAGTGTTCATATAAATGCTCCTTAAGGTTTAATATTTCTAATACTCTTAATCCAATTCAAATCCCAATTTTGTGGCAATAAGATTTGATCCGCGCCTCCTGACAGTCTTGCTCCGCTCATAGTATATTGCTCTCCTACACGTCCTATATTCAAAGTTGTTCCTTTGGGGATAACAATCTCTGCCTCATACCTGAGCGTATTTTTCCACTCTAGTAGTATTGCACTATCAACTTTTGTTTGTACTCTATTTATAGAAGGATTACTTGTCGCAAATGCACCACCAGCTTCCGCATTATATCCAAATGCACGATATACAGTAATTTCCTCATTAGTTACTACAGTACGATATTGCCCATCTTTATAGGTATCAATTAACCAACTCGGCAATTCTTGTTTTTCTACTGCAGTAACCTTGGAATCGATTTTAGTACTATATGCTCCATAAGATGGAGTACTACTCTTACCACCACTTACCCCATCTATTTTAACGGAACCGGTCTCGTCTACATAAAAGTTCTTTATTCCTGCCTTATTATTAACCAGAATCCTTCCTGCACCTGCAATGCCCTGTCCTATTCCATTAAGGAATGCTCCGTCTAACGCTCCTTTTCCGGCTGTCTTTATAGCATCCTTCCATGTCATCTGTTTTCCTGTAACATAACTGCCCACTGCATAGAAAGCCAGATTTACCGCTGCTCCTTCTCCCATTGCCATAGCCATTGTTAAGACTGCTGCTCCCGGTGCAACTCCTGATGCAATTGCCACACCTGTACCTGCAATTGCTACCGCCGCTTTTACCGGAGCCGGTATTCTGTCTATTAGATTATTAAAATCATTCCACACATTAACTGTTGTTTTTGTGAATGTGTATATTCCTCCTATTGCCGTACTGTGTCTCTGTCTGTCAACGACTGAACCTCATTTGCCTCTTTTATCAAATTCCCGGAACTATTTGTTTTTTGAAGCTACAATTCTTGCTTCAGATAATCGAGCATATACAAAATTCAAACACTATGATAAAAGTAATATTCCACGGATCTATGGAAATATGCATTATCGATGGACGAGCTGGTTTCTGGAGATATTAGTTTGATTTATATTCAGAAAATCAAAATGAATCAAAACAGAGATATGATGTTAGGAAGTGTGGATTAAGATTGGAGAATTTTGGTATTCTCAGATGCAAATAGTTTCAGATTACTGGAAATTGACACTTCATTCTCTTAGTTGTCTGCATTTAACAGGCTATTATCTGTCTCTGAATGTCATAATTCATATTAAATAAAGTGAAACTTAATTACGAAAAAATCTTACGTAACAGCTAAATTTCTAAATAAAAATGGATTCTCGTAATATCTTGAAAGTAAAATCAAAAGAATCCGATACCATCTTTCCATCAAAAATCTGTATGTGATTTACTGCCTTTTGAAGCAATAATTGGACTAAAATTACTGCTTTTCAAAAGTAAATCTTATGTAATTCTACTGCTCGTAATAGAGTAAAGGCTGTGAAATAATAACTATATCACAACCTTTAAACAAATTACTCTACTACAAACCACATGTTGTCATCATCATATTTAACTATTCTTACACTTACTTCTTCATGCAATCTATAGTTATTTTTTCCCCTATATAAAGCAGTAAAATCGGTACCTTTCAAAATAATTCCTTGTGGATAATAATATTCTACTCTCCCCAGAACATTTGAACCAATTTTATATTTTGTTTTAACAGACTTCCATTGTTTCGAAAATCTGGCTAAACAACTATACCACAATTCTTGAAATTCATTTTTTGATATTATCTTTTCGATACATTTTTCCTCAAAAACTCCTTCTGCCAGACAATCCTCAAAACATGATAAATGATATCTACCACAAGTATCCCTAGATATTTGTCGAACAGCATAGTTTTCTCCATCTAATTCTATCCAATACTTATCCCCCTCATCTTGGAGATAAATATATTTCTTATCTAGCAATTTATTGTCCCACCTTTCCATAACTGATAATTCTATTTGTTAAATCTAACGGAACTTTATTCGGAATTACAAAAACTCCACCTCTACCTTTTACCACATCTAACTCCGATACATCTATTTCAACATAATTGGTATATTTGTATTTGTTTGGAACATTAATAAATTTCTTTCCAAGCTGCCCTGGCGTTACTGAATCTGGTGTTATATCTGATAAATATTGACCATTTCCATATCTAGCATCTTTAGGATTATTAGCTTTCAATGACGGATTCAATTGATTTGAATCAATAATTCCATTCATACCTTTCTTATTGGTATAATGGTATAAAGTATTAGAAGTATTAGAAGTACTACCACTCTTACCATCACTTAACCCATCTATTTTAACGGAACCGGTCTCGTCTACATAAAAGTTCTTTATTCCTGCCTTATTATTAACCAGAATCCTTCCTGCACCTGCAATGCCCTGTCCTATTCCATTAAGGAATGCTCCGTCTAACGCTCCTTTTCCGGCTGTCTTTATAGCATCCTTCCATGTCATCTGTTTTCCTGTAACATAACTGCCCACTGCATAGAAAGCCAGATTTACCGCTGCTCCTTCTCCCATTGCCATAGCCATTGTTAAGGCCGCTGCTCCCGGTGCAACTCCTGATGCAATTGCAATACCTGTACCTGCAATTGCTACCGCTGCTTTTACCGGAGCCGGTATTCTGTCTATTAGATTATTAAAATCATTCCACACATTAACTGTTGTTTTTGTGAATGTGTATATTCCTCCTATTGCTGCTTTTACAGCCGAGCATGCTGCTTTTTCAAATGTCGATGTTGTAAAACGTCCGTTTAAATCAACATTCATTACAGGATTGTTCGATGCATATGAATATTTATGTAATGTATCCGGCATATATATGTTTCCGTTTTCTGGATCCATTGATGTAAATCTTTTTGTAAACGGATCATATTCTCTTGCACCTGCATTCCAAAATCCGGTTCCCTCATCATAAATATGTCCCGTATAACTCTTTGTAATATTAACTGTAGGCACTGACGCATTAACAGTTAAACCTGAATTTTCAGTTACATTTCCCCATGCATCATACTCCGTGCTAGCACAAACATTTCCTATTGAGTCAAACGCCCATCTTGTAGAGCCTATTATGTCTGTGCTTACACTATATGTCTCATGAGTCTTTTTGTAAAGTATGTTTGTATCAACTGTAACATCTGTTTTTTTATTGTCACATCCATATGCATAATCAATTGTTACTCCGTTGTTTTTTATCTCTGCACTTATAAAAACATCCGTTCCATGGAGCAACTATATTTCTCCATTAGCGGAAATGCCGATAGTGTATGGACTTCCAGCATACTCCATCTTTATTTTTTATCTGTATGGCTTAATATCGTTATCTCCATACTTATTTACGTGTTTCATTTCAAAGTTCATAATAAGTTGCTCCCGATGACGCTTATTGGGAAGTCTACTGTCATCTTCAAATCCCAATATATAATGCTTGTTAGAACGGTATAACTTACGCAGTTGCTTCATTGACTTAGACGATAATGCAAATTTCCCTTTATGTGATTTTAACATTCCTGCTAAGTATTTATGTTCTTGCACCGTAAAAACATAATCGTAATAATTTTCCGTTCCCAGATACGGGCAATCAGTATAGATAAATACTTGTTCAGTATTATAGCTTTGCAACACCCTACGGAAATCCCTGTTCAAAATCTCCACATTCTGTAACCTCTTAGATAATTGTAAAATCCACTGAATACTCTTTTGATAACTCTCAGCTCTATTCGTATCAGCAGATGTAGAAATATGAAATAACGGATTTTTCATCCCACCTCTGTATGCACCAAAGCTCACATAAAAATATGCAACCGCCCTATTCAAATTGACATAGTATTACCTGACTTCAAATCTTCCTTAAACCTCTGAAACACCACCTCGGAATAAGGTACCTTTATGACCACACTTACAAAATCAGATGGTCTGTCTCGAATTACCATATACAGGTTTGTAAGATTTCCATTAATATCATTAATAACCACTTTCACATCCCATGGTAAATAGCAATGTTACCGCAGAATAAACCAACAAAAATTTCACATCCAGACTGTTCAAATGCATTCACAACTTTCCTTCCTATTCTCGGTGTTTTTTCCCAATATACGGAAACAATGTCTTAACCTTTTCTAATCTTCCGTAGCCAGACTTTGCATAATTGATATTCTAATAGCTTCTGAAACATTATCAGTTTTTAATTTTTCTCCTTCTTCAATCCTTAAAGTAACCTTCTACTTACTCAAATGCACTCCTCCTTTACAGATGAAGCATCTCCCATAGAAAAACTGCACCAGAATCAAGATTTCTAACTTAACGATTTATTGAACCATCTGAACACACTCTCTTTGTGAGATTACAAAAAGCAGACTTTGGGCACGATATTCGAAAGACGTAGACCGATATTAACAGTTTGGAAAAGAATTTGAAAATTATCACACAAAAACGCATCATCTCCACAACACCAAGTGCTATGCAAACAATGCATTCTATGCCATAAAAACAATATTCGGTCATGATTTCAGGTGCCTTAAGTGGAGACATAATTAAATATTATGCTTCATCATAAGCATCACCTAAATAATTAAAATCATCATCTAACCAGAATAAGCTTTTACCTTGATTACTATACAATTGTGACACCAATTCTGTAAAAGTTTGTGCAACAATAGCACATTCTCCAACCACACCGTGTCTATCCCAAAAGCTATCGTAGCATCTTCCTAACCTTTCTTTTGCCAAATCAATAGTAATATAATTATTTTCGGTATCTTTACCAATAATATACCACTCTGATGATATATCTTCCCCACAAAGTTCCCCAACGATAATTGGGTTTGCTAATACCATTTCTTCTGGACTTACAATCGTAAACCCATACGCACTATCAGTAAAGAAACAAACACCTCCACAATTCTCATAAAACACTTTTAAATCATTAGGCAAATCAACTCCTTCATTTAATGTTGGCAAGCCACAAGGACTATATACAATACATCCCTGAGTATTTCTAATTTTATCAAGCATCTTCAAAATATCCATCTCTAATTCCTTTCTAATTCCCTAATCCATAAATATAGCGATTGAATTCTCTGTAATAATCATTTCTTGCAGATAAAGGAACATTTGCTGCGTCAAACATTCTTTCCGACAAAGCTTGTGCTTCTTGCGGTGACACACTTGTCCAATCAACTTTTCCTCCTACTTTTTTACCAGTTCTCTCATACAACCAGTCTCTATATACTAATTTTGTAGTTGCATGCTGTTCGGGTGTTAATGCTATTGTTGTAGATTTACTTGCCCTTGATTTATATCCATCAATATTATTGGTTGCCCATACGTCTAAAACTCCATGATGATTTTCTAACCCAGAGGTTTTATCTCCATATTCAACAATATCAAACACTTGCGTCTTACCACCACTTAACCCATCTATTTTAACGGAACCGGTCTCGTCTACATAAAAGTTCTTTATTCCTGCCTTATTATTAACCAGAATCCTTCCTGCACCTGCAATGCCCTGTCCTATTCCATTAAGGAATGCTCCGTCTAACGCTCCTTTTCCGGCTGTCTTTATAGCATCCTTCCATGTCATCTGTTTTCCTGTAACATAACTGCCCACTGCATAGAAAGCCAGATTTACCGCTGCTCCTTCTCCCATTGCCATAGCCATTGTTAAGGCCGCTGCTCCCGGTGCAACTCCTGATGCAATTGCAATACCTGTACCTGCAATTGCTACCGCTGCCTTTACCGGAGCCGGTATTCTGTCTATCAGATTATTAAAATCATTCCACACATTAACCGTTGTTTCTGTAAATGTGTATATTCCTCCTATTGCCGCTTTTACAGCCGAACATGCTGCTTTTTCAAATGTTGATGTTGTAAAGCGTCCATTTAAGTCAACATTCATTACCGGGTTGTTCGAAGCATATGAATATTTATGTAATGTTTCCGGCATATATATGTTTCCGTTTTCTGGATCCATTGATGTAAATCTTTTTGTAAACGGATCATATTCTCTTGCACCTGCATTCCAAAATCCGGTTCCCTCATCATAAATATGTCCCGTATAACTCTTTGTAATATTAACTGTAGGCACTGACGCATTAACAGTTAAACCTGAATTTTCAGTTACATTTCCCCATGCATCATACTCCGTGCTAGCACAAACATTTCCTATTGAGTCAAACGCCCATCTTGTAGAGCCTATTATGTCTGTGCTTACACTATATGTCTCATGAGTCTTTTTGTAAAGTATGTTTGTATCAACTGTAACATCTGTTTTTTTATTGTCACATCCATATGCATAATCAATTGTTACTCCATTGTTTTTTATTTCTGATAAAACTGTCGGGTTCTTTTCCGTATAGTCGTAAATATACTGTGTCTCTGTTGATGTCTTATTTGTCAACGACTGAACCACATTTGCTTCTTTTATTAAATTTCCGGAACCATCATATTCATAGTTACTTGTGATATCTTTGATTCCATTTGTATTAACATTTTTGAAAGCTGTCTTAATCTGTCCATTTTCATTATATGTTGCACTAAATTTCGCAATAACACTTGATTTATAATCATTTATTGATGCGAGATTACCATGACTGTCATATGAATACTTTATTCCTTTAATTAGTCCGGAAGCATCTATATCATTATCATTATATTTCTCTATTAACTGATTCAAATGATTATATTTGCAATATGTTTTATACGAATCTTTTGTTTCTGATATTAAGTTGCCAAAACCATCATATTCATATTTTGTTGTTGATTCTTTCCCATCTGAAATAATTGTTTCTTTGGTTAATTTGTTTTCAACATCATATTCATATTTTGTTTCCTTTGTTTTTTCTGTATATCTACCTGACTCTTTATGATTTATAATATTTCCATTAGCATCGTATTCATAGTTGTCAATCAGATAAGCTCTTATTCCCTCTGTAGCATACACCTTAACGAGATTATGTGAGTTGTCATACTTATATGTTTCACCAACACCATTTGATGACTTTTCTGTTATATTATTTAAATAATCATATGTAAAATATGTTGACTTGTTATCATTTTTTAAAGAAATAATATTTCCATTTCCATCGTACTCATATGATACAACCTTTCCATCAGAATATGTTATTTTACTTTTATTTCCATCAGCATCATATTCGTATGACACATGCTTTCCATTCTGATTTGTATTAACAATTCTGTCAAGGTTATCTCTATCAAACGACACCTCGTTGTTTGGTGTAATCATTGAAATTAAGTTGCCGTCCTTGTCATAACAATAAGTTATAGTATCCTGACCTTCTGTTTTTTCAATAACATTATTATCTAAATCATATTTATATGTCTTATTAGGTGCTTTTGCATCATTTGGTGAATCACTTACACTTATAAGATTATTCATGCAATCATATTTATAGTAAGTGTATATATATTTTTTATCTTCTCCAAGACTTACGCCTTCTCTAGTACAATTACCATTAGCATCGTAACTATAGTTAGTCAAATGACTCTCTCCTGTTTTGGCATCACATTCTTCCTTAACTGTCAAATTGTTATTTTCATCATAACTATAACAGTTAAAGTTTCCATCCGGTTTCGTTACTTTAACAAGATTTCCATTATAACTGTATGAATATAAAGTCTTATTTCCATTCTTATCCTTATAAGATGTAACATCTCCATTCCCGTTATATGTAAACGACTCTTCTGTCCCATCGTCATAAGTAATTTTACTTAGATTGTCCCCCTTATCATATGAATATATTTCACTGTATTTTGCCTTACCATTTTTTGATGTTTTAACCATTTTTGTGATTTGGTTTGTTGCACTATATTCATATGTATACACAGTTCCATTGCTGTCTATTTTCTTTATCAAATTTCCAGCATTATCATAACTATATGTTTCAAGTAATTTTCCGTTAGATTCCTTTTTACTTAAAAGATTCAAATAGTTATATTCCATTGATACATAGTTACCTTTTGCATCAACAATCTTAGTATTATTTCCATTTAAATCATACTCATATTTTGTCGTATGACCTTCTGAATCTACATATTTTGTAATATTACCACTTGCATCGTATTCCCATTTGCAAATTTTACCGCTACTTTCTTTTTGTTCAATAACATTATTCATTGAATCATATACAAAAGTAATCTCATTATTATTTGCCTCTACTTTTTTTATAATGTTACCATTTCCATCGTAGCTATATCTTGTAACATTTCCATTTCCATCTTTATAAGCAGTAACATCTCCACGCTTATTATATTCATATGATGTTTCATTACCTAATCCATCTGTTATGGTTTTCACATTACCTGCTTTATCGTATGTATAGTGTCCCAACTCGACTGTCGACTTGGACTCACTATCCTTAGCCTTTTCGCTAATTAAACGTCCTGCTTTATCATACTCATATAAATAATCAGCATACGGTAAATAATTTTCACCCTTTCCCTCGGCGTATGTCATTTTTTTAACTTTACCAACTGCATCATATTCGTATTTTTCAGAATAATTGTTTGGTTTACATTCAAATGTAAGATTGTCATCACAATCATATTCATATAATGAAACTTCGCCATTTGCATCCGTTTTACTTACCAATCGGCTTTGCTCATCATAGACATATTTTTCCTCATATCCTCTTTCATTCTTTAATGAAACAAGATTATTGTTTCCATCATATGTGTATGTAATTGTTCCGGCATCTATTGTCCCATTCTGTTTTGTTACAGTTGCAAGATTTCCTGCCTTATCATATGTATATAATACTTTATCACTTCCCTTTGCACTATTATTAGCATTTGTAAAGCTTGTCACTCTACCGGCGAAATCATAAGTATATAATATTTTCGATACTTTATCATTTTCTTTTGAATTATCTACTTTTTCAATGGCAATCACATTATTACAATTATCATATGTATATTTTGTTATGCACTTATCTGTTTCTAGTTTCTTTAATCTATTATCTCCATCATATGTATAAACAGTAACGTTGTTGTTAAAATCCGTCTCTGTAATTAAATTGCCATTACTATCATAGTTATATGTTTTTCTGTTACCTTCTTCATCAATTTCAGCCAATACCTTGCCAGTTCCATCATATTCATATGAATAGCTATTTCCGTTAGCATCTTTCTTTGATATTAACCAACCATTGTCATCATATATATATGTATCTTTATTTTCATAAGGATCTGATATTGACTTAAGTCTCCCTTTCTTATCATAGGAATACATCCATATATTATCATTTTCATCAACTCTTGATGTCACATTTCCGTAAGAATCATATGTGTATTTCACTTTATTACCAAGCGCATCTGTTTCTGATGTAACATTTCCCATTTTATCATAAACATACTTTGTTTCATAACCGGCTTTTGATTTAACTGTTGTTATCTTGCTCTGTGCATTATATGTTGTTTTTTCAGAATTGCCACAAGTATCTACAGTTTCTGTTATAAATCCATTTTTGTTTACTTTATATTTAATAGTATTTTTGTTTTCATCAGATTCACTTAAAACTTTACCTGCTCTCGAATATGTATACTCTTTTGCATTACCATCATTATCAGTTTCTTTGACAGTCCTCCCAAAATCATCATATGTATATCTGATAACGTTTCCATTACCGTCCGTCTTTGTTGCCACCAATCCTGCTTTGTTATAAGTATATTTAATAACGATGCCTTCACTTGTTTTTTCTTTAACCAGATTTCCTTTTACATCATACTCATAAGATATGCTATTATTATTAGCATCTATGAGTTTAAGTAAAAGTCCTTCATTTGAATAAACATATTTCTGCATTTCACCATTTCTGTTTGTATATGATGTCATCAAATTATTTTGATAAGTATACTCTTCATATGTTCCATCCTGATATACCATTTTTACAATATTTCCGTTATTATCATATGCTGTATATACAATACCATCTGAATCTTTTGCTCCTACAACTTTTCCATATCCATTATATGTATATTCAGTTATATCACCTGCAATTTCGCGAATGATTGCTCCATTTTCATCATATTCAACAGTATTTTTATATCCATTATCCCCTTTACATATATTTCTATATTTTTCATCATCATAAGTATATGTGAATGTTCCTTCATCCTTTGATACCTGACTAGTCACTCTACACTTTCTATCATAAATATTTTTTATAGTTTCAACGTTTTCAAAATCTTTTATACTAATAAGATTATAATTATCATCATAACTAAATGACATAGTATCTTTATCAAGATTTGTAACTGTATCTAGATTATCCCCATTATAAGTGAATGTGATATTTTCTCCATTGATGTTAATCGTTTTAATATGATTTTCTATTTTTTTCGGAGTGACTTTTATTTTATTTGCATCCCATTCAATTTTTGCAGGATCATAATTCTTAATAATATCCTCTAATGAATTTGTGTTACTCTTACCCACTTCTTCATTATCGCCATTATATCCTGTGCTTTCCCAAATAAATTTCATCTCGCCTGCATCACTTGATACATTTTCCAACAATCCGTTATTATATGTTAATACAGTCTCCCAACCATCACTCTCTATAATAGAAATCAACTTACCATTACAATCAAATTTTAATTTATTTGCTACATCAGTTAATATATATTCTTTATTATTCTTTTTAAGCGTTTTTCCACACATACCATAAGATTCATATATTCCATTATCGTTTGGATTAAAAAATATATATTTTTCTCCATTTGGATAACTAACAGTTATTTCATCGTTTTCACTATCATCTGTTAGTACATAATCATATGTTGATGACCATCCTATGCCAAGTCCATTATCAACTTTTCTTCTGGAATCATAATTTCTTTCAAATGTTAATTCATGTCTTCCCCTTGCAATTATATCTGTATATTTATATGTAAATCCACCAGTATACAAATTTACTGGTTCTCCTACATAATGTTCAATTGAATTTTTCCAAATATTCCAATCATTATCATAATCCGGAACCTCTATAATTTCATACGAAGTGCTTCTAAATGTTGTACTTGAACCTTCTAAAACTCTTGTCACAATACCACTTAAATATGATTTTAATTTAGAGAATTCAATAGTTGTTACATATGTAATTGTAAATGATTCTTCTGGTAATAAACGTTCACAAAAAATACCATTTTTTCCTTCTATTTTCTCTACTGGATGGTTTACTACTTTATGTGTCGTATCATACTCTTCTAAATATATTGTTCCATCAATAGCCTTTTGTTCTTCCCTATCAAAGAAAAACTTCAATCCATATAAAGTTTTATCTGAAACATTTGTATATGTCATTCTAATAGGATATGCTTTTCCGGAAAATGCAATAGAATTAGCTGCAATCTTCAGTTCCAAAGCTGCCTCTCCTGTTACATGAAGAATGTCTTGAGATTCAAACTGATGAATAAATTCATATGGTTCCGTCTCGCCTGTCCCATCATCCATCTTTCCGGTTACAATCGTCGACACCTTATAATCTCCGTTTTTCTCCCCTCTTACATACCAATCAGCACAAGCCTCACTAGATTTATCAATCCTTCCAATTTTTTTAATTGCTTCATTAGATTTTCCTTCAATCATTTTTGCAAGTGCTAATCCATCCGGCAGACATAATTTTGCTTCGCAATCAGTAATAAATTCCTGTGTTGAAGTATTAAACACCACTAATTGCACATGAAACATATCACACAAATATTTAGTAGTTCCATCAACAATTAAGAAAAAGACTGAATTTCCTTTTATATATGTATTGATTTTAAATTCTCCGGAAGTAGTTTCTGATTTTGCTTTAATTTTTATGTCACCTGAAACCTCTTCTGAATAAATTTCCCAACTACGCACATCTGATGTTTGAGATGCTTTAGGACCAAATACTAAAGTTACTTCATACTTGTTAATCCTTTGGTTATCATCACAGTCCATGTCAATTCCTGCTTCTTTAATCTCTCCATATGTCATTTCAGAAGCAGTAACTTTACCTTTTACTGTATCATTAGTGCTAAGATATAATACTATTTCCTTATCCTCTTCACCCATTATCACTTTTGACTGACGTGGCAAATACCTTTCATTTTTATCCTCTGCATATACACTATATGATTCTCCAGGTAATAAATAAACTTCTAATATACCTGTTTTATTAGAATTTTTCCAAATTGCTTCATTATTGTCATTTAACACATATATGTCAACTCCCGTAAGCAATTCACCTGTTTCCGTCGATTCAACCCTTACTTTTAATTTTCTATATGTATCAGAGCCCTCTACTTCTATCTCCTGTACAGCAGTATTTGTTCTTCCTTTTTCATCTGTAATTGTTAATATAACAACATAAGTTCCCGGCAAATAATATTTATGTGTTGCTTCTAAGCTGCCAGATTTCTTTCCATCCCCAAAATCCCATGAGTATTTAAGATTTTCTTTATCAGTATGATCATCATAAGATTCAGCAGCTGAAAAGTTTACTGTCTCACCTACTTCAAACTTTTCCTTATCTAATGTAATAATCGCTGTCGGTTCTGCATTAAACTCTCCAAGATTTATAATTTTTACTGTATTATCATTTGATGTAGTAAATAAATAATCTATTTTTTCATTTGGATAATATCCATCAGGATATTTATCTAATGTTACTGAATAATCTCCTTTTTGCAAACGTACAATTTCGAGTATGCCATCTTCATTTGTAGCCCCCGTAATTCCCATTTTATATTTTCTTCCATTAATTACTTTCCAAAGAGTAAAATTCACTCCTTCTATAGGTTGATTATTATTGTCAACACACTTAATATTCTGTGTATTAATTTCACTAACTAATCCAATTCTGTTTCCACTGGCTGTAATATTATCCTGCTTATCGTCTGTTACTGATGATAATTTCCATATAGCTTCTGTAGCATTTATATAAGCATCTGCCTCTGATTCTTCCGTCTCATATTGCGCAATAGCTCTAAATTCATCTCCAATTATCTCCTCTACAACAATATCTATAGGATACATAAGTTTTTCTTTAACGGTAACTATTTTACCTTCTCCAAGCATAATCTGATCCTGAATGTTTGCTAAGCTATATACCTCTAATGTGCCATTATTATAAATTCCGTTTCCATATGTAACCTTATTAACATTCTTATCATTACTATTCCTAGCCTTATTATCAAAAATAGATACTTTTTTTAATATTGTATTACCCTGATTATTAATTGCACCACCCATATCATTATTGTTCCCACTAAACGTTCCTTCTTCAACAATAAGTGTTGCTGTACTATCAACAAAAAATGCACACATTGAATTACCGCTAAATTCATTTGAATTTACTTCAATATCCTTGCCAAATTTTTCACTATCTATCTTTCCTTCTTTAACAATAACCGAAGCATTCTTTTCAATCTTAATATCGTTCCTGTTATTAACAAACTTTACACCAGCCATAACTGCTCTTTTTCTTACTAAAATATTTGTCCAACCATATCTTACATATTCCTTTTCAAATGATGTATTTATAATCTCACCATAATCAAATGCTAATGTACTTGTTCCGTAATGAGAACCATTATGATAAAACTTTGAATTTTTAATATATAATTTTTCTGCATCTATCGCTTCACCATATGAATATATCTCACTAATATCACAATTATTCATTGTGAATTCCTTGGCTCTTGCAACTCTTATTACAACATTACTAATATTTACATCACTTACTTCCAATAAATCATTAGAATAGAAAACACATCCTACTCCAATATCATACCACCCTCTAACATTTGAAACTGTTCCACCAGTTATATTGCCCTTATTATATACTCTGATCAGAGCATTGCTTGCATAAATCCCCTGATTATCACATTCTGTAATTCCAGAGTTCTTATCCATTTCTAACGCACCATTATTCAATTCAAAAATAGATTTATCATCATTTACTGAAAAATTCCTAAATATTGTATTATTTAGAACTACCTTTCCTTTTACAATAATAAAGCTCTTGTTCGCCGCATATTTATTTTCATATTTTACTTTTCCATCTTCCTGTGTAGTTTTAACTCTATTTCCTTCTACATCAATATTTTGAAATGTTAAATTTGCTGTTTCCGGTACTGTGAAAAACGTATCTGACTTTGTTGTATTACATGTAAAACTTATCACAACTTTATTTTCATCATTCGAACTAATTGTCATATGTTGATTTTCTGAAAGTGTTACACTCCCACCAAATTCAATATTTCTTTTCAGATAAATTACCGGATTTTCATCTCCATCTTCTGTTGCCTTATTTACAGCTTCCTCAATTGTGTCATAAGAAGTATTGTTATACATAATCGGTCCTGAGACTATATCTGCGAATACAGATAAATTGATACTTGTTGTCATAATTGCAAATATAAGAATAAATGCAATCATTTTCTTAAATAATTTGTTCATACTTTTTTACAGAATATTAGAATTTTTTCATTATAAATATTTTCTTAAGTTTTTACTACTACTCATACCAATAACTAAAGAAAACAAATTTGAAAATGGTTAAAACCCCTCTATCCCATCTTCTCCTTTTTTCTTTTTTGTTTAAACATTATCGTTTAACTATTTTGTATAGTAATACATTGTTTATGTTTTGTCTACATATTTTTTATATTAATAAATTTTTAATATTGTATCAATATATTTATATACAACTCCGATTACTTTATATATTTATTTATAGATGCAAATCTAACAATTATTTATTATATAAAAGACGTCATCCTTACAATTTTCATTGTAAGAACAACGTCTTTTATTTCTATTTCCGTTTACAGTTTATTAATTTCTTACCACTTAAGATCAATGATTAATCCTGTTGGATTTGTGTAATGTAATAATGTGCTGTGGTCATTTACATCATCATAGCAGAAGCCATATGCAAGTCTGTCAAATGAATGATTGTGGAAGAATCCTGAATAGAAGTTTGAATTGCTATTCTTATAGTAAGCACTTTCATTATCATAATTTTCAGGTTCTGTTGCAACACCTCTGTTAAATGCTGCGCAAAGCTGTGCTTCGATAACTAATTCTGTTGAGTTACCTCTTGCCATGTTGCCTTTTCCTTCTAATACATCCTGAGTTGTTGGCTTGTAAATTGTGTATGTTCCACCAACACCGTCTTTTGTAAATACCATTGTATCTCCATGTACACGTCCTCTGAATGTTCCGGCATCACATGAGAATACTAAATCCTGTGTAGAATATTTTGACCAGAATTTATTGATATAGTTATCAAAATAATTTGAATACTGCTTTCCTTCGTTGAATGTAAGTTTACATGGTGCCATAATTCTCTTGTCTGTAAGTAATGTCTGGAATGCTGCAGGTACTTCATTTTTAAATGCTGCAAACATTTCTGCTCTTGTTCCTAAATCACCTACTGTCTTATCGTAAACATCTGCATCACCAGGGAAGTTGTTCCATCCGCCTTCACCAATTAATCTTGTAGCCATTGGGAAGCTGTAGAAATCTACTCTTGATGTGTTGCCCCAGTATTCTTTGTTTGTAATTGTAAATTCAATAAATTCAAATAATACATCTGCATTAGGGTCTGATGCATTGTTAAGGTCAGGTCCTGCAAATCCCATATTTCCATCTGCACCCTGGTTAATTGTAATATAAACAGGTGAACCATAGCTTAAGTACATTCTTCCTGATTCAATGTCAGGCATATAAACATAATCTTTCTGAGCTAATGTGTTGCAGATATTTGCACACATTCTGTCTCCCTTTTTAACTGTATTCATTGATAAGCTTACAGGAATTAAATTTCCATTTGTATCAACATAACATAATTCATGTGTTTTTGGATTCTTTCCAAGTATGCACCAATAAACCTGATCATCTGAATACTGACCTTTTGTCTTATTGTTCATCTGGAAATACATTCTGTCTTCGTTTGCTTTTAAGTCTGCTCTTGTTTCAGGAATTGCTTCACTGTATGTTGGTTTTTCAGCCGGAGCTGTTGTAGCAATTTCAGTTAAACCGTTAACTGTTACTGTTACGCTTACTTTTGCTGATTCTTTTCCATCTTTATATGTAGCAACTGAAACTGTGTGTGTTCCTGCTACGATATTTTTAAACTTGTATGAGCCACATCCAACTTTCTTTGCAACTCTTGTATCATCTACATATACATTGTATGAGTTAATTTTTCCATATCCCCATACTACTGTAATCTGATTATTTACAGGTGATGAAGCGACCAAACCAAATGGTGCAGGAAGACTTGAGTCAACCCCAATTGCTTCTGTTGTCTGTGGTGCCTTTGTTGTAGTTTCAGGTGCCTTTGTTGTCTGTGGTGCCTTTGTTGTCTGTGGTACCTTTGTTGTTTCTGGTGCTTTTGTTGTTGGGGCAACTGCTGACTGTGCAACATTTACTGTCATTGTAGTCTGTGCTGATTCATTTCCGTTCTTTGTTGTAGTAATTGCTACTGTATGACTTCCTGCTGCATATCCTTCATATACATAATATCCGCAACCTACAGCTGATGCTACTCTCTTACCATCAATGTAAACATTGTATGAGTCAATATTTCCTCTTCCCCATACTACACTGATTTTTCCTGCTTCAGGATTTCCTACTACTAATCCAAATGGTGCTTCAATATTTGATGTAGGTGCCTTTGTTGTCTGTGGCGCCTTTGTTGTTGTTTCAGGTGCCTTTGTTGTCTGTGGCGCTTTTGTTGTTGTTTCAGGTGCCTTTGTTGTTGGGGCAATAACATTTACGCTAGCTGTTGCAGCTGCTGATTCTTTATTACCACTTACTGTAGTAACTTTTACTGTATGAGTTCCTACTGCATATCCTTTATAAACATAATATCCACATCCCAACTTGCTTCCTACTAATGCATTGTCAATGTAAACATTATATGAGTCAACGTTTCCTCTTCCCCATACTACACTGATTTCTCCATTTGCAGGACTTGCAACTACTAAACCAAATGGTGCTTCAATACTTGTATCTGTTACAGGAGCTGATCCTGTTGTGTATGTCATCATTGATGAATCATACTGAAGTCCACCTTTGTTATATGTAAATGAGCAATCGATTTTATCACCTTTTTTAACATTGTTGATATCGTATTCGAAATATGAACCCTTAGCGTTCATTCCAATGTTAACCTGCTCTCCATCGTTAACTTTGTAATGAATAATTACATAAGCTGCCGGATTTGTTGGTGTAAATGTGATTCTGCAAAGACTGTCTGATACGTCCGTTGCTGTTACAGAATAGTCTTCTGCGCTTCCAATAGTTGATGCTGCTGCTTTTGCATTTGTACCCTTTGAAAATGAAATTGAAGATACAAGCATAGCAACTGCTAAGACTGCAACCATGATTCTCTTGAATCCTGGCGCAAAACGGTTCAATGTTCTCATAAAACCCTCCTAAAAATATTTTTACTTTTTTGTGATATCGCTTTCCAATCGCGATAAGTACTTTTTCTTATATACTATTTTTACCTTTTTATTTTACTAAAAAAAAGGGTTCAAATTTTATTATGGTAACATTATTTTTTAATTTCTTTTCTATTTTTGGCATTTATTGTATTTTGTTGTTTTCAATTTTGTTTTTTATTGAATTTTTCGCGTAATTTTTTATTGGATTTTACTAAATAATTTCTCTAAACAAAAATATTTTTATTCACTTTCGCCTATAATTTATGTTACTTATTATTTTTACGTACAATATACATTGGTCATATTTAGATTTTACTTTGACTGTTTATAATTTCTTCTATATGTAAATACTATCAATAAAATATTTAAACTAATGTTCTCTTATTAATTACATAAATTTTGCTAATTAATTTGCAATTTCTTTTTAAATATTTTAAATCAGATTTTCCGGAGGTTTATATGTACGCAATTATAGATATAGGTTCAAATACAATACGAATGGTTTTATATAAAGTAATAAACAATGAGATTCAGCAAATGCTTAATTCTAAAATTCCTGCCGGGCTTGCCGGTTATATTGACAATAACAATATGCTTTCGAAAAAAGGTATTTTAAAAGCCATTGAAGCTTTAAGCAAATTTGAAACCATTTTGGAAAGTGTGGATGTAAAAGAAGTTCACGCATTTGCAACCGCTTCATTACGAAATATCAGTAACTCAGAAGAAGTTTTAGCTGAAATAAAAAAACATTGTAGTTTTGATATTGAAATCATTTCCGGCAAAGAAGAAGCTTTGTACGACTACTATGGTACAATGAAAAGCATTTCATCCGGAAACGGCTTATTAGTTGATGTAGGTGGAGGAAGTACTGAACTTGTTTATTTTGAAAACGGCACATTATTGTCTACATGTTCAATACCTGTTGGTTCATTAAATATGTACACAAATTATGTTGAAGATATCATTCCTACTAAATCAGAATTAAAAAACATCAACGACCATGTTAATGAAATCCTTAACACGCTACCCCTTTCGCCTGAAACTGTTAACTCAACCGTTTTATTCGGAGTAGGTGGTTCTGCACGTGCCTGTTGTAAATTAAGTGATGAACTTTTCAACGAAAACTCAGGCTATACAGGCTTTGAATGCAAACGATTAAATAAAATTTTGAAATTAGCAAAGAAGGACAAACCTAAATTGGTATCCGCAATCATTAAGGCAACTCCCGGACGTATCCACACTATAATTCCCGGAATTGCAATAATCAATTCAGTTGCAAAACATTATGGATGCACTAATTTTACCGTTAGCCCATATGGTGTACGCGAAGGCTATCTTCTAAATATACTAGAAAGTAAAAATTTGTAAGTAATTACACTTTTACGTGTAGGCTGTGTATCAATTTGCAAAAAAATGCTTACGAGCCTACCACCTGCAGCAGTCCCAAAACCATAAGATAACCATTAATTAAGGAGATTTGAATGAAAGAGAAATTACAAAATTATACACAAAACAGAGAATTGTCATGGCTTAGATTTGACCAACGTGTTTTATCCGAGGCTACAGACGAAACAGTACCTTTATTAGAACGTCTTAAATTTATATCAATCTTTACAAGTAATCTTGATGAATTTTTTATGATTCGTGTTGGTACTCTTCATGATTTGAGCCAGATTAAAAGTAATCATAAAGATAATAAAACAGGAATGACTCCCGCTGAACAGCTTGAAGCCATTTTTCGTGCTGTAAAACCATTAATTAATTTCAGAGATGAAATTTATGAAAATGTTACTGAGCAGTTAAAAACCTATGGTGTTCACGGTCTGAGAATGAATGAAATTGAGAAAAAGGAATTAAAATATATTAAGAACTATTTTTTGACACAGATTAATCCTATACTTTCACCTCAAATAATCGACCCACACCATCCATTTCCATTTTTAGTTAATAAAAAAATATATGTGGGTGCTACATTAACTAATGCGGATGAAAAAAAGGGAAATGAACTATTTGGTATAATTCCAATTCCAACTGCCCTTCCGGAAGTAATTTTCCTGCCCGGTGCAGATGTAAGGTATGTTTTTACAAGCGATGTGGTTTCTTATTTTGCTGATACAATATTCAGTTCATATAAAATTATAGAAAGTACTGTATTTTCAGTAACAAGAAATGCTGATATTGCGTCAGGAGATGAAGCTTTTGATGTAGATGAAGACTTTCGTGATGCAATGCAGCAATTATTAAATTCAAGAAAACGACTTGCCCCTGTAATACTTGAATTAAAGAATAAGATAAGTGGTAATTTTCTTCGCTTTCTATGTGAGAAACTTGAATTAACTAAAGCTCAGGTGTTTATTACTTCTTCGCCTTTAACAATGTCATACGCATTCGGATTAGAAGATAAGATATCAGGCAGTGTAAAAAGCGAATTAATTTATCCACCATTTGAACCTCAGCCAAGTAGTGATATTAGATTAAATGAAAGCATAATCAAACAGCTTCAGAAAAAAGACTTGCTTTTATCATACCCATACGAAAGCATGGACCCATTTTTAAAATTACTTAAAGAGGCATCTTATGATAACTCTGTTATTTCAATAAAGATATCCATATACCGCCTTGCAAAAAATGCCAAAATTGTAGACTATTTGTGTGCGGCTGCGGAAAATGATAAAGATGTAACTGTACTTATAGAATTACGTGCCAGATTTGATGAGCAAAATAACATTGACTGGTCACAGCGATTAGAACAGGCAGGCTGCCGTATAATTTACGGATTTGAAGGTTATAAAGTTCACTCAAAGGTTTGCCTTATCACAAGAAGAGAGCGTGGGAAAATTTCCTATATTACCCAGATAGGCACCGGAAATTACAACGAAAAGACATCAAAACAATATACTGATTTTTCACTTATGACCTCTGACATGGAAATAGGAACTGACACAAATGAATTTTTCAAAAACATGGCAATTGGGAATCTTGAAGGAAACTATTCCACCTTGCTTGTTGCCCCTAATTCAATGAAGTCAGAAATTATTAAACTTATTGATAGAGAAATTGCTAAAGGAACAAAAGGACGTATTTTTCTTAAATTCAATTCAATATCTGACCTGACTCTTATTAATAAATTAGCTGAGGCTTCTCTTGCCGGTGTTAATATTCAGATGATTGTTCGTGGTATTTGCTGCATTCTTCCTCAGGTTGAAGGAAAAACTGATAATATCTTTATAAAGAGTATTGTTGGAAGATACTTAGAACACTCCCGAATATATTTATTTGGTTCAGGGAACGATGAAATTATGTATATTTCCTCTGCCGACTTTATGACCAGAAATATGGACAAGCGTGTAGAAGTTGGTTGCCCTATTAAAGATAAATATGTAAAAGAAAAAATAATGCATTTTATCGAAGTTCAGCAGGATGATAACACAAAGGCACGTATTATGCGTAGTGACGGCACATACCGTTCCATAATTACAAGCAATGAGCCAATCGATAATCATACCGTATTAATGAACGAAGCAAAAAGAAATTCAGGAAACGCAAACTCCGAAAGTAAATCTTTTAACCCGAAAGATTTTATAGCTGAAATCAAAAGAAAATTTGGATAAGACTTTTACATTCTTCTATAAAAAGCATCCGGTTTTATATACTTATTTACTGATTACAGTAATGCATATAAAAACCGGATGCTTTTTTCTCATATTCTACCTCCTTATTATTTTAATTTGTTGTTTATCTCCTTTTTTTACATTTTGAGATTTTTTTACATATATCTTATCAATCTTCTTTGCCTTTGATACATCTATGTTTTTTATAGGATTTCCTTGCAAAGAAAGAGAATGAATTTTTGCATTTGTTAAATCAATGTTTTCTATTTTATTAAATGATAAACATAAATGATTTATTGATGGCGTTTTACTCATTCGCACTTTATCAATTCCCGTAGCTATTACTGTCACTCTCTTCAATTTATTACATTTCGATATATCTAATTCTTTTATTCCTTTGCATTCATATAAATCTATATTTTTTATTTTTCCAATTTTAATATTTTTTAAATATTTTGAGTACCATACTTCAAGTCTTCTTAAATTCTTTAACTTTGATACATCTATTTCTTTTATTCCTTTACCTATTTCTTTCATGGAAATATTTTTAAGTTTCTCATTTTGACCATACACGATGCCATTACAATTAAATCCTATTGCCTTAAATCTTTCTAAGCTATGTACTTTTGAAAGGTCAATAACACTATCGGTATATACAGAATTAAATTTTATCTGTTTTATTTTATCTCCAAATTTTATTTGTTCTAAATTTTTAATATAGTTCAATTGTACTTTTTCCAAATTTGGGAAGCGATTTAATTCATATTTTGCTTTATATTTTTCTCCTGATATAAACAATTCTTTAACTTTATCTAATTCATATAATTTTTCAAAATTTAACAAGCCATATTCTTCTATTATTTCATCATTATGTTCAACAATTTCCACACAGATTCTTATTTTCTCTACATTTTTAAATATTTCCAGTCCTCTACAGTCAATAACAGAATATTTGTAATTACTATTATCCAATCCATCCATATAAGTATATGTATCATCAGGATCTATCCATAATTCTGTTACTGCATCAATTTCATTTTGGCTCAATTGATTGTCATTATTGGAATCAAAGGATTCGCTGACTAATTCTCTTACATATTCACTCGGAAAATTTTTCTCATTAATTTCAATGCCTTTTTCTTCCTTCTTATCACTTTTTGTATATTCCATATTATCATTTGAACATCCACTGGTTATTAAAATTATAACTGTAAACATTGCATAAATAATGATTTTTTTAACGTTCATAACACCCTCTCCTTAATATATTTTTTTATCTTGATTTTATTATATTAAGAGATTTATTTCAACGCTTTATAATTACTCTTTCCCCAACGACAATTAAGAGCGATTCCTTGACATTATAGTAATGTTCAAAAAAAGCTCTCTGTGCAATGCACAGGAGCTTTTTATATGTAGACATCTATTTATTTGTGCTGTCTGCATCAATTACAGACTGAATCTGCTTCATAAGGGCATCATAGTTGTCCTTGTTATCAATTCCGCCGAGCATTGGTTCGCCTACAATATTGCCATTTCTGTCAACAAGTATAGTTGTTGGAAAGGCCATGATTTCTGAGGCATATTTACCGGCAGCACTAGAGGAGTCAATTGACAGATTACGATATTTGACACCCTGGCTTTCAAGAACATAGGCAGCCTCTTTGATAGCTGTTTTATTGCCATCGAAGGTCTCAGTGTTGATGCCAACAACTTCTCCGCCCATTGATTTGATAGCATCATTTAATTCGTTAAGCTTGGATAATTCAGCGACACATGGTTTGCAGCCGGTAAACCAGAAATTGACGACTGTTACTGCATTACCGGAAAACAGGCTGTCATCAACCTTATTGCCATCAAAATCCTCACCGGAAAAATCACTGAATACAGATGAGGCTTTAGAGCTATCCTTCTTGTTATCGTCTGATGATGTATTTTTGTTTTCAAGCTCTGCTATCTGTTCCTCGATTTTTCGTATGGTTTCAATATCCTCATTAAGTGTTTTAAGCTCATCGTCTGTGAATGAATTCTTGTTTGATTCTACGGTACCGGCAAGATAATCAGCATAATTTCCGTTTGGATCGGCTTCACTTTTGTTCATCATGCCAAATGCCTTGTTCCACACATCAGCGTGATCTGCAAAAAGCTGATTTTCCTGCTGATATAAATCATCAAGCCTGGAATCTGATTTGCCGGATGCTTCTGAGCCGGCTTCAGTCTGAGTGTTCTTAGAATCTGTTGTGGAAGCTTGCTTTAAGCCACATGCTGTAAGTGATAATGCTATGCAGAGTGTAAAAATAGAAATAAATAATAATTTGTTTTTCATGAGTAATTTCTCCTTTAAAATAATAGTAAAATGTTTAATAGCTATCTGTTGTCATTTTTTTGACATGATTTTCCCATAAACCGGTAGCAGATGGCGTCCTTCGGACAGGCCTTTATGCAGGCACCGCAGCGTATGCACTCGGGGTGATCCGGTGTCTTACACACATCCACATCCATCTTACATGCCTTTGAGCATTGACCGCATCCGACACATTTGCTGCTATCAACGGTGATTTTGAGCAGGCTGACCTTATTAAATAATGAGTAGATTGCTCCAAGCGGACAAATCCATTTACAGAAGGGCCTGTAAAATAAGATACTTAGTACAATCACTGCAATTAAAATCATACACTTGAAAGAAAAAAGCTTTCCCAGTGCAGAACGGATAGCAGCATTTCCAATAGATAACGGTATAGCACCCTCTAAAACACCCTGAGGACAGATATATTTGCAGAAGAACGGGTCTCCCATTCCTATAGAGTTCGTTACAAGCATCGGAAGAAGTATAACGAAAACAATAAGAATGACATATTTTAGGTACCTAAGAGGCTTTAGTTTGGCTGTGGATAATTTCTTTCCGGGGATTTTATGAAGTAAATCCTGAAACCATCCAAATGGGCACAAAAAACCACATATAAATCTGCCGAGAGTTACACCTAGTAAAATAAAAAATCCGGTTATGTAGTATGAAAACTTAAATTTTGATGATCCGACAACTGCCTGAAATGCCCCTATTGGACAGGCTCCTGTCGCGGCAGGGCAGGAGTAGCAGTTTAATCCGGGTACGCATACTGTTTTTGCATTGCCCTGATATATTTTACCCTTAAATAAATTTGGAATATGAATATTGGTCAGCAGCGTTGCTGCGGCCTGTATCCAGCCACGTATTTTTGCCAGTTTTCTTGATAGTAATTTCTTTTCCTTATCCAATTCCGACACACTCCAGACATAGTTTTATTGCTTTACCAAGCACTGTAGCCGCCTCACCTCTGACTGCACCATAGCTTATCATGGATACACCAAGGATAAGCAGAATGATTTGACATGTTTTTTGGTATTTCAACATAATGTTGCTCCTTTTTTGTTGTATTGTTGACCAGCTGACTTTGGTATTATACAATATAGGTTGTAAAATTATTGTTAAGAAGTAGGAGAACATTTTGAGATTATTAATTGTTGAGGATGAGAAACAAATATGTGATATGGTTGCAAAGAGTCTGTATGCTGCCGGCTATGAGGTGGATACCTGTTATGATGGGAAAGAGGCTCTTGAATGTATACTGTCGGAGAATTATGATCTGATAGTTTTGGATTTGAATCTGCCGGGGATGGATGGCATGGAGCTTCTTAAGGAGCTTAGAAAATACAATGATGAAACTAAGGTTTTGATATTATCTGCAAGAGGTCAGATTGCTGATAAGGTAGAGGGACTGGATGCAGGAGCAAATGATTACATGGAAAAACCATTCCATCTGCAGGAGCTTGAGGCACGTATCAGAAGCCTGACAAGAAGGAAATTTGTACAGAATGATATATGTCTTAAATGCGGAGAAATAAAGTTTGATACGATTAAACGTGAGGCATATGCAAAGGAAGAGCCGGTTCCACTAACAAGAAAAGAGAATGGTATTTTGGAATATTTACTTATCAATATAGGCAGACCGGTGAGTCAGGAGGAGCTGATAGAGCATGTGTGGGATGCCACGGCAGACAGCTTTAGCGGAGCAATCAGGGTACATATGTCTTCACTTAGAAAAAAGCTTAAGGCGAAGCTGGGATATGATCCCATTCAGAACAAGGTAGGTGAAGGCTATAAAATACGGGAGGAGTCTGACAGATGAAAAGAATGTCGCTACAGTGGAGACTTACGTGCATTACTACATTGTGTATTGCTATTATATGTGGCTGCCTGACTATGTTTGTCTATAAAAATGGTGTGCATTACATCGATTCTCTGCAGGATGCGGTAGAGTCACAGGGGGATGAAAAAGGGAACAAATCAGATGAAATATATATCAGCATACCGGACGATAAGTGGGATGAGTTTGCGGATGAATTTTCGGTTCAGGTGTACAATAATAAGGCCGACTATAAAAGAAACAGTCTGATAATCACGGTTTTGCTGGCGCTTTTGGGGGGTGCCGTCACTTATTTTATAAGCGGGCATGCACTCAGACCAATCAGGGAGTTTTCAGATAAAATTGAAGAGGTACAGGCTCAGAATCTGTCTGATTCAAGAATAGAGGAAAACAATGTTAAGGAACTGAACCAGCTGGGTATTTCTTATAATAAGATGCTTGAGCGTCTGTCGGAAGCATTTGAGATACAGAGACAGTTTACTGCAAATGCAGCACATGAGTTGCGTACTCCATTAGCGTTAATGCAGGTACAGCTTGATTTATATAATTCTGCCTCTCACCCGGGAAATGATGCAGACACTTTGCAGACCATAAAAATGGTTACGGAACAAAATGATAAATTAAACAGGATGGTAAAGACTCTTCTTGACATGAGTGAGCTTCAGACGGTGGGAAGGGATGATAAAATTATATTGGATGCTATTGTTGAAGAGGTTTTGGCAGACCTTGAGCCTCTTGCTGTGGAAAAGAATATAAAGCTGATTGGAAAATGTGAGAATGCCACTATGATAGGCAGTGATATCCTTATTTACAGGCTTGTATACAATCTGGTTGAGAATGCCATCAAATATAACCATCCACTCGGACAGGTTACAGTAACCGCATATCAGAGAAACAAGCATGTTTATCTGTCTGTAGAAGATACGGGAAGCGGAATACCAAAGGAGCTTAGGGAGAGAGTGTTCGAGCCATTCTTCCGTGTTGATAAATCCAGAAGCCGGGAGCTGGGTGGCGTAGGGCTAGGTCTTGCTTTTGTCCGTGAAATCGTTAGAGTACATGATGGCAGTATTTGTATCAAATCAGGCAAGACTGGGGGAACGATTTTCGAGGTGACTTTTGCACAGCACTACGCTTGACAAAGAGCTATAATTTTCAAATAAAAAGATGCTGTCGCGTTTAACACAACAGCATCTTTTTATTTATCCTATTACCAATAATTTTCTTATATATTTATATTTTCCTGCCTAATATTAATACATCTTACTCTGCATTATTGCTAAGATATTCTTCAATTTTGTCAATAGCCTGAACTTCATCCTCACCGTCAGCTGTTACAGTAACTGTTTCACCTGATGCAAGTCCTAATGTCATCATTCCCATGATGCTCTTTGCATTTACCTTAACATTTCCATGTTCTACATAAATCTTGCTCTGAAACTGACTTGCCACCTGTACACATACCGCTACCGGTCTTGCTTCCAATCCTGTCTGAATTCCTATTGTTATGTCCTTTGTCGTCATTGATCTAATCCTCCCTGGGTATTACCTCTTAAATCGTCTGCGATTTCGCTTATTTTGCGTAATCTGTGGTTTACTCCTGATTTTCCAAGTGGTGGCTCAAGCAATCCACCAAGTTCCTGCAATGAAGAGTCCGGATTTTCCAGTCTCACCATGGCAATATCTTGAAGTTTACCCGGCAAATAATCTATGCCTGCTTTATCTATTATGTATTGGATATCATCAATCTGTCTGCATGCCGTATTAACTGTTTTTTTAATATTGGCTGCTTCACAATTAACTTGTCTGTTATAATAGTTGCTCATACCTTTAAGAATCCTTACATTCTCCATTTTCATAAGAGCAACGTGTGCTTCCATAACATTTAAAACATCCACTATGCCTTCGCCTTCTTTGATATATACCACACAATTACCCTTTCTTGCAACCGTTTTTCCCTCAATATTAAAAATATTCAGTATATCCAGTATCTGTTTAGCCTTAAGTTCATTATTGCATGCTATCTCAAAATGATACGATTTGTTAGGGTCATTAATTGATCCTGTTGCCATAAATGCTCCCCTAAGGAATGCCCTTTTACAGCAATTCTTCATTATTACTATATTATTTTGTACTGACAATATTTCCTCAATATCACCATCATTATTGACTAATTTTGTTGCCTGAAGTATTTTAAGGCTTTCCTCATGATTCTTTATATTAACAGTATATGTTCTTGACTTATTAGAATATGCACTTGTCCTTATGGAAATTTCAGGTTTTATTCTAAATGATTTTTTTATTAAATTTGCATACTTCCTTGCAACAGCCAATGTTTCAGTTCTCATCTTGATAGAATATTTGTTATCCCAGGAAATAATTACATTTCCGCACATACTTGTAATTGCGGCAATTTCAGCAATTCTACAATGCTGTGCATTACTCATTTGCCTCGATAATTCTTCTTTTACTTCACTTGAAAATGACATTTTTACTCCTACTAAAAAGTTCTTGTCTGCTAACATCTATTAATTATGTTGTCATTAAAATATCTCCGTCTTTTAACAGCTATTTTATTTTTGTTTTTAAAACAACTATCTGTTAATATCTCTGTGTGATATTTTTATTCCGTATTGTGCATCTTCAACATCAAGTGCGGCATACAGTTCTCCTGCAACAGTTACTGAACGATGGTGTCCTCCTGTACATCCAATTCCAATTACAAGCTGATTTTTTCCTTCTGCGATATAATTTGGAATAAGGAATCTTACCATATCAATTAATTTTTCCAGAAATACCTGAGTTACATCTGCATTTAAAACAAATTCCTGTACCTCTCTGTCGAGCCCTGTTTTATGCTTAAGCTCCGGTTCATAATATGGATTTGGCAAAAATCTTACATCAAATACTAAGTCACAATCTGTCGGTATTCCATGTTTAAAACCAAATGACAATACCGATATGAACAGATTCTTGTACCCTTTACTCTGAACAAATATTTTTTCCAATTCTACGCGCAAATCTCTTACAAGCAGATTACTTGTATCTATGATGTAATCCGCCTGCTCACGCAAGAAAGCAAGCCTTTCCTGCTCAACTTTTATGCCGTGGGCAACACTTTTATTCTCACCCATAGGATGAGCTCTTCTTGTTTCTTTAAATCGCTTGATGAGCATTTCTTTACTACAGTCTAAAAATAAAATTTCATATTCCTGACCTTTATTTTTCATTTGCTCAAGAACTTTATTTATTTTGCCCAAATTTTGTCCACTACGAATGTCCACACCTATGGCTACTCTGTTAACTTCACTCGTCTGACTATAAACTAAATCAGCAAACGTTCCTATGAGTTCTATAGGAAGATTATCTGCACAATAATAGCCGCTGTCTTCTAAGATTTTAAGTGCTGTTATCTTACCTGAGCCTGACATTCCTGTAACTATAACAAATCTCATAATTGTCCTTTCATTTTATTACCATTTAACAGCCGGTAATATTTTAACCTCCGGTTCCAGAGTCACCTGAAATTCTTCGTATACTTTTTTTCTCACATCTTTCATCAAATTAATGATATCTGTTGCTGTTGCATTATCATAATTAATTACAAATCCACTGTGTTTTTCAGATACCATTGCACCACCTACACGGTAGCCCTTTAATCCTGCATCCTGAATTAATTTGCCTGCAAAATATCCTTCCGGTCTTTTAAATGTACTACCGGCACTTGGGTATTCTAAAGGTTGTTTTTCTTTTCTTTTAGCCATTAATTCTTTCATATGCATTTCTATTTCATCTCTGTTGCCTTCGTGCAACTCAATGCATGCTTCAAGTACTATCATTTTTTCTTTTACAATAATACTTGTTCTATACCCTAACTCTAGTTCTTCTGCTTTAAGAGTTTTCATTTCTCCATTATTATCAAGTACCTTAACCCACTTAAGAACATCCTTCATTTCCCCACCATATGCACCGGCATTCATCGTTACCGCTCCACCTAAGTTTCCCGGAATTCCATGGGCAAATTCAAATCCTGTCAGGCTTTCGTTTAATGCCTTTACTGCAATTTTAGATAATTTGGCTCCTGCCTTTGCAACTATCTCATTTCCATTTATTTCTATTTTCGCTAATGCAGAATCAATTTCAATTATCACACCATCAAATCCATCATCCTGTACTAATAAATTACTTCCATTTCCAATTACATAATATGGAATATTTTCTTCTACACATAAACGCAGAACATCCCTGACTTTTTTATATTCATCAGGGATTACATAGTATTTTGCAGTTCCTCCGGCTCTAAATGTACAGTGTGAACTCATCGGTTCATCACATCGCACATTACTATCACCGGCAATTAATTTTAATCTGTTTTCCAGACTTTTATTCATTGAAAAAATCTCCATTCAACTATTTTGATTATGTTTCTATATTAGATTTAAAGGCAAATATGTTAAATTCACAAAAAAATACATTTATGATTAACATTTGCTACAAATCTACTTTATAAAAACTGATATTTATTTACATATCATTGCTGCTGCACCATACATTCCTGCGTCATTTCCTAATGTTGCAAGATGTACTGCTGCGTCACCACATGCTGCAAAACATGTTTCACGGTATTTATCTTTAATAGCATCAATAAGAAACTGTCCTGCCTTACTAACACCTCCACCTATGATAAATGCCTGAGGATTTACAACTACTGCGATATGTGACATTGCTGTTCCAAGATATGTACCCATTGTTTCAACAACTTCATTTGCTCCTGCATCTCCTTCTTTTGCAAGGTCAAATACATCTTTAGCTGTGATGTTTTCTCCAAATTCTCTCATCTTTGTTTCTTTATCTGTATTATTCATTAAGCGTTTTGCAAGTCTTACAACACCTGTTGCTGATGTAAACTGTTCAAGGCATCCTTTTCTTCCACAATTACAGCTGTCTGTTTCATTATCATCTACATGCATATGACCAATTTCACCTGCTCCACCATTGTAGCCTGTGAGAATCTTTCCATTAATTATAACTCCACCGCCTACACCTGTTCCAAGTGTAATCATTACGATATCATCATAATCTTTTCCGCCACCCTGCCATGCTTCTCCTAAAGCTGCAACATTAGCGTCATTTCCTGCCTTAACCTTTATTCCTCTGAACATTTCAGATAACTTTTCTTCTACATTAAATGTTCCCCATCCGAGGTTTACACACTGAAGAACTGTTCCGTCATTTGTAATAGGTCCCGGAAGTCCGATTCCTACGCCTTCGATATCATCAAGGCTTATTTCTTTTTCTGCTAACTTAGCCTCCATTGCCTCGCAAATATCTGAGAGGATATTTTCACCAAAGTTCTCTGTTCTTGTAGTAATTTCCCATTTGTCTAAAAGTTCTCCTGCTGTGCTGAAAAGTCCTAACTTTACTGTTGTTCCTCCCACATCAATGCCAAAACAATAATTCTTCATTTTTTTATTTTCCTCCTAATCATCTTCTTCTTCACTTTTTTTCATAATGTTATTCTGAACTCTGTTATAAAGTTCTCTTGCTGCATTATAACCCATCTTCTTCTGTCTGTGGTTAACTGCCGCTGCTTCTACAATAACCGCAAGGTTTCTACCCGGTCTTATAGGTATTGAGTAACATACAACCTGATTTCCAAGGAATTCAATATACTGGTCCTCTAACCCTAAACGGTCATATTCTTTTTCTCTGTTCCATTCTTCTAATTTTATTACCATGTCAATGTTCTGTGTATCTTTAACATTTTCAACACCGAACAAAGTCTTAACATCAATAATACCTATTCCTCGAAGTTCAATAAAATGTTTTGTTATATCAGGTGAAGTTCCAATTAATGTTTCTTCACTTACCTTTCTTATTTCTACAACATCATCTGTTACAAGACGATGTCCTCTTTTAATAAGTTCAAGGGCAGCTTCACTTTTACCAATTCCGCTTTCACCCATAATCAAAACACCTTCACCATAAACATCAACTAAAACTCCGTGAATTGAAATACAAGGTGCAAGTTCTACATTAAGCCATCTTGTCAAATCAGCATAAAAACTTGACGTTGTCATATCTGTTGATAAAACAGGTACTCCATTCTTTCGTCCTACCTCAATCAAATCTTCATCCGGCTCAATTCCCTGACATATTACTAAACAAGGTATTCCGCTTGTCATTAACATGTTATACATTTCAATACGTTTCTCATGAGTCATTTCTGAAATATATGCCCACTCAACATTTCCTATAATCTGTACACGTTCTTTATCAAAATGATTAAAGAATCCTGCTAACTGCAAAGCCGGTCTGTTTACTTCCGGAATTGTTATCATTATCTTATTAGTATCAATTTCCGGTATATAATTTTTAAGATTATAATTTTCTATTATTTTTGAAAACTTTACTTTTGCCATATCTATGTTCCTCCTATTTTTTATTTCACATAAGAATATGTTGCATAAACCTATTCTTAAGCCCTTTTTTACTATTTCCGTAATATATTCTTCCTAGATTTTAACATCATAAACACTCTTTGTACACTAATTTAATGAAAAAAATCATAAACACTTTTTGCAATATTTTTTGTCATAGAAGGTGCCTGCTCTAAATTTTCTAATGATGCCTCTTTTATATTGTCAATCGATTTAAAATGTTGCATCAGAGCCTTTCTTCTTGCCGGACCAACTCCCGGGATGTCATCAAGAATAGATTTAACCTGTTTTTTACTTCTAAGACTTCTGTGAAATTCAATTGCAAATCTATGTGCCTCATCCTGAATTCTTGTAATTAATTTGAATGCCTCCGAATTTCTGTCTATCGGAATTTCTATATTGTTATAATATAGCCCTCTTGTCCTATGATTATCATCCTTAACCATTCCACATACCGGTATGTTCAAATGAAGTTTATCAAGCACTTCAAGGGCAACATTAACCTGTCCTTTTCCACCATCCATCATAATAATATCAGGAAATTTGCTGAAACTTCCAAGTTCATAATCTCTTCCGTCTTCATCCATTTTTTCTCTTTCCTCTAATCCATGGGAAAATCTTCTAGTAAGAACTTCCGCAAGACTTCCGTAATCATCAGCGCCCTTTATCCATTTAATTTTAAATCGTCTATAACTGTTTCTTTTTGGCTTCCCATCTTCATAAACTATCATCGAGCCTACTGATTCATATCCGTTAGTATTAGAAATATCGTAAGCTTCCATTCTATGAATATTTGTTAAATTTAGCAATTCTTCAATTTCTTTTACGGCTCCGATTGTTTTTTGCTTTTCTCTTCTGTATTTTTCCTTATTCTGTTCTAGGAGATTTCTCGCATTTTTATTTGCAAGCTCCACAAGTTTTTCTTTCTGACCTTTTTTCGGTTTTACAATTTTTACCGTAAAGTTTTGATTTCTGCTAAGCCATTTGCTTATCAGTTCTTCATCTTCAATTTCTGTTGGCACAAATAACTCTCTTGGAATAAACGGAGTTCCCACATAATACTGTTTGATAAAATTAGTTACGATATCCATCCCTGTATCACCCGGAACAGTATTCATGTAAAAATGTTCTCTTCCTATTAATTTGCCATTTCTGACAAAGAAAACCTGAACTACTGCATCATTTCCTTCCTCTGCATATCCTATAATATCCCTGTCTTCAAACTGATGCGTTGTAATTTTCTGATTTCCGGCAACATGATTTATGCTATTTATCAAATCTCTGCATTCCATGGCTTTTTCAAAATCTAAAGCCTCTGATGCCTTCATCATTTTTTCTTCTAATTCTTTTATTGTATCTTTATAATTTCCCTCAAGAAACTTTATAGCCTTATTTATATTTTCTCTATAATCTGCTTTTGAAATGTAGCCCTGACAAGCCCCATCACACTGTCCTATATGATAATAAAGGCACGGTCTTCCATTTATTTTGGGCACCTGCTTATGTTCACCATCAGCTGTCAGTGTATCATCCGTAACTATTGACTTATTGCAATTTCTTATGTGATACATTTTCTGAAGCAGGTCTATCGTATCCTTTACCGCTCCTGAACTTGTAAATGGTCCAAAATACTTGCTCTTGTCTTTCTTCATTCTTCTTGCAAATAAAATTCTTGGATAATCTTCATTTATCGTTACCTGCACATACGGATAACTTTTATCATCCATAAGCATTGTATTGTATTTTGGTCTGTATTCTTTTATAAGATTGCATTCTAATATGAGCGCCTCTAATTCTGAATCTGTAAGAATATATTCAAACCTGCTTATTTTCTGAACCATTGATTCAATCTTCGGTCCTCTTTTTTTTACATCTTTTCTGAAATATGAACTCACTCTTCGCTTTAACTTTACTGCTTTTCCAACATAAATTACATCATCATGAGAGTCATACATAAGATATACGCCCGGAGTTTCCGGCAATTTTTTTAATTCTTCCTGAAAATTAAACATTCTATCCTATTACTTCTTTCACCTTATTTATTCTCTGTGTAAATTGCAAATAAAATTCATTATTCACATCATATGGCATTAAATAAAATAATTTTACCAAATACATTGTTATTGTTTTAATCTGACTTTCATCCTGCATTCCTTTCAATATATGTTGTATGTCTTTTAGGAAATAATGCCATATAACAATGTATTCATGGTATTTATTTATATTATCTATTCCAAGCCATTTATCTATTCTAACTTTAGTTTTATTTTTCTTCGGGCATTCATAAATCTGATTAAAATATTTAAAATCATTATCATCGTATATTCTGCCTAACGGGAACAATCTGCATATACCAGGTCTGTTTGAATGCACACTGCATCTTCCGTTTTCATCTAGAAAATAACATTTCCCACCGTCTTCCTGCATTTTTAAGTTTGGCAAAATGACACCGTCTGCTACATTTAATTCCACCGCCCTGCTCATCAATTCTTCCATTGTGATTCCGGCTTTTGCAAATTGGTATATATCATATGGATCAAGCACTATTGACTCTCCCATATTGTGACAACACTTGCTGCATCCCTCGCAGTCGTTGCATCCTATCCTTGCCAAATCATTTTCTGTATATAATTTTCCATCTGTCATCTCTGACAAATCCCAATTTCTCTCCATGTTTACCTCTTGTGCTTATTAATAATTTAATGCCAGGATCAAATGGTTTAAGCCCACATGAGCTTACTCATAAGTGGGTAAAAGACCTTGAGACCCGCCCCAATATGAGCAAAAAAGTGGGATAATTCCCACGATATGCGAATATTGGGTAGGATTGTGGGAGTGCGTAGCACTGAACAATCCGTAGGCTTCAAAGTCATTTTATCATAAAACTATTTATGGGGCAAAATAATCGATTGGGGCTTTAACCAGATTTTATGGGCGTGATTTTCAATACTATGGACACGGCATTGCACGCATTTTGCATATGAATTCAATTTAATGAAATAAAGACTATACTTAAAATGATATGCTCCCCCATATAAAACTTTTATATTTCATTGTCCTATATGAGTGTCGCGTATCAGTAAAAGTATAGTCTTTGTTTTAATTATATATTTTATGAATTAATTAATTTAATTCACTTTTATTTGTATAGTATATGAATTGATTATCATCCATTGTCTGACTATCTGACTAATTATTGATTATCATCCGTCGTCTGACTATCTGACTAATTATTGATTATCATCTGTCACCTGACTATCTGCATTGTCATCGTTCTGCTGTTCTACTGTTTCACCGGCATCCTGCTGTCCTGCTTCCTCAGCCTGGCACTGATGATAAATTTCCATAAACTGCTTTCCTGTAATTGTTTCTTTTTCATATAAATATTCAGCAATCTTATCGAGCTTGTCTCTGTTTTCTGTAAGAATTCTCTTTGCTTCTTCGTATTTTTCTTTCAAAAGAATCTTTATTTCTTCTTCAATTTGTGAAGCTGTCTTTTCACTACAATTTAAACTTGTACTTCTTCCTAAATACTGATTTTCTACCTGTTCAAGACTCATAAGTCCAAACTTCTCTGACATACCATACATTGCAATCATTGATTTTGCAATCTTTGTTGCCTTTTCCATATCATTTGAAGCACCTGTTGTAACTGAATCAAATACAATTTCTTCTGCTGCCCTTCCGGCAAGAAGCATAACCAGTCTTGCTTCAAGTTCGCTTTGTGACATCAAATATTTTTCTTCTTCAGGTACTGTCATTACATATCCTAAAGAACCCATCGTTCTTGGTACAATTGTAATCTTCTGTACAGGTTCTGCATCCTTTTCAATTGCTGTTACAAGAGCATGACCAACTTCATGATAAGCAACAATCTTCTTTTCTTCTGCTCCAAGAATCTTGTTCTTCTTTTCTTTACCTGCAATTACAACTTCTACAGCTTCAAATAAATCAGCCTGTGAAATCGCTTTTCTACCGGCTTTAACTGCATTAATTGCTGCTTCATTAATCATATTTGCGAGGTCTGAACCAACAGCTCCACTTGTTGCCAATGCAATTTCTTCAAGATTTACTGTTTCATCCATCTTAACATCTTTAGAATGTACTTTTAATGTTTCCAATCTTCCCTGTAAATCAGGTGTATCTACGATTACTCGTCTGTCAAAACGTCCCGGTCTTAACAATGCCGGATCCAATACTTCCGGTCTGTTAGTTGCAGCTAAGATTAAAATACCTTTAGAAGAATCAAATCCATCCATCTCAGCAAGCAATGCATTTAATGTCTGTTCTCTTTCATCATTACCGCCACCGTATTTTGAATCTCTGCTCTTACCAATAGAATCAATTTCATCGATAAATATAATACATGGTGCATTTTCCTCTGCCTGTTTAAATAAATCTCTAACTCTTGATGCACCTACACCAACATATAATTCAACAAAATCTGAACCCGACAATGAGAAGAACGGTACTTTAGCTTCACCTGCTACTGCCTTTGCAAGTAAGGTTTTACCAGTTCCCGGAGGTCCTACAAGCAAAGCTCCTTTTGGAAGTTTCGCCCCAATTTCTGCATATTTTCCGGGATTGTGAAGGAAATCTACCAGTTCAACTACTGATTCCTTAGCTTCATCCTGTCCGGCTACATCTTTAAATGTAACACCGGTTTCCTTCTGAATGTAAACTTTGGCATTGCTCTTTCCAACTCCAAATATTCCATTTTTGCCACCGGCACTTCTTTTCATCATCATGCCAAAGATAAAATAGAATACGGCAAACATAATAACAAGCTGTATTACATAGAAAATTATTTCCTGTGAACCGCTGTCAAATTGTGCCTTAAAATTAACATCAGTATATTTTGTTTTTAATTCCTGAATCAGTGAAATATCTCTATCTTCTAAGTCTGTTGTCCAATATTTATACTGAATAAATGAATTTTCTGAACCTTTTAATGTTAATACTATTTTTCCTTTGTCAAATACTACTGTATCAACTTTGTCCTGCTCTAACAAAGCTATAAACTGATTATATGTTATTTCCTTTGTTGTTAACGCACTTGTCATATAAGATGAAAGTGACATAAATAAAAATGCAGCAACAATTGCGATTACTATAGGTATAACTGTATTTTTGTTAGGCCTGTTGCCATTACCATTATTACCTGAATTATTACCATTATTGTTGCCATTATTATTTTGATTATTATTTTGATAAAAATTATTGTCCATCTAAAATTCTCCTGTCAACTGTGTAATTGTAGTTTATTTTATCATTTTGTCTTAATTAATGCCAGTTATATAGCATATTTTTTATCTCACATACCATACTAATGTTATTTTATGAAAAAAGATTTAACAAATATTAAATTTTTATTTTTTTCATTTTCTCAAATAATCCGGTAATTATATATCACCTTTATTTTTTTCGTTTACTCAAATAATCCGGTAATTATATATCGCCTTTATTTTTTTCGTTTTCTCATATAACCATCACTTATACTTTTTATTTATTTAACAATTACCTAAAGTGCTTATTATAAAAGTTATAATTATTTATTTTAATTTGTCATTGCTTTTTTCTTATTATTATAAACTAAAGTATGCATAATAATTACATATTTTTGTATTTCACTATATAATCAAAAGTTTTTTTTTCAAAAATTCATTTTTTCTGATTTTTTATAGTATTGCTTTCTTATATGTTGTATATTTTAATCGTGTTTGTTTTTTTAGAAGATGAGCATTTTAATATAATAAAATAGGTACAACAAAACACTTTCAGAAATATTGTTTTAATTATTTTTCGGACTTAAATATATTTGATAAAATCAATTTTTTCTGATTGAATTATAGGAGGAAAATTATGTCAGTAAAATACGTATTTGTAACCGGTGGTGTTGTATCCGGCCTTGGCAAAGGAATTACAGCCGCTTCCCTTGGCAGACTTCTTAAGGCACGTGGATACAAAGTAACAATGCAAAAATTTGATCCATATATTAATATTGACCCCGGTACAATGAATCCAATCCAGCACGGCGAAGTTTTCGTAACTGATGACGGTGCTGAAACAGACCTTGATTTAGGTCATTATGAAAGATTTATCGACGAAAGTCTTACAAAAAATTCAAATGTAACAACCGGTAAAGTTTACTGGTCTGTTCTTACTAAAGAACGTCGTGGCGACTTTGGTGGGGGAACTGTTCAGGTTATTCCTCATATCACAAATGAAATCAAAAGCCGTTTTCACAGAAGTTTAAATGAAGAAACTGAAATCGCAATCATTGAAGTAGGTGGAACAGTTGGTGATATTGAATCACAGCCATATATCGAAGCAATCAGACAGTTCCAGCATGATGTTGGACATGAAAACTGCATTCTTATTCATGTAGCATTAATGGTTTATCTCCCAGCATCTGAAGAAATGAAAACAAAACCAATTCAGATGAGTGTTAAGGAATTACAGCGACTTGGTATTCAGCCGGACATCGTTGTATGCCGTACAGAATTTGAAATTGATGATATTTTAAAAGATAAAATCAGTCTTTTCTGTAACGTGCCTGCAAGCCATGTTGTACAAAATTTAACTGTAGACATGCTTTATGAAGCACCTCTTGCAATGGAAAAAGAACATCTGGCTGAAATCGTATGCGAAAGTTTAAATCTTGATTGTCCTGAACCTGACTTAGATGATTGGAAAGCAATGGTTAAATCAGCAAAGAATCCTACAAAAGAGGTTACTGTTGCTTTAGTTGGAAAATATATTGCATTACACGATGCTTACATCAGCGTTGTTGAATCATTAAAGCATGCCGGATATGCTGCTAACGCAAGTGTAAATATCAAATGGGTTGACTCAGAAACTGTAACAGATGAAAATGCTGCTGAAGTATTTAGTGATGTTTCAGGAATCCTTGTTCCTGGCGGATTTGGAAGCCGTGGTATTGAAGGAAAAATTTCTGCTATCCGTTATGCACGTGAAAACAACATTCCATTCCTTGGTCTTTGCCTTGGTATGCAATTATCAATTGTTGAGTTTGCAAGACATGTTGTAGGATTTAGAGATGCACATAGTGTTGAACTTAATTCAGCAACTACTCATCCTGTAATTTCTCTTATGGCTGATCAGGAAGGTGTTGATAATATCGGTGGAACATTAAGACTTGGTTCTTACCCATGTAAATTAGCTAAAGACAGTTTAGCATACAAATTATATAAAGAAGAATTAATTCATGAACGTCATCGTCATCGTTACGAAGTTAACAATGACTATCGAAAGGATTTAACAAACAACGGAATGATGCTTTCAGGTATTTCTCCTGACGGAAGAATTGTTGAAATGGTAGAAATTCCATCTCATCCATTTTTCATTGCTACTCAGGCACATCCTGAATTTAAGAGCAGACCTAACAGACCTCATCCATTATTCCTTGGATTTGTTAACGCATCACTC
Source organism: Eubacterium sp. AF17-7 (assembly GCF_003461285.1). Classification (NCBI taxonomy): domain Bacteria; kingdom Bacillati; phylum Bacillota; class Clostridia; order Eubacteriales; family Eubacteriaceae; genus Eubacterium; species Eubacterium sp. AF17-7. The sequence continues at coordinate 169,320 of NZ_QTWU01000001.1, read as the reverse complement.
GATAATCAGAACAAATAAATATAAACCAAAAACAGGGAAAAGCCTTCAATTGAAAGCTTTTCCCTGTTTTTTACTAACTATTGCATAAACTTCATGTCCAAATACGCCACCAAGTGTATTGGTCAATATATCATTTAATATTAAATACTCCTTCAAATATTGTGCGTATTTTTTATTTGAAAATATCTTACTTGTACTTTGATAATTTATTTCTGAATAAAACATCACACTATTTTACATTTTTATGAGCGATTTTTTTAACTTTTTTACATTTTTATGAGGGAACTTTTCATCAATTCCAACACTTTTATGAGGATATTTATTTTTTCAAATATAGATATGCCATCATCCTATAGTACTTTACTCAATAATTTCATATTGTAACATCTCATATTTAAGATTTGTGCCTTCATTTATTCCCTCTGGTAGTAAAGCTCTTGCTACCAACTTTATATTTTCACTTTCAATATCTGTTCTTTTTAAATTTGCATAGTCTCCATCAATGCTGACTACCGTATAGTAAAAAGTTTGCATTACAATTCTCCTCGTCTTTATTCATCTACTCTGCTCCAGAAATCCACGGGTTCATAATCTCTTAAAGCTACCAAATATCCGCTTTCGTCAAGTTCCTTTTGTATTTCATCTAATGTTTCTTTTGAATCAGCAGATACAGTATGATAATGATATTCTGAAGTTATTTGCATAAGCGGTGTAGACACGCCACTTTCAATTCCTTCAATATATTTTTTTACATCACGACGGGACTTTATGTTCATGTCAACTTTTATGACACCATATACTTTGTGGTACACAAACACATCATCTACCACTCCGCCTAAATCTACAATAAGATTTAATTCATCAGGAATCTGCTCTGTTGTATGTTTTACTTTAAACACCCTTTTAAATGTTTCTTCGTCATTTAAAATATAACCCTTATGAGTAGAAATAATTTCGTGATTTTTTGCTCTAAGAAGTGCAATATCCTGAACAACAATCTGTCTGCTTACATTAAATTTTTCAGCTAATTCCGTTCCTGATACAGGATTTGTGCTTTCCTGCAATATTTTCAACAGATTTTCCCTTCTCTTTTCTCCGCTCATAAATTCCTATCTCCTACAATTTTAAATATATGAATGTTTAATGTCCGACTCTTAAAATTTGATATATCTAATATCAAATATATTAAGTGCCATCTCTCATGTGTCTTATATTCTGTGAAGGTTTTTAAGTGAAATATCCATAATTGGTGCAGAGTGTGTTAATGCACCACTAGAAATATAATCAACACCTAAATCAATTAATTTTGCTATATTTTCCTTAGTAACATTTCCTGAAATTTCAATTTCTGCCTTATGATTTATAACTTCCACTGCTTCTTTCATCTCTTCATGGCTCATATTATCAAGCATGATTATATCTGCTCCTGCATCTACTGCCTCTTTTACCATTTCAAGATTTTCTACTTCAACTTCTATCTTTCTTACAAATGGTGCATATTCCTTTGCTGCCATTATTGCCTCTTTGACACCACCTGCAGCACCAATATGATTATCCTTTAAAAGAACACCATCTGTCAAGTTGTATCTGTGATTATTTCCGCCACCAACTCTTACAGCATATTTTTCAAATATTCTGTTGTTCGGGCTTGTCTTTCTTGTATCTAATAATTTTATTTTGCTATCCTTAAGTAATACTGCTATAGAATGTGTGTATGTTGCGATTCCACTCATTCTCTGAAGATAATTAAGTCCTGTTCTTTCACCTACTAACAAAGTTCTGATATCGCCTCTTACCTTTGCCATAAGCTGTCCTTTTTTTACTTCATCCCCGTCCTGAACGTAGAATTCAAATTCTGTATTTTCATCTAAAAGTTCAAATGCTCTTCTGAATACCTGAAGTCCACAAATAACTCCATCTTCCTTGCATACTAAATCTACTTCGCCAGCCTGTGCTGTTGGCATTACAGCATTTGTGGTTACATCTTCGCTTGTCACATCTTCTTTTAATGCGCTTAATACTAATGGATCAACGCTTAATTTCAAAGTAATTGGATCGTACATTTATAATACCTCACTGTTTAATCTTTCACTTTATATCTATCATTTAATCTAATTGTTTAACTTATTTATTTAAACTGCCTGTTGTGCTTCATTATTTAATCTGTCTATTTCATCTAAAACAAGTTTTTTGTACTCTTTTGCAAGGGCATCTCCATCCTGGTATTTTGTTATATCTATGTTTTCAAATTCCTTCTGTTTTGTAGTATTATACTGTTCTCCCATCTGGATTGCTGCTCTTTTCGCAAATACAAGACTTTCTAATAACGAATTACTTGCAAGTCTGTTCTTTCCATGAACCCCATTACATGCAGTTTCTCCTACTGCATAAAGCTGGTCCATTGATGTCTTACTTTCAAGATTTACTTTTATGCCACCCATAAAATAGTGTTGTGCCGGTACTACTGGAATGCAGTCATCAGGCACATTATAGCCATATTCTCTACAATGTTTTACTATATTTGGAAAATGGCTTTCTAACTGTTCTCTGTCAATTGGTTTCATAGACAGCCACACAAAATCAGTTCCGTCTTTCTTCATTTGTTTTCTTATTTCTCCGGTAACAACGTCTCTTGGTTGCAGTTCATCTGTAAATCTTTTCATTTTTTTATCCAAAAGAACTGCCCCTTCTCCCCTTACTGATTCTGAAATAAGAAAACTTCTGTCTGTCTCATTCTCAGTGTAAAATGTTGTAGGATGAATCTGAACATAATTTGTATTCTTAAGTTCAATTCCGTGTTTCAAAGCGAGTGCAATTGCATCTCCTGTCAAATGTCTGTAATTTGTAGAATATCTGTAAATTCCACCAATTCCACCACTTGCTAATACTGTATAATTAGCCGTTATTGTATCAAGTGTGCCGTCATCTTTCTTTACCACCACACCATAACATACATTATCTTCACATAGAATGTCCACCATTGTCCAATGTTCTTTTATTGTAACATTTGGCAGTTGTTTAACTCTTTCATAAATATGACTTGTAATTTCTTTTCCGGTTACATCTTCATGAAATATTATTCTGTTTCTTGAATGTGCACCCTCTCTTGTATAACTTAATGAGCCATCCTCTTCTCTATGAAAATCTGCTCCAAATTCAACCAAATCTGTTACTATATCCGGTGAAGATTTTATCATTGTTTCTACTGCAGCTGTATCATTTTCAAAATGTCCGGCTCTCATTGTATCATAGAAATAACTGTCATAATCTTCTTCATCTGTCAACATGCACATTCCACCCTGTGCTAAATATGAATCACTATGCTCAACTATATCTTTTGTAATTATTAATATTTCTTTATCTCTTGGAAGATTATATGCACAATAAAGTCCTGAGCATCCACTTCCAACAATTACTATATCTGTTTTCATTTTACTTCACTTTCTATAAAGAGATTTTCTATTCTAAAAAAAATAAATTATATTTAATCTGTATATTTTAATTTCTTATTAACGAATTCTAATCTTTATTTTGCTAATTCAAGCATTCTTGATAATGGATAATTAGCCTTCTGTCTTATCTCTTCATGTAATTCAACCTGATTATCAAATGTTTCTAATACGTTTAACACTTTTTCAAGTGTAATCTTTTTCATATTTGGACAAATCTGTGAATCCTTAACCGGATAGAATTTCTTATCCGGATTTCTTTTCTGAAGTTCATGAAATACTCCGATTTCGGTGGCAATTAAAAATTCTTCATCTTCACACTTTGTTGCATAGTCAATAATTTCAGCTGTACTTCCTATAAAGTCTGAAACAGCTAATACATCTTCTGTACATTCCGGATGTGTTAAGACTTTAACTCCGGGATGTCTTTTCTTTGCGTCTGCAATATGCTGTGTTGTTATTTTTTTATGTACATGACAATATCCATCGTTGAATATAAAGTTCTTGTCCGGTGTCTGTTTTGCTACAAAATGCGCTAAATTGTTATCAGGAACAAAGAATATGTCTTTATTTGGTAATGCCTTTACAACTTTTACTGCATTTGATGAAGTTACACATACATCTGAATATGCTTTTATTTCTGCTGTTGAGTTTACATAACATACAACCGCAACATCAGGATACTTTTCTTTTACATCTAATATATCTTCTACTGTAACCATATGAGCCATAGGACAATCTGCTGATAAGTCCGGCATCATAACTGTTTTCTTAGGATTTAATGTCTTAGCACTTTCTCCCATAAAAAGTACACCACAGAACAAAATATTCTTCTGTGGAACTATTGTTGCAATCTTACTTAATGCAAATGAATCTCCTACATAGTCTGCGATATCCTGCACCTGTCCATCTACATAGTAATGTGCTACTATTGCAACATCTTTCTCCTGCTTTAACTGTTCAATACGTGCTATCATATTTTCCATTTTGCCACCTGAACTGATTCGCCATTATGTTTTATAGAACCAGTATTTTCCTTTCGTGTTTTCATTAGGTGGCATTATATCATCTGTCTTGTCAGTTGTCAAATCAGTTGTTAACTCATATGTCAATTCAGAACAAGTGATGGCTCTTTTCAAGTTGTACTCTTAATTTAATCTAGCTTCAAATCCGACTATATTCTTTAACCTGATTATATTTTAAAGGGCTGTTATACAGTTATACTCTTTCCTTTATTTCACCTTGTCTATAACCCTCGAGTAATTCCTCAAGTTCTTTTATTTGCTTCTTAATATTTTTTCCTATATCACTGTCTCTAACCATAACTCGTTTATCTATAGTCTCTATTCTATCTGCAGTTGATTCAATATCTTTATTTTCTTCAAGTGCCGTTTCAATACTTTCAAATGGCTGATGTGACATAAGTCTCATGCTGTGGGAATTATAAATTAACGTATATCCTGCAATACCTGTAGTATCATGATATGCTTTGCAGAATCCGCCATCAATTATTATAAGTTTGCCATTTGCATGAACCGGCTTTTCTCCTTTTGTTACCCTGATTGGCGTATGGCCGTTAATTATATGAGACATTGGTGAATACATATCAAAATCATGAAGAATCATATTACATGTTTTTTCATCTTTATAAAAATCATAATATGGATTCTTAGGTTCATTCCATGCATTTTTATCATCAATAAAAGTTCTTTCAAATGTCTTTATTCTTCTTCCTGATAGCGGAGATTTTTCACCGCACCACAAATACCACATAAAATCAAGTTCATCCTGATTATTCTTATTAAAATAAGCTTTTCTCGCCATTTTATCAGCATAATCAAGATAATCTTTTCCTTTATAATTCTTGTCATTTAATTTAATAACAGCAAAATTTCCATCCTCATCCAAAGGAACGCAGCCATGATATAACAGATTATTATTGAAACAACAATACATACTTCCTTTTGCATATAAGAATTCTATATGTTGTTTTAAACGTTTGTTATTAACATACATTCTGCGAAGTTCTTTCACGAGTTGCTTTTCTTCTGATGATAATTCGTACGGATTTTCTCTATCAACTGTTGGGAAATTAACATCATTCATCTCATATGTATTTCCTTCAATTTGAATAGTTCCATTTTCATAATTTATTTTATGTAAAAGTCTTCTATCATCCATATTATATTCGGGATGTCTCGAAATAATCTGTCCTTCTAATTTAAATAAAATGACTGAAATTGCTTTTAATGCTGCTTTCATAGGTTCCATATCCGGGTATAATCTTTCTGCAAAAAGCGTTAAAGTTCTAAGACTTATTCCATATCCGTTTTCAAGCATTTGCATATTATTATACTGAATATTATTTCTTATTGTCGTGGCAATACACGCATCACTTCCGGCTGTTGCTCCCATCCACAAAATATCATGATTTCCCCACTGTATATCTATTGAATGGTGTTCCATCAGCAAATCAAGAATATCATCAGGATGTTCTCCTCTGTCAAATACATCCCCCACTATATGCAAATGGTCTACCGCAAGACGCTTTATCAGGGTCGATAATGCTTCTATAAATTCCTCTGCATTTTTTATACTAATAATTGTGTCTAATATTTTTTCATGATAAACAATCTGATTATTGTCTTCATCTTCCTGCATATGTAAAAGTTCATCAATAATATATCTATAGTCCTGAGGCATGGCTTTTCTCACTTTAGAACGTGTATACTTTGATGAAAATTTCTTTGCTATATTAATAAGTTTTTTCAAATTATCCCTATACCAACCGTCCGTCAGTTTGTCTTCCTGCCTAAGCAAATTCATTTTTTCTTTCGGATAATAGATTAATGTACATATCTCTTTTCGTTCTTCCTTCGTCATAATGTCACTAAACATTCTGTCTACTTTGTCTCTTACTTCACCTGCACAGTTATTTAACAAATGACAAAAAGCTTCATACTCTCCATGCAAATCACTCATAAAATGTTCTGTTCCTTTTGGAAGATTTAATATTGCATTTAAATTTATAATTTCTGTACACACAGACTGTATCGTTGGGTATTTTTCTGAAAGTAACTGTAAATATCTTTTTTCGCTCATATCTGTATCTCCAAATCTTTCTCTTCTTATATAAACATAAGAAACTCTCGCTTTGACTTAATTTCAAAAAATTAAATCCTAATGCAAGAGTTTCTCTATTATCATTTATTTAAGTCTCTCTAAAGTTTTTAACAATAATTCCCATGTTCTTTCTGTTGATGCAATAGATAACACTTCTTTTGTAGTATGAATATCATGCATCTGTGGTCCAAACGAAATACAATCAAGTCCTTCTATTTTTGATGAAAAAATTCCACACTCAAGTCCTGCATGAATTCCTTCAACTATAGGTTCTTTACCGTAAATTTCCTTATATACATCTACCATAATATCGCGCACTTTAGAATTTTCAACATATTCCCATGCCGGATATTCTCCGCTTATGCTTATTTCTTCTCCAAGCAAATCCGCTAATGAGCGAATTTTTTCTATTAAATATTTCTTTTCTGAAGCTTTTGAACTTCTTACTGAATAAGTAAATGTTATGTCATCTTTATTTGTTCTTAACACGCCTAAATTAAGTGATGTCTGAACTAATCCCTCTACATCATGGCTCATTTTCTGTACACCATGTGGCATATTAACTAAAGTCATAATTGCTCTAATTGTAGTTGGAACTGTTGCAACATCAAGTACCTGACTTGGAAGGACATTAGTTGTAAGTCTCATATCAGGGTCTGTATGCTTGTATTCATCCTTTATCTCTTCAAATGTTTCTTCTACTATCTGTTTTACTTTATCAACGTTTTCAGGTAATACGGCAATTGCAGCTTCACTTAATTTAGCAATTGCATTGTCTTTCTCCCCACCATTAATTGAAATAATTCTTATATCCATATTTTGAACAAGATTTAATAAGATTCTTCCAAGAGCAACATTCGCATTAGCTCTTCCTAAATGAATTTCTGCCCCTGAATGTCCTCCTGTAAATTGATCTAGCTTTATTTCAAATATCTGTCCGTTTACAGGTTCATGCTGAAATGGAACTTTGCATTCTACTGTTCCACCACCTGCACAACTTACTGTAAATACCCCTTCATCCTCTGAATCAGCATTTAATAAAATCTTTCCTTTTAAAACTGATGTATCAAGTGCTACTGCGCCCAACATTCCAATTTCTTCATCTACTGTAAATACTGCTTCAATTGCCGGATGTTTAATGCTGTCATCGTCTAAAATGGCTAAAGCCATTGCCACTGCAATACCATCGTCGCCGCCAAGCGATGTTCCTTTTGCACTAATGTAATCTCCATTAATCTCTAAATCTAAGCCTTCTTTTTCCATGTCTTTGTTACAATCAGCTTCTTTAACTGCAACCATATCCATGTGTCCCTGAATGATTACCGTATCTGCATTTTCATATCCTTCTGATGCATCTTTAAAAATAATTACATTTTTGCTTTCATCCTGAATATATTTTAAATTATGTTCCTTTGCGAAATCCACAAGGTAATTACTTATCTTTTCTACATTCTTTGAACCATGTGGTATCTGTGTTATCTCTTCAAAATATTTAAATACACTTGTTGGTTGTAAATTTTCTAATACTTTCATTTTATGTCATCCTTTCCTGCTGTTAAACTTCTTTATTTATTCTGCTCCATCATTAGAATCTGCTGCATTATTATCATTATCCTGTGCCGCTGCCTGTGTTGGTGCCACTGTTGGAGCCTGCGTTGGCGCTACTGTTGTTGGTACCACTGTAGCTGCCTCTGTTGTTGGTGCCACTGTTGTTGGTGCTGCCGTTGTTGTTTCTTTAGCTTTCTTTGTTTTCTTTTCTGTAGTCTTTTCTTCTGTTGTTGTTTCCTTCTTGTAAGTTGTTACAACTGTTGCTTTTGTTGTGTATTCTTCTGTTGTATATTCTTGTGTTGTTGTCTCCTGAGTGGTATTTTCGGTTTCTTTAGCATCTTTATTTCCACCTGTCAGATTATTTGCAAGAATAATTACAAGAACAACTATAAGTATTGCTGCTACTGCTAATGCTAATGCAATAATACTCATCTTTTTATTCTTATTGCTCTCTCTTAATATTTCTAATTCGTCTTCTTCTATACCATCATCGTCAGTTTCTCCGTAAAACAGGTCTTCTATAACTCCTGCTCTCTCCTTCTGAGCATTTTCCGCTTCATCATCAAACTGAAAATCTGTAGTGTTAAAATTAAAGTCATCAACTTCCTGAGGTTCTATGTCCTCAAATTCCATAGCTTTATTTTCTTCAAAAATCTTTGTATCAGCCATGCCTGATAAATCCTGAGTTTTAGATATATCATCTTCTTCTACGTTAAAGATTTTTGTCTTGCCTTCATCCGCATTAATTGCATCCGATAGTTCCTCTGTTTCTGAGAAATCGATATCATCTAAAAAAGTTTTCTTAGCATCTGAATCAACCGGCGTTCCACATATATGGCATGTCTTCTGCCAATCTGCCAATTGAGTTCCACAATGTTTACAATACATATGTACATATCCTCCCTGTGTTTTAAATTAAGCATCCATATATATATATACGAAAAAAAATGCTATTTTATTTATTTCTTTTTTGTTTTGTATTATAATAACACAGTAACTAAATTTTATAAATACATTCGCAGGAGATTATTTTATGTGGAACAGAATAGAACTTAAAGCAGCTGCAAAGCAAAGATTTCATTCTAACTATTGGCCATCAGTTGTTGTAGCTGTTATCTTATCAATTACATTGGGAACTTTTTCTTTTGGAAACAGTTTCTCTAACGCAACTTCTGATAATTATTATAGCAGTTCAGATATTAATAATATACTATCTGATTCTCCTATTCCTGACTCATCATATTCAGATATGTCAGCATACATGAAGAATTACATATCTTCCATTTTCCCAGGAGTAAATGTTAATACAATACTTCAAGGACTCTCATTAATAATATTAATAGTTGGATTACTTTCAATACTTTTAAATGTTTTTGTATTTAATCCTTTGCAGGTTGGGTGCCAGCATTGGTTTATTCGTTCAAGAACTGAAGACAATTATAATATTGGTAGTGTAGGATTTACATTTAAAGAAGGATATGGAAATGTTACAAAAACAATGTTCTTAAAACAGCTTTACACATTTTTCTGGTCATTGTTATTTGTCTTTCCCGGAATCATCAAATCCTATGAATATCGTATGATTCCTTATTTACTTGCTGAGAATCCATATATGAGTACAGATGAAGCCTTTGCAAGAAGCCGTTCTATGATGGATGGCGAAAAATGGAACGCTTTCGTTCTTGATTTATCATTTATAGGTTGGAACATTTTATCAGCATTTACTTTAGGTCTTGTCGGTCTTTTTTACGTTGCGCCATATCAGGCATACACTAATATGGAATTGTATGTAACATTATGTTCTAAACCTAATAATGGATTTACCGGAACAGATTATAATAATTATAACGGTTATACCAACGCTAATGGATTTGATAATAATTCAGGTTATGGCAGTGGTTATAATAACAATGGATATGGTAATGATTATAATGACCATAGTTCAGGCTTTAGTAGTAGTTATGACAATGGCAACTATAATAATGACAATTCAAATTATGATAATAGTTCTAATAACTACGATTACAACAACCATGATAATTTAGATGAATAGATTATGCTTATAAAATTTTAATATTTTTAGAATAAAAATGACCATCAAATGATGGTCTTTTTTTATAGGTGGTCAGTTATGTACTGTTCCACATTGTCCTTTTCAATATCTAAAGCAATTGAAAATTCTTCATATAGATTTTCTTTTGCTTCTTTTAAATATCTGTCGTCAACATATGTAATTTTCTTTCCCTGTTGAACTCTTTCCTTATTACGCATATGCAATGTCTTAATAATTCTAATCCATTCAACACAATCACATGACGAAATTGCTTCTTTATATTTAGCCTCTCTAAGTCTTTCATTGTTAATCCACAACGGCTCAATACTTTTAATCTCATTTACAATATCTTCCGCCTGATCTTTCGAAATAACTGATCTCATTGTTACCCTGTTGTTGTCTACAGGATAAAATACTTTACTCTGTTCAGATTTCATTGGTACCAAAACATAATATAACTTATCTTTGTCGGCACCCGATATCTCTAACTTAGTAATGTCATCAATCTTACAAACCCCATTTCTGCCGTGTACAACATATTCTCCTATTTTAAACACTTATCTCACCTCTGACTTTTCTTTTCGGCTATGTATTTATTATACTCCTTTAACCGACAAAATGTCATAGGCATAATAAACAAACTTTAACACGCTAATGTTTGTTCATTATGTTAACTATTTAAACTCTACACTGACTCACCATTGTCAAAATCATCATCTTCTTCACCTTCATCATCTTTTTCTGCTAAATATCTGATGTAAGCCTGTTCTTCTAACTTTTCATCGTCTTCCATTATTCCGTTTTTATTTTTATCAAATTTCTTATCATATGGTCCAAACATACAAACCTCCCTATTTACTCATTTTTAACTGCATTTACATCATACGGTGTTGTCTGATATACATAATAATTTAACCAGTTTGTGAATAACAACTGTCCTGCTGAACGCCAATTAACAACCGGCTCTTTTGTTGGATCATCATCAGGGAAATAATTTACAGGAACTTTAGGATTCATTCCCTTTTCCGTATCTCGTATATATTCTAATTTTAAAGTATCAGCATCATATTCCGAATGGCAAAATACAAAGAACTGTCTACTATCCTCGCTTTTAACAATTGCTACTCCGGCCTCATCCGATTCTGCCATCAATTCAAGTTTAGGTTCTGCAAGAATCTGCTCTTTTGTAATTTCAGTTGCTCTTGAATGTGGAGCGTAAAATACATCATCAAATCCTCTAAATAGTGGAGCATTTTTCTTAAGAATATGATGTTTATAAATTCCTGATAGCTTAGGTATTCTGTCTCTCTTTCTAATACCATAATGATAATAAAGGCCCGCATAAGCGCCCCAGCACAAATGGAATGTACAATGTACATGTTTCTTTGACCATTCCATTATCTTGCATACTTCATCCCAGTAATCGACATCTTCATAATCTATAAAATCAAGTGGTGCCCCTGTGATAATCAATCCATCATAAAAATGATCTTTTACTTCATCGAATGATTTGTAAAATTCATCTAAATGACTACTGTCTGTATGCTGCGATTTATATGTTACTGTCTGTAAAAATTCCACCTGAATCTGTAATGGAGTATTAGATAATTTTCTTAAAAGCTGTGTCTCAGTTACAATTTTAGTCGGCATTAAATTCAATACTAAAACATTTAATGGTCGTATATCCTGAGTCATAGCTCTCTGCTCTGTCATTACAAAAATATTCTCCTGCTCTAAAATATGCTGTGCAGGCAAATTCTGTTTTACTTTAATAGGCATCTTTCTTCACCTCTATCAAATTCATATGTAATATAAAATGACGTTGGGGGGTCTAAAGCCTCCAACTTTAATTCCTACGAATTGTTTAGTGCTATGCACTCCCACAATCCTAGCATCATAAAACTATATTATACCACAAATCTATTATATCCACCAATAACATTTAGCTAATTGCCATACAAAAAATTTACTTCTTCTATAAATGCTTCAAATGTAATTCATCCCATATAATTTAGATATGCAATATGGCAATAAAAAATGTGCTTCAGTTTTACTAAAACCAAAACACATTTTTTACATTTATAAATTGCAAAATTACTTTCATTATTTATTATTACTATATAACAAGTAATTTATTCATCTTTTATTTTCTTCTTACAGTTACTTTAACTTTTAATTTCTTGCCGCTCTTAAGATTTACTGTAATTGTAGCTTTTCCTTTCTTCTTCTTCGCTTTAATAACACCTTTTTTATTAACGGTAGCTATTTTTTTATTAGATGATTTATAACTTTTTACTTTATCGCCTGCTGATAAATTTGATACTCGTATTCTATTATATTTTCTGCGAAATCTTAGTGTAACCTTTGTTGTATTTAATTTTCCTGTAGGCTTAAGTTTTTTCGTCTCTTTTGTCTGTAATTTTCCACATACACTACAAATTCTTACTTTAGTTCCTTTTGCAAATATAGTTGCACTTTTTGTAGTTACCCACTGTGAATAAATATGTCCGTCTTCTATACAATCAAACTGCATAAGGAAATTCAAATCTGCATTTCCATTTACTCCGGGAACTTTTCCGGTTGATGTTGATTGCCATATCTGGTAAGGCTTTGTATATGAGCATGCCGAATTATATTGTGCTACCCACTTTGTCCATTGATTAAATCTGCTATCTGTAAGTTTATTTGTCCACCAATTTAGATTTGCATAAACGCCTGCCTTATAACCTGCTGCAATAGTCTTATTAAAAAATGCTGTAGCAAAATTTCCTAACTGCTTTGGAGTAAGTCCGTTTTGTGATGAATCTTCATAATCTATATAAATAGGATATGTTGGTTTTGCGCCTGTAGATTTAATTAATCTTAAAACATGATTTGCTTCGCTCTTTGCATCAGACTTACTTAAAGCATACGAATATATGTAAATTCCATAAGGAATATTGTACTTCTCACATCCTGCAACATTTTGTGCAAAATATTTGTCATCCTGACTTGTTAAATTGTTTCCATATCCGCAACGGATAATAACAAAGTCAACATCCGATTTACTAACTTTTTCCCAATCTATTTTTCCCTGATGATGACTTACATCTAAACCTTTTGCAACAGCGCCTGTAATTTGCTTTAATTTGTCATTATAGAATTTACCGTTACTTTCTCCCCATGCTGTCTTTTTTGATGTTGTTGGTGCTTCCGTTGTTGGGACCTGTGTTGTTGGGGCCTGTGTTGTTGTCTCTACCGTAGGAGCCTGTGTTGTTGTTTCAGTTACAGGCTGTGTTGTTGTAATATCTGTAGTTGATGATTCCTGTACTGTAGAAGTTTCTGTTGTACTTGTCTCTATTGTACTTGTCTCTTTTGATGGTTCTGTAGTTTCCTGTGATTCTTTTGTTGTTTCCTGCTGACTACCATCAACAGTCACCGGTTCTTCTTCAGCATTTACCCTTACTGAATATTTATTATTCTGATTTGTTTTTGCCTGTGCCTTTACACTTGTAAAATTAAATGGCACCGTCGTAGCAATTAGTGCCGCCACAAGAAAAACGGCTACTTTTTTCTTTGCTTCTGATTTCATATCTTCTCCTTTTATATAGCATTGTATATTTGACTCAAATTTATATTGTAACTAGCATATACTTTACAAACTCTCTTGTAAAATATCGATTTCTCATCACTTTTTCAATTTTACTGTATATATAAATTATTACAATAGACTGCGCTAAATTTCAGAATTTTTGCCACACTTTTGTTAACTAAAAACACTTTCTTTATTTGAAATTAACAACTGTTATTCCGTATTTTTTACTACGCATTATCATAACTCCGATATTTTTTTCCTTATAGTATGTCTAATATTTTTTCAGCAAATTCTACTACAAACACTACTACGCAACTGATAACTGCCACCTGAAACAGACTTCTTCCCCACCATGCAAGTGCAACTGCAGTAATAAGTGCTATGATTGCAGATAATGTACTCTGCGTAGAATCCAAAATTGCCGGGAACGTCATTACTGCCAATGTTACATATGGGACGTAATATAAAAATGACTTTAATGTCTGATTTTTTATCTCTTTTCTTATTAATGTAAGAGGAAGCACTCTTATCAAATATGTAACAAGTGCCATTGCAAATATGTAAATATATATTTTACTGTTCAATTATTTTTCCTCCTTTACAGGGAACAAAATTGCTGCTCCAAGTGAAATTACTACTGTAAGTATTATTATTTTCACACCACTTGATATAGCTGAAAATAATGCTAATTTATTAAATATGTAACTTGCGACAAAACTTATTATTATCAATACTGCAACTATTTTATTCTTTCTCGCAGGAGGTATTATAACTGCTATAAACATTCCATATAAACCTACGCTTAATGCACTAACCACTGAAATAGGAAGAAAATTTCCAAGCACTACGCCAAATACAGTTCCAAATACCCATGCAGGTGATGCAACTGCTGCCATTCCGAAATTATAATACGGGTCTAATTTCCCGTCTGTCAGTATTGACACTCCAAATATTTCATCTGTTATAAAATATCCCATTATGAGCCTTTTCCAAATTGGTGTGTCTGCCGGGATTTTCTGACTCAATGCACATGACATAAGCAAATATCTTGCATTTGCAACCGCTTCCATAACAACCATTTCTATTAAACCTGCATGAGCTGCAATCAAAGTAAAGCAAATATACTCTCCCGCTGATGCATGAAGTCCAAAACTTGTTAATCCTGCTTGAAATGCTGTAATTCCTGCTTTTTTCGCCGCTATTCCTAATGTAAATGCCACAGCCAGATATCCCATGGCTATTGGTATTCCATTTTTTATTCCCCTTACAAATTCTTTTCTATGTGTATGTTGTTCCATTTTACCTAATCCCATTATTTATTAAATTACTGTATATAAATTATGTAATGCCCCGCCCTTCGGTCGGCGGTTATTCGTCGGAAACTTTTATAGGAAATGAACTTCGTTCATTTTGTTTCCTCCTGGATAAAAAACTTTACCACTGTATAAGTGCCGCTCCCCAAGTTAATCCGGCACCAAATCCGGCAAGTAAAATCAAATCGTTTTCTTTAATTTTTCCTTCTTTATTTACTTTATCTAAAAGTATCGGTACGCTTGCCGCAGAAGTATTTCCGCATGTATCCAGATTTACAGGAATTTTGTCCATAGGTATTTTCTTTCTCTTTGATATAGAAGTTAAAATTCTTAAATTTGCCTGATGAAGCACAAATAATTCAACATCATCTATATTCTTTCCTGCCTTATTTAGGACTTCATCTATGCATTCAGGAACTTTTTTTACTGCAAATTTGAATACTGACTGACCTTCCATTGAGACATATCCCGGTGTCAAATCTCCTTTCACAATAGGATTATTGTTTTCACGTCCTTTGCACGCTAATACATCTCCGCCTGCTCCATCTGCGCCCTGTATTCCTGCTAAAATTCCCGGTGTTTCGCTTGCTGCAACAACTGCTGCACCTGCTCCGTCACCAAATAAAATACATGTTCCCCTGTCATTCCAGTCTACGATTTTTGACAAAGTCTCCACTCCAATTAAAAGTGCATTTTTATACATGCCCGTTTTTATGTACGCATCTGCTGTATTGAGTGCAAATAAAAATCCTGAGCATGCTGCATTTATATCAAATGCAGTTGCATTTACAGCCCCTAACTCCTTCTGAACGCTACATGCTGTACTAGGCAAAAGATTATCTGCTGAAACAGTTGCTACTATTATTAAATCTATATCCTCAGGTTGCAAATTTGCATTTTCAAGTGCATCCTTTGCTGCCATTGATGCCATAGTAACCGTAGTTTCGTCTTCGACTATATGACGGCTTTGTATCCCTGTTCTTTCCCTGATCCATTCATCATTTGTATCTACAAGCTGTGCTATATCATCATTTGTTAATACTTTTTTTGGAAGATAACTTCCTGTTCCCACTATTTTTGTATACATTTTTCTCTCCATTTTAATATTCAATTATGTTTATTCATTATCTGCCCCGAAGCCTGTTGATATTAACGAAAGAACGCTCGCGCTGCTTGTCCCTCGTAGCGGTTCTAACGTTTTGCCATATGGTCTGACTTTAGAACCTTTGGTTCTAATCATTCCACATGGCAAAACATTGAACCGACGGGGACAAATGCTCTTTCTCTTAATATCAACAAGCTTCGGGGCAATATATAAATCATTGTTAATTTACTACTATATGGAGTATAGAGAATATTAATTTCTTTGTCAAATTAAAATACCCCATTTGGGTAGATTGTAATCTGCCCAAATGGGGTGAATGATAAGAAATTATTTTATAAGATAATTAAAATTTTTTCTCTGATTTTTTCAAAGTATTATTCAGTTAATGTCAATAATTGTAACACCGACATTATTCTTTTTTTCTGCAACGCATTATTTTGTTAACACCTGCATTTCCCACAATGAATATCCATATGGTAAACCTCTCTTAACACCCTGCATTCTTACATATCTTGCATTTACTGTGTTAAATGTAATTGTATCTATACCTCCGTTCTTTCCTGTTACATCCTTTGCTGTTGTCCAATTCTTTCCATCTGTTGATGTCTGAATCTTATATGATTCTCCATATGCTGCTTCCCAGTTAAGTACAACTTTACTAACTGCATATGTCTTTCCTAAATCTACTGCAATCCATGCATTATCTGCAAAATTTGATGACCATCTTGTATCTTTATTTCCATCTACTGCATTACTACCTGCAAACTCATTATTTTCATTTCCTGAAGTTGTAACATTTTTGCCCTTAGCTACATTAGTCGCTTCTTCTTTTACTATTTTCTTAGTAAATACAATATCTCCAATATTAACTGCTCCATCAACTGAACTAATTGCAATTGTGTGTTCACCATTTGATAATGTCAGCTGTAAATTGTGTTGTACAAATTCTGTCCAACTTGTACTTCCTATAACCGGTACATTTATCGCATTTGTTCCATCAACTTTTACTGTAATGTTCTTTGCATTATATTTTACATCTCCTGCTGCTAAACCTATATTTACCTTATACGTTCCGTCTTCTGCATTAACCTTATATTCTAATGAAGACCCTGACACAAGATTTCCCACATAATTTGGTGTTGTTGATGTATTCTTTGTTATTCCTGATGTAGCACTTGCATACTCAGTTGCATTAATTGTTCCCGGAATTTTCTTTGCTGTTTCTGTTACTGTCTCTCCTCCACTTGATTTCGAAAGTCTCTTTTCAAGCTGATCGTAATAAAGTGACTGTGGATATAATGTTGCTCCTTTTCCAATTCCTTCTTTATAGTCTTCCGGTGCTGTATTTACAGTTCCATACTGTGAAGACATTGTTGTAGGTGTTGTCTTAACATTTGTAGCAGCACCTTGAGTTCCTATAATATAACCATTTCCAAACTGTCTTGAATCAATAATATAATTCATTCCTGACTTATAATAATTTCCTTTTGTGTTCCAGAAAACAGTTTCTGTTGATGTATAACCATGTCTGTTTCCTGCAGTGCCACCATATGGTCTTACATTTGATTCAACAAAATCACCATTAAGTTCTTCATTATCAATTAAGTTAGACATACTTAAATACATATGGAAATCACTTCCGTATTTTGGATTTGTTGATGTATAATGATAAATTACATTTCCACTTGTATATGCATATTTAAATGAAAAACTATGTCTTGCACTTGTTGATGAGCAATTTTTAATTAATGCTTCCTGTGAACAAACATTCATTCCATAACCGTTTCCGCCACCACCTTCATATTGTGGATGACTGAAATCACAGCTGTCAATTGTAATGCTTCTGCACTGGCTTAAATCAAGTCCGTTCGAAATCATATGAATTTGACTTGCATTTCCTGCCTGATATGTAGAAATATTCTTTGCAAAACAGTTTACATTTAATGCAAATTTAATCAAAAATGCATTATTTGCATCATATGCTCCTGTTCCACTTGTCTTATAGTCTTCCTCTCCCCAGCCATTTGTCTTGCTGTTGGCTTTATTTCCAATGGAAAAGTCTGTCAATCCTACATTCTGCTGCTTTGGAGTTACTTTATAAACTCTGGCATTGTCTCTTGTTTTCATATAATATCTTGTAGGGATATCAATTGTAATTGTCTTACTATTCTTATCTACTGCTGTTATCTGTCTATAAAATGTTGTTCCCATTGTTGTAGGATTTACACTTGCTGACCAGAATCCTGACATCTGATGTTCATTAATCCATGCAGCTGTTCTGTCACTTCTGATAATTACCCAATCACCAACTTTTAAATTTCCAACATTACTCAAATAAATTTTATTTGTTGGTGTTTTTGGTATATCCTGTGACAAACTATAATAATTTCCATCGTCAGCACTATTCCATGTTCCTCCATTTGGAGATACATTAATAACCTGACTATATCTCATATTTTCCGCATAGCCTCTTATAAAAGTCTTTCCTTTTCCTGCTCCTTTAAATAAGATGTTGCTGCCTTTTATTCTTAAAGCTGCTGAATTTGAAGTAGTTGGCTTTACCTTGTATGTTCCTTCCGGAAGATATACTGTTCCACCACCTGCTGCCTCAACAGCGTTGATTGCATTTTGAATTGCTGCTGTTGAGTCTTTCGCTCCTGTACTGTCAGCTCCATAATTTACTACATTTACATACATTCCACTCATCTGAGTTGGAACTTCTTTTTCACCTTTTTCATATCCTGCATATGAAAAATCCTGTAAAAACTGTCCGCTACTGTTCATGTATCCGGGTGTCCAGTTACTCGGATATAAACTACTTCTCCATGTGTCTGCTCCTTTTACCGAAGCTGTTCCGTTAATTGTTCCTAATGATGCGGTAACCATCATTAAAGAAAGTGCCATTGACACTAACTTTCTCCTGTTCATTTTTTACCCTCCAATTTTCCTAATATAATTATATAAAAGAGGCCCATAGCCCTTTTTCATGCCATGAAGCCTCTTTAATACCTGTCCTTTAATCTAGTATTTTACTTTCCGTATATCTGCATTTCCCATAATGAGTATCCATACGGAAGTCCTCTCTTAACACCCTGCATTTTTACATATCTTGCATTTACTGTGTTAAATGTAATTGTATCAATACCACCGTTCTTTCCTGTTACATCTTTTGCTGTTGTCCAATTCTTTCCATCTGTTGATGTCTGAATCTTATATGATTCTCCATATGCACCTTCCCAGTTAAGTACAACCTTATCAATTGCATATGTTTTTCCTAAGGCAACGGAAATCCATGCATCATCTGCAAAATTTGATGACCATCTTGTTCCTTCATCTCCATCAAATGCATTTGCTGCTGCCATTGCATCTGTCTCTGCTCCTGATGTTGATGCTGTTTTTCCTTTAGAAACTACGCCATATTCTGCAGTTTCCTTAACAGTTGCATATACTTCCATTTCCCACAATGAATATCCATATGGTAAACCTCTCTTAACACCCTGCATTCTTACATATCTTGCATTTACTGTGTTAAATGTAATTGTATCTATACCTCCGTTCTTTCCTGTTACATCCTTTGCTGTTGTCCAATTCTTTCCATCTGTTGATGTCTGAATCTTATATGATTCTCCATATGCTGCTTCCCAGTTAAGTACAACTTTACTAACTGCATATGTCTTTCCTAAATCTACTGCAATCCATGCATCATCTGCAAAATTTGATGACCATCTTGTTCCTTCATCTCCATCAAATGCATTTGCTGCTGCCATTGCATCTGTCTCTGTTCCTGATGTTGATGCTGTTTTACCTTTAGCAACATTTACTAATGTTGTTTCTCCTTCATCTGGTTTTGAAGGTTCTGTTGGCTGTTCAGGTTCTGTTGTGCTTCCACCATTAATTGTGTAAGTAGCTGTTGCAATTTCTGAAGCAATCATTCCTTTTCTGTATGCTATTGCTTTAATTGTTGTATCCTTATTTAAAGTAATGCTTGGTACATAAAGTTTTGAATTTTCATTTGGTGTAGAACCATCTGTTGTATATCTGATTTCAACACCCTTTGTTGCACTGCTAATCTGTAACTTCTTATTTCCTGAGTAATTTCCTGAAGCTAAGCTAAATGTTGGCTGTTCAACCTTCTTTGCTTCATATACTCCAACTTCCCAAAGAGAATATCCATACTGCATTACTCTCTTTTCGCCCTGGAATCTTACATATCTGCATTTTGTTGCATCAAATACAATTTCTTCATCTCCACCTTTTCCTGATGTTGTGCTGTAAACTGTATTCCAATTGTTTCCGTCCACTGATGTCTGAATCTTATATGCTGTTGCATATGAAGCTTCCCAATCAAGTGTTACTTTGTTGATTGTGTAATTTCCACCTAAATCAATGTTGAACCACTGATCATCTGTAAATTCTGATGACCATCTTGTTGTTCCATCATTATCTACTAATTTGTCACCACTTACTGATGGATTTTCACTTGAAGATATTGTTACATTCTTTCCTAATGCAATGTTAGTATTCTTTGATACTTCTGCACCATTTACTGTAATTGTTGAAGATGCCATTGCTGATGTAATATATCCGTCTTTTACTGCTATTGCTTTTACTGTTGATGTACTTGATACAGGAATAATACCATCATAAACTTTTGATGAAGTTGTTGGTCTTGTTCCATCTGTTGTGTAGTAAATTGTTGCACCTTCAGTTGATGACTTAATTTCTACATACTGTGTATCATCATATGTACCTGTTGGAACTGAAATTTCAGGTGTTTGAGCCTGAGTAATATCAAATTTCTTATCTTTGTATACTTCAAAGCTTACTAATGCTTTTGCACCAATTGTTGCTGTTCCTAAAGTTGTTCCATTTGCGTTCTTAAATGTTACTTTCTTTGTAGCATTTGTTGGGTTCCATACTGTAGCAGTATATTTATTTGTATTCTTATTGTAGTAAACTGCTGCTGAGCAATCTCCTGTTGCTACAATATCAGTTGTCTTTGTTCCTAATTCTTTCATACTGTTAATGAACCAGTATGTATTTGCTGTATCTGTTTTCTGTACCTTATCATCATTTGCAAGGAATTTCTGTAATGCCAATGTTGGATTTGTCTGTGATAAGAATGGCCATGTAATATGCTGCCAACCTGTATCTGCCTGTGGATATGTATCTAACATTGTCTGAATTTCTTCTTCAGTCTTTCCTTCATTTCTAGCTACGATAACAGCTTTCTTCATAGCTGTATCTGTATCATCTAATAATCCCTGATAAATTTCTGCGCATCTTGCCTGATTCATACCATAGTATGTTAAATATTCAGAAATCGGTAACCACTGAATACCATATACATATAATGGCTGTCCACCGAAGAATGTACCGTAGAAGTTAATTCCACCATAAACCTGTCCTACTACATCATATGGCCATTCTTTAACCCAGTTATCTTTATCATAATCGAACCAGTACTGTTCTACTGCATCCATTTCATTTGAGAAACCAAATACACCTGCATCTCTATATGTGTCATTTCCTGTAAGTGTTCCCCATAAGTATAAACTTACCCAGCTGAATAATGATTCACTTGCGGATTCCTGATTGTTTCCTGAATCATTGTCTGCGTATCCGCCTGCCCATGAATGTCCTTCATATAAATCATATGATCTGAATCTACAGAATTCACTATCATTGTCAGATGGATTTGCATAATCTCTGATTAACATTTCAATCATTTCTTTGTAATCGTTGTAGAACTCTTCATCATATGTTGCTAATACTGTAGCAGCAAACATAAAATATCCGTATGTAAAATGGTGGTCACAAATTGAAGCATTTGCACCAAATTCACTCTGTGCATAATAAAGTGTTCCCCAATTGTTATCATAAATGAAATAACTAATGTCATCTTTACCATCATATGTAAACCAGTTAATAAGAATCTTCTTAATTCTTGCAAGGAATTCATCTCTTAATTCTGTATCCCCTAACTGGTCAGCCATAAGAACTCCCATTCCTAATGGATGTAAATTCTTACCTTCCCAATAAGCATCAGCTGCAGGGTTCAAATTCTTTGTTGCATCATCTAACTGTGCTAAATACATCTGAGCCTCTTCACTGTCAAAGTCACTTCCTGATGGAATTGCAAATGTTGGAAGAAGACCTGCAAATGTCTTTGTTGTTGTAAATTTATTTGAAATGATTGTCTTTAAATCACCTCTTACAGAAGTATATGTTGTGAATGCATTGTTATCATCTGTTGAATTTTTCCACTGATGAGGAAGCATACATAACATAGATTCATTTGAAAATCCATTTCTCTTTACTGTTGTTGTTAAGTTATAGTGTGAATTAATCTTTGCATTGTCATCACTATAATCATATGTTACGGCTGTATCTGTTACAAATGCATATCCATGTGCAAAGAATGTTTCTAACTGGTTCTTTGCCTGCATTGTACCAATTGACATATATCCGTTGTCTGCCGGGAATGTTACTTTAATATAACTTCCGATTTTCTTAAATGTTGTATTTTCAGGTACTGTTAAACAATAATAACTTGTTGAGTTCTTTGTACCGTTCTTATTATCATCATCTGTAACCTGAAGTCCGATATGGTCAGCTGTAATCTTATCAAGATTATTTGCTAAAATGGCATTTCCATTTGCATCAAAGCACTGTGCATCAGCTGATGATGAAATATAAATTGTTCTTGTTGTTCCATATTCAGTAAAAATATATGGTGAACCTTTTATATGTGTTGACTGCATTGCTACATGATTATCATCACATAAACCAACTTTTACTGAGTAATCACTGTAATCCATGACTTTGTCACATGCTGACGCTGTATCAAGATTCTCAGGCATAATGTAAAAATCAGGTTTTGTTTCTGAAACTACTGAAACATTTACATCTGTTTCGCCCATTGCCGGAAGCCAGCCTTCTGTAGCTGTTAAAACTCCAAGTCCTTTTGTTGAATATTTTATCTTTAATGGAAGTGTTGATAACATATTTCCAAACTTGTTAATTAAAATTGACTGCCACCAGTCATTACTTTCAACAGGATCTTTAATATTATCTGCTGCATAAACCGGAAGTTTAGCTTTTGCTTCGTACATATCATTTGACAAATAACTTCCTTTATTGTTAGCTGTTTTCTTTACCTGAGACTGTGGTAGTGCTTCTATATTATGTGTTACCTTCTTGTCTCCATTTTTATATTCGTATACCTGTAATTCATTTATACTAAATCCACTTCCTGTCTCAACTCTTGTGTATCCATACATTCTTACATAACGTGCATTAGCATAAAGTTCTACATTGTCTACTTTATTTCCTGAACCTTTTGTCTGTCTATATAATGTTGTCCAATTATTTCCATCTGTCGATGTCTGAATATCATAAATCTTTCCTGCATCTGATGCCCAATTTATAATTACTCGACCTATCTCATAGTTTCTGCCTAAATCTACGCATAACCATTGTTTATCTTTTTCACCTGATGTCCAATATGAATTCATATTTCCATCTACAGCATTCTTTGCAAGTACTGTTGACTGGTCAATTACGCCATTGTCATCATACATCCACCATACATCTCTAAGTGATGAAGCTGTTACATTCTTGCCTTCTGCTATATTTTTTCCGTAATCTACAGGTCTCTGTGTAACTCCGTTTAATCCGAGAACCTGAAATTCATATAATGAATATCCATAAGCAGCCAAAGCTTTATCTGTCATATAAATTCTTACATATCTTGCTGAGCCACTTAAATCAATTGTTTCGTTTCCACCCTTACATGAATTGTTTGTGTAAACATCTCTCCAGTTTTCTTCATCATCAGAAAACTGAATCTTGTAAGCTGTTGCGTACGCACCTTCCCACATAAGTTTTACACCTGTAATCTGTGTAACTTTTCCGAGGTCTACGTACATCCATTCATTTTTGTTGTTCCATGAACTTTCCCATCTTGTCGATGTTGAGCCATCCACTGCATAAGACGGATCACTGTTTTCTACAGATGAACTAGCATATACCATTCTTCCGTTCGAAATAACATATGGTGTATTGTCATCCGCTGCCTTTACAGTAGGCATTAAATTCTGCGCAGGTACTACTCCAACTACCAACGCTGCTGAAAGTGCAAAACTTGCTGCTCTTTTTGACACTTTTCTTAGATTTTTAATTCTCATTGAATAAAAACCTCCCCTTCATATTTTTTATAAAAAAACGCGCTATGCGTTTTTATTCACTTTCTGCGATTACGTAAAATATTTGCCCAATCTCAACATTTTCCGCATAATATAATTAATAAAAACCCTTTCTGATTTCTATTATTATCACTCCACGGTTTACAATAATAATTCAAAACTCTATACATATTTATTTGGTAATTTTTATTTTTCTAAATTACCAAGATAAAAATAAAGCGTATATTAAAAGTTTTCAATACACGCATTAACTCACGAAATATCAGGCTGACTTGCCCGCTTTTTTGAATCCGACCCCCAACATATTCCCAATATATATGTCGTTCTATATTTAAAATATTAGAATTTAAAAACATTTTTTGCAATATATCATCAAAAAAATGTCTATTTTATTTGTTTTTTTGTTGATTTTGTACAAACACCTTACTATTTTATGGTATTTCAAAATTTTCATTTTGGTGTTTTTGCCTTTTTTGCAAAAAAAATGGCGTAAAAAAATGTCGAAAAAACATAATTTTACGCTTATTTTTGATAAAAATATTTTTATTTTTTTATTAATTCTTTTATTAAATCCATTTTGTCCATAGCCATTTCATATCCCATTTCATTTGTCTGTCTCAACACTTTCACATCCTTTTCAAAACTATTGAGTTTCACCTTTGGCTGAAGTATTATTGCCTTTCCCTCATCTTCCAACTTATGACAATACTCTACTGTCTCGTTATATCTGATGTGTCTTGTATATAGGGCATTTGCTAATTCAGGATATTTCTTTTTAACACGATTCGCTGCAAATTTGGTCTTTGCATTTAATGTTTTCCTATATTCTAATGGCTGTGTCAGGATAATTAGATTTTTTTCATTTCCATCCGCCATAGACTTACGTATCGGAATCGGGTCAGCTATCCCTCCATCATAATATGGTGTTCCATTAATGTTAATCGTTGGGAAAAATCCGGGTATTGCACATGTTGCTCTTAGCATTGTATATTTATCATCCATTTCCATGCCATCCATATACTCAGCTTTTCCTGTAATACAATTAGTTACACCAACTCTTACCTTTCCTGTGTATTTCTTATATGTTTCCATATCAAATGGCATTAATTCATTTGGAACTGTTCCATATGCAAATTCAAGACCAAATAAACTTTTATCAGTCTTAAAATTGTTTATTCCAATATACCTTTTGTCATTTCTATATTTTTCTAATACCAGTAAATTTCTTTCCTTCTGTTTTGAAATGTATGATATCGCATCCGTTATTCCTGCCGATACACCTATTACGTAAGGAAATTCGATACCATTATCTAATAACGCATCCATTACGCCACAACTAAAAATAGGTCTGAATGTTCCACCTTCTAAAACTAATCCTGCCATACTATTCCTCCTAATGCTTCATTCAGATTTGTTTTACATAAAATACTAATCCAATTAATAACTTTAAAGTCACTCTTTTGTTTTTTATTGTATCTTTTGTTATTTGCAGCCTAAAAGTATATTTTTATAAAACAACATGTCTCTGTGAAATATTAACCGTTGACTCTCTTGTTTCTTCTTCTCTTAGTTTAATTTCAACTATTTTAATTATCTGCTGAACCATTCCATCTTTTTTATAAATATCGCTACAAAATGTTTCTTTAAGTGAACACCACTTATCAACCATACATACTATACCACCCTCAATATTTTTAGGTGGTATCGGTACTAGCGGAAACATATGTCTTACTATAAGATTCTTTTCTATTTCTGTTAGTTTAAAATCCCTTGTAGCATTTTTCAATGCTATTGCCGGGTGTTTAAATCCATGCCATCTTCCATGAGGTTTATGCCAGTCATATAAAAAATAATCATGCAAAAGGCCGCCTCTTATAAGACTTTCCCTATCATATTCAGTTCCCATGGCTTCTGCCATCAAAAAGCTATTGTATGCTACAGCTATGCTATGTTCTAAGCAACTTGTTTTTCCATGTTGTACAAACTTATGCATAAGCATTACTTTTTCTCTGGTACAAATAGGCATTGCTATTTCTAAAAATATTTGTTGCTTTAATTTGTCGTCCAACATATTCTCCTTTATTAATCTGTATTGCCCCGCCCTTCGGTCAGCGGCTATTCGTCGGAAACATTTATAAAAAATGAACTTCGTTCATTTTGTTTCCTCCTTTATTAATCTGTATTGCCCCTTCCATTCGGCTTCTTCCCTGTAAGACTCATTCCTTATGGCTTTGATTTCTTAGAAAAACTGCCTTTACATGCGAACATGAAGGCAGTTTTTTGTAATTCTGAGTTATTAAATAATATAACAGGCTTCGCCATATTTTTCTTCCCAAATCCAATTGAAGTTGTCAAAATAATTTGTATTCGGGCAATCTTCGTGTAAATCTTCTGCTATTATCTGGATTATATGGCGTAACTCTAATTTTTCTAAATATTTTTCAGGAATTGCTCTTGCTCCAAGATATGCACCAAGTATATTTCCTGTTACGGATGCTATTGCTCCGCTTTTACCGTCATTATTGACCGCAGCATGAATTGCTTTTTCAAAATCTTCTTCATACTTTAAACTAAAGTAAATTGCTGCTGCAAGTACTTCATCGGCACTATTTCCTATACCGATTTCTGATACTGCTTCTTTATCATCTATATCTTCACCTGTTAAAGAAACGGCTCTGCTTAATCCTTCCATGACACTTTCAACATGTGGTTTATATCCACATAATCTTTTTACTGTGTTCATTGCATCTGATACTGCTTCTTTTAAAGTCATTTCCGTATATGTTACTTTATTTATTATATGAGCTAATATTGCAGCTGAAATATAAGCAGCATCATATCCATGTGTAGATGCAGCTACATTTGCAGCAAACACATCTATTTCTTCAATCTGCATATTTTCTTCTTTAAAATAAAGTCCCACAGGAGCGATTCTTGTAATAGCTCCAAAATCCATTCCTAACTTTTCAGGCTTTTCAACACTTCCAAAATCGCCTTTGAAAATATCTATTCCTGATTCTAATGAATGTCTTCTACTATGCAAATTTTCTATATTATATAACCATGTTGTATGGCTTTCGTTAGTATTATCACTTTCCTGTGTTTTAACCCAATCTTTGTATGCCTGACATACTGTTGCAACATCTGGTCCCTCAGTACCTATTTTACAGGCTTTTGTCTTTCCTGATAAAATTCCATTTGCAGTAAATAACGATAACTGTGTTATATCTGATATTCCTGCTTTACCATTTTCATCTAATAAATATTCGCTAATACCATTTTCACCATGTTCTTTACGAATATCATCAATGTTAAGATTCATAACCGGGTAACCAAGTGCATCACCTACAGCACCACCTAACATACAACCCCTTACCTTATCTAAAATAATAGGATTCATTAATTTCCTCCTCCTTTTATCCTTTACGCACAACTATATTATCATTTCCAATTTTTCATTGTGCGATGTAACTATTCACGTTCTTACATATTTTCCATTATAATACAAATATTCTATATACTCAAAACAATATTTTACTAATTTGTTAATTTTTTATTGCCCAACGCATTTTTGTTGATCTTGCACGCGGATTCATATTACATTCTTCTGCAGACGGTCTTATTACATCCTTTGCAATTTCTGAAAATATTCCCTGCTTATATAGGGCTTTAAATGCCTTCTTTACAAGTCTGTCTTCACCTGAATGGAAAGTCAGAATCGCAACTCTTCCACCTGGTGCCATTGCATCCGGTAGTTTTTCAAGAAAATCATATAACACTTCAAATTCATTATTTACATCAATTCTTAAAGCCTGAAATGTTCTGGCACAGGACTTTTTCACTGCTTCTTTTCTTTCTTTCTGTGGAATAAAAGATAATGCCTCTTCTATTACATCTTTAAGCATAAGTGTTGTTGTTATTTTCTGTCCTTTTCGGTTCCTTTCCACTATAGCCTTTGCAATTTCAGCGGCATAAGGTTCGTCTGAGTTTTCAATAAACATCCCTTCAAGTTCATCTTCCCTGATATTTTCCAATCTTTGAGCTGCTGAAATTCCTTTATGCGGATTTAATCGTAAATCAAGCGGGCCATCATATTTATAAGTAAATCCTCTCTCCGGATTGTCAATCTGCATAGATGATACACCTAAATCTGCCAATACAAAATCAAATGGGCCGTATTCTTTTGCCACTTCATCTATATTTGCAAAATTAGTATTAATAGCTGTAAATATATTATCTCCAAATCCTTTGTCTGCTAATCTCTTTTTTGTTTTTTCTATTTCTATCGGATCTATATCTAATCCGTATACATGACCATTTCCTTCAAGGCATTCGAGCATCTTTGATGTATGTCCACCATATCCTAGAGTTGCATCCAATCCTTTCTGCCCCGGCTTTATTTGTAAAAATTCTAATATTTCTTTTACACAAATAGATATATGCATACCTGCAGGAGTACTTCCCTTTCGTATTACTTTTTCTATTGTATCAGCATATTTTTCAGGCTGTTGTTCTTTATACTTTTCTGCATACGTTCTCGGGTGTGTTCCTTTATATCTTACCCTTCTTTTGTGAACTTTTTCTGTCTCAATATTTTGGTTGTTATCCATTATGCAATCCTTTCACTATTATATTTTAGGGGGTATTTAAAATATATATTTTTTACAGCTATGAAATGGTAGTTATTTGCACAAATTTTAATCACGTCACATTTATTTATAACTGCATACCGTTTTCTGTAAACTATATAGACATTTAATAGTCTATACTCTCTTTGAATCGTTAAATTCTAATAACATTTCTACCGAGTTTAACATACAATTCATCTGATATTCTACTGCAAAGCATATTTGCTCGAATTCAGGATATCTTATCCTTGCCTGTTGAATAAGAGGAATGACATGCTTATCTGTCTCATTAATGTACTTAACGAGTCTTTTTCTCGAAAATATTAAAGCCATTGTCGACACATTATTACACCTGTCAAACATCTTTGTTATCGTTGCTTCTCTATTATCAATTAACCTTGCAAAATATTTTAATCTTGCTTCTTCCTTATCCTCACCTGGCTTAACTTCAAATGTCATTGCTTTTACCCCGGCTTTAACAATATCATTTATAGGCATACTTGTTTCCGAAATATTACAATCTTCACACACATCATGTAAAAGCATCGTTGCAATTATGTTGTCTTCTTTAATTCCTAAGGATATTGCATGTCTTGCAATTGTTAACGGATGAATAATATACGGTCCACCTTCCATCCTTGTCTGTTCCTTATGGCATTCATTTGCCATTTCCAATGCCATAATTGACTGTTCCATGTTGTTATCATGCACATATCTGTAAATATAATTGTACAGTTCATCCACGTTCATTACATCCTGTACTCTCTGATGAATTCTTACTTTGTCATTTGTCATAATAATCACCCCTTTGTGTTGTTATACGCATTTGACACTATTAAATTGTAAATAAAGTTATTATTTTATTTTATCATATTAGTGTAAAATGTTCTACCAAAACCCTGGAATATTGCACTTAAACTCATACAAATATTGCGGTGATTTTTTCAAATATTTCATTAAAAAACATACAAGTATTACATCAAAAATTATACAAATATTTCATTAAAATTGATTCATAATAAAGTCCCATATATAACACAAAGAGGCTTCGCTTCAACAACCTAAATGTTGAAGCGATAGCCTCCGTTTTCAATATCTTTTATTTATTTTTCTATTGTATTGCTCCAATTATAATCAATTGGTAATTCTGCAGGATTTACCACCTTAAGAATCTTATCATATAAGTAATTATGAGCTGCCTCATTTACCATTGATCTCTTCTGGTAAATCTTCTTCCCGATTTCATAAATATTGAATTCTTCTACATTACTGTATGCAATTGTTCCGTCTTCTAAAATTGCATATGATCTTGTGTAGTATTTTGCTGAAAGTCCTTCTGCATTGTAGTCTTTCAAACCAAATGTTCTTACATAATTCTTTGCTGTCTTTGAATCGCCAACTACATCGCCAATCAAACCTTTGTCTGTTGCTTCATAGCTTGCTACATAAGAATTCTTGCTGTTTAATACAATGTCATTCTTTGTTATTGGGTTGTCACCATATACTATTCCGCAAATAACACCTGCTTTTTCTACTTTCTTTCCATCAATTTCAGGTTCTACAGAATATACGATACGAATTCCCATATCTCCTTCTACTCCGTTGAACTTAGCACTCATCTGATATCCATGTACAATAACTTTATCTGAAACCATTGATGGAGCTTCTGCCGGTTTTGTTGTTTCAGGTTCCTTTGTTGTTGTTTCTACCTGTTTAGTTGTTGTTTCAGGTGCCTTTGTTGTTGTTTCTACCTGCTTTGTTGTTGTCTCAACCGGTTTTGTTGTTGGTTGTTCTACAGCTGCTGTTTTATAAAGTCGTGCATCTGTAATTGTGAAGCTTCCGTATCCTTGTGTATTATGAATATGGAAACCAGTATTTGTCTGGTTAATATTTAAACCTGATTTCTGAAGGTCAATTACAACTGTCTTTGCAGTGGATGATGGAGCTTCAACTACATCGCCGCTTGTTGTCACAAACTTAACTGCCTGATTTTTGTTGAACCAATACGGATTCTTCATATCTGTAAAGAATTCTAATCTAAGTTCTTCAAATGCTCTTGTATCACCTGTATATGTCAACTGAAGATATCTGTATCCTGCAGGTGCTTTGTAATTTACCTGACCCATATACTGATATCCGCTTCCTGTACCTACTGTCCATGTTTTCATAAACTCATTAAGTACAATATCTCCTGATGTATCTCTTGAAGTTTCAGGTGTCTTAGTTGTTGTTTCAGCCGGTTTAGCTGTTGTTTCAGGTGCCTTTGTTGTTGTTTCAGCCTGTTTTGTCGTTGTTTCAGGTGCCTTTGTTGTTTCAACTGGTTTTGTTGTTTCAACCTGTCCAGGATTGTTTAAATCATCAGGTGCATCAGGATTTTCAATCATTGATGCTGTTGGAATATTTAATGAAATAGTATATTTGTTGTTATCTTCATTAACTTCATTCTGAATTCTATTAACATCATCAACCCATGCCATTATGCTATGTTTTCCACTTGTAGCTGTCCAGTAATTTCTCTGTGCTGAACCAGAATTTACTGTTAAATCAACTGACTGTCCTGCTGCCAATCCGCTATTATATGTATCGCACCATAAAATATTTGATGTATTTCCATCAATCTGTAACTGATATCCAATAGTTGTTCCTGCCGGAATAGCTGTATCACCTGCATTTGTAATTGTTGCAGTAAATACTAACTGATCTCCAACAGCAATGTCCTGCTTATTAGCAACTATCTTTGATACAACTAAGTCATATCCACCTGAAACTCTTGTTACAGGATTTGTAGCTGCATCTCCATAAACATTAAATTTCTTTGTTCTTGTATTATTGTTCTTGTCTGTTTCATTTGGAAGTTTATTTGTATCATCTGCTGTTGCAACGATTGTATGACCTCCTCTTGAAGCTATCCAAGCACCTGTTGTTGAAAGTTTAACTGTCTGTCCTGCTTTCAAACCATCTTTAAATTTCTGATTTCTGTAAGTTGTTGTTCCATCAACTACAACTTTGAATCCAATTGTTACTCCTTCAGGAATATCTACATTACTTGTATTAGTAATTGCAACAGAGAATGTAACCTTATCTCCATTTTTAAGGTCTGATGAGCCATTTTCATTTTTCCATGTTAAACCTGTTAAAGCAATATCATATCCTGTAATACCTTCTAATGGATTTGTAACACCACCTTGCTGTCCACCATCAATATATGGTTCAGGATAACCCGGTACTGTATATGTAACATCATCATCATAGATTGTTGCATTCTTCACACATGATGAATCTGTTCCACCTGTATAGAAATATGGTGATCCATCTTCTTTGTTCTTAAATGCAGAATTTGCAATTTCGATTCCATTAAATGTAGCTGATGATGAGCTTCCAAGTCTGATAGCTGCACCTGCATGAGGAACTGATGAATAATTTCCCTGCTGACCATCTATACCTGAGCCTAAAATCTTAGTATTGTTAAACACTACATTACTTGCTGAGTTATCAAGGATTCTGATACCATCATGCTGAGCATCATAAATCTGAGTATTGTTAAATGTTACATTCTTGACTTCCTGCTTGATATCAACTGCACCAAGTTCTTCACCCCAGCTGTCCTTTGTACATCCGGCACGAACTATGATGTTATTATCAAATGTCATATTTTTACACTCACTAAATTTGTAACCGTCAAATGTTGTATTTAAATGAATACCTGCTGCCATAAATGTATCGCAAATGTAATTGTTATAAACTTTGAAATTATCACCACCATAGATTGCAATACCACCAGCTCTCCATATGAAATCAATTGTATTATATGCGAATACATTTCCAGATTCATTTTTAGCTCCGCCCCAACTGTTATTCCAACATGCTAAACCATCATCACCATTGTTTCTGATAGAGCAGTTGTAAACTGTTGCATTGCTTGTACCCTGACAGAAGTTTACTCCGTCTGCAAGATTATTTCTAATCCTACAGTCCATTACTTTAACTCCGTCTGAGTAATCCATTTTTCCATTGTAATCACCAAACCAGAATCCACATTCAAAATGTTCTTCCCAAATATCATGGATTACTGATCCATCTGTGAATACATCCATAAAGCATTTATATACTGCCTGCTGATTATAACGTGATCTAAGATTTGAATTAATGTACATATTACAAAATTCAATATTATTACAATATCCATCCTTTGAACCGCTTGTCTGCCATCCGGCGGAAATACCACCGCCACCGGCATCAGGATTTGTAAACTGAATATTTGTATACCACATACCTGCACCTGTAATCTTCATGTTTGAACCATATAATCTCCAAACCTGTCCGATTTCAAATGTTCCTGCCGGGATATAAACATCCATGTTTGATCTGTCTGCTTCTTCTATACAACGATAAATTGCATCATAGTCGTCCTGTCCATCATCAGGAACTGCTCCAAAATCTTCAACATTTAAAGAATTGTCCGGCTGTGCAATTTCATCAGGTACATTTTCAATTTCAAGGAAGTCTACACCATATTCTAAAGCATTGGCTCCACTGCTCTGAATTCTGATTGTATCACCCTTTTTTAAAGAGTTATCTAATTTAAAATGTACTTCATCAAAAGCGAAACATGGCACTCCACCATCATTATTATCGCTTGGATTTCCACTGGCAAAATACTGCCACATAAAATAAGATGTTAAATCAATTGTCTTTTTGTACTGTCCGTTTACATACACATCTAATGAGCCTTTAAGTCCCATTCCATCACTGGAATCAGGCATTGTAAATCTCATTGTAACCCCATCTCCGGTAGTGTTCATTGTCCACTCTGCGTAAGCTCCTTTTCCAGGAAGTCTTACATATGACTGTTCCGAAGCCTGGCTTGCAATATTCATTCTGTCGAAATTCTTTGATGAAGCAATCTGTGCTCCGCCACCAATATTCGCCTGTAATGAATCATATCTTGTGTAAGGAACCTTAGCTCCTACACGTCCACTTGCATCAGCTTGCGGAATATCAAACTTTGATTCCGAAGCCACCCCTGCGTTTACCTTAAACACACTCTGTGCTGAAGGTAAAGGTTGTAATACCATTGCCCCTGCTAAAGCAAATGATAAAACCTTTTGAATACTTTTTCTCATGTTTCTTCTCCTTCTTATTTTATTTAAAGTTTTACGTTCAACTATTCGCAATTGTGTTGGTTATTTAGATACGACCCCCGACCATCTTCCATATAATCTTTTCTTTTCCACAATTTTATACGCTCTAGCCTTAACGTAATACTTTTTTGCTACATTGATTTTTTTGAAAACCGCTTTTGTCCCCTTTAAGTTTTTAGTAAGAGTATTTTTGCCTACAAACTTCTTTGAAGTTGAAACTTTAATCTGATACCTGTAAACCCCTCTTAATTTTTTCAATGCAATTTTCATTTTGCCTTTTGTCTTTTTTACAGACTTTATTTTTACTTTTCCCGGTTTATTCTTTGTTATTTTTTTCTCAGTCTCATCATTCTGATTTGAAACTGTTTCTGAATTCGAAGATGTTCCCGAATTCATTAAATTTCCCGTATCATTACGGTTTTCATTTCCAGGTGTTGTCTCGTTATCACCTGGTTTTATTGTCTCCTCATCCTTTGTAACATCTGAAACTTCAGGATATCCCGGCACTTCATAAATTAAATCATTATACAACAATTCGTTCAAAATTGAAATTCCATTATAACTTCCTGTAAAAAGATACGGTTTGTCATTATGATTATAAGCACTGTTAGTTATACTTATATTATCAATTTGAGCTTTCGGACTTCCCGATGTCTTAATTGCTGCTCCTACATTTCCTGACACTTTCTGTCCTGCAGTTCCACTTCCATAAATTATTGTATTTTCAAATTTTATCCCTTGTATGTTGTCCTTTAAAGCTATTCCATCGTGCCATGCATCATATATTTTTGTATTAACAAATGAAACATTCTTTACATTTTGCGAAATATCTATAGCTGCTAAAGAACTGCCCCAACTATCTTTATATGTTCCACATCTTACCAATGTATTATTTTCGAATTTTATATTTTTCGTATTATTAAATTTATATCCATCAAATGTTGTATTCAAATGAATTCCAGATGCCATGAATGTATCGCAAATATAATTATTGTAAATATTAAATCCATCTCCTCCATATATTGCAATGCCTCCGGCTCTCCAAATAAAGTCTATTGTATTATATGCAAACACATTTCCTGTTTCATCTTTCGCTGACAAATAATTATTATTCCAACATGCCAGTCCGTCATCTCCATTATTTCTTATTGAGCAGTTATATACCACACTATTGCTTGTACCCTGACAGAAATTTACTCCGTCAGCTAAATTGTTTCTAATTCTACAATTGATTATTTTCATTCCATCTGAATAATCAACTGTTCCACTATAATCTCCTAACCAAAATCCACACTCAAAATGGTCTTCCCAAATATCATGTATTACACTTCCATTTCCCGGAACATCACTAAAACATTTATATGATGCCTGTTCATTATATCTTGAGCTTAAATTTGAATTAATATACATATTGCAAAATTCTACATTATAACATGAATTTTCTCCTGCAAATGCAATTCCTCCGCTATTCGCATTACTGTTTGTGAACTGAATGTTTGTATACCACATTCCTGCTCCCGTAACTTTTATGTTCTTTCCATAAAAAGTCCATTTTCTGCCTATATTAAAAGTTCCTTCTGGAAAATAAACATCTTTTCCCTGAATATTAGCAGCACTTATACAATTTCTTATTGCATTATAATCATCTTTTCCATCATTTGGCTTCGCACCATAATCTACGACATTCAAAGAATTTGCAGGTTGTGCAATAGTTTGTGGAACTTCTTCGATTTCAACAAAATCTACACCATAAATTAAATTGTCTCTTCCTGAGTTTTGAACTCTTATTTTGTCTCCGGAATTTATAGGCTTATTTAATATAAAATGTACTTCATCAAATGCGAAGCATGGAACTCCTCCGTTGTTTTTATCGCTTGGATTTCCGCCTGCGAAATATTGCCACATATAATAAGATGTCAAATCTACTTTCTGACAAAATTCTCCATTTACATATACATCAAGGCTTCCTGTTAATCCTTTACCGCCTGTTGAATCCGGCATTGTAAATCTCATTGTTACACCTGAACCACTTTTAACTGCAGTCCATTCTGCATATGAATCTTTAACCGGCAGACTTACATACGACTGTTGTGACGCCTGACTTGCAATCTTTGTTCGTTCAGATTTTACTGATTCTTCTATTTTTGCGCCATTTCCAATCTCTGCATCTTTTGAATCATATCTAAGATAGGGCATGCTTGCACCAATTCTTCCTGCCTCATCTGCTTGAGGAATTTCAAATTCTGAACTTATATCCGCCTTTACTTCTGTATTAAATTCTGTCATATTTCCCCCTGTTGTCATTACTATTCCCATCAATATAGCTGTAAAAACTTTTCCCTTCTTCACTTTCATTTGCCCTTTCTTTTAAAACGAAAGCCCTCACATGTTTATTACGTGAGGGCTTTCTAGTAATTAACTGTTATTATTATTTATTTTTTACCTGTTTAACTGCTGACCATTTACCATAAACTTTAGCCTTGTTTACTACTTTGTATGCTCTAGCCTTAACATAGTATTTCTTGTTTGCTTTTAATTTCTTAACAACAAATTTAACTTTTGCAGTTGTGATTGTCTTTGTTGCTTTACTCTTAAATTTCTTAGATGTAGAAATTTTAACCTGATATCCTTTTGCCCCTTTAACTTTCTTAAGTACTACAGAAGCTTTCTTTGCTGATTTCTTCTTTGTTGCACTCTTAACAGCTGTCTTTCCAACTGAAACTTTTGCTGCCTGAGTTGTTGTTGGTGCTACAGTTGTTGGTTTTGTTGTTGGTGCTGCAGTTGTTGTTGGCTGTGGTTCACTCTTCTTTCCACCATATAACACTGCGTCTGTAATTGAAATATTTACATCTTCGTCTTCTGCTGAGCAGTGCATATGTACACCTGAATTATATTTGCTCATATCAACGCCTGATTTAGCAAGATTAATTACTACTGTTGTGTTGTTTCCAACAAGTGGAATTGCACTACCATCTTCTGTTACAAAATGAGTTGCCTGTTCAGGATCAAACCAGAATGGTCCCTGTTTTTCTCCACCTTTGCCTTCAAATTCAAATCTAAGTAATTTAATATTACCTGTATATGTAATCTTTAAGTATTTGTATGATTCGTTTGCAAAGTCTTTAAATGTTGCCCATCCAAGATATTTGTAATTTGGTTTTTCTACAGAGCCTTTCTTAATTGAGTAAGTTCCAATCATAGCACTCTTGCCCTGGTCATCACCATTTAAAATGATGTCATTTGTTCCATCTGCAATTACTTTTTCTGTTGTTGTTTCCGGTGTTGTTTCCCCATTATTGTCAGGTGTTGTTTCCTCTGGAGTTGTTTCTTCAGGTTCTACCGGTGTCTTAGCTACCTGAAGTGGTGTGTTTGTAAACTGAGCGTCTGTTATTGTAAATGCACCTTTGCCCTTTGTGTCATGCATATGGATTGTAGCAATTCCTTCAGCATTTGTAATTCCTGATTTTGCAAGGTCAATTACAACTGTCTGCTCTGTTTCTGTTGGATTAGCAACTAATGTGTCATCTACTGTCTTAATTGTTCCCTGTGGATTTTCTTTAAACCAGAATGTTCCTAATCCTTTATCTGTTCCAACTACTTCAAATCTAAGTTCATCAAATGATGTAGATTCACCTGTATATGATAACTGTAAATACTGGTAATCTTTTGTTACATTTAGGTCAGCAAGATCAATTCCTGCAAGATACTGATATCCTTCTCCCTCTCCAGGATTATATTCTTTAGCCATCCATGGAATGCTAATCGACTTAACTTCTTTTGGACTGTTTGTAAACTTAGCTTCCTTAATTGTAAACTTACCATTTCCCGGTGAATCATGCATATGAATCGTAGTAATTAAGTCTGCACCACTAATTCCTAATTTTTCAAGATCAATTACTGCTGTCTGTTCCTCTTCTGAAGGATCTGCAACTAATGTATCATCAGATGTCTTAATTGTTCCCTGTGGGTTTTCCTTAAACCAATATGTTCCTAAAGAGCCATCTGCTCCTGCCATTTCAAATCTTAAAGCATCAAATGCCGTAGCATCGCCTGTATATGTGAGTTGTAAATATTTATAATCACTAGTCAATTCTAGTGCTGCAAGATCAATTCCTGCAAGATATTTGTAATCACCATCTGTTCCCGGATCGTATTCTTTAGCCATCCATGGAACACTTACTTCCTTATACGCGTTAATTTCTGCTTCAGTTTTGCTGTCTTCAGCTGCTTTTACTGATGCCAAGTTCACCCCTGCTAAGCTGCTTACTGCTAATGTTCCGACGCATGCGTAAGCTATTGCTTTGTTACTAATTTTCTTTAATCTCATATGAACCTTCTTCCTTTCTTAAAACTACTGGATTTTCATTTTCTTTGATGCAACTAATGCTGCGCCTGCTACTACAATACCTCCTATAGCTATAGCAATTGGATATGTTGCTGAACCTGTTGTAGGTGCTGCTGTTGCGCCACCTCCTACTGATTCTGAGCTATCGCTTGATGAAGATGCTGAAGCTGATGATGCTGAGCTGTCTTTGCTTGAAGATGAATCCGAACTCTTACTGTCTGTGCTTGAGCTTGATTTTGATTTTGAATCACTGCTTGCTTTCTTATCATCTGAAGATGATTTAACGTCGCTTGCACTTGCTGATGCTCCACCCTTTGGTGCACTAGTCATTAATCTTGCATCTGTAATTGTAAACTTACCTTTACCAGGTGTATCATGTATATGGAACGCTCTGATACCTGTTGATAAGTCAATTCCTGATTTTTCTAAATCGATTACTGCTGTCTGTTCTTTATCTGAAGGATTAGGAACTAATCCGCCGTCTGTTGTTCTAACTGTACCTTCGTCATTTTCTCTGAACCATACAGGAGTTAATTTCTTTTCCTCTGATGGGTCTGAGTTAACTACAAATTCTAATCTTAATTCATCAAATGCTGTAGGATCACCTGTATATGTAATCTGTAAATATTTATATTCAGGTCCTACTTCAAAACAGTAAGCATATCCTAAATACTTGTACTCTCCACTTGTTCCCGGATCAAACGATTTAATAAATGGACTTCCACTATCATTCAACACAATATCCTCTGCAGCTGCTACATTCATACTAAATGTAAGAACAACAGCGCTTACCATAACTAATAACTTTTTAAATGTTTTTTTCATTTCTCTACCTCTTCCTTTCTTCGAATAAGTTAAACGTTAAACTTGTAACGGTTTAAAGATTTTCACTTATTTAATTGTTTCTTGTTTCCTGGGTAAAATAAAAGATTTTTTTGAAAATTGTCCCCCCGGACACACCCCAATAAATCACTTTTCCCACATCCGTTTAACGTTAAACTAATATTAACATGGCACCATGCCTTTGTCAATCTGTTTGGTGGGTGCGTTTTAACCAAAAACCACCCATTTTTTTATTATTATTGCACAAAAAAACCTTTCAATTGTCAATTATTTTGTATTTTATGTCTATATTTTTTATGTTTACGCTTGTGTCTTCTGCTTTGTTTTGGGAACGGTTTTACCAATATATAACCTGACTTTATTTCCTACTATTAATTTTATGTTTTATTGCTTTTTTTTATTATTACAATTATAATTATTTTAAAGTTAAATGTGGATTTTCCTGTTACATAATACAGAACAATCCGAAAGCATTTTTATATTTCAACACTATTTTAAAATCCCCCCTAAACACTCTTTATAATGAAAATTAAATAAATATATTTTGTCATTATTATCTTTATTTTACTTTTCCAAATCCAATAGGAGATGTTTATGATTAGTATTAAAATCAAGAAAAAAATCAGACTTACGGTAATGATTTGTTCTGTTTTATTGTTAATTGGATGCGTTATTTTTTTGATTTATTACTTAGGCATACAGCCTTATCATTCCAAACAGCTTAACAATAAATATAAATCATTATATTATTCAGTTTCAGATTCTCCTGAATCTGACGGCAACAATGAAGTTATAGATGACGATTCGTCCGAGAATACCCCTGTTGACATTAATTTGGACAAATCATATGAAGAAGGGGCTAAAGGCTCTGATGGAATATTATTAAAGTTCTCAAAACTTATAGAGATAAACTCGGACATACGAGGTTGGTTAAAAGTTCCCGGAACTAATATCGATTATCCGGTAATGCAGTCAACCGGCAACTCAGAATTTTATTTAAAGCATGATTTTGAAGGTTGTCGTGATAAAAATGGTTGCCTTTACATACAAAGCAATTCAAAAATCAAACCTCGTTCAAAGAATCTTGTCATACATGGACATAATATGGATTCGACAGGAATGATGTTTCATCAGTTGTTAAAATATAAAGATATCGAATTTTACAAACAGCATCCGGTAATTACATTTGACACCTTATATAAAGAGAGCAAGTGGAAAATAATAGGATATATGCGAGTGGCAGGAGATTTCAAAAGCAGCGACGGATTCAATTATCTACAAAGTACATTTCAGACAAAGGAACAATTTTTAAATTTTGTATATCAGATAGAGATTCGTTCATCCTATAAATGTCCTGTAGATATAAATGAAAAAGATTCACTTTTAATGTTATCCACTTGCTCATATGAAGTACACGATTATAGAACTGTTGTCGTTTGCAGAAAGCTTAGAAAAAATGAATCCTCAGATGTAGACACAAGTTTAGCTCACTATAATAAAAATGTTTTATATCCATCAAGCTGGTATAAAAAATATGGTGGCGAGAAACCAACTGTAACTTCATTTGAAAATGCAATGTCATTTAATGAAATTGACTGGTACGACGGTTCACTTGAGGTTGAATCCTCTGTTAATAAAACTTGTGAAGTTGATGGTTATAATTTCAAAATTTTATCAAACTCGGCTGTTTCTTTTGAAGGAGTTAAAGACTATAGTATTAAGTCTTTAGAAATTCCATCAACTATTGAATTTCAGGGAAGAGTTTTTGATGTAGTTTCCATTTCAAAAAAGGCTTTTGATAATTTGAACAAATTAAAGCGCTTAAAAATTGGAAACAAAGTTGAGATTATACCTAAAAAGGCTTTTGTAAACTGTACTAAACTTGAAGAAGTCATTATTGGCGATAGCGTAAATACAATCGAAGAAAAAGTTTTCTATAAGCTTCCAAATTTAAAATATGTTAAAATAAGGAGCAATACTTTAGATTCTATAGGAGAAAAGGCTTTCGCAAAAATATATGTTAGAGCCAAATTCAAACTGCCTAAGAGCATGTCTAAAGCATACATAAAACTAATTAACAAGTGTGTTCCTGACAATACGTTTAAATTTAAAGAATATTCTGTTGATTCTTAAATTTAGTCTGACAATGTATTCAAACATAAAGAACATTCTGCTGATTCTTAAACATGAACCTGTACTATTTAAACAAAAAAGAATCATACTTTTATCAGATTTATTTCATATAAACCGATAATAACAAGTATGATTCTTTTTATTTGCTGTGTTTCAAATTATATTTCAACATATATTGGTTCTACGCGAAGTATCTTTTAAACACATTATATTTAATTAAACTCTTTAAACTGCACACAATTTTATTTGTCGTTTGTATAAACCTCGAGTTCAGCTATCTGTCCGGCTACTGCACCTGTATTTTTTGTAAACGTTAATCTTATGTATTGCATTTTAACATTATCAATATCGATAACAACCTGATTTCCTGTCTTTGGATCAAAATCATAGTCTGTAGATGGTATTACTTCTGTATAATTCTGTCCGTCGTCACTTGCTTCAATTGTAAATGTCTGAGTTCTCTTTCCCCAAATCTGAGCCGGATTCAATCCAACTACAACTGTATGAATAGTATATGAATCCTTTAAGTCTACAGAAATTATCTGGCTTTCTTCATTTTGAGAACCTTCCCAGTATGTTAATCTGCTACCGTCAATAATATTTGGAGCTCTATAAACATCATTAAATCCATTTGCATCTGCTCTTCCATCTAACGCCACATTTGTACCATCAATTTCAGGTGCAACATATTCTTCTTCCTTAAAAGCATCGTTCTCCATCGCCTCCTTCTGGTCAGGAGCTGTTACTACCGTCAAATTTTTATTTGACATTTTTACTGATGAATTGCCTACAGCTACAACAGCTGACATTACTGCACATACTACGGCAAGACATCCCATTATAATTATAAACTTTTTCTTCATAATGCTCCTCCTACTTTATTTCCGCATTCTTCACTGTGTCTTCATCTACTTCAAATTCACCATCTTCAAATGATTTAATATCTTTACCCTTAATATTTAATCCTGAAATTGAAACTCCATCAATACCATGTTCTTCGTCAAATCCTTTAATCTGTGAAGGAAGTGATTCATTTCCATAAAGTACCTTAAAGCCGTCAATTGTAACATTTGAAATAGTTCCTCTGTCAGAAGTTGTTGACCATCCTGAATTTGTTAATACCTGTAAATCAATTAATTCTTTTGTTCCATCTCCAAGTCCCATGCATGCATCTTCAACTACAATATTTTTATAAGTCACGTTAGAAATTGCTGCATTATCTGCATTGTGAATTGATAATACCGGCTTATGGAAGTTATGAAGTACTGTTATATCTTCAAATGTAACATTTTCAATTGTCGAGTTTTCTTTGTCACCTTTATTTGTTTCATAACCTATTTCCATTGACTGTGCCAAATCTGTCCAAACCTGAACATTTTTGAACTTGATATTGTTTGAATTTACATCATAATTCTTAACTACTAATGAATCATCCCATGTACGTACAAAACAATTTTCTACATCAAAACTCTTACATGACTGTAATGAAATTCCGTCACCATTTGGTCTTGCTGTAATAATCTTTAAATTACTGATATCTCCAGCTACTGAATTGTAACCCTGGAAGCACCATGCATTTGCATTTAATGAAATAATTCCTTCAACAGTTACGTACTGGCAGTTATCAAATCTAAGTGGAACTGTAGCACTTGTACCTTTCCAACCTTCTAAATTAGAATTATCAATAATGCCTCTTCCTCTAACTGTTACATCTTTAGCAAATGATGCTGTAACTGCTCCATGTACAACTGCTCCACCTGAGATATAAATTGTATCTCCATCTTCTAATACCATGTCTTCGATATTCCATTCACCAGGTCCAATGTATTTAACACCCTCTGCATCTTTGTCAGGAACATCTTTTTCTATTTCATTTGCAAAAATATGTACTGCACGTTCTACTTTTTTATTAAATTCAACTGTGTAGGCATCAGGTGTGTCAATTGTAAATGTCACCGTATGCTTTTTAGTATTAATTTCCGGCTTAATGTTATATTTTAATGGTCTGATATTTACATATTCAATATCTGTATTAGGAACTGTAACTGTTATTTTAACTTTTCCTTCAAAATCAAAATATGTAATAGGTGTTCTGTCTTCTGCCGGCATATAATCACCCATCCATGTATGTGTGTTATTTACATTTGTATCGTATACATAACAGTCTTTGCCGTTTACCGCAACTTTAGTATCAACACAATGCATTAATGAAATATCTCTTTTTTCTTCTGATGCTTTTTCCAAATCAGCATCTGTAGCATCTTTAAGTGATTTAGGTCCATCATACAATACAACCTTGGCGTTTTTTATCTCACTATTGTCTGAAATTTTTGTTATTGCTACAGGCAAATGAATTGCCGCGCTTACTATTCCTACAATAAGGAAATAAATTATTACACATCCAACTACAAAAAATCCTTTGCCCATTGGCTTTGAATTATTGTTTTCCCCTGTTTTTTGTTTCTTTCCTTTTAACATAAAATTTCCCTCCAGTTTTCTACTGTTGCTAGTGTTTCGGAATGAAAATCTGCTCCCAGTTCTTCATGAAACGGTCCTACACCGAGGGATTTCATTCCGCCTCTCTTTGCTGCTTCTATTCCTGCTGCTGCATCTTCAACTACAAGACAATCCGCCGGATTAAGTCCTAATTTCTTTGCAGCCACTAAAAATACTTCCGGGTCAGGTTTAGATTTTGTTACATCCAGCCCACAACTTATTTTGTCGATATAAGGTGCAAGACCTGTCCTTTCAAGTATTATTGGTGCGTTTTTACTTGCCGAACCAACTGCTGACATAATTCCCATTTCCTTTAGCATTTTCAAAGTTTCTACTGCTCCCGGAAGTACAGCACCTGAATCCAGTTTTTGGAGCATTTCAACATAGTATCCGTTTTTTCTGTCTGCAAGCTCCATCTTTTCTTCCTGTGTATATGTTTTATCACCTTTTTCAAGAACAATTTCCAAAGAAGCCATACGGCTTACTCCTCGCTGTCGCATATTGTCCTCTCTGTTAAATTCAGTAATTCCCAGTTCATCAGCTAATTTTTTCCAAGCCTGATAATGAAGTTCATCTGTAGAAACTAAAACTCCATCTAAATCAAAAATTACACCCTTCATTTTTTCTCTTCTCCTTTACATTTTTTTGTTTTCAAAATCATATTTTAGTGTTACTATTTCTATATAGGTTTTACGTTTTACCTATTCTAAAAACAGAAAGGATTTATTATATGGTTACTATTAAAGATATTGCTTCGGCTACAGGCGTAAGTGCAACAACCGTTTCCAATGTTATCAATGGAAAAACCGGTCGCGTTTCTGCTGAAACCGTCGCTAAAATTAATAAAGCAATTGATGATTTAGGTTATGTACCTAATATGTCTGCCAGATCATTGGTT
Source organism: Eubacterium sp. AF17-7 (assembly GCF_003461285.1). NCBI lineage: Bacteria > Bacillati > Bacillota > Clostridia > Eubacteriales > Eubacteriaceae > Eubacterium > Eubacterium sp. AF17-7. The sequence continues at coordinate 124,464 of NZ_QTWU01000001.1, read as the reverse complement.
TCACGTTCATCAAAAGTTATTGGTTTCGTAAACCATATTGTTACTAATAAAGACTCAAATTTCATGGAAGACCCTTTTCTTTCCCGATTTATCGGAATTCTCGAACAGGTTCTTCGTGAAAATGGTTATTTTTTAATGTTGCGTACTGTTGAGACGCCTGAACAGTTTAAAGCTTTCTTAAAAACATGGGATCTTGACGGTTTGTTTTTAGCAGGTATCTTCCGCGATGACTTTTTTGAAGCCATTGCAAGTTGTGCTAAAAAGCTTCCTATCGTTCTCGTTGACAGTTACGTTCATGAAAAGAACATTTGTAATGTCGGATTAGAAGATTTTGGTGGAAGCAACCAGTCAACCAAGTATTTAATCAGCAAAGGTCATCGTAAAATTGCATTTGCCTCTCTTCACATAAAAGAAGGTGGCGTTTTAATGGAGCGTTTCCTCGGATATAAGGCTGCCCTTACAGAAGCCGGTATTCCATTTGATGATTCCCTTGTTTTTGAATGTGGTATGGACCTTGAAAATACAAAACATATCGCTAAATATTTATCTTCTCATCCTGAAATAACAGGACTCGTTACTACTGCCGATTTTCTTGCAGGAAATATTATGGCTAACCTTCATAAAGAAGGTGTTCGTATTCCTGAAGATATATCAATAGTAGGATTCGACGATTTAAATATATGTAACATTACAACTCCGGCTCTTACCACTGTTCATCAGGATATGGACCTTAAAGGTCGTACAGCCGTTAAATTTATGTTGGAATTGTTAGAACACAGAATGCCTAATCCATGCGAAGTATCACTTCCAACTTCTATTGTAGAAAGAGAAAGCGTTAGAAGTATTTTCTAACGCTTCTTTCTTATTTAAGGAGATTTCAAATGAATCCTAACAATCTTATAAATGCTACTTATATTGTCATATAAATTTTAAATTCTACACTTGCACTGTTTTGCTTTGTATTCATTTCCTATATTTCCACAATATTTGCGTTATTGTCTTCTATTTCAATTTTGTATTTTTTGTTTCTATAACAAATATGAAATCTCATTTTTTTCCATGCTTTTGGCAAATCAGGTTTTGCTTTAATTTTTCCATCTTCAAAATAAATTCCCGCAAATCCTTTTATTGCCACCATATAGGCTCCACCTTCTGCCGCCGGATGTGTTCCTCCGATGTAGACAAGTCCTGCCCATTCCTTTCCACCTTCATTCAAATCTGCCGAAGCTGATTTCATAAATAGCGGATAGGCTTTTTCTTTCATTCCACACTTGCAGGCTAACAAAGCATACATACATGCACTCAATGATGAACCATGTTCTGTTCTCGGTTCATAATACTGCCAGTTTTTGAGTTTTATTTCATCACTTACATCATCCGGAAACATTGTAAGCCATGTTACTACGTCTGCCTGTTTTATAACCTGTGTATGTGCTGCAACTCCATTTGCTCCTCCCCAATATTCCTTAGGGTCTAAGAGTCTGCTTCTTACAGTATTTACGCTTACATCTTCTAAATCAAAATAACCGTCAAACTGTGGAATGATTCCATTTTCATTTGGCTGTGGAATATAAATATTACGCTCAGCCATTTCAAATTTTTCTTTTAATTGTTTTAAGTTATATTCTTTACACAACTTTATTGCATACTGTTCGTTTAATTCATCAATTGAATCAATTACTTTAACAGCCTGTTCAAATGTATATTTTGCCATTCGGTTTGTATAACCGTTATTATTAACTCTTTCATGGTATTCATCAGGTCCTATAACATCATGAAGTTCATAATATCCGCCTGACACTTTTTTAAGAAGTAAATCATAATAAAATTTTGCACATTCTATTATTGTTTTGGCTCCACCTTCAGATAAAATTGTCATATCACCTGTAAGGTCTATGTATCTGCCAATTCCATATACAATAGCTGCTGAAATATGAATCTGTTTATCTTTAAAATATGTTCGCATCGGTCTTTTTGTAAAAACGTCTGTAACATTATAATCTGAGCAGGCGTCAAATCCGCCTTCCTGACTTTCCCATGCATAAAATGCACCATCATAGCCATAACTTTTTGCTTTTTCCTTTGCACCATCTAAAGTATCAATTCTATATTTCATTACATTTCTTGCTACTTTTGGGTTTGTCATAAGTAAAAAGTCTAAAATAAACATTTCCGTATCCCAGAAAACAGCACCTTTATACGTCTGTCCCGATAAACCTCTGGCTGCAATGGAAAGACTGTCTGCATGTCTTGGCGAAATGCTATTCAAATGATAGCAGGAATAATTCAATGCTTCCATCGCATCATCATCGCCTTCAATTTCCACTTCTGAATTGTCCCAAATGCTTTCCCAGCATTTACAATGTTCATCGCGCAATTCGTAATATCCTTTATTTCTAATATTTATAGCCGTTTCTTTTGCATTATCTAAAGGATTCTCACAATCTTTTGATGTATAAATTGCCATAAATCTGTGAATTTCGTAACACTTATTAATATCTGAGACAAAATTTAATGATTTTATTATCTTTTTGTCCTCTTTTTTTAATATTATCTTCTTTTCACATGGAAAATTTTCATCTTCACTTACACTTACCGCCACATGATATTTCTTTTCATGAGATATTCCAACTATGCTTATACAGTCATCTTCATCCATAATAATTTCATCATAATGCGGTCCATTAATGTCCCATACATCGCCATCAATTCCTGTTAAAAAATTAATGTCTGCATGAAAATCCGCCGTAATTTTGTATTTCTCTACTCCAATATGAACATCATCCATACTTACAAAGCGCTCTGATTCAAGTACAATGTTTCCTCTCTTCGTTGTCCACTCTGTATGTCTTTTAAATATTCCATGTCTGTAATCTAATTTTATAAAATGTTCTTTAGGCGCATTATCCTGAACCTTTAAAACATTTCCATCAACAATCAGATAACTGTAAAAACCATTTGGAGCATTCAACGGTTCTCTCCAGCTATTACCTACCTGATCATAAATTCCTGCCAAATTAACAGCTACTAAATCCCGGGAATCAAATTCATCGAGAGTGCCTCTAATTCCCATATATCCATTACCTGTCAGAAATTTATTTCCTAAATGATCAATCTTTTCTGAATTAAACCCGTTTTCTGTCAACTCCCAATTCATTTATTTACCTCCCATTTTTGTCCGGGGACAAAACACTTTGTATTCTGCCCCGGCATTAAATTTATTTTTATTTGACGTCACAAATATATGCTTCTTTTCCAAGTTCAATTTTTTCGTCATAAACCTGAACTAAAATATTTTTGCCATATTTAGTACTGATTTCCACTTTATTCTTTGTAACTTTCACTTCAATAACTTCTCCCATATAATGAATTTTGAAAGTATATTTATTCCAGTTTTGCGGAATTGAAGGTGTAATATGAATAATATCTCCATCTGTTCTAAGTCCGCCAAACCCATAAATAATATTCATCCATGCTGCTGCAATACTTGTTGTATGTATACCTTCTCTTGTATTTCTGTTATAGTTATCCAAGTCCATTCTTGTAGCAAATCCAAAGAAATCATATGCTTCATCTTTTTTATGAAGTTGTGATGCTAAAATTGAATGTACTGAAGGTGACAATGAACTTTCATGTATACATCTAGGTTCGTAATATTCATAATTTGCCTTTAACTGTTCCTCTGTAAAATGAGAATTAAATAACAACATAAACATCAAAACATCCGGTTGTTTAATCATGTCATTTCTATATATCCTGTCATAAGACCAATGATTATATAGTGGGAAATCTTCAATTGGAATTGAATCAATATCTAAATGGGGAAGTTTAAAGAATCCTTCATGCTGTTCGTACAAAAGACTATCTTCATAGTATGGAATGTACATACATTCACTAACTTTTTTCCATTTGTCCATTTCTGACTCATCGAAGTTAATTTTTCCAACTATTTCGTCATAAGCCTTCTTATCATTTTTCTTAATATCTTCAATTACTTTGAGTGTAAAATCTAATGTGAATTTACCCATGAAGTTCGTATAACAGTTGTTATGAACCATCATCTGGAATTCATCAGGTCCCATTACGCAGTAATAACCATATTGGCCATCCTGCGAGAAATCACCACGGGTAACTAACATTCTCGATATTTCAATTAACATTTCTAATCCATACTGTGTCATAAACTCTTCATCATGATACAGTTTTTCATAGAACCAAATACCATACGCAACTGCTGTAGATGCCTGAAGCTGTAAACTTGCATGCTGCCATAAATTACAACATTCCCTACCGCTTATTGTCGCTATTGGATAAAATGCGCCTTCACAATCTAATGCCTTTGCTCTTTCTCTTGCTTCATCTAAAGTTTTATATCTGAAATAAAGAAGATTCTGAGCTGCTTCCTTATTATTGAAAAGGAAGAAAGGTAAGCAGTATGTTTCTGTATCCCAGAAAGCATTTCCATTGTATGCTTCGCCTGTCAATCCTTTTGCACCAATATTTGTACCTTTTACAGCACCGTGATAAGTCTGGAACAATTGAAAAATGCAGAATCTGATTCCCTGCTGATTTTCTTCATCTCCGTCTATTGTGACATCAGATGTTTCCCAGATTTCTTTCCACCACTTAGTGCTGTCCTCTTTTATCTGTTCAAATGACATAGAACTTATGTCATTTTCTTTTCCTGTTTCAAATTCTTCATATACTGCCTTTACATCTTCACGGAATTTATTTTCTTCTTTTTCTTCCTTTAATGTAAAATTCTTAACTATCTTTTCAAATATTTTTTCTTCATTCTGTTTTAATGAAAGATTAAATTTAACAACTGCCTTTTTTTCTTCCTTAACATTGTAAAACTCATTCACATCCGCTTTTATTGCACATGCGCTAAATACTCTTTGCTGTGTATGAAGTGTTTCACCTTCTATTCCGGCAAATGCATTCTTTCCTGACTTATGTAATATGTCTTTTATTTCCCACATGTTCATTTTCTGCATGCAATGCGGGTTCGAAAAATCAAGTCCTGACTTTATTTCTACATCTCCATCAAAGTTCAAAGCAGTAAGCTTAACTTTCTGAGCGCCAACCTGTACATCAGTCATCGAAAGAATTCTTTCAAAAGAAATTTTTAACTTTTTACCATTTGATAAGTTCCATATAAATGAACGGGTTAATACTCCGTTTCGCATATCTAATTCACGAACAAATTCTGAAATATCTGCTTTGGAAATTTCTAATTCTTCCCCATCAACACATATTCTTGTATATAACCAGTCAACGGAATTAACCATATATTCAGTAAAATCTACAATACCTTTATAATGTCCGTAATCCGGTTTTGTTCTTTCATATATTCCATTAAAATAACTTCCGATTAACTTTGGTCCATTATATCCTTCTTCAAAATATCCTCTAACTCCCATATATTCATTTCCTAATGAAAATATAGATTCTGATACTTCTCCGTAATCCGGATTAAAACCCTCTTCAATTATTTTCCAAGAATCCACTTTAAAATATTTATCTGCTATTTTCGCCATAATTCTTCTCCATCTTTTCTGCTGTCGACAATATGAGAAACATGGTCTTTCTAAACCACGGAGGAAATTGCCGACAGCACACATCATTTTCAGATTATTACTGTCAGTTTTATACAGAAATAATCTTTATCAAATATATTTTTTACTAACGTAAGGGGATGTTAGTATCCAAATATCTTAACCCTTTACAGCCCCACCGGCTGCACCATCTGTAATCTGTTTCTGGAATATAGAGAACAGAATTGTAGGTGGAATCAGCGAGAAGAAGATTGCTCTAATCATATCTATCGCTGTTGTTCTTGAAGTTGAATATGTATACAACTTAACCATAACTGTTTCTTTTCCTGATCCATTTAAAATCAAATATGGAAGAAGGAAATCTGACCACGCTGCCGTAACCGCAAAAATTACGATTACCATGATGATTGGCTTTGATAAAGGTAATACAATTTTGTAAAATACCTGTACTACATTACATCCATCTAATCTTGCAGCCTCAATAAGTTCAGGTGGAAGCCCTTCAAAGAATTCTTTGAATAAAACTACCCAAAAGGCATTTGCTCCATATGCAAGCCACAATGGAATAAATGATTTATTTAAACCAATTCTGTTAATATTTACAAACAAAGCAACTACACTTGTTGTTGCAGGAATCAAGAGGCTCCACATTACAAGACCATTTACAATCTGATATCCCTTTGGTTTTAAAATGGCAAGTCCATATGCTAAAATTCCATTAAAAATAATTGCACATATAACTGAACCGATAACCATGATAAATGAGTTCTTGTAATACAATCCGAAATTCAATTTATCCCATGTTTCCTTAAATCCTGAAAAATTAAACGATTTAGGGAACAATGTTGCTTCTCTTGTTAACTCTTTTAAATCTTTAAATCCTGATAAAAATACCCATATTGCAGGGAACATTGCAATTATTGCAAATAAAATACATACTGCCACGAAGAATAGGCAGATTATTTTTACTTTTGTCGACTTGACGTCAAACCCTCTGATGGCACCGTCTGTTTTGTCTGCATACTTATTAAAATACATCAGCCTTTCCTCCTAATCATCTTTCTTTCTTGTTAAGTACATATATAATCCACTCAACAAAATTAATACTATACAAATCATTACTGACAACGCTGCTGCGCATGGATAATTAAATTCAGTAAACGCATACTGGTAAACCAAAAGCATTATTGATAAACTTGCATTATTTGGTCCACCATTTGTCAAAACTAATGGTTCATATAAAATCTGGAATACGGAAATAACCTGAAGAATAAGCATTGTCTTTCCTAAGCTTAAGATGCAAGGAAGAGTTACATGGAAAATTCTTTGGAATACACCCGCTCCATCAATTGCAGCAGCCTCGTAATATTCCGGATTAATTCCACTTATTCCCGCCATATAAATAAGGGATGTGGAGCCTGCACTTTTCCATGTCATTGCTATAATAATCAACGGGATAACCAACGCTGCATTGTTTAACCATACCTGTGGCTCTATACCACATTTAGATAGTAAAATATTTAAAACACCTGTAGGACCCGGTTTGAAGAAATAAACCCAAAGAAGTGAAACAGCCATTCCCGGAATCATATTTGGAAAATAAACTGCAAATCTGAAAAAGCTCTTTCCTCTAACGGTCTCACTGATGAATATTGCCAAAATAATCGGTACAAAAAATCCTATAATCAAGGACCATCCTATGTACTTAAATGTGTTTAGAAACGCTGCTTTAAAACTAACGTTATTAATTACTGTTATATAATTGTCTAACCCAACAAACTCCTGGAGCTGAACTCCCTTTGCTGAAAATAGCGATAATCTCACGCTTTCAAGTAGCGGTTCCCAAACAAAGAATGTGAATAACAATATTGATGGGAGCATTACGCACCATCCCAGTAAATCTCTCTTAGAAAATTTATGTTTTTTAGGTTTATAATTTGTTTGTTTTGTTTGAACTTGTTGTTTACTTTTCACCTGGAAACCTCCTCACATAATATGTATTGCCCTCACCTTTAGTCAGTAGCTAATTTTCTGAAACATTTGTAGAAAACAATTCTGTTTCCTTAATTTTATAGTAAAACCTTCTCCTGTTTTTAGAAAAAGGGCAGGCAACCGGACTAGTCGCCCACCCTTCCTTGGTAATATTCTATTTGTTTAATTTGTCTAAAACTTTCTGATAATTTTCATTTGCTGTCTTCATAAGTTCTTCTACATTACAATCTTTCTTTGTAACAACTTCCTGAAGAACTTTTGTGAGTTCCTTGTACATTGACTGTGTATCTCCCGGTTCTTCCGCTCTTAAGTTACCTTCAGCTCCAGTCTTTTCGAAATATGAATCATAAAGCGCTGAGTCAACGTTCTTGTATTCATCAATAACCTTCTGTTCAGCATCTACATAATCCTGATTAATCCAGCATGGGAATGATTTAATTACAGGAACTCCGTTTGATACACGGTTAGCTGCATCTGCCTGTTTACCTTCAATACTTGTATCATTAACTACAGGAGATTTACCCATAATTTCAAGGAAATCTAAAGCTGCATTAATTTCTTCTTTTGTTGCATCCTTAGAGAACATATAAGGTGTACCACCTGTTAATGAATACTGATCACCATTAGGTCCGGCTGGAATTGCTCCCATTGCCAACTTATCTGTTGGCAATCCGTTAACCTGTGTTGGTTGTGCAACTGCATCATTAGCTGCGATGTACATTGCTGCTGCACCTGTTCCTAACTGCTGGAATCCTGATGCCCAATCTTCTGCTGTTGGATCAGCTGTTAAAACATCATATTTCCATTTCAAATCATATACATATTCCATAGCTGCAACAGCTTCTGTTGAATCTAAGTGTGAAGTGTATGTTCCGTCGCCATTATCTGTACACAATGTAGCGCCAAAGCACCATGCAATATTAGAAAAATGCCATCCGCCTGAATTATCTTTTGCCAATAAGCAAAGGCCTGCAGCTCCTGTCTTATCTTTAATAATTTTAGCATCCTTAGCAAGTTCATCCCATGTCTGTGGGAACTTTGGAATACCATTGTCATCGACAAGTCCTGCTTCTTCAAATAATTCTACATTACACATAAGTCCTAATGCATAAGCATCTCTTGGAACACCATATACGTGACCATTTTCATCTGACATAAGAGATAATACTGATGGACTCATATCATCAATCCATCCTCTTTCTTTAAGAATATCAGTAACATCTGCTACCAACCCCTGTTTAATTAACTTCTTTGGTTCTGTAAACCATGTTTGAAAAATTGTAGGACAGTTTCCTGATTCTGCTAATGATACGAATGTATCTGTTGCATATGTATAACTTGCCGGTTCAACATATACATCGCTATGCTGTTCATTCATTGTCTTAGCATACTTTTCAAAGTTCTTAACATCATCAACCAAATCCGCTGATGGCCAGATTCCTAATGAGAGAACTGTCTTTCCCTCTTTCTCTGCCTTTTTCTTGGCTGAATCCTTGTCTCCTGAACTTCCACATCCTGCAAACATTGTTGTTGTCAACGCGGCAATTAATGCCAAACTAAGTAACTGTTTCTTTCTCATATAAATACTCCCTTCTACATTATATAATAATATATTACGTTAAGTTTAACGTTAAACTTAATTAAGAACATAATATACCTACGTACCTTCTATAAATTCCCCAATCAAAAGAATATTCAACTTCTTTGTAAGTTTGTTATACCGTTTAACGTTAAACTAATAATAACATTGTTTATTTTATTTGTCAATATTTACATTCAAAGCATATTTACTAATATTTATGCCCTATTTTTTTATAAAAACGTTTCTTGTTTTAGTAATTTTGCACAATTAGCATATTATCTTTGTTTATTAATTAACAATTATGGATGTTAAGGGTTGAGATTTTATTTTAAATATTATACTTAAGTATTATCTTTGATAAACTTTTTGGCTCCTGATATTTAAACCTTGAGATTAATCTTGGTCTGGTTTCAAATATTATATTTATATTTTAATGTTATTTTACTTTTATAATTCCATAACAAAAAATTTACCTTAAGACTAAGCTCAAATACTTTTTCTTAAGGTAATTTTTTAACTCTTTATAAATTTTATATTTTATGATGTTGTGGTCAAAAGCCACAACTTTGATTTTCATATCGTGACGAGTTCCAAAGTCTTTCACCCATTTATGAGCAAGTTCATGTGTTCTTAGGTCTTTTTATCCTGGCATCATTATGTTGCATTACTGTTCCATAAAACCAATTACACATCCATTATCAGAAAATGAGATTGATATTGAAACATTATCCTTTGTTCCCGTGTATTCTATCATTTCATATTTATTTTTATCATCATGAATATATCCTACAGTTTCGACTCCGGAACTTTGTAATTTTTCTATGTACTCTTCAATCTCTTTCTTGCTTATACCATCTATAAACAGTGAATACATTTTATTCTCTTTATCTTCCGTATAAGAATATGAGTCTGCATTATTGAGTTCCGGAAAACCTTCTGTAAAGCTATTATCCGGCCATTTCTTTAATGTCCTTATTTCATTCTGACTTTCATCGTCTTCCATATATCTTACGTTACTCATCTTCATTTTATTCTTTGGTTCATTGCATCCAACAAGCAATCCTGAAATTATTAAAATAGTAATTGTTGAAGCAATTATTCTTTTTCTATTCATTTTTAACCCCCTTTATAAAATATATGAACACATTATACTATAATGCTTTGCAAAATAATTGAATTTTCTTGGCTAATTATTGTCTATACTTGTTAGATTTTTCACCTTCTAATTTTTCTAATCTCAAATTATCAAATTCGATTTGCATCTAAATATCTAATTTCATAACCGCATATTCTATCATTGTATATCTATTCAATAGTTTTCTTAGCATATTTCTGATAAATGAAATATGAAATTATACCTGTCACAAATTCTGCGACGGCAAATGCCATCCACACACCGGTTGCTCCCATGAATCGGCTCAAAACGAATGCAGTCGGAATAATCACTATCACATAACGAAGAAGGGATATCATCAATGATGGATTTCCCATTCCTAAACCTTCTAATGCTCCACTGGATGTAACTGATACTGCAGAAATTATAAATCCAAAACTTATTATATGAAGTGCCGTAACACCAATTTTAATTGTTTCAGGATTTGCAGTAAACAATCCTATAAGCTGTGACGGAATAATCCATGAAAGTGTCATACCAAGTGCCATTATTAATACTGTTAATTTTAATGTTGTATGATAAATTTTTTCAACACGTTTGTGTTCTCCCGCTCCATAATTGTATCCAACAAGCGGTCTGATTCCCTGTATAATTCCATTTGCACTAAGATAGATAAATGTCTGAAGTTTATAATAAACCCCAAGTACAAGTACATATTTGTCTGAAAATTCTGCGAGGATTCCGTTTAACGCAGATATTAAAAATGACGGTAATGCCATATTTAATGTTGCCGGAATTCCTATTCCATATAATCTCTTTAACAATTTAAAATCAGGCTTTAATGATTTTCTTTCTATTTTTACAGGAATTGGTCTCGCAAAATATACAATTATATAAACTAACATCGAAATAACCTGTCCTATTCCTGTCGCATAGGCTGCACCTGAAATCCCCATTTTAGGAAACGGACCAATTCCAAAAATCATTAGTGGGTCCAGAATTATATTTGTTGCAAATCCGCAAATCATACTAAACATGGAAACTTTCATTTGTCCCACAGCCTGAAAAATCTTTTCCAATGTAATACCTACAGTGCTTGCCACACTAAACATGAATACTATGTTTGCATACTCTAATGACATGGAAATTATATTTTGATTATTTGTAAACATCTTTAAAAACGTTGGCATAAACGCTGTACATAAAATTGTCAATAGCAATCCATGTATAAAGTTCAAGACAACACCTTGTGTAGTTGCTTTATTTGCCATTTTTTTATCCTCTGCTCCAAGATAATACGCAACTGTCGAATTTATTCCAATTCCTATACCGACACCAATTGATGTTATTATGTTCTGAACAGGGTATACAAGTGCCAATGATGTCATCGCATTCTCGCTTAATTTTGCCACAAAGAAACTGTCTACTATGTTATACATCGAGTTTACTGCCATTGAAATAACCATAGGCAGCGACATCGACAATACTAATGGCAAAATTTTCTTTTCTTTCATAAAACTCTGATCCATTTTATCCTACCTTTCTTTTTTGCTAATTGTTTATAACAATAATAAAGCCACACAACTACTTCTGTAATTGTGTGGCGAAAAAAGATTTCTCTCTAAAAATCCACCCCTTAAAGGTTTTAATCCTTTGATATATTAATATTGTTTATTTGTTATGTCAAGATTCTTTTATCCATAAACTATTTATGACTCCGGCATTAAATATGCTTCAAATCTATAGTCATTAACTTCTAATCATTTTCAATCTCAGGACAAAAGTGCAAAATTTATTATAAAACAAATATTTCTATGTAGATATTTTATAAAAAATATGCAAGCACTACTATACCCAATATGATTCTGTACCAGCCAAATATCTTGAAATCATGTTTCTTTATGTAACTCATTAAAAATTTGATTACAATGATTGATACTGCGAACGCTATTACCATTCCCCATATGAGAATTGCAAGCTCAGTGTGTGTAAAGTTAAATCCAAATTTTATTATTTTGATTGCACTTAAGCCAAACATTACAGGCACTGCCATAAAAAATGTAAATTCCGCTATAGCAACTCTTGATATTCCCATCAACAAACCACCGATGATTGTTGAGCCTGAACGGGATGTTCCGGGAACAATTGAAAGCACCTGAAATACACCGATTAAAAATGCATCCTTGTAACTTATTTCTTCTAATGTATTAATTCTTGCAACTTTATTTTTGTTTTTATTTTCAATAATGATAAATGCTATACCATAGAAAATTAATGCAATTGCAATTACTACAGGTGTATGAAAATGTGCTTCAACATAATCATCAAACAACAATGTAACCGCTGCACCCGGAATACATGAAACAACTACCTTAAACCATAATGAGAATCTGTCTTTTTTAATTATAGATTGAGATTCTTTTGGCATTTGAAAAGGCCACATTTTATTCCAAAAAATTACTACAACCGCTAAAATTGCTCCCAACTGAATAACTACAAAAAACATTTCCTTAAATGCATCACTTACATTTAACTTGATAAACTCATCTACCAAAAGCATATGACCTGTACTGCTGATAGGAAGCCATTCCGTAATTCCTTCTACAATTCCTAAGAAAACAACTTTAAGCCATTCAATAAACTCCAACATATAAAGTCCTCCAATTTTATTTACTTGTTAATTTGAAAAAAGATTTTATACCTACAGTTCACGAAGGCATTTTTTAAATAAAATATTTCCTCTATTTAAATCAGGCTAAATAAATCTGTAGGTATTTTTTAATTATCTTTTCACACAACTTCTTCATTATAGTACAGCAGTGTTTCTAATAAAAGTAAATTTTTTCTTAATAATTTTTATTTATTGAAAGTAACCTTTCTATCTATCGGATATTCTGTGTTTGATAAACAAAGTATCTAATGGGTAATCCACGTTTAACCAATCAATTATTTTTCCGGAAGTCTATGTTTGTAATAAATATTCTTTTGTTTACTGGAAATAGCTCTTGTATTCTATTTTATACTTGCTGTCAGGGAACAAATATTTATGCAGTTCTATAAAATAATCGTCAGTCATGCTGGCAATAAAATCTACAACAATCTGATTTTCCTCTTCATCAAGATAATTTTTATGCTTATAGTACTTTAAATTTTCATTTATGAACTTAATATGGTGCTTGTAAATTATTGAATCTGTGCTCTTGTTATGAACATCATCCAATAATTTATAATACATTTCCTTAAACATTGGTTTAATAATTTCATTGTACTGCTCTTCAAGTTTCTTGTTGTTATATATAACTTCGTAATTTTCTCTTTTTGCAGTTTTCAAATCATTATATACAGATTTGCTTAACAATATGTAATCTTTTCCGTAGCTGTTTTCCAAAATATCAACAGTCATATTATTAATTATTGCGGCATTTTCCGCGCCTATTTTATTTGTCTTAAATTGATAATTTTTATCGATTATTTTTGCAATTCTTGCATCCTGTCTGTCCTTTCCAAGATATGCAACAATATCACATATTCTTACCACACATGCCTCAAGTGTAAGCGGTACAAGACGTGAAATCGCATCGTGACCGATTACATAACTGTCCTCTACTTCCCTATCATATTCGACAAATGTTTTTCCAAAGTGCGGACGATATTCCTGTTGCTCAAATTCACCGTTATGGCATAGAATTCCGTCTAAAGTCTGAAGTGACACATTTCTCGCAAACATATTTTCAAGAACCCTTACACTCTGTACGTTATGATTAAAAAAACGTCCGGTTTCATTCTGAAGTAATTCGCTTAAAAATCTTTCGCCTGCGTGGCCAAATGGTGTATGCCCAATATCGTGTCCCAAAGAAATGGCTTCAATTAAATCAAGATTAAGTCCAAGCACCGCGCCTATATTTCTCGCAATTCTTGACACAAGCTGAACATGCAAAGCTCTTCTTGTAATATCATCATTACTGTAAAATGAAAACACCTGCGTTTTATCCGCATAACGATTGTAATATGGCAAATGAATAATTTTCTCAATATCACGCACAAATGCCGGTCGCCATAAATTAGGCTTGTCGTGTTCCATATTTCTTCTGATTACCATATCATCATTGCATCTGTAAGGATTAATTTTTCCCTGCTTTCTGTCGTCTTTAATTCGTTCCTGCAATTCTATACTTAACTGGTCATATTTTAAATTTTCGTTTGATTGTTCCTTCCTTAACTCCATTTTACCTCCCATCAAAATCCATAATTCCGTGGCAATTTATTTTTCCCACATGACATAAATATAACTTTCGCTCTTATTTTATATCTGTCTGATACAGCTAAAAAACTCATGGCTAATATTCCATCGTTCTTTCGCTCTTAATAAATATCCGCCTGATACATATCAAATTACATTTTATAATCAAATGAAACCCTATTTGTTACATGTGGATTATATTTTTCACCCATTCTCACATGCTCAGGATAACTTAAATATTGTCCAAGAACGCTTTCGTCTTCCAAATCCATCTCAATCATAAGGTCCATATTTGCCGGACGGTCCACGCAATTTTTATGAATCTTTACATCCTTTATTCCATCAAATGCATTCTTTATTTTGGCAAATGCCTCACAATATTCTTTGTAATGTTCTTCTTTAAAAAAATCTTTTTCAAATGTAAATATAACAAAATGTTTAATCATTATCCCGTCTCCTTCTCTGCTATAATCTATGCTTTTATTTTATCAAATTATATCAATAAAAAAAGCCCTCTTATTTATCAATAATAAGATGACTTTAAACATTTTATGTAATATTAAGCGACATATTAATATTCTCCGCGATATCAACTAGTAGTTTAAATGCCTCAAAAAATGTAAACTAACATTTCTTCAGACATTGCATTGCTTTTCTTGAGTACTCAACTCCTGCTACATTCTCTCCCTGAATGTTTCTCCATCTGTTAATTAATCTTAAAAAATCTTCAGATGTTACGCATTCTTTTCTTTCGCTTTCAAATTTTTCCGTAAGTGTTTTAGCCATACTCCCATCCTTTCTCACCTCAACCAATAATTGCATTAGAATCTACCCCTTAAATCCCTTACAACAATCTAAGTATAGTATAAATAGCCAAATTGTCAATTGAGTTTTTGGTTATTTTTCATATATTTCGATAATATTTCATATATGCAAGTCATATTTCTTTCTAAATCTACTTTTTAACAGTGGTAATTTTTTCATATATAAAAGCCCTGTCATATCAGCCAAAAACCATCCTATAGGTACAGATATCCATATTCCAATAACACCAATCTTTGGAATCGCTGATAATGCATATGCAAGCACAACTCTTGTTCCAAGTGAAATGATTGTAAGAATCAAGGACATTTCCGGTTTTCCAACTGCCCTGTAAAATCCATAAAGCAAAAATAATATGCCAATTCCAATATAAAAACTTCCTTCAATTCTTAAATATCCTGCTCCCACTTTTATAATTTCAGTTCCATCAGACACAAACAGGCCCATAAATTTTTCAGCAAATATAAACACTACTGCACTCACGCACACACAAAAAACAGATGCTGCAATCATAGACTGCTTCCAGCCATCCTTTATTCTTCTGTGTTTACCTGCTCCATAATTTTGCGCAACAAAAGTTGATACTGCATTGCCAAAATCCTGTACCGGTGAATATGCTAAAGTATCTATTTTTACTGCTGCCGCAAATGCCGCCATAACTATCGTTCCGAAACTATTTACCAATCCCTGCACAAGTAAGATTCCAAAATTCATAACCGACTGTTGCAAAGCTGTTAATATAGAAAGATTTGCCAGTTCCTTAACAATATTCATATCAAATTTTAAGTGCTTGAGCTTAATTCTAAAATGTGTAGATTTTAAAAGTGCATAGATGGTTATTCCCATTCCTGAAACATACTGTGAAATCACGGTAGCTTCAGCTGCTCCGGCAACTCCAAGATTGAATTTAACTATAAAAATAAGGTCCAGCACAATATTAAGAACCGCTGAAACCCCAAGGAATACCAGTGGCATTACTGAATTTCCTATAGCTCTAAGCCCATTTCCAAAAAAATTGTAAAAAAATGTTGCAATTATTCCAATTCCAATAATAAGAAGATACTGTTTTGTAAGCTTCGTTATTTCAGTTGGAATCTGCAAAAACTTAATTATATTATTAATTTCCGCGAAAAATACAAAAGTTATTAACAAAGTAATGCCGCCTATTAACACAAATGCTAATACAATTCCATTTTTCATTCGGTCATAATCTTTTTTCCCAAATTCCATAGATATAAAAGCGCCGGCTCCCATACTTAATCCTAATATTATTGATGTTAAGAAAATCATCAATGTATAAGATGCCCCTACCGCGGCAAGAGCATCTTTTCCTACAAATCTACCTACAATCAATGTGTCTGCGATATTATAGCATTGCTGGAGTATATTTCCTAACATAAGTGGCAATGCAAATTTAATTAATTTTCCTGTTATATTTCCCTGCGTCAAATCCATATGCAAAACTTACGGTCACAATTATTTACTATTTAAGTTGCGACCTTACTCCATTTTCCGTAATTTTTTAATAAATTTTGTCAAAAAAGAAACCCAGAATTACATACCTTCGTCAATGCAATCCTGAGTTTCCATATGAGCAAGCCACCGTCCTAGCCTGTCTCGATTTCTTACTAGTATTATAGCATAAAATGGGTGTTGAGGGAATAGATTTGAAATTTATTTGCAAAGATTTTATGGATTTTTATGGCAAAATTTTATGACATTTTTTGTGTTGTTGTAGCACTTTGTGTTTCTATATTAAGCGGGTAAACTTGGGATTTAATTCAATAAAGCTTAAGCACTTTCTTCAAATCTACCAATCGCCTTCTCCCTCTTCCATCATTTCATCTATTGCATCGTCAACACCATCTGCATAATCATCATCTTCATCATAGCGGTCATAATCATAGTCGTCATCTGATATTACATCATCATATCCATCGTCGTATGAGTCATCATAATAATAATGTTTTTTAGAGCTATTTGAATAATTATAAGTTTTTCTTGTTGTCTCTCTTTCATATGTGTTGCTGTTGCTAGTTGGTTTCTGAGTATTATTTATGATGTCATAACGGGTTGTCTCTTCTTCGTAGGTTTCATCATTTTCTGTTGTATCATTTTCCAAATCAGAAAAATCATAATCAAGCCCATGCTCTTTCATATGACGATAGCAATAATCAAATCCTTTTTCTTTATTAAAATTACAACCGGGCTCTGCGCATGTTTTTATGTTAGTGTAAATTGATTTAAAGCCGTATATTAATCCAAATATGGCTACTATTAATATAACAAATTTTATAACTGAAGTTGATTTGTTGTTTTTCATGGTTGAATCACTTCCACCATTTTGTTTGCCATAGTTATCGTCATTGTTGTCAACTTTATTGTTGTTGCTATTACTCTTGTCATTATTGTTGTCAGTTTTATTGTTGTTGCTATTACTCTTATCATTATTCTTGCTGTAGGTCCTGCCATTGTTTTCCTCATTGTTATGATATCTGGAACTACTATCTTCATAATCTCTATACTGTTTTCTCTGGCTATTCTGATTTCTTGTTTCGTTCATAAAGCGATATTCCATGCCTCTTTCAAATGTATTTAATTTACCATCTTTATTAAAATCAAAAAACTTGTCTAACGGTCCATCTGCCTTTCCATTCCAAATTCCCATAATTAACCTCCAATCATGTGTTATAAATATTTTACAAATTGTGTGGTAAAAGAATGTTTTTCTTTTATTGAGGTAATTATCTCATATTTGGTGTCCAATAGATGGGACTTGTAGGGGAATATTTAAAGATTTAATTGCAATTTAAACTGCTAGTTTTTCCATGCTACTACTTTTGCAAACTAGCAGTTACTTTTGCAACCAATTTTTATATTTATTCGAAACTACAAGGTTCTATCTACCATATTTTAGTAGAAATTATTAACTCAATCTTATTATATATATATAATGTTATGTCAATTTATTTTTATAATTACTTCTACCACTCATCACTTTCATCGTAATCCGAATCCCAATCTTCTTCCATCAGCTCTTCACTTTCATCATCTTCTTCATCGTCGTCATCATCAAATTCATCATCCTCATCCTGGTAGTCATCTTCATCATCCATTAATAACCCCAGTTCCATTGCTCTTTCCCAAGCATTTAATTTTCCGTCTCTGTTAAAGTCAAACATCTTATCTAAAGGTCCATCCGCTTTTCCGTTCCAAAATCCCATAATTTGCCTCCTTTATAGCTGCAATTTTTTTCTTTTTCCTTTTATGCTTCCATTTTCTCATATTCACTGTCCCTTTTTCAGGACTCGATTCCGTTATTTTTTACTTTATCGAACTATAAAATAGCTTCTTTCACATTTTGATTTTTATTAAATTACATCATTATATTCTATTTTTTATATGTAATACTTGGGAACAGCGTAAGTTGGGGGAGATTTGTGATTCGTTTGAATATGGATTGAATGCTGCGGCTACTGATTATGATGGTGAGAACAAATATATTCGCATTACTGACATAGATGACAATTCTCATGAGTTTTTGCAGAATAATGTTACATCTCCTGACATTGATTTTAGTGGTGCAGAAAATTATAAACTTAAGCAGGGGGATATTTTGTTTGCTCGAACTGGAGCGAGTGTTGGAAAAACCTATATTTACGAGGAATCCGACGGGTTAGTGTACTATGCTGGTTTCTTGATTCGAGGACGAGTTAAGAATGAATATTCTCCTGAATTTGTCTTTCAAAATACACTCACGGCGGATTATGAAAGGTTTATTAGAATTACATCGCAACGTTCCGGACAGCCGGGTGTTAATGCTCAGGAATATGCAAGTTATCAAATTGCTACTCCTGTATTAGAAGAACAGCAGCAAATCGGAGCCTATTTTTCCACCCTCGACCACCTCATCACTCTTCATCAGCGTAAGTATTTTATAATATATAATAAATTAATAACTTGGGAACAGTGTAAGTTTGCTGCAGTCTTTGATGGATTACCGAATAATACATTTTCAAGGGCAGAATTGAACTATGAAAGCGGTACAGTAAAGAATGTTCATTACGGCGATGTGCTGATAAAGTTTGGAGATTATATTAATGCTTCCGAAACAGAGTTGCCATATATATCCGATGATGCAAAAGCCGATAAGTTTAAGAACTCTTTTTTGCAAGATGGGGACATTATAATTGCAGATACCGCAGAGGATGAGGCTGTTGGCAAATGTACAGAAATACAGGGCTCTGAAGGATTAAAACTTCTGTCAGGACTTCATACGATAGCTTGTCGCCCGAAGGAAAAATATGGTCCGATGTTCTTGGGATACTATATCAATTCTCCTGCATATCACAACCAGTTAAAACCATTAATGCAGGGAATAAAAGTTACTTCAATTTCAAAGTCAGCTCTTCAAGATACGGATATGATTATGCCACAAGATATAGAAGAACAAGAAAAAATCGGAGAATATTTTTCTAACCTCGACCACCTCATCACTCTTCATCGGCGTGCATTATAGACTAATGAAAAGGAGGACTTACAAATGAACACAACGACAGTCAGTAGTGACACTTTATTCTGTGATTACTACAAAAAATGGATTACTGTTTACAAGGAAGGTGCTATAAGACCTATAACAATGAACAAATATAAGATGGCACATCAATGGTTAGTAAAATTAATTCCGACTCTTACTGTTGGGGATATTGACAGAATATCTTATCAGCAACTTCTAAACGATTATGCACAAAACCATGAACGACAAACAACTATGGATTTTCATCATCATATTAAATGTGCAATATTAGATGCTGTTGATGAGGGGTTAATTTCCCGCGACCCTACAAGGAAAGCTATCATTAAAGGCAAAGAACCTAGAGCAAAAAAGCAAAAGTATCTTAACCAATTTGAACTACATAAGTTAATTGAGTCTTTAGATTTATCACAGAATATAAATTGGGATTGGTTTATACTTTTAGTAGCTAAGACAGGAATGAGATTTTCAGAAGCATTAGCATTAACCCCTAAAGATTTTGACTTGTCTCATCAAATGTTAACTGTTTCTAAGACATGGAATTACAAAGGTAACGGTGGTTTTCTTCCTACAAAAAATCTTTCTTCTATGAGAAAAATCCAACTTGATTGGCAGACAGTAATGCAGTTTTCTTCACTTATAAAAGATTTACCTGAAAACGAACCAATTTTCGTTAAAGAAAAAGTATACAACTCTACGCTAAATGATATTTTAGCAAGACATTGTATTAGTACTGGTATTCCAGTAATTTCAATTCACGGATTACGACATACGCATGCATCACTTTTGCTATTTGCCGGAGTTTCAATTGCCAGTGTTGCAAGGAGATTGGGGCACGCTAGTATGACTACAACTCAAAAAACATATCTCCATATTATACAGGAACTTGAAAGTAAGGATATTGATATTATTATGAGGTCATTATCTAACCTTTCTTAAATAAAATATGCACGCCGATTTTAATAAATAAAAGCTTGGAAACTCAAAAAATTCCAAGCTTTTACTTTCTTGATAATTATATTATTCATTAATCAATGGGCTTATTTCTTCCATTAAATCATTTTTAAACTCTTCTACCATAGTTTTTCTAAACTTGTATTTTGGCATAGGTTCTTCTGATTCTTCTTTATAAGTTTTATAATCCGTTTTTTCTTTTAGGACGTTTTCGTTTGCAAGCATTCCATCTCTATAATTATATGCTTCAAACTTAACATCCTCATCTTCTAAATACCATTTTTGAGCAAATTTCCTTATAGCATCATCGATAATTTTATACTTCATCTGATTAAATATAACGGATATGTCCTGACCTATATACTTTTCCTTATCATTTTCGATATCTTCGATAATTATCTTTAGTAGCTCACTTATTTGTGGATTAACCTTATAATAATCATCGATAATACCTCTTAATACATTAATATTATATTCAAAATCAGATTCTTTAAAATCATCTTTTGTCTGGTCTAAAGATTCAACAACCCCTTGAAGCAATTCAATAATATATTCAAAATCTATACGCAACTTGCTATAAGCCATCAAATCATATTCATCTAATTCAGGTCCATCTCCATCCGGGTCATCTGAAGGTTTCTTAAGTTCCTCCATTACATTGTTATACATTGCTGCATAGTTTTCATATTCTTCCTGTGAAAATTCTAACTCTTTCAATATATCTTCATTGTAATTTGAAAACGCCTTAAGATGTGCAAAATCATGGTCTAATGCTCTAAACAGATGAACAAACGATTTCTTTTGTTGTCTTGACAATGCTGATATCTCTTCGGGTGTTTCTGCTAAAGCATGAATAGCCTTAACAGATATATTGAAATTATCAAGTACAGTTTCCCAATCCTCAGCCACTGGTTTTCCATCACCACCTCTAGAATATAATGTCAATGCATTGTTTATAGCATCTTTAAACTCTTTAGGCGATTGGAATGTTACAATTTGCCCATACTGCTTATTACTATCAAACAATCGATTAGTTCGTGAAAACGCCTGAATTATATTCTGTGGAGTCATTGGTGGTCTATCCATAAACAATGTAGATAAACAAGGTGCATCAAATCCCGTCAACAATCTATCAACAACAATTACCAAATCAAGTTGCTGACTTCTTTCAAGATATTTCTTTTCCTTTCTTGCTAATCTGTCATTTAAGTTACTATTGTAGGCATTTATCGCTTCAAGCTTGTAATTTGTTCCAAACATTTCATTGTAATCTTCTAAAGATTCTTTCATCTTATCCTGATTAACAGTAGATGCTTCTTCATTTTCTGAAATTGAGTATGTAATTGCAAACTTAGGAAAATCCGGTAACGCTTTCTGAATATCTTCACTTATCTTTAACTCATCTTGTCCATTTTTTATTTTCTTTAACAATTCATAATATTTTTGTGCAATTGAAATGGATTTAACTGTTAATATTCCCTCATATGTTCTTCCTTTACCATTCTGCATTCCCAATTTTGTGGCAGATTGATTCAATATAACGTCTAAAACATTTCTCATATGCTTTTCGGATAAATAGGCAGATTCATCTACATCCTTATTCTTTGGTCCAAGATTTTCTACCATAAAGCCTAAGACTGCCTCATCATGGATAGCTTCCTTTATCGTATAACTATGCAAACACTTTCCATACAGCTGTTCTGTAGTTTGTGGTAAGTCTCCCTTTTGTTCATATTTATTCTGCTCAAAAATAGGTGTTCCGGTAAATCCATACCACAAAGAATTATTAAAGAACTGTTCCAATTTTCTTTTTGTTTCAGGAGTTACTGCTCTATGACATTCATCTACTACAAAAGCAACTCTTAAATTCTTTATAATCTGATATTCTTTCGTTCCTTCTTTCAAACGATTGCTAATCATTGTCTGCATTTTTTGTCTTGTTGTAACAATCATTTGCCTATTACCATCAGTCATTCTTTTAATTAAAGTATCGACATAATCTGTATCATCTACATCAATTGTATCGTTATCTGCATAAGACTGAAATGCCATCTTTGTCTGCATATCTAAATCTTTTCTATCAATCAAAAAAACTGTTTTTTCTATAGATGGTATATCCATTAGCAGGTTTCTTGTAGCCTTATATGATGTCATTGTCTTTCCTGAACCTGTTGTATGCCAAATAAATCCTGATTTTCCTTGTTTTGATGCATTTCGCATTGCCTTAATTGCATGAATCTGATATGGTCTCAGAATTAACAATTTCTTTTTGTCATTATCCAAAACTGTATATTTTGTAACCATTTCATGCGCTTCCGGTATTTTTAATACTGCCTTTGCAAAATCCATATAATCACATACAGGATAGTTCTTTTCATCTATCCATCCTGTAATAAATTTTTTATTTAATTCCGTATCTCTTGCTGCCGAAAAATATTTTGTATCTACCGCATTACTTACAACAAACATTTGAATATTTGAAAAGAGACCTCTAAATTTACCTTCTGCTATATATTTCTTTATTTGCCTATATCCGTCCATATATGAATGTTCTTTATTTTTCAGTTCAATATGAATCATAGGAATTCCATTAATAAGCAATGTGACGTCAAATCTTCTGTCCCTTTCGTCATTTTCTTCTGTTTTGAACGCCTGATATTGATTTATAACTTCATATACACTTGTCCCGCCTGCAATGTGCTCATTATTCATAACGACTAAATGTAATGTTTCATTGCCTCTTTGTACATGAACATAAACTTTTCCATTTTCGCCAACTAGCCATTTCCCTGCATCATAAAATGAAGCATGTGATAAATCATTCTTTACCTTTGCAAACTCACTTTCACTTAATGGTGTATCATTTAGTTTTGCTTTATTGTTCTGCTCTAAAATATACTTAAAGTTCTTCCATAATTGCTCTTCATTTCTGATATCCGGTCTATACGTCCATTGTGATTCACCACTACATAGTTGGTCTATTAGTCTTCTCTCAATTATTGCTTCTAATTCTGCCATAATCCCTTACCTTTCTTTGGAAACATATTTTGTAGCATATATTTTTTTAACTCTTTTAGTGTATCACACTTACGTTGATGAAGAGTGATGAGGTGGTCGAGGTTGTTTAAATATGCAGAAATAATACGCTGTTCTTTCTTTGATGAAGGCATTGATATTGTAACCTCATCAAAAAATGCTTTTGTATCAACATTCAATAATCCATGATTTCTGGCACCTTCTGCGCATATCATTGTAATATCGGAATACCATTTAAGAGTATCAAAAAAGCATTCCAAATAATCTGATTCCACATCGTCTGATGTTATCCCGAAACATATATATAATGTCGATAAACATCCCTGTTCATAGGCATTTAGTCGTTTTATTGAACCATAATCAAATCCTTTAGAATAACTTTTGTTATACGCAAATTCCCCTTTTTTCAAAAGGTAATAATTTGACATGTCTTTTGCTGCGACAACCTTATTAAAAAAATCTCTTTGATCAATCAAGCCATATTGAGATGCTATTGTCAGTGGCAAATCGGATTCGTTATTTTTATTTTTTCTGGTGACTCTTTCACATAGGTGCCCCAACTTACGCTGTTCCCAAGCTTCAGTGAATCCTTTAAAACGGATTTCTGGAAATTTTTCTCCATTTTTCGGAAACATTTTTTGAAGCATATATTTTTTTAATTCTTTTGTGTCATCACACTTACGTTGATGAAGAGTGATAAGGTTATCAAGGTTATCTAATACTGATGATATTTTCTTCTGTTCTTCCATTCTTGGAATCAAAAATGCGAACGCGCCAACCTCTGTTGTGGATATACTTGCTTGATTCACCGCAGGTTTTGCTATGATTCTAAACCAATCTCTGGTTGATTCCTTTTTGAGCAAATGAAGTAAAAAATGGGAATCTATTTCTTCATGTCTTGAACGTATATTTAGCAGGTTCATTCCATGATAAATTTCACCTAAATCCGCCGTATAGAGGGCTGTATTAGCAATATAAGGTAGACTATTTATATGGCTAAAAAGTATATCCCCATCCACAAGTCTATAATTCTCATTTATCTCATCTGAGGAACCGAGTTTTTCAGTGTTTATGACACCGGAAGATATGCTTTCTATTCTTGTAATCTTATATCTATGGTCTCGACTTCCATCAGCTTTGTATGTATAACCATTCTTAATACATGCTGTTACATCCGATAACTTACGCTGTTCCCAAGGTTCAGTAAATCCTTTAAATCTTATTTTTGGTATATCTGCCATATTTTACACCTCCTCTAAGACTTTTATGAATTCTTCTACTGATTCTCTAGTTTCATCACTGTCAAAATTTAGGCCTTTTAACATACTTAACAGCATATTATTACCCTCTTTTATTTCTTTATCTGTATCTCTCATTCTCAGCGTAAGTGCTTTTAAATCAATCTCTGGTTCTTCTTCTGAAGTATCTACATATCGTGGTATATTCAAGTTGTAATCATTTTTCACAATGTCTTCATAAGATGCAAGGTATGCTTCTTTCTCTACACTTTCTCTGTTATTATATAATTCAAGAACACGATCAATATGTTCTTCTTTCATAACATTCTGCTTTTTCTCTTTTTCATACAAATTTGATGCATCTATAAACAACACATCTCGTCCATCACGATGCTTTTTCAATACTACAATACATGTTGGAATTGAAGTATTATAAAACATATTTGATGGCAAGCCAATTACCGCATATATAGAACCATTTTTCAAAAGTGTTTCTCTTATTGTTCCTTCTGCTGCTCCTCTAAATAAAACTCCATGTGGTAAAACAATCGCCATTGTTCCTGTCTGTTTTAAATGATAAAATCCGTGTAATAAGAATGCATAATCTGCTTTTGATTTTGGTGCAAGCTTTCCACCATAATCCATAAATCTTTCATCTTGTTTAAATCCTTCTGCTGCAGACCATTTTGCAGAATATGGTGGATTCATTGTAACTACATCAAATTCTGTTTCTTCATCAGTTGGCCAGTCTGCATCTAATGTATCAGCATTTCTTAAGTGCTGATTTTCCGGCAAAACTCCATGCAAAAACATATTCATTCTTGCCAAATTATAAGTTGATGGCATAAGTTCCTGTCCATAGTATTTTATATAATCTGGTTCTTTTGCATAATTTTTGCAGCTCAGCATTAATGATCCTGAACCCATACAAGGGTCATATACCTGTAATCCTTTTTTATCTTCCTGTCCTGTCATTGCAATTCGACATAGTATCTGTGCCGGACCATGTGGAGTATAGAATTCCCCTGCCTTTTTTCCTGTTTCAGAAGCAAACTGTCCTATTAAGTATTCATATGCATTTCCTAGCACATCGCCTTCTGTATGTATTAAATCTGCACCATCTAACACTTTTATCACTTCTGCTATTGTTGCACTCTGTTTTTGGTCTCCGGTTCCAAGCCTGTTTGAATACAAATCAACATCTGCAAATAATCCATTAAATAATTCGTCTGATTCCTGAATTCTATTAAATGCTGACTGTAATTTTTCTCTGTTGAAAGAATTGTTTTTAGCATCTTTCAATATGCTTACATATGTCATATCAGGGTCCAATGTATAACGTAATGATTCTTTCAATTCTGCCAATAGTTCTTCGGCATCTTCACTATTCATTACATCATCATAAACTTCCTGTGCTTCTTCTAAATCATCTGGTGTTTCATCGTTTAATAAATCATATACTTTTGATAAATATGAATCTGATAAATACTTATAAAATACCAATCCTAATAAATAAGTTTTGTATTCATTTGCATCCATCTTACCTCTTAATACATCTGCTCCGCTCCACAAAACCTGCAACAAATCTTTTCCTTCTGCCATTTTAGTCCTCCTATATTTTTAGTAAATCAAATAATTATTTATTCATTTTTATCACATTGTAAATATTTATTAATTATATTATAAGTGGCTATTTTATACAACTTTTGCATTGTTATATTTGCCTCCTTATTTATACATTATTTCATTATTTGTACTATCATTTTCCATTTCAGCTACACCATAATTCTAATTCCAATAACTTCTTTAAAATTTAATTTCATCTACTGGTTTTACTAATTCACACAAAATTCCTCTTGGCATTTTGTAAAGCACTTTTCCAACTGCTGTGTCGCCAATTTTGTCATAAATACGTCCGGCGCTATATGACTCGCCAATGACTGTACTACAACTATTTGCCACATGCCCTACTTTTCCAATTCCCGGCATTTTTACAAGAATTGCTTCGTGGTCATATTTGTTGTCCGGTTCTTTCTCAAGAAACACTTCCATATCCTTTTCAAAAAATTCGTCACCTTCAAAAAATCCTGTTCCTGTAATTGTAAAATAAATCTTATCTGCCATCTTTTTTTCCTCCTTTATAGCTGCTATTTTTCTTTTTCCTTTTATGACTCCATTTTCTCACATTCACTGTCCCTTTTTCAGGACTCGATTTTGCTATTTTTTCGAAACTCTGTTCTGTTTTCACTTATTTTAAAGCATAAAAACAGCCCACAAGAGAATTTCATAATTTTAATTCGCCTGTGGACTTCTTTTGTTTGTTTTTGTTTGTCGACATATATTTTTTTTAGATTTATTTTTTTGATTATTTTGCCTTTAGTTCTATATTTACCTCTCCGCTACTTTCATCAACACTTACCTCAGCATTTATGCCCTCTTTTTCCATTTCATCTTCATTCATTTCGAGCTCATACTTCTTGTCTTCGCCCTCGTAAATGTATTTTCCTTTGCCATTTTCTTTAAGTTCTTTTTTTTCACTATTGTTATCCAAAAATACATGGACATGCTTTGTTATTCCATTTCCGGTTGCCGCATAAGACACAACATCTGTCATTGCGAATATAGCAAGCATAACTGCTGCAACCGCCACATAACGTATTCTGAATTTCTTTATTTTGTGATTATTCTTTTCCATATGTTCCACCTTTCTTAAACACTCGTCTGAAATATTTATTTTGTCAAACATTTCTTTATATTTATTCATCTAACCAATCTCCTTTGACCATACTTTTAATTTTTGCTCTAGCTCTCATAAGTCTTGTTTGAATTGTAGTCTCTTTTATATTTAATATTTCTGCGATTTCTTTTACTGAATATTCTTCGTAATAATACAAATGAACCACTATTCTGTATTTTTCGCCAAGCTTCATTACTGCATCATATAGTTCTGATTCTTCTTCATTTTCAAAAGAAAATTCGGCATCTGATTTGGATTCTTCCAGCGAAACTATTCTTTTGTGCCAAAATGATGTACACATGTTTTTTGATTCATTTACAGTCACTCTTATAAGCCATCTTTTTGCATGTTCACCATCAGCAAATTCGCCTTTATATTGTAAAAGTTTTAAAAATGTATTCTGGACTATGTCTTCGGCATCATATTTGTTTCGGCAATAATTATAAGCAATTTTAAATACCATATTTGCATATTCCGATACAAATTCTTTGTACTTTTGCGTTTCCACTGCTTTCCTCCTTGTTGCTTTGAAAGATCTTTCTAATAATATAACAATTCAGGAAAGAATAATATCACATTTTTTTTTGCCGGGCTGTGCCTGCCTGTTTATCCTGTTGCACAGGCTTGTTTTATTCTCTAACTTGTATTATGTCATTTTTTTATTACTCATTTGGGAATTTTCAAAAGAGAAATTTTCAAGCCTGCTTTTATTTTACATACCGTTAAAGCAACAAATTCCCCCTTTATTTCTAATCTACATAATCCGCGACCAGACTTTAACATATAAAAAGGACGAAATCCCATAACAAAGATTCCATCCTTTTTATATTTTCTTTAATTCGATTTTATTAAATTACAAGTTTTCCAGAAACAGTTTCCTTAACTCATTTATAAATTAAATTACAAGTTTCCAGAACCGGTTTTCCAATCAATCTAATTCTTCTTAAATTCAGTAAGTTCAATTCCTTCATTTCTTTCCAATAAAAGTCTTATTGACCATTCATTTGTAAATAAAATCAAAGGATTTCCTTTCATGTCCTTAACTCGCTTTGTATCGCTTGGGCATTTTATGCTGTTTAAATCTGTAGCCGGGTCTTTGACCCATCTTATATGACCATATGGCAATGGTTCAAGTCTTACATCACAGCTATATTCATTTTCCATTCTGTATTTTAACACATCAAACTGAAGTGTTCCTACAACACCCACGATAATTTCAGACATTTCAAGATTGTAGTCCTGGAAAATCTGTATCGCACCTTCCTGAGCAATCTGCGTTACACCTTTCATAAATTGCTTACGCTTCATAGAATCAAGTGCTACAAGTCGACAGAAATGTTCTGGTGCAAATGTAGGTATTCCTTCGTAAGTGAATTTTTTGCCCGGAGTGCAAATTGTATCGCCAATAGAGAAAATTCCGGGATCAAATACACCGATTACATCTCCTGCATAAGCCTCATCAATTACTTTTCTATCCTGTGCCATAATCTGCTGCGGTCTTGATAATTTCATTTTCTTTCCACTTTGTACATGGAACACATCTTTTGTGGCATCAAATTTGCCCGAACATACTCTCATAAATGCAATTCTGTCATGATGTGCCTTATTCATATTTGCCTGAATTTTAAATACAAATCCTGAAAAAGGTTCTGTTATAGGATCTATTAGTCCTATATCTGACATTCTTGGAAGTGGTGATTCTGTCATTTTTAAGAAATGCTCCAAAAATGTTTCTATACCAAATGTAGTTAAAGCTGAACCGAAGAATACCGGAGATAATTCACCTTTATCAACCAAATCCTGATCAAATGGTTCACTTGCTCCGTCCAACAATTCTACATCATCCATAAGCTGGTCATATAATTCATCCCCAACTTCACCTTTGAACGCTTCGTCTTCTAAATCATAAGTTGTTTCTGCTGCACTTTTTGCACCACCGACAGATACTGCCTGAAACATTGATATTTTCTTTGTATCTCTATCGTAAACACCTTTAAATCTTTTACCTGAACCTATTGGCCAGTTTATGGGACAAGTCTTTATTCCTAAAACATTTTCAATTTCTTCTAAAAGTTCATATGGGTCCCTTGCTTCCAAATCCATCTTATTGATAAACGTGAAAATTGGAATATGTCTCATTACACAAACTTTGAAAAGCTTAATTGTCTGTGCTTCAACACCCTTTGAAGCATCAATTACCATTACTGCTGAGTCTGCTGCCATTAAAGTTCTGTATGTGTCTTCCGAGAAATCCTGATGTCCCGGAGTATCCAAAATGTTAATGCAATATCCTTCATAATTAAACTGCAATGCTGATGAAGTAACTGAAATTCCTCTTTCCTTTTCAATTCCCATCCAGTCAGAAACCGCATATTTTGAATTTGCCTTTCCCTTTACTGAACCGGCTGTGTTAATTGCACCTCCGTATAACAGAAATTTTTCTGTTAACGTTGTCTTACCTGCATCCGGGTGGGAAATGATTGCAAATGTTCTTCTGTTTTCTATTTCTTTTTTCAAATTTTCGTCCATTTTATTCTCCAAATGTTTATTTTAACTAAATTGTGCCGACATCATTATATGTTGTCGTGGCAAACTTCCCCGACTTTGATTCCTACGGATTGTTCCGTGCCAAGCACTCTCACAATTATATACAATTATTTTCTTTTCCACAAGACAACCTGCGTAATTTACTCAATCAGCGAATGTTCCATCATAAACTTTAATTTGCATTTTGTTACTCTTCCATCGAACTCGATTTCAAGCAAATCACCGGATATTTTAAGTACTTTACCTAAACCATACTTCTTATGCATAACTGTTCCTGTCAAATAAATTTCTTCTATTTTATCGGCATATTCAGACTCCGTAATTTTTTTGCGTTTCGTTTCCGTTTTCTGATAAGAAGTTGGTTTAGTTAAATCTATGTTATTTTTATAAGACGATGATTTTGACATACTTCGGGTTGACGATATACCTGTTATTCCATATATATCACTAGAATTTGCACTATTTTTATTTTCGATTCCAAGCAACTCATTTGTAAATGTAGAACCGTCGTCAAATTCAAATATGCAAAGTTCATTTTTTGCCCTGGTTACACCTACGTAATAAAGTCTTCTTTCTTCTTCATACTCTTTTGCCTCTTCGCCTTTTGCTTTGCATGTTTCATAATTTGCTATAACATTTTCAGGAAAAATTCCATCAACTGCATCCATTATGTATACTTTGTCATACTCTAAACCTTTGCTTGAATGAATTGTTGATAAAATAAATTTGCATCCATTATCGTAAGGCTTTTCTTTTATAAGCATCGCAAGTTCATCTAATCTGTTTATTAAAGCTAATGCAGACGGCTCATTATATGCGATTGCCTGAATTATACTTAATTTGCTATCCTTTATATTTGACCTGTCTAAATATTCCTTATATCCCATAGAATGTATAATTCTATAAATTGCCTTACCTCCACTTTCTTCAAGCATTCTTTTCAAATGTGTCTGCATCGCTTTTACACTTTTACGTGTACCCGCGGGAACATCTCCATAATCAATGGCTGCATCAAAAATTGTAATTCCTCTTTCCTGACTTATTTTACATACTTGTGTTGCCACGGCTTTACTCATATAAGTATTTATCTTGTAAAACATTTGCATAAAAATTTCTGTATTCGTTGGCTCCATTGCAAATCTGATAATATTTTTTATGTCCATCACAACCCTATGCGAGAAAAAAGTCAGGTCAGCATTTTTAATTCTATATGCAATTCCTTTTCTTTCTAACAAATCAACCACCGGAATAATGCTCTCATTATCCCTGTAAAGCACCGCTGTCTCTACATCTGTATTTTCAGCTACTTTTGCCAGATAACTATATTGTGCACGTCGGTTTTTCAAATGAATTTTCTGTATTTCAGTCCCTGATTCTCTAAATGCTTTCATATGTTTTTCATGCCTGAATTTATTTTTCTGTATAAATTTATCCGCAGCATCAACTATTTTTGCATTTGACCTGAAATTTTCTTCCATTAGTAATACATTTGCATTATCATAATTTTTTTCAAATGAAAGAAGTGCCTCAGGGTAGGCTGCCCTAAACCCATAAATACTTTGGTCTTCGTCTCCTACCATAAATACTTTTTTATATTTACTTGCAAGTAAGGCGATAATCTGATGCTGAATTTTAGAGGTATCCTGTGCCTCATCCACACAAATATATTTATACATTTCCTGAAAATATTCTAAAATCTGTGGCGATACTTTTAGCATAGTCAGGGCATACACCATTTGGTCATCATAATCCATAAGTGATTGCTTTTTCATTTCATCACAATATGCGCTATAAATTTTTAAAAGTGGTATGTCCTGTTCGTTACCAACTTTATCTATCTCTTCTTTTGAAAGCTGCATATTTTTTATGTATGTAATTAATGTGCTTATGTTTTTCAAATCGCTTTCTGTCGGATATTGATGAACGAGTTCTGTGTAAATTGCAGACAAAAGCTTTGTTTTATATCCCTCATCAGTCAACAAATCAAATGCTTTTTTCCCAACACATATTTCACAATATCCTATTATTTTTGCACATATTCCGTTTATGGTTCTAAACTCAAGTCTTGCAGCAAGTTCGTCTCCAAATATAGATGCAAATCTTTTTCGCATATCATTTGTTGCAGCCACAGTATATGTAACTGTTAGGATTTCTTCCGGACGAATTCCTAAGCAGTAAATCATATATCCTAATCTGGTAACCAAAACCGTGGTTTTTCCGCTTCCCGGCACAGCTAAAAGCAGTGTAGGTTTTTCAACGCTCTGCACTGCCTCTAACTGTTGTTTATTTAATTTTACATTGAATTTGGTAATAAATTCCTGTAATGTCATAATTTTTTTCCTCTCCCCATTTTCATCATTAGTTCCTCTACAATCTCACTATTCACTATATCAAAAATAAAGATAAAATTGTATACTTGTAAAAATAAATATAACAAAATATATTTTAATAAGTTATAATTATTCTATTATCAATCATTTTTTTTCTTAGAAGTGGGGTGAATTAAAATGGAATCAAAATTTCAAAAAAATATCAACAAATTATCCGATTCTTCTGACAATACCGCTAATAATGGAGACTTTATCAAGCGTGATTACGACCGTTCAATAAACATGTGGAATGATGTTTATTCTAATTGTAAAATTGTAGATTTAAAGGGAAAATCATTATCTGTTGAGCCTATGTTTGATATTTGCCTTGATATATTTGCAAGCAAATGCAAAAACATATTAGATTTTGGTTGTGGAACAGGAGATATTCTTTTTCAGTGCTATGAATTTGGAAATACAGATTCAGGACTAGGAGTGGATTTATCTGAAATAGGAATTGAATTTGCTAAAAAATTTGCTTCCGTAAACAATTATCACAATCTTGATTTCCAAATTGGCGATATTTCTTTTTTTGATAATTATAATAGTAATAGTTTTGATGGTATTATTTTGTCTAACGTTTTAGATGTTATGCCTCAGGATGTTGCTTTAAAGACTTTTAGACGGCTTACGGATTTGCTTGTTCCTTCAGGACTTATGTTCGTTAAACTCAATCCATATTATGAGAAATCTGATATGAAGGCATGGGGATTCACTCAGATAAAGGATAATCTTTTCGAGGAGAATGGCGTTCTTAGATATCGTGAGTTGGATACTGCTTCATGGAAGCAAAGTTTTGAAAAACATTATGAAATTATTCGCTATCTTGAATTTCCTTATCCGTGGCAGGATGGTATGAACCGCTTGTTTTTACTTCAGAAAAAATTGTAAATATTGTAATAATTATTTTAAATAACGGAGTAGTTTGCCCATCTACATTGGGCAACTTCTTCCATTATCTTTTTCCATATCGCCTTTAACATATCTTGCATTAAATTCCATATTGATATCTCTTATTTCTCTCTTTCCATCAATGTAATCATTATACATTTCAGCAAGTCCGGCCATACATCCGTCACAGTTAGCCTCTATGTTTCCAAGCGACTCCTCAACTATCTTTTTTCTTTCTTCTCTTGTTGTATCTTTTATTAAATATCCTGACATGCTTTCTCTCCTAATATTATGTTATTTACGCTGTTCTAATTTTTATGTAATTATAATCTAATTTGCTTTTTCCCTTAATAATATGATATTTGCCCTCTCTTTAATCGACGGCTATTCGTTGCAAATTTTACTTTAAAAGAGAGCCAGATAAATCTGACCCTCTTTCTAGATTATACATTATTTACTTACTTTTACAACCTTTTTACTGCTCCATTTTCCTGCTACTTTCTTTCCGTTCACCACTTTGTATGCACGAATCTGAACAAAGTATTTTCCAGGTTTCAATTTTTTAAGAACAGTTTTTGCATTATTCTTTGTAATAGTTTTAATTTTTGCTTTTTTCATCTTTTTGTTAACTGAATATCTAATCTGATATCCTGTAACAGCTTTCTGTTTTCTCCATTTAATGATAACACTCTTTTTCTTATTAACCTTTGTTGTCACCTTCTTAACTTTGCCCGGTTTTGTAACAGAGTTATCATTGTCTGTTTTGTTTGTTGTATCAGAATTGCTTACATTTGTTGTTCCGGAATTATTTGTACCTCCCGGTGTTGTATCTACCGGAGTTGTTCCGGAATTATTTACAACTGTAATTTCTTTTGCAACTTCACCTTCATATAATGTATTAAATGTTACTATAACCTCATATGTTCCTGCGTCCTTAATTTCAGTAACCGCAGCACCTGTAGTTTTATTTTTAAATGTAACTGTATAATACTGGTCTGATACAATTTCACCGGCTGCATCAGTAACTGTTACTGTTGGTAATGCAATTGAATTTCCAGTGTATTCATATTTTTCATTTGAAATATTAACACTATCAATTCTGCTTATTGCAATTTTTTTACTGTCACCACAATAACACTTAAATTCCCTGTAACCGTCAGCTTCTAATGTTGCTTTAATAATATTTGCTTCGCTATCATAGTTATGTACATGTTTTTCTTCTGAGTTAGTTACGTTTATTTCTTCATCAGAATTTACAAGACTATTCTTATCTGCTGCAATATTTCTAGTATCAATTTTTCCTGAATTGTATAATTTATCATACGTTGATTTTCCTTCATCATATGCACAAATTCCTCCGGCATATTCGTATGCATTTATATCGCCATTATTAATTAATTCAGAACCATTTACACCATATACATATGCTAATATTCCTCCGCCATATCTGTCAGATAAAATATTTCCATTATTTATACAATTGTTAATATCAAAGTAATATCCATAATCAACTATTCCGGCTGCACTTTCTGCTGATATATCTCCGTTATTTTTACAATTACTAATTTTTATTTTGTTGTGATTCTGTGCATTATTTATATATTCACAGATTCCTGCTGCGCTATCATCTCCATCAATATTTCCATTGTTTTCACAACTTGTTATTTCTAACTTTCCATTGGCTTCACAAATAATTCCGGCTACTGTACCACCTTTGACATATCCTTCATTTACACAATTACTTATTATTAGTTTCCCCGGTGAATCAAAATTACCTTTATATTTAGAACAGATTCCGGATGCATAATGATCATAGTAACTATTTGCTTCTATTCTTCCCTTATTTATGCAACCTGATATCTCAGTTGTCCCCGGAATAAGTTCTCCCTGAACATCAATTACTATTCCGCTTGCTATATTATAGCCATTAATACTACCATTATTTATACAGTTCTTAATTGTGCTTGAATATACATTGACTGCAATTCCTGCTGCCATGCCATTTTGCATAGATAATTTTCCATTGTTCACACAATCTTCTACAATAGTATTTTCAGTTATTATATATGCAATTCCTGCTGCTGTTCCACCTGATCCCGTACCTGTAACATTAGCATTATTTGTGCAACCGATAAATTTACAATTATCCGCAAAACAAACCATTGCTGATAAACAGTCATTAAGGTTATTAAGATTTTTGTTACCACTAACACTACAGTTTCTAAAAACTGAATTTTTTGCTCCAATTGCTATGTCTGCAGCCATTCCACTTGTAAAGTTTTCATTTACATATTTAATATTAATGTTCTTTATTTCACTAGAATAAACAAAATTAAATAATGGTCTGTTTTCTCCTCTTTGGTTGATTCCTGATATCGAATGGCCATTACCATCAAAAATAATATTTACTGCATTCACATTTCCTATAAGATCATCTTCATCCTCATAGTTTTCAGGGAATGTAATGTCACTCATAAGTTTTCCATTAATACCACTGTAAATATTTTTCAAATATAATATCAGGTCTTCAAATGTAGTAATTTCAAAATATCCGTCTTTTTGTTGTTTTACGAATTCTTCTTCTGCACCACATTCCTCGCAAACACCATCTTTAAATGAATGACCTAATTTGTTTATTACTTTGCCTTTTTCTATTGTTTCTTTACAAATTGGGCAGTATACATCGCCGGTATAACCATCCTTTTCACATGTTGCCTTGACCATATTATAATCATATATAAAATATTGATTTCTGCTTCCTTCCGGATAATCATGATATGCTTTTATAATTTTATTTGTAGGCTGATTTTCACTTTCTTCTCCACAATATATACACTTGTAATCTCCAAGATATCCGTCTGTTGTACATGTTGCTTCTATGCTACCTACAAATTCATATTTATGTGAACCATATCCTGCATTAGTATCTATTTCAGTTTTCTTAGCATTGCAATACCTACATCTGTAATAAGTCTTTGCATATTCATTACACGTTGCATCTTTTCTGTTATATTCATAATAAGAATGTTCACTGTGAGGTTCTATGGTTACTCCTTCTTCTACTGTTTCTCCACAATCATCACAGATAATATCTCCGGTATAACCTCCTTCTTCACAACTATTAATTGTTTTATTTTCTACATGAATATTATAATGTGCACAACCAACAGTTATGGTAAATTCGCCATATTCATACTCATCATTATAGCCATAAGGTACAACTACAAAATAATATTTTTCACCCTTAGTAAGCTCGTATTCAACCTGTGGAGCTCCATTGTTTCCACCATCATCATCAGAGTCAAGAGCATTATTAAATCGTATTTTGTATTCGTCTTCATCAAAGAATTTATCAAGCTCATTTCTTATCATTTCATCACTATAATTCTCTGAATCAAATAAGAATCCATAACTGTCCCAACCGGTTTTATTACTACAATAAAAACTAACATATTCATCCTTATCTGCAGTATATTCTATTACCTGAATTGGTAAGTCTTTAGTTATTTGAGTATCATATACTTTATTCTTCTGTACATTTCTTATTCTTCCACAGTTTTTACATACATCATTTTCATATTCGTGTTCGAATTTAGGAATTACTTCTCCTTGCTGAAGTTGCATATTACATACCGTACAGTGTTTATCTCCTGTATAGCCATCTAAATAACAACTGTTCACTCTGGCATTCTCTAAATCACCCGGCGTATGCTCTGAAGGTTCAACTGTAGTGCCATTTTCTATTACTTTTCCACATGTATCGCATACAACATCTCCGGTATAGCCTCCCTGCTCACAGTTTTCAAGCGTTCTTCCTTCAACATGCGTTTTTGTATGCACACACGTTATTGTCAGCTTAAAATCTCCATATTCTGTTGAATAAGGTCCAAAAACAAAGTAATATGTCTCTCCCTTTGTTAGTTCTACATTTATCTTCGGTGCCAGGTTATTACCACCATCATTACCTATCCAATAGTTTTTTAATTGTGGTCTTGATGCATTATTATCCTTTAATCTGGCATAATACATTTCCATTCCTGCACTTATTACGGAATCATTAAATTTATCTGCCCTGTAAAGATATCCATAGCTGTCCCAGTCTGAATCTCCTGTAAATGTGTATCTTCCACTTTCCGGTGCCGTGAATTGAAATACTGTATACGGATAATCTTTTGTTGTCTTTGAAGTGTATGTTATATCTAACTGAGCATTATTTACTCTTCCACAATTTTTACATACATCATCTTCGTATTCATGTTCAAGTTTAGGAATTACTTCTCCTTGCTGAAGTTGCGTATTACATACCGTACAGTATTTATCTCCTGTATAGCCGTCTAAATAACAACTGTTCTCTCTGGCATTCTCTAAATCACCCGGCGTATGCTCTGAAGGTTCAACTGTAGTGCCATTTTCTATTACTTTTCCACATATATCGCACACAACATCTCCGGTATAGCCTCCCTGCTCACAGCTTTCAAGTGTTCTTCCTTCAACATGCGTTTTTGTATGCGCACACGTTATTGTCAGCTTAAAATCTCCATATTCTGTTATATAAGGTCCAAAAACAAAGTAATATGTCTCTCCCTTTGTTAGTTCTGCAGTTATCTTAGGCGCTGGACCAATTCCGCTATCATCATCACTTATCCAATAATCTTTTAATCGTGGTGTTGATGCATTATTGTCCTTTAATCTGGCATAATACATTTCCATTCCTGCACTTATTACGGAATCATTAAATTTATCTGCCTTGTAAAGATATCCATAGCTATCCCATTCTGAATCTCCTGTAAATGTGTATCCCCCACTTTCAGGTGCCGTAAATTGAAATACTGTATACGGACAATCTATTGTTTTCGTTAAGCTATATGTTACGTCTACCTGAGCGTTATTTACTCTTCCGCAGTTTTTACATACATCATTTTCGTATTCATGCTCAAGCTTAGGAATTGCCTTTCCTTCCTGCAAAGTTTCATCACATACTTCACAGTATTTATCTCCTGTATAGCCTTTCTGATAGCAACTGCTTTTTTTGGCATTTCTAACCTGTTCAGCCTCTTTGTGTCCATTTGCCTTAAGCACTTTGCCCTGCTCTAATACCTTGTCGCAAACAGGACAAATCTTATCACCCGAATAACCGGTTTCAGTACATGTAGCTTCTTTAACTGTGCTTTCATCTAATACTGCATCAGAATGTCCTCTAGCTTCAATCTCTTCGCCGTCACTTATTTTTTCATTACAAAATCCACAGTAAACATCTCCGGTATACCCTCCCTGTTCACAGTCAGCTAAAGTTCTATCCTTTATAACGTTCTGTGATTTAGGATGAATACATGAATCATATTCTATAACACCTGTGCGAAGTGAAGTCGTATTGCAGTCATTCCACTTTCCTGCACCATTTGATCTTTTATTATCGTAAACCTCTCCTGCTTTTTCATTCTTGTTGTTTGGTTCGCCATCATTCCAATTAGTATAACTTACTTCACTTCCATCTGCCCACAGCCATTCATCAAGATTTTCTTCATTTCTTATAAGTCCAATATAAGATGATGTATTAGCACCTTGCTCTGAAATAACATTCGCAACGATGTCATTTTCCCTTGCATTGGAAATACATGCAAGATAGCCTCCGCTTTCTTTTGCCAAAGCCAAAACCCGCTCATAATTTCCTTCCTCACTTGTCAATTTATACAAGTGTCCTGTAGTCTTGTCATATGCTATATTGTCTGCATACATTACGTTTTCTTCACTATTATCAGTAGCTGCATATGTACTGACAGGCATGAAATTATTAGTAAAAATCATTGCCAACGGTAGTGTCATACTTAAAAATCGTGTCACTTTTTTTCTCATATTTGCCCTCCCATTTAGATATGTATATTTTTCCAATTTACTTCATGTTTTATTATAGAATAAGACTATATTTCAATTCTATGTTCTGGCGTCAAACGGTTAATTTTAGGCATCAAGTGGTTGTAATAAAAAAGATACCTGACTCATATAAAGCCGGTATCCTTTTTATTTCTATATTTTCTTTATATTTCAGGTGGTTGCAATAATACTCCACTAACACAGAATTTCTTTTCGTTAATTTCTATTTTAATATCTCCTTCATATTTATTTACAACATATTTTACGGATTCAATTCCTATTCCACTACCATTTTCTTTTGTTGACAAAAATCTGTTTCCTTTCATTTTTATATTTCCGTCAAATGTATTATCTATTGAAAATACTATTGCTTCTGCATTTGGTTTATGTATTTTTAAATCAATTTTTCTTTTTTCTATTTCTATATTTTTGCATGCATCAATAGCATTTTCGAGCAAATTTCCAAATAACACTGTCAAATCTGAATCGCTGATATTTACTTCATTTGGAATAGAAACATCTACATTTATACTTATATCTGATTTTTCAGCCTCCTGCACATAATATACAAGCACCGTATTTAATGCAAAATTTCCACAATATACAATTGGATTTTTCAAATATGAATGCTTAAGATATTTTCCCAGATACTCTTCTATTTTTTTGCATTCATTATTCTGTGCCATTGCATGTACAACACTTATGTGATGTCTCAAGTCATGTCTTGCCCTTCTTGTTGCATCCATCTGTTTTTTCATTTCGTCATAACGAAGATTCTGAAGTGCAAGCTGCTTATTTTCATCACGCAGTTTTAAATTGTGTTCAAATTCAAACATTGCACTGATTAATACTCCATATACCAAAAGCGCACCTACATTTACTAAAAATGTAAATATTAGACTGACATAATTTAAAGCAAGTTCCAATGAAGATTTAGAGTTAAAATACAGACCGTGATACCAGAATAAATAAAATGTGGCAGGTATCATCCATAGGTATCTCCACATTTTTCCATTAATTTTAATGTCTGCAAGACCTTTTATATATTTTTTAAAGTATATAAATATAATTGGTACAAATATTATCTGCACAATTATTGTGCATAATGAAAATGTCCAACGGTTATTCTGTATGGCCATTTGTGGGAATATGTGACCTTCCATGCATTTTCCTGCCATTACAATAAAATTAGCAAAATTTGATACTATAAGAAGCACAAATACAAGTTTTCCAAAATAATCTTTTATGGCAATAAAATAGAACGCTGCATAACTTACCGTACTTATTAGGGAAATAAGTCCTTTCTGACTTTGCGAACAGGTTGTTGCATATATCCCCATCGCATTTTGAAATATCGTAAGAATAATTGCAAAAAACATTGTTGTTTTCTTTGAAAAACGTAGTTTATCAATAAAGGGATAAATTGCAAGTCCTAAGTATGGAATTAAATTAAGACACGAATATAATATTATCTCAAATATTCTTAAATTAGACATTTATATATCCTCCCCTTGTCTTAATCTCTCTATCAGATAATCTGTGTAAGATTTCTTTACTTCTGCATATTTTCTCCTGCTAATTGGAACATATTCTTTATTTATCAGTTTAAATCTGTCTTCCTCAAGCCCATCTACTTTTGTAATATTAACTACTATTCCTTTAAAGCATTGAATAAGTTCCTTATGTTCTTGTATACATGCTTCAAAATTTTTCTGTGTGCATCTTAATTGGATTTTGTTTCCATCAATCAGATAAATTGTTACATAATGCCCTGAAAAAGTTGTATATAATAAAGAATCAATTGGTATAATCTGTCCATCCGGTAAATCTAATATTTTTTTATTATTCTTTTCATCCTCAGATATTCTTTCCATAGTTTTAAGTATACGTTCTTTACTAAATGGTTTTATCAGATAGTCATATGCTTTAACTTCATAGCTTTCACTGGCAAATTCATTACTTGTTGTGATAAATATTATCTTTGACTGATTGTCTGTTTCTCTTAGTTTCTTTGCCGTTTCAATTCCTGTAATTCCATTCATATAAATGTCTAAGAATACAATGTCAAAATATTTTTTGTTTTCATTTTTCTCTATTAAATTTATAAAATCTTCTCCACTAAAAAATTCTGTGATTTCAAAATCTTTTCTTGATTTGTTATCGCAAATTTTTGTAATTTCCTCTTGCAGTCTCTTTCTGTCATCCTCATTATCATCAACGATAGCTATTTTCATGTCCTTCTCCTTATTCCTAATAACATATAGTTATTAACTATGCCATTTAATTTAAGTTCCTTTGCATTTTTAATGACAAATTCCAACATTTAACGTGCATATCCATTTCCTCGCTCAGATTTATATAAATAAAATTTGCTTAAATACATAACATCTTTTTGGGATAAAATCCAAGTCACAAACCAAATACCAGGCTACTATGCTACTTTTAAAATAAATCCAACATGTTGTCCAAGTAAATTCTTTCTCTGACATGAATCTGATACTCAGGCTTAGTCATATAATAAAGTAAAAATTCCAGAATCAAAGCACTTCCTAAGCTTCGTCCTTCAATTTTAAAATTTGAAAAGCCCATAGGCATATAAATATTTTTTATATCATCTATACCAATGAAACCGGGATTTGTCATTGCTTTAGAAAATTTATAGCCACTCTCTGCATCAGGAGCCACGCAACGATACTCTTTGAATTTTTCTCCTAAATTTTTGCGACTTACAGTTTCATAACATTTTTTTCTGTCAGTGCAACCAAACCAACAGCATTCATTGCATAAAAATTCGACTTTATCCTTCTGCTTTTCTGATAACCTATTCAATTTATCTAATTCTTTATTTAACCGAAAATCCGGAACAACATAAAGAAAATCATCTCTATTTATCTCATTTTTTAATTGTTCAAAATCAGTTAACACCTTAGTTGTTGATGAGACAAAATAAAATTCAGGATATTTATTTTTTAAATAATCTAATAGCAAATCTGAGTGAATTATCACACCATTTTGTATTCCATTCTTTTCTTCAAACATAGAGCATAGGTCATTGCATTTCTTATCTGAAAGATGTTCATTTCTCAACAATGAATTACTAAATGTCAGTCTTGCTGAAATGCCATATTCCTTCATTAATGCTAAAACTTCTTTTGGATTATTTTCTCCAAATCCGACACGGCCTCCGCCCCAAGCACAATCTGCCGGAGCTCCATATATAGAACCTATATCGCACCAGTCGTAAAAATATTCTCTATGTTCACGAAACAATGGCAAAAACTCACGGTACAACCCGTA
This sequence comes from Eubacterium sp. AF17-7, assembly GCF_003461285.1. NCBI lineage: Bacteria > Bacillati > Bacillota > Clostridia > Eubacteriales > Eubacteriaceae > Eubacterium > Eubacterium sp. AF17-7. Next base: position 81,682 of record NZ_QTWU01000001.1, on the reverse strand, counting down.
AAATTCAAATAATCCGGGAAGATGATAATATGCTGTTTCTTTGTTTAACATTATCAGCCTATTCCTCCAAGCATTGCTCCGGCCACAAGTGCTATAAACGCTAATGGTACAAGCACATATTTTCCAAGTGGCATAAACCATTTGCCAATCGGCTTATTATTGCCTTTATTTACTGCACTAATTGCAAAATCCTTCCCTGCAACCCAGAAGAACATAATTGCTGCAAGCATTGCACCTAATGGACAAATATAAATTGATACTGCATCCATCCATCCTGAAACAATCCCCTGAATAACAAGCGCAACTGCGCACCCAACTACCGCTATACTCAAAACAGCTACCGGTCTTTTAAATTTTAATCTTTCTTCTAATGTTGCTATCGGTGCCTCATATAAATTTACAAGAGAACTCATTCCCGCAAATAAAACGCAAATATAGAAAATTATTCCTACAATCTTTCCACCCGACATTCCATTAAATACATTTACAAGATAGATAAACATAAGTCCCGGTCCGCCTGAAGACAATTCTGCTCCACCAACAGCCATTCCCGGAATTATTACAAATGCTGCAAGTAATGCTGCTACTGTATCAAATACTGCTACGTTTCTTGCAGAACTTACTACATTTTCTGATTCACTTAAATATGAACCATAAATTACTGTTCCATTTCCCGCTATTGATAATGAGAAAAATGCCTGTCCAAATGCATAAATCCACAATCTCGGGTCAAGCAATCCTTTAGGATTTATTGTAAATATGTATTTATATCCATCACTTGCACCCGGAAGCGTAAATACATAAATTCCTAATCCCAAAAATAATACAAAAAGAAGTGGCATCATAAATTTGTTTGCCCTTTCGATACCACTGGCAATTCCAAATGCCATTATTACGGCTGTAACAATTACTGCGATTACAAGCCATAAATTATTACCAAAATTTGTTGCTGTACTTCCAAACATTCCGCCAATAGCATCCATATCATGTCCCATATCAGAAAGCTGACCTGTAATTGCTAAATATGTATATTTAAATATCCATCCTACAACTACCGTATATCCTATTGCTAATGCTAATGAACCGATAACCGGAAGTGCACCAATCACTTCTCCGATTCTTTTATTACCTGTCCTAACTTCAGTACATTTGCCAAATGCTTTAATAGGTCCACCTTTAGCAGCTCTTCCAAGCGCCATTTCTTCGATAAGCCCTGTTGCTCCAATTAAAATAACAAATAAAACGTATGGGATTAAAAATGTCATACCTCCCCAGTCTGACACCATATAAGGAAATCTCCATATATTTCCCATTCCTACTGCCGACCCTATGCATGCAATTACAAAGCCTGTTCTACTCTTAAACCCGTCCCTCTTTTTTTCCATTAATTTTTATCCTTTCCTTTTTCAATCGTACCTTAAATATTGTATCACATTATAGGGATTATTATAGTTAAATTTTACTCAATATGTTATAATTAGGTAATGTAATTTGGTTCGGAAAATTACTAATTTTATTACTTCTTTGTAAGCAAATTATTACTAAATTTTGCGAAAGGAGAGATTATTGTGACACAAGATAATTCAAAAGATAACTCAGCTAATAAATATACAAATAAGTATACTAAAAAAACTAGTATCCAAAAATTTCTTTTACTCTTATGCAATATTATTATGATTGTAGTGGCACTTTTATCTTCCTACTCCTATTCTATTACTACGGAAAACAAAAGCGTCGCCTTACGTTTAGATAATTTCTGCGACTCTACTGACTCTATGAAACAGCTTACTGAAAGCTATTTACATGCAGAAAAAGGATATGTCGATAACTGGGCTCACTACATTTCCAGCAATAATATGACTATAGATGAAGCAATAAAATTTGTGCAGAATATTAACACACAGGGCAACCGCTATGCACACTTCGTTGATATGGATGACTTCTCAGCTATTTCTACTATTGCAGATAAAAATGGAAATTACTCTGTTAACTGTTACAAAACATTTTATGATACAGATACCAATGCATGTCATGCAATGATAAAAAAAATGCAGAATATGTTTAAATCACAATCCGGTCAGGTTTATGTTCTTGGTAAATATCGCGTTGACGGACTACAACAGACTGTCATCAGTGTTGGTACTAGAGTTTATTTAAATATTGGTAACAATAAGACAAAGCCTTACCTGCTTTTAAGATTGCTTCCTGTTGATTACCTAAAAAATGCATGTGCATTTCCAACTGAATATAAATCAGCAGAAATCAGTCTTATTAACTCTAACGGTGAATATGTTATTCAGTCTCCTTCGATGAAATCAAGAACTTTTTATGACTATATTCGCGGATACAATTTTCAAAATGATTACAATAAAGTCGACGAGCTTGCTAACAAAATTAAATCGTCCGATAGTGGCTTGCTTCAATACAAAGACTATCGTAACGAAAATTGCTATTGGTACTATTCAAGTTTTGGAAAAAATTTAGATTTATACATCATAGGATATATTCCTGTAAAGGATATTAATTCAGTTAATATGAACTGGAGTATTGTTGCAATTATATGTGGAACAGTATTGTTTTTAACAATTCTTGATACATTTTACATATTATCAATTAATCATAGTTTAAGAAAAGCTGCAAGTGAAGCTGAACATGCAAGTCAGGCAAAAACACAATTTTTGTCCACTATATCTCACGATATCCGTACTCCAATGAATGGCGTTTTGGGAATGACTCAAATTGCGAAAAAACATTTAAATGATCCTGAATATATGGGCGAATGTCTGGATAAAGTTTCTCTTGCCGGAAATCATCTTTTAACATTAATAAATGATATTTTAGATATTTCAAAAATTGAGAGTGGGAAAATGGCTATTTCTATAGAACCTTTTTCACTTAAGGACTGTGTAAATGAAGTTGTTAGTATTATTCGCCCTCAGGCTGAATATAAAGGCATTTCGCTTGAGGTTAATATGCATGACATTATTTACGAAACTTTGTCAGCTGATCCTTTACGACTTAATCAGATAACAACTAATCTTTTAACTAATGCCGTAAAATATACTGACAATGGTGGAAAAGTTTTATTTGATATAAGTCAGTCACGATTACCGGATGATGACGAAAAAATACGACTAAAAATTGTTGTCTCTGATAACGGAATCGGTATGACTAAAGAATTTCAGGAAACAATGTATAATTCATTTACCAGAGCTCTTGACAGTCGAACTAATAAAATTCAGGGAACCGGTTTAGGCCTTGCCATTATTAAACAGCTTGTAGATTTAATGAACGGCTCAATTGATTGTAAAAGCGAATTAAGGAAAGGAACTACATTTACTGTTTACCTTGATTTAGCAGTACTTAACGAACACAAGCATTTAGATACAGTAAATCCGGATTCATTATATGAAAAAAATTATGATTTTTCTTCATTACATGTACTTGTTGCAGAAGACAATGATTTAAATTGGGAAATTATTAAAACAATGCTTTCCGAATATAAAGTTTCATGTGACCGTGCCGTAAATGGTCTTGAATGCATAAACACTTTGACTTCCTCTTCCAAAGGCTTTTATGACTTAATTTTAATGGATATCCAAATGCCTGTACTGAACGGAAAAGAAGCTACACGTAAAATCAGGAAAAACGAAGATGCGTATATACGAAATATTCCTATTGTAGCAATGACTGCTGATGCATTTGCTGAAGACATAAAAGCATGTAAAGAAGCCGGAATGAATGCTCATATACCAAAGCCTATTAATATGAAACAGGTATTATCAATTTTAATAACTGTATTAAAGAAGGACTATAAGTTTTAAAAAACTTTAAGAATGGAGGCTAATTATTTAGGAGCAGGTGTCTATGAAAATTCCGAAGTTGCTGCTAAAGCCTTTGTTTTAGAATGTAGCAAATAATAAAAACAAATACCCGGTTGTGAACCATTTTCACAACCGGGTATTTTTGATAAAAAACTATAAAATAGCATTTTTAAAATTCTTAATTTATTATCTGTTTTCTTTTACTTACATAATTTGTTACTGCGACAAATATAAAACTGGAAATTACTATAACTGCCCCATTTATTAACAATGGTTTAATGCTTTCAAAATTAAAAGCTTCCATAGTTTTTATCAGTTGGTTATTTGCTACATAATAATATGTTGGCAATATATGTGCTATTTTCAATACATAATCAGGCATGTATTCAAATGGCACAAAGCATCCACAAAGAAATGATGTGCCGAGTGCTATTACATTTACTATTCCACCAATAGCATTCTTATTCTGCGTAATATTTCCAATTAAAAATCCTATGGTCAGACTGCATATCGTAAATACAAATGAATTTATAACATAGCCTAAACCATTTGAACTAAACATTAAGTCTTTAAACAAAATCAATGCCAAAATCATATATAAAATCCACATTGCAAATATTACTATGGAATTTGATAATAGTACGATTCTATTATATTTTTTGTAATTGAAACTGCTTATAATTGTTCTCTTTCTTACAGTCTCATCATTTAAACTTGCTAAAATCATACTGATGCAATACACACATCCTGCAAGCAAGGCGTAATTTAGGATATTAAAATACTGTGTCATGCTGCTTAACTTTGATGTATCTAAAGTCGTTTTCATATAAACCTTTGTATCTTTGTCCACAACTTTATTTACTTTTGAAATTAACTCAACTCCACTATAATAATCCTTGTAAATAAGCACGGTTTTTATGTATTTTTCCACCATCATTTGGGCATATGAAGAATATTCATCACCACATGATTTATATTCCAACGAAGGATTCTTTCCATCTAATAAATTTTTTCCAAAATCTTTTGGTATATAAATTACATAATTTACGTCTCTGTAAAAAATTGCATCATTTATTTTGTCTTCGTCTTTTGTATCTATATCTTTTATTTCTGAATGTTTACTTATATAATCCTCAAAGCCTTTAGCAATATTATCTTCACTGTCTTTATTTACAATTAACACACTTGGTTTTGAATCTTCAAAATTTGTCATATTATTACCTGATGTCTGATTAAGCGCTGTTATTGCAACAAGTATGGCAGTATATAAAATAATCATTCCCTTTAATTTATTTAATATCTTTAAAATAGTCTTAAATACTGTCATACTTTTCCCTCCTTAAGCTAACAAACGAAATTAATAGACAAATTATGATAAATATAATCAAATAAATGATATCTCTAAAATATCTGTCTAAAGTATCGTAATAGTATAATGAATAAAAGCCATCAGTTATTAAGTTATTTGGATTTATCAGATTAATTATAGGCACATTTTTATCAATTACATATTTTAATGTAACTCCCATCATTCCTGAAAAAACAGAAAAGAACATTGTAACAGCAATAGTTATTCCTGTCTTAGCACCTTCTGACACTCTGAATATTGAAGCAATTACTACCCCTAGTGCAATTCCTGCCAGATTTCCTACCATGGAAAGTAAAATAATTAACAAAAGATTTTCTCCAAAATCAACTTTTATTACAAATGTCAAAAATGCCATAAGTACCGCAAGTCCTACCAGACTTACCGCATAACTTCCTATAGTCGAACTCAAAATAATTGTGCTTTTTTTATTTGGTGACACGGAAATTCTTTTTCCCTTGCTACTCATATTCGCCAGACAGTTATTTATTGCAGTCAACCCGAATATTCCACCATACATACACATCATCGCAATTAAAGTATAATATTCTATTTGCATATAACTTAAATTTGAATTAGAAATATTTTTCAAATTAACTTGTTCATCATTAATTTTGTCTAATATTTGATTTACTATTTTGTCTGTATCAAATGTAAAATTCCCGTTTGCTATTTCGTTTTCTATATTTTTTTCGGTCAATTCTTCTACTATTGTTTCATTCTGTCTGATTTCATTTATGACAAACTTAAGTAATGTTTGATATGTACCATTTGCCTTTACTACAACCTGCGGTTCGTCGTTCTTAAATACAACATATCCTTCAATTTTAGAATCATCTAATAGTGAATCTGCTTTTTTATTACTTACATATTTGATATTAAATAATTTGTCTTTATTATCATTATCCGATAATTCTTTTAATGCGTTTTTGTATATTTCCTGCGTTTCAAATTCGTCATTATCTACGACTGCAATATCAAACACTTTTAATACTTCATCTTTTTCTATGTTGGAAAATGCCATATTGAAAAATATTCCAAGAATAATCGGAAAGGCAAATGTCCAAAAGACTAATATTTTATTTTTAAACAATGTTTTTATCGTATATTTCAAATTATGAATAAACATTAATCTCTTAATTCCTTTCCTGTTAATTTCAAAAATACATCATTTAATGTAGGTCCTACACGTTCTATTTTTTCTTCAATATTTGCCTGTTGTTTCAGTTCTTCGCTTGTTCCCTGAGCTATTATTTTTCCTTTATCAAGAATTATAATTCTATCGCAAAGTATCTCTACCTCTTCCATATAATGTGTTGTGTAAACTATTGTGGCACCATCGTCTCTTAATTTCTTAATTCCATCTAAAATATTGTTTCTACTCTGTGGGTCGACTGCTACTGTTGGTTCATCAAGAAAAATAAGTTTTGGTTTATGTGCTATTCCACAGGCAATATTTAATCTTCTTAAAAGTCCCCCTGAAAGTTGTTTTGGCAAATATTTTTTAAATTCACCAAGTCCTACTAATTCAATGGCATCTTCTACATATTGCTTTCTGATATTTTTATCTTCTATGTATAATCCACAAAAATAGTTTATATTGTCATATACATTTAATTCATTAAATACTGCAACCTCCTGAAAAATGACTCCAATTTTCGATTTTATATCGTACGAATCGGGTTTCATATCCTTACCAAATATTTTTATGCTTCCGTTCTGATATTTAAGCAATGCTAAAATTGAATTTATAGTTGTACTTTTACCACTTCCGTTAGGTCCAAGTAATCCTAATATTTCTCCTTCATATACATCAAATGATAAATTATCAACTGCCTTTTGTTCTTTATATTCTTTAGTTAGATTTTTTACCTCTATTACTTTTTCCATATTGCCTCCATAATTTTTCTTTTCATATTGTGATTAAATTATATCATATGTTAATTTGATTATGTTTTATATTTTGAATTTCTTCCCCAGCCGACAGATTTTTTCATAGCAAACACGTTGATTTTCCTTCCCCCCAGCCGGCAGATATTTTCATAGCAAACACGTTGATTTTCCTTTCCCCAGCCGGCAGATATTTTCATAGCAAACACGTTGATTTTCCTTCCCCAGCCGGCAGATTTTTTCATAGCAAACACGTTGATTTTCCTTCCCCAGCCGGCAGATTTTTTCATAGCAAACACGTTGATTTTTTTATTTTGCTGCGCCGCTTATTGTAAGTTCAAAAGATAAACTCGCCTATCGGCTCAGACATATCTTTTGAACTTACGCTATGCTCGCAAAATTTCAAAAATCTGCCTATCGTTTGCTTATGAAAATATCTGCCGGCTGGGGTGTGGAAATTTTGTTGCTCTGGATATTTCTGCCGGCTGGGGTATGGAAATTTTGTTGCTTATAAAAAGTTTTGACAGATTGGGTGATTTAATTTATATAGTTCTTTAAAATCGGATATAGTTGATTAAATTTTCTATTTTTCATACTTTAATTTAAAAAAATACCGAAAATCTATTAACAATAGACCTTCGGTATTTCACCTTAGTAATTTTTAATTATTTTTTACTATTTTGTCTTAACTCTTTTTGTCTTTGACCATGCTGAATATACTTTGTTTCCATCTACGATTTTGTATGTACGGATTCGAACATTGTATGTTTTCTTTGCTTTTAATTTCTTTACAATATATATAGTTGCCTTTTGTTTGTTTACTGATATTGTCTTTTTGTTTTTCTTAAACTTCTTATCAGTTGCTACCTGAATTTCATATCCTTTTACGTTTTTAACCACTTTCCATTTCAAAGTAATTGATTTCTTTTTGGCAATTGTCTTGCTAATCTTTGTAGCCTTTGGTGTTGAAACTACAGCAGTTGTATTCTGCGGATTTGTTGTTGTTTCAGTTTTGCTTTCCGGCTGCTTTTGTGTTGTCGGATTAGTTACATCTGCTTTTTTTGTTGTTTGTGTAGAATCTGCTTCTTTTGTTGTCTCAGAAGTTGATGCTATAATTCTTGGTAATGTTTTTCCTATTGCAATTATTTTATCACAATCGTTACAATAAGTATCTCCTGTGTATCCTTCCTCTTGTTCTGTTGCATCTTTTTTATTTATAATTGTCGTATTTTTGTGCTCACATTCAGTTGGAATAAAAGTCCCATCATCTGTTTTCGAAGCTTCTGCCGTATTTCCATAAGCACCCATATTAACTCTGCTTCCATTAGGAGCCGGTTCATTTGAATAATCACTTAACGGGTCACCTGCATTTATGCAAGGGCTTGTAACATCATCCGCAATCCACATCGTTCCATTCCATCTTCCGCCTTTAGATTTCAAATGATAATTTCCTTTTTCTATATTTGCAAATAATGGTTCTTCAAATATACATCCTATTCCATAATTATAAGTGTTACCATTCCAGCTATCATTATATATGCATGTATATGTTATATTTGATGTGTCTGTATCGTCATTTAGATTCTTAAATCCTCTCTTGTTTCCGGCTATTATACAATTTTTTATTATCGGAAGTTTTGTCATATATCTGCCTATGCTTACTCCATAATAGCAGTTTGCAATTGTAACATTTTCCAAAACTATTTTTTCAATTAAATCTTCTTCTACACTTAATGATAGACCAATTCCATCATTTTGCTTATTAAAATTATGTATAATACAATTTGAAATTTTGAAAATATTATCTTTTGGTACTTTTGTTCCATAAGCTGATATGCTTAATCCCGTGAAAGAATCATTGTTTTTTCCTTCAAAAATTGTATTTTCTACAGAAATTTTTCCATAAATGTAATCATTATAGCTGTTAAGTGTAACATACATTCCACTTGATTCATTGGTAAATTTACAATCCTTTACTGTAAGTATTTGCGGAATTTCTCCCTCATATCCGGTCTTTTTGCTTATTATGTTTGCCTGCATTTTAACATTATCAAATTCACAATTTTCAAATACGGCTTTTCCATTTAAATAATCCGAAGACGAATTCTGCGTTATGGAAATTTGATTGCTTGCATTTGTTAATCCTCTGTCAGAAGCCCCTACAAATTTAATAGGATTTTCCTTTGTTCCTTTTGCAATCAGCTCTCCATTATACATAATATCTAACGATGCAATTACATAAGGATGTTCTGAAGTCAATATTACTTTTGCATCATTTCCATTGTTATATCCTATAGTACAATTTTTAAAGTAATATTCCAGACCGTCTATTTCTCCTAATGTACATTCCGGAGTTATCATTGAGCCACTAAGTTCAACGTACTTTCCAAATACAGCTGAGTAATCGCATGTATTGTTCGCATAAGTTCTTGTTTTATCAGCATTGACATTTGCTCCAAATTGAACTCGTATAGGTGCACACTTATTCATTTCTGATGATTCATTAGATTGACTTCCGTGGAATACATTTCCCTCTATTACAAAATCACATTGTCCATCAAGATTCAACGCATTTTTTGTTAATGCTCCACCTTCTGTTGTATAAAATTCATTATTTATTATTTCCGCATTTCCTCCCCAGTTAACAGACGGATTGTAAGAACCGGGAATATTGTTTTTAAATGTATTATTTTCTATTTTACATTTTGATTTATCATTATAAAAATACTCATATGCTAAATCCTTTGTATAACCTTCAATTCCCATTGAAAGTGATTTGAACATTGAATTTGATATTTTAATATTTGATTCAACAGTATTTGCATCATAATCTCCATAAAAAAATCCTGCACCTATTTCACTCGGTTGCAAAATATTTTTGCTTACTAACTCTGTACTATCAAATATACAATGGTCTACTGTAAGATTAAACTTCGTATTCTTTGTCCCATGAGATACATCAATTAATCCCTCTGTGAAATCTCTAAACTGTGCTCCACCGTTTATAAAATAACAATATTCAAATGTGTCTGTCACTTCTCCATTATCAGGAAGTGTTATCTCTATTCCATTCCACCCTGCGTGAGTATCAATATTTTTAAAAACAATAGGCTCATCCTGTGTACCTTTTGCTTCTATGCTTCCACCTTCTTCTACTCTAAAAATAGAATATGGTCTATAAACTACATCTGAATTTTCTACTCCGTTAACATTTCCCGTTCCTGTTCCAAATAAAACTGTTGTTCCCGGTTCGATTACAAGTTTACATTTAACATATGGTAATTCAACTATATTTTTTGAACATACAACATATGTTTTATCTTTTGTCCATGTTACAACATTACTTCCATCATCTGAAACTATGTCTCCTGTTACGTATACTAAATTTTCATTAGTTTCAGAATTATCGCTTTGGGCAATTGAAGCGTCACTGTTATTTTCGTATACGGAAATTTTCGTATTTTCTTTAGTTATAACATTATTTGTTTGTTGTGCCATAGTATTTTGTGGTACTAATGATATTACCAACATTATACTTAGAATAAGGCTAAAATACTTTCTCATAGGCAGCTCCTTTCTACTACATTTTTTATATTATAATTTTAACATAATATAATCTTGAAGTCTTTATTTAAATTATTATTCAGCAGAAGTTTCCATAGCATACACGTTGATTTTCCTTTCCCCAGCCGGCAGATATTTTCACAGCAAACACGTTGATTTTTTTATTTTGCTGCGCCGCTTATTGTAAGTTCAAAAGATAAACTCGCCTATCGGCTCAGACATATCTTTTGAACTTACGCTATGCTCGCAAAATTTCAAAAATCTGCCTATCGTTTGCTTATGAAAGTTTCTGCCGGCTGGGATTGTGGACATTCTATTGCTTATGGATACTTCTGCCGGCTGGAGTGTGGAAATTTTGTTACCTTGGTGATTTCTGTCAGATACGGTTATGAAAAGTGATGTTATTTTTAATAATTTTCTTTATAAAAAATAATGTTTGTTATGGAAGGTTAATTTATTTAAATTATCGAGAAACTAATATGGTTGATTGAATTTTCTATTTTTCATACTTTAATTAAAAAAAAATACCGAAAATCTATTGACAATAGATCTTCGGTATTTCATATTAATTATTTTTTATTATTATTTTGTCTTAACGGATTTCGTCTTTGACCATGCTGAATATACTTTGTTTCCATCTACGATTTTGTATGTACGGATTCGAACATTGTATGTTTTCTTTGCTTTTAATTTCTTTACAATATATATAGTTGCCTTTTGTTTGTTTACTGATATTGTCTTTTTGTTTTTCTTAAACTTCTTATCAGTTGCTACCTGAATTTCATATCCTTTTACGTTTTTAACCACTTTCCATTTCAAAGTAATTGATTTCTTTTTGGCAATTGTCTTGCTAATCTTTGTAGCCTTTGGTGCTGAAACTACAGCAGTTGTGTTCTGCGGATTTGTTGTTGTTTCAGTTTTGCTTTCCGGCTGCTTTTGTGTTGTTGACGGATTAGTTGTTGCAGGATTTGTTGTTGTTTCATCTACTTTTACTTTTTCAAGTGAGTTCATGGCTGCTGTTAAATGTGCAATTGCTTCATTTACAGTTGCCTGATTCTGTGGATTTGCTAATTCTGCCTTTGCTTCATCAAATTCTTCTGTGAATACTTTCCATGAAGCCTGTGTGTAATCTTTTTCATTTAATTTTGCAGCTTCTGCTACTAATTTTGCTAATTCAGTTGTATCTACTGTTGTGTCATCGTCTGAAAGTTTTACGTTAGCCGATGTAGCATTAAATGTGAATTCATAATCTTCATGTCCTAAAGCGTAAACTGTAACTTTCCAGTAACCTGTTCCATCATAACCCTTTGGAATCTGGCAACGGATGGAATCTGTAAGTGCAAGCTGAATTCCATTAACTTTGTGCATCCAATTATCTGCTGCGAACTTTGTACCATATGAAATAACTGGTATTTCATATGAAGCATCGTTTCCATAATATGTCCATTTTACTGTCTGCATATTTGCTCCTAATTCACCATAGTTTCCTTTTAAGTCAACTCTCATAAATTCGCCATATGCACCTATATCATCGTTTTCTAAAACATTAACTGTAACACCTTCGTCTTTAACTAATTCTTTGTCTAAAATACCTGAATCAGTTCCTGTCTGTCTCTTTCCAAATGTAAATGAACCATCTTCATTTTTTGTGACCAACTTTAAGCCATTTGTATTTAATGTTACGTTAGCTGTTTCTTCAAATGACTTAAGATTATTTTCGCTATATCCTCCTGCAAGTTTTTCACCATTTTCTATAGTAATATATTGTTCTTTAAACGCATCATAATCATCTGCCTTTACTGCAACAGGAACATATTTAATTCCTGCAACAACATAATCTTTCATCTTTGCTGTCTTTTCATTGCCTGCTTCATCTTTATATGTAATTGTTCCCTTTACGAAATTAATAACGCTTCCGTCTGTAAGAACACATGATGAAGTTCCTTTTCCTTTATCATCACTCTGCCAATAAGAAACATTATATGTATTTCCATCTTCATCATAAATTGTTGTACTGCACTGGAAACTTCCTCTGTGAATACCATGGTTTGTTGTTGCTCTTGATACTGCATCAAATGCACCTTTATCATATTCACCTTTACTATCCTGTTCATCTGAAGACTGAACATTTTCTGCTTCATACACGCCTTCGCTCTTCCAATACTCACTCCAAGTAAGACCTGCATAAACATACTTGTATGTTCCATTATTTTCTGCTGCATATGAACTAATTCCATTTAATATTGAATCAGTTTCTGCAAATGTAGTTACCTGACTTACAGTTAATGCCATTGCTGCTGCAAGTGTAACTGATAAAGTCTTTTTTAAAAATTGCTTTCTTCTCACTTTTTCTTACCTCCGTTTGAGAATTTTTTATATTATTAATGGCCAAATTTTAGCCGTTAATATCAATTTGTTTGCACTTATTTAAATTAGTTATAACTAACTCTGTGTTAAAAAAAATAGTCTTTCAGAATATTTACTACTCTTTGAGACAGTATTCCTATCATTGCTCCTGTTATTACACCTGCTATTATTAAAACCGGCATATAATACAAAACAACATTATTACTTACCACAAACATAGCTACCAAAAGCTGTGCTATATTATGAGATACTCCGCCTATAATGCTTGTCCCCATAATTCCCAAAATATTTGATTTCTTAATTATTGCCATAATGGTAAGACTTACTACAGCCCCTGAAAGACTGTAAGCAATTGACATAAAATTACCAAACATAATACCAATGATAAATATTCTTATTATTGATATCATCCATACATCCCCTAAATTTAAACTATATAACGCAATAACTATTACGATATTAGCTAATCCCATTTTTATTCCCGGAATCCCTATACTAATAGGTATTAAAACCTCTACATAGCTAAAAATTATGGCAAGGGCAATTAGCATTGATATATTTGCTATTCTTTTTGTACTCATAGTTATCCTCTTATTTTGCAATCGCGTCTGCTTCATTTTGTTTACTACTGTCCGCAGATATTATTTCCACAACAATTTTGTGGGGCAAACATACAATATTTTGTCTGATTTTATTAATTTCTCCCTGCTTTACACAATATTTGTCAGGACAGTCTGCTTCCTTCATTTCAACACTTTTGTCATGAATCTCTACCTTATTATTTCCATTATCTGTTTTAATTTCTATTTCCCTATCTTCATCTAATGAATATGTTCCATACTCTTTTCCATCTAATGTTATCTTTACAGCCATACCATCATCTGATTGCGTGGCATTCATTTCAATGTACATAATAACTGCCACAAGAATAATAACTGCACCTAAAATCCAATCTCTCTTTTTCATCAAATTCTCCTGCCCATCAACATTCTTTCAATGTCTTTTACAGATTAAATCTTATTAATATATATTTCTTTATACCCCTGCATATTTCATCAGAATAATAAGTAATATTACTTTTATTAAAGTAAACATACTTTCATTTCCACGTAATTTTTTTACTGATGTCCTAACATTGGACTTTGGGCAAATATCAATACATTTTTGACACATAAAGCAATCCCCACTTTGTATGTCTGTGCCTAATTCAGGCAATTCTATGTCTGAGGGACATTTGTTTATACATGCCCTACACCCTTTTATGCACTTTTCCCTTTCCCTGCCTAATGAAAAAAACGGCAATATTGGCAGCAATGAAAAAACGGCTCCCATAGGGCAAAGAAATCTGCAAAAGAATCTTTCACATACAGCCATACCCACTATTATTAATAGTAAAATTATTATTGCAGGAACATAAGTTGATAAGCTTATATTTCCTGCTAATAACATTGAAAATACTTCCCAAGGACTCCATCCTTTTGTTTTTGAATATACTCCACAAAAACATGTAATCACTATCGTTGCTAAAATTATATATTTAATTAAGGTTGATTTTCTTCTTATCTTTTCATTTATAACTAAAGGCTTTTTCTTTAACTTTTTACATATAATCAAATAGACTTCGTGTATCCAGTCTCCAACGCTTCCAAATGCACAGGCAAATCCACAAAAAAATCTGCCAAACACGATAGTATAAATGCACAAAACAATTAATACTGTTACAAACGAAGTCAGTTCAATCGACTGTCCATTTCCTATTTGAGTAAATATATATTTTACTCCTGAAAAAGCAGTTGTAAAAATTGATGGCATTATCAGAAAAAATAATATCTGTATAATTAATCTCAAATATATATTTAATTTTTTCTTCATCTTTGGTGTTATATTTTTCATTACTTTGCTTCTGCCTTTTCCAATCCCTGTTTTACAGCATTTATTATTCCATTTGAGCTAAAAGTTGCTCCACTAACAGCATCTACATCTGCTGACTGGTTTTCTATTATTTCGTCAACAACTCCTGTTGCCATATCAAAATAAGCTTTGTCTTCTTTATCTGCTGAAATAATATTTACTTTTTCTATCTGACCCTGATTAATTGTAGTTTCTACAACTACCATTCCGCCAAATCCTTTTGCCTGTCCTTTATAAATGCCATCCTTATATTTGTCTGTTTGATTTTCTGTTGTTTTATCATTTTCAGCTTCATATGTTTCTGCCTTTATTTTGTTTTCTGTATTTTTTAACATTGTATTAGCATCAGTAAGTTTTGCCTGAAGACTATTTACCTCCTCGGCTTTCTGTCTATATAAAACTATTTGATTGTACCCAAAAATCATTCCAATTATTAAAATTAAATTGACTGTTTTTATCCAAAATCTTTTCATGTTTTTACCTGTTGTAATTACCCGTTAGTTATTTATAATTCTACAAATTAAATCACAAATTTATTTTGTAATTACATATTAATTATTTTTTGCACCTTCTAGAGCCTGTTTTACTATTTCTGTCAAGGCTTCTGATGAACACGTTGCCCCTGATACAGAGTCTATCGACTCTACATTTCCCTTTGCTACAATCTGTTTAACAACTCCCTGATATTTGCTTGTTCCATTAACTGCCCTTTTTATATACCAGTCATTTGCTTTATCATAATCACTTCCAACGCCTTTAACATCACTGACGGCAATTATTTTGTCATTAATTATTGTGACTGTCGCTGACAATGTGTATGCCTCAAATCCTCCATGACCGTTAGGACTGCAAATACCTGTCACTGTATACGTTCCATCTTTGTAAACTTTAGTTTCATTTTCCAAAGCCCGGTCTGTCGAAGGCTGCTTCGTTGTCGTTTCTACTTTTTCTTCATTTGAACTATTTGTATCATTATCCTCATTGGATTTATTATTGTTGCTGTTATTTTTGTTTGAAGTTTTTTCCTTTGCATCTTTGAGAGCATTTTTTATAGCTTCTAATATTCCTTTTGAGCTGTATGTTGCTCCTGATACTGTGTCTACCTTTGTTTTTTGATTCTTCACAACTTGAGTAGTAACGCTTTTTGCTCTTTTAAAATACGCTTTATCATCTTTATTTTCTAAAATCAAAATGTATTGTATTTTTTTATTTTCAATTACTACGGCGACTTTTATTTCTCCTTTATATCCTTCGCCTGCTCCATAATATACGCCCTTTTTATAAGGAAACTTTCCTTTTTTCGACTTCTTTGTACTGCTTTTTTTCACATTTTTCTTTTTTGCAGTTTTAGTTGTTTCCTCTTTGGTTGCTTTAGAAACTACTGCCTTACTTAATGCGTTTTGTACTGCTCCTATAATTCCATTTGAACTATAAGTTGCTCCTGAAACAACATCCACACTTGCGCTTTGTTTATCTACAATTTTTTTCATCAAATTAGATGCTTTGTCAAAATAAGCTTTATCATCTTGTGAATTAATGCATTTAACAGACTGAATTTTTCCATTCTTAATTACAACACTAACTTTAATTTCACCCTTAAATCCTTGTGCTGTTCCGTAAAATTCTCCATCTTTATATGTAGCATTTTTATTTTCAGTTTTATTTAGAATTGCATTTAGATTAGCTGTTTTTACATTTTGCGTATTATCTGTAATGCTTTCTTTATCTGATTCTTCTGTAGATTCTTTATTTGAATCAGTTTCTATTATTTCCTCTGTTATATCTTCCTGTGTTTCCTTAGTTATTATTTCTTCCTTAACTTTAGCTTCAAATGTTTGGGGCTGAAAGTTATTTAGTGAAGATACAACCAGAGCAAAAACAATTATTGTAGGTATAAAATTTCCTATAATTTTAATATTTCTAATGTTATGCATACTAGTTTTCCTTTTTTATTTCCTCGACCGGGTAATCTGTTGAATAATCATTATAAATTCCTTCAGTCACGTACTGCTTATTGTCATTTGTTAATAAAATTGCATCAAATTTTTTACTATTTTTCTGCCAATATTCTTTGGCCTTGTCAAGTCCCATGATAAATAATGACGTTGATAATCCGTCTGCTAAGGTTCCATCTTCGCTAACTATTGTAACTGATTTTAAACCTGAGTCTGCCGGATATCCTGTCGCAGGGTCAATAATATGATGATATATTTTTCCATTGTTTTCAAAATAACGTTCATACCCTCCTGATGTAATAACAGCCTTGTTTTCTATTGCTAAAACACCAATATAATCTTCTTCGTTATCAGGATTCTGAATTGCTACTTTCCATTTACTCTTGTCTGTTTTGCAGCCTAGTGCCTGTACATTTCCACCTAAGCTTACCAAACCGCTTTTGATACCATTTGCATCAAAAATTTTCATAATTTCTGACGAAGTATAACCTTTTGCAATTCCTCCGAAATCTATTTTCATTTTTTTGCCCAATTTTGCTACTCGTGTTTCTTTGTTATATTCAATTTTTGATTCGTTAATATTTTGTAATGCTTTATTTAATTCTTTTTCATCAGGGATTTTGTAATTTTTCGTATCAAATCCCCATAGCTGCATAATTGGATATATTGCAGGATTAAACGCTCCATCTGTGCTTTCAGATATTTCTAAAGATTGTTCCATTATATTTCCAACATCCTCTGACAATGTTAACTTTTTTTCACTATTTAATTTACTGATTTCACTTTCACTGTTTCCTGTTGAAAGCATATTGTCTAATTCGTTTATTTTTGCTGTTGCTTCATCTACTGCCTTTTTAGCATTTTTGCCATATGCTGTTATTTCCATATATGTGTCCATTGCAAATAGTTCATTACTTGCCTTTTGTTCTTCTGTTTTTTGGCTTGTTGTATATTCAGTTTTATTTAAATTGCTGTTCTTGCATCCACATAATATAACTGCAAATGCTATTAACATAATTATTTTTTTCATTTGTATTGCCTTTTGTTTTTCTTTATATGTTTTAAGGTTAGTTGCATCTTATGCTAGTTATTCTTTTCTAACTCTGCATAGTCTAGCATATCGCTTTTTTCTTGTCAATGTGCCAATATATGGGAATTTCAAATTGTTTTGTATTTTCACTTTTCCCCAGCTGGCAGATATTTTCATAGCATACACGTTGATTTTCCTTTCCCCAGCCGGCAGATATTTTCATAGCATACACGTTGATTTTCCTTTCCCCAGCCGGCAGATATTTTCATAGCATACACGTTGATTTTTTTATTTTGCTGCGCCGCTTATTGTAAGTTCAAAAGATAAACTCGCCTATCGGCTCAAACATATCTTTTGAACTTACGTTATGCTCGCAAAATTTCAAAAATCTGCCTATCGTTTGCTTATGAAAATATCTGCCGGCTGGGGTATGGAAATTTTGTTGCTCTGGATATATCTGCCGGCTGGGGTGTGGAAATTTTGTTGCTTATGAAAGTTTCTGCCGACTGGGATAAGTATATTATGTCGCTTATGAAAGTTTATGCCGGCTGGGATGAAGATACTATGTCGATTATGAACGTTTATGACGACTGGGCTGGGAATTGTGTTGTCTATGAATTTTCTGTTAGCTGAAACAATGTTAAATGTATTATTTCCTTGAAAAATATTTGCTAAATATGCCATATATTAATTGACAAAAATCCTGTTTAAGCAATATGCTATAATCATGTTAAAAAAGGATATATTTAATGATGAAAAAATTTATAGAATTAGTACGTAAAGAAACAGTATTAGTAATTGCATGGGTCTTGGCAATTATATCCGCATTTTTTGTAAAACCAAATATTAAATACATAGATTACATAGATTTTAGAACGCTTGGAATATTATGGAGCCTTATGGTTATCATGGAAGGGTTAAGTTGTAATGGATTATTTGAAAAGATAGGTTATAAATTATTAAAAAAGACGAAAAATGTATGGCAGCTAAGTATAACATTGGTATTCATTTGTTTTTTCTCAAGTATGTTAATTACAAATGACGTTGCACTTATTACATTTGTTCCTTTTACAATGATGATTTTAGGAAAATGTGAAAAACAAAATTTATTGATTCCAATAATTGTTTTGCAAACCATTGCAGCTAATCTTGGAAGTATGCTTACTCCAATTGGCAACCCTCAAAATTTATATTTATATGGTTTATGGGGAGTTAACATATTTACATTCATAAAAACTATTTTACCTTATTCAATTGTTTCATTTTTTCTTCTTTTACTATTTTTGTTTTTTATTAAGGATAAGAAAAGTAAAATTGTTGTTGATGGTAAAGAAAATGATATTATTCAATATAAGGGGAACTTATTTTTCTATGTAATTTTATTTGTAATCGCATTAGGAACTGTATTTAAATTAATTCCTTATTATATTCTTATATTTCTTGTGTTTATTGTTGTGTTTTTTATACAGCGAAATGTGCTATATAAAATAGATTACGCATTACTTTTTACATTTATTGGATTTTTTATTTTTACGGGAAATATTGGTTCACTTCCAATGGCAAATAAGTATTTGGCTTCAATTGTTATAGGAAATGAAATTGGAATTGGGGTACTTGCGAGTCAGGTGATAAGCAATGTTCCTTCTGCCTTGCTTTTATCTGGTTTTACAACAAACTATAAAGGATTACTTATAGGTGTAAATGTTGGTGGTCTTGGAACACTTATTGCTTCAATGGCTAGTTTAATTTCTTACAAATTATATGCACATAATAACAACAGCACAAAAGGAAAATATTTGCTTTATTTTACAGTTGTAAATATTGTATTTCTTGTAGTTTTACTGATTTTAAACACTATAATTAACTGATATTCCAGTCGGCTGAAACTTTCATAAACAAACACGTTGTTTCACCTTCCCACGACCATAAGCAACACAACTTTCACAACCCCAGCCGGCAGAAATTTTCATAGCAAACACGTTGATTTTTTTATTTTGCTGCGCCGCTTATTGTAAGTTCAAAAGATAAACTCGCCTATCGGCTCAGACATATCTTTTGAACTTACGCTATGCTCGCAAAATTGTAAAAATCTGCCTATCGTTTGCTTATGAAAATTTCTGCCGGCTGTAGTTAGAAAATTCTATTTCTTTTGTAATTTATGCTTTAAGGTAGATAAAATAAAAATTACGTATTGTTTAGATTTAACAAGTTGTAATTTTTACTTTAATTTTCATTTCGGATTCTTTTGAATATTTCGTACTGTCTCTCTAATTCTTTTTTTCATCTAATAATAGATTCTTTGATCCTAATATTCTTTCTATTGCCTGACTTGGATCTAATGTGTGATATGGTAAATACAATCCTCGTAACTCTTTTGGCTTTACAATCTTGTACACTTGTATTGATGACATATTATAAGTGTATGAAAAGTACCGATACAGATATCCTATCCAATATAGTTCATTCAAATTGTATTTTACTGAACCATATTTTGATGCTCCATACTCTTCTTCTATCATATTTAATATATCTTTCGCCTGAATATTTGTCTGCAAAAAAATACCGCAAAACTCTTAATTCCATTGATTTATCACTTTCTAAATCACAATTTAGTATCTGTTGTCATAAATTCTTGTTGATTTTTTCTCACTTCTTGGAAGATCGCCAATTGCAACAGGCTTAATTATTGCTGCGATACCTATTTTAGCCTTGAATGCTGCTCCAATTTCATGTTCCATTTCATAAGCATTTGCATCGTCCTTTATTTCAACAAATAATGTAAGAATATCTTTTCCATTCAAATGATCTATCATAACCTGATATTCACTTGACGCCCCATTAATGCCTTTTAACATTTCTTCTATCTGTGATGGGAAAATATTTACACCTTTTACTTTAACCATATCATCTGTTCTCCCTAAAATAACATCGATTCTTGGATATTTAGAACCACATGGGCATTCTCCCGGAATAATTCTTGAAAGATCATGTGTACGATATCTGATAAGTGGGGCCCCTTCTTTATGTAATGTTGTAATAACTATTTCTCCAATTTCTCCATCAGGAAGATTTTTTCCTGTCTTAGGGTCAACAATTTCTATATAGACATAATCATCCCAATAATGCATTCCACATTCATGTTCACAACTGATTGCAATTCCAGGACCATAGACTTCTGTAAGTCCATAAATATCATAAAGCTTAACGCCAAGTTCATTTGCAATTCTTTTTCTCATCTTGTCTCCCCAGCGTTCAGAACCAATTATTCCTTTTTTAAGTTTAATCTTATCTCCAATACCTCTCTTGGCAATTTCTTCCGCAAGTAACAACGCATATGATGATGTTGCGCATAGAACTGTAGATTCCAAGTCAACCATCATTCTAAGCTGTTTATCTGTATTTCCCGGACCCATAGGAATAGTCATTGCTCCAAGCTTTTCAGCACCATTTTGAAATCCTATTCCGGCGGTCCATAATCCGTAACCTGGTGTAATATGAATTCTATCTTTATTAGTTACTCCTGCCATTTTATAGCAACGTGAAAACATTGTTGCCCAATCATCAATATCTTTTTTTGTATATGGAATAATAACAGGTATACCTGTTGTACCTGAAGATGAATGTATTCTTACAATTTCTTCTTCAGGCACTGCACGAAGTCCCAACGGATAAGCTTCTCTTAAATCTCCCTTCCATGTAAATGGGAGTTTCTCAAAATCCTCCTGAGACTTAATATCATCTACATTAATACCCTCCAATTTTTTCTGGTAAAAGCAATCCTGACTTGTAAGTTTTTTCAACTGTGCTTTAATTAGTTCAAACTGCTCTTCTTTCATTTTCATAATTTGTACCTAGCCTTTCAACTATGCATTTTCATGTGTTTGAAAGGCGCAAATCCAAGATTAAAAGAATGATTTGCATTGTTTTTCCTTTCTTTTTTATTTCTTTTAACCTTTTCTTCTCCTCTATGTATTTATGACAAATGCCTCTTCATTTGTCCATAATTTATAAAAAGTCTTTTAGACTTATATACTAGTTTGTTGCCATAAGTGCTTTAATGTTCATTTCAAGGAATTTCGGATTAAGTTTTGTTTCTATAGCTTTTTTAATTTCCTCTTTTGTTATTCCTAATTCATTACTATTGGCTGCTGCTCCAAGTAGTACAACATTTAAAGCCTTCGAGCTTCCTAACTCTTTACAAATCTTTTCTCCGTCCACAGCAATAAGATTAATATTTTGCTTTTGTAAATATTCTATCATCTCTTTACCATCATAGTGAAGTCCAAGACTTGCAGTTGTTGGCATTACCGGCTTTGTATTTACAACAACTGTACCTCCCTCTTTTAAATAATTTAAATTTCTTACAACTTCACCCGGTTCAAATCCGATAATTATATCCGCTTCTCCCTCAGGAATCATTGGAGCTTTTATTTCATTTCCTATTCTTACATGGCTTACAACGCTACCTCCACGCTGGGCCATTCCAATTGTTTCTGCTGTTTTTACACTTATCCCTTTATCAATTGCAGCCTGTGCAAGTAATTTTGACGCTAAAACTGTGCCCTGTCCACCAACTCCGCAAAGTAAACAATTCATATTTATACCAAACCTTTCATGCATATTATTTGTAATCTTCGATTTCCGGCAATTATTTTGTCAACAGTTCTACTGCTCAATAGCATGAACCGGACAAATATGACTGCATAATCCGCAACCAAAGCATAATGATGAATCTATTTCAATTTTCCCATCTATATTTGTCACTGCAGGACAACCTATTTCATTAATGCATTTCTTACATTTAATACATTTTTCGCTTACGGTATAAGCCTTTTTAGGCTTATTCACAGCAATACATGGACTCTTAAATATAATTGCCTTAACGCCTTTCATCTGTGCTGCTCTCTTAACCGCGTCTATTGCCTTATCAAGTTCAAATGGATTTACTTTTTCAACACTTACAACTCCTACTGCTTTTAAAACAGCTTCAATAGAAATCTTATGAGTTATTTCACCCTTTGGATTAGTATCTTTTTTCTTAACCATGTCCATCATTGTAACACCGGTTCCCGGATGTGGCTGGTGTCCCGTCATTGCTGTAGTAGAATTATCTAACACAATAAGGACTATGTCTGTCTCATTATATACAGCATTTACAACTCCTGTAATTCCTGATGCGAAAAATGTTGAATCGCCAATAAATGAAAAATGCACTTTCTCAGGTTCAATCCTATGAAGCCCCTGCGCTATTGTTACATCCGCTCCCATGCATAGACATGTATCAGTCATATCCAATGGCTTTGCATTTCCAAGTGTGTAACAACCTATGTCACCACAAAATACTGCTTCTTTTTCTTTCATTGCCTGTTTTACGGCATAAAATGAAGCTCTATGTGGGCATCCTGCACAGAGTACCGGTGGTCTTACAGGTAATTCTGGTTTTCCGCCTACTTCCTTAAGTGTTTCGTCATCTATATCTTTTGCAACTCCAAATTTAGTAAGCTGTTCTCTTACTGATTTTGCAGTATTTTCTCCTGCACACTGTACATCTTTTGTAAGTTTTCCTAACACCTTACATTTAATATTATATTTTCCACATACGTATGTGATTTCTCTTTCTATAAACGGACTTAATTCTTCTATTACAAGAACTTCATCCACTCCCTCTAAAAATCTTGCAACAAGTTGTTCCGGAAAAGGATATGAAATTCCTATTTCCAAAAATCCTGCCTTGTCATAATCTAAGTATTCCTGAACGTATTTTCTTGAAACTCCGCCTGATACAACTGCCTTCCTACTATCTTCACAAAGATGAATTTTGTTCCATTTTGATAAATCCAATTCATCTGTACTATCTGCAGAAAGTACATGTGTAAGTTTTGCATTTCTTTCCTCTATCCTAATATGGTTGAGGTAAGATGTTCTTGGGAAAATAACCCATTTCTGAGTATCTTTTATAAATCCCTCCGGTGGCTCTCTTTTTATATTTTCTAAAATTTCAATATCCGCACATCCATGGCATACTCTTGTTGTAGGTCTGAAAATTACAGGTGTGTTATATTTTTCTGACATTTCAAAAGCATCTGCCATCATCAAATAAGCTTCCTGCGGTGTTGATGGATCGAATACCGGTATTTTTGAAAAAATGCCAAATTCTCTTGTATCCTGTTCTGTCTGAGAGGATATCGGTCCCGGATCATCTGCTACTAAAACTACCATTCCACCTTTAATTCCTACATAAGATAAACTCATGATAGGATCAGATGCAACATTTAGTCCTACCTGCTTCATTGTAACCAGTGTTCTTGCACCTGCATACGATGCGCCTGCTGCAACCTCAAGAGCTGCCTTTTCATTTACTGACCATTCAATATAATATGAACCGTCATTTTTCTTTGCTGCTGTTTCTAAAACCTCTGTAGAGGGTGTTCCCGGATATCCACAAACTAAATTAACTCCGGCTCTTATCGCACCCATAGCTATTGCTTCATTCCCCATTAATAATTGCTTCATTTATGTAACCTCTTAAACATATCTCTGTAACGTTTTTATCTATTTATTATAATATTAATTATGATATATAGCAACGTTTCATTTTAAATCAAAATATCATTTTGAAACATTTTTTACGCTTCTATATCTCAAATGTTTTTCTTTATTTTATCTATCAACGTTACATCTGCCGGTAGCCAATCTACATCATATAATTGTCCTTTTGTAAGCCATTTTGCAGCTTCATGTTCTTTGAGAATTGGCTTTCCTTGTTTAATATTGCACCAAAAGCAATCCATTGAAAGGTGAAATGTTTCATAATCATATTCTACAGTATCAATCAATTCACCTACTTCAATTTCTGTTTCGATTTCCTCCATTATTTCTCTTTTCAAAGCTTCCTGCGGGGTTTCCCTCGGTTCTATTTTTCCGCCGGGGAATTCCCAACCATCTTTCATATCTCCATATCCACGCTGTGTTGCAAATATAATTGTTTGTCCTTTTTCATTTATAGATTTTATAACTGCTGCAACTACTCGTACTATTTTCATTTATAGCTTTCTCCTATTTCGTAAACAAATTTATTTTCTTATTACTTATAATGAGACGATTTTACTGCCCCCAATAAAATCGTCCCTCTTATTTTTATATTTTTCTTCAAAATGTTTTATCATAAATTTTCTTAGTTAGTCAGATACTCATAAATATCTTCTCTTACACTATGTTCTAACTCGAAAATAAAATTCATGATTGGAAGTTCTTTTCCTTTATTATTCTTTATAGTTTTCTGCATCCAGCTCTTAGGCACAACTTCACCCATATAATAAAAATCTGTACCCTCGCCATCACTCTTCTTTATAAAAAGAACTATTTTTAATCCACTATTTTTATAATTTATTATTTCCTTACTCTCTCTATTATCAATTGCCACATTACTTCTAGTCAGCCAGCTAAATGTCTTCTGATTAATAAACTGATCTTCATATTTTGTGCTTTCAGAAATATCATCCTTCTTTTCGTATGTAACAAATATTGGACACGTTCCGTGTTTGATACGATATCCATACATTGTTGAGCTTTCATCTTTATCCCAGTTCATAAGTCGACAAACATCTTTTCTTGAATATTTTCCATATAACACTAAATTATTTTCATCATGATTTGCGTACATATCCTTATATCGCATCATCCCATAATCTAAAAGATTTGATATCTCTTCCCTAAATTTCGTATTATTAAGTTTATCTAAAAACGCTAGTGAACGTTTTAATAGACCTGACTTTAAATCTAATTTAGATAGCAATTCTATCTGTGCGAATTTATTTGCATCTGCTCCGGCTACAAATTCTAAACTCATCATTCGAACCGCAGAATTATAATCAGCCTCTTTGAACTTTTCGCCTATGCTTACAAGTTCCTTAGCAAATGAATCTATCGCAACTGATTTTCCATCTAACATCATCTTTAACATCAAGAGTTCATGCGGTCTCTTACCATCAATTATCAATGATGAAATAAATGCAAGTATCTGCTCTTCTTTTTCTGTAAACACAACTGTATAATCTTTATCTACAACCCGCTGGAAATTATCATACGTTTTTGCATAGTTAATAAATAGCATAGGATCAATTTCGCCAAGTTTGTAGAAATCTATAATAGTAGGTATTCTACCAATTTTAAATTTTACCTGCATATATTTTTCTGTAAGCATTTTCTTCGTCGTAGTCATTCTATCAATTGATGCAAAAATTTTCTTTTTCGTAATCTCATCAAAATGAATTGTTGAACACCCCGGAAGCAATCGTGATCCTTCACGCACGTATTTACGCACATTGTCCTTGTTGTATGTTCTATCTCCTGACAACGCAATTGGAATTAAAAAATTGTTGCTGTAATTACCAATAAAATCAAGAATAACTACATACTCTTTATTATCCGCTTTTCTAAGTCCTCTACCTAACTGCTGTACAAATATAATTGCTGACTGCGTAGGTCTTAGCATAATGACCTGATTTACCTGTGGTATATCTACACCTTCATTAAAAATATCTACAGTAAAAATGTAATCGAGTGGCTGATTATGTTTTACTACTTCCGATTTTATTATAGGTCTTCCACAATTATCGACCTCACACTCCATCTCTAATCGTTCAATAGCCTCCTCTCTTTTCTCCTGTGAATCATCACCTGAAAGTGCAACTGTATTATAGCCTCTATAATTAAACGCATCTGATAAAGCCTTAGCTTCCTCTTTTCTGCTGCAAAAAATAAGCCCTTTTACTCTATTTCCTGAATACCCAAAATATTCGGTTTGTTCAATTATATGCTCTACTCTTTGCTCATTTGCCAAATATCTAAATTCTGTCTTTTCATCAATTTCTTTTCCATCTATAACTAAATCTGAAATTCCAAAATAGTGAAATGGGCATAATAAATCATCTTCAAGGGCATCCTGAAGTCTAATCTCACTTGCGATATTGTGTCCAAATAATTTGTAAATATCAAATCCATCTGTACGTTCAGGCGACGCCGTCATCCCTAAAAGCAATTTGGGTTTAAAATGATTAATTATTTTGTGATAACTCTCAGCCCCTGCCTTATGAGTTTCATCAATAATAATACAATCAAACCTATCTTCTTCGAATTCGGTAAGAATATAGTCTCTACTCATTGTTTGAACTGTTGAAAAAAGATAATCAACATTCATATCTTTATGATTTCCGGAAAGAATGCCTGTAGTAATTCTATTGCTAAAAACATTCTCATAAGACCTTTTTGCTTGCTTTAAAATTTGCTCACGATGAACTAAAAATAATACTTTCTTAAAACCAAGTTCTCTCATTGCAAATGCCGACGCATAAGTTTTACCGGTACCTGTAGCTGATATCAATAATGCTCTATCAACATCATTCTTCCTCAACTCCATTAAATTATTTATAAATTTAAGCTGCATTGAATTAGGCTTTAATGTATACGCTTCAAGTGACGGAATTTGTGCCTTTTTGCTTATACGCTTCTGTTCAGCTACCATTTTATTAAATAGCTGTTTTTCCCTATACTTATGTCTATAATTATCTATAAATTCTTTATATTCTTTCGTGCATTCTCTGTCATTCCATAAATTGTCGAATTCATTTATAAGTGTACCAAGCATCTCTCCCTTTTCCGTAGATACTAATCTTGTATTCCACTCAATATTCTTTGTTAGTGCATCCTGAGTTAAATTAGAACTTCCTATTATGAATCTATATTCTTCATTTTTCCGAAAAATATAACCTTTTGTGTGAAATCCATTTCCTGCTTTTCCTGTTTCATACATGCGAAGTTCTATATTTGACAATCCGGCCAATGTATCTAATGCCACAGGATCACTAAATGCCAAATAATCTGTCGTCAGAATTCTTCCAGGCACATTTCTTTTTTCTAATTCCCTAAGTGTCTGTAAAAGTGGTGTAATTCCACCCCTTGTAATAAATGCCACGCTAATTGCAAATTTGTCACATTTTCTAAGTTCATCTTCAACAGTAGAAAAAACTTTTTGCCCATTCTTATAATTGTTGTAAACCAACTGAGGTTTGTACGCCAAATTTGAATTAAATGTACTATCTATAAATGCTGTTGTGAGACCATTTTTTAATTCTGTAATTTTATCTGCTGCCATATAGTCGCTCCTTTATTATTTGCTACTTAATAGGCGTTTGCGAAACGCCACAACCCACATAAATATTGTGCTAATTTTATTTATCATCCTAAATTTTCTAGAAGCTAATTCTGCTTCTTTCCACCCCTTTTCAGTTAAAGAGTCTATTTCATAATTTGGCTCTCCATGCCGTACAATTATAATTCTCATAGTTTGTCACCTCAATTCAAATTATTATATTTCTTATGTCCATTTCTGTTTCAAAATAAATATTATTCTTTTTACTGCTAACAACTATTTATCCTTATATTTACACAATATCATAGTACTTTACCTGTTACAATTCATTTTGCTGAATAAATTCTTCAATCAAATCTGTTGTTTTTTCCTTCTATTTTTCAATTATAATCTATCCCAACAAAAAAATTCTCTGTCTAAATTTTATCATATTTTCTTGATGAGAACTATTATTATTACATTGATTTACCAACATTGATATATTTTACATTTAAATTAATTAATAAACTTTTCCTATATTTGATTGTGATGTTAGTATTGTTTTTCTACCCAAAATATAAAAGCAGAGCCTATACGAATTATTTTAATTTCTCAAATCCATATAAGCCCTGTTTTTTTATTTTATTGACATCTATTAACTTTTATTTAATATTTATTAATTTCCATCAACACTTATTAACTTCTATTTAACATATTTTGAATACATATATCCTTCAATGTTTTTTTTCTTTTCTTTTATCTGAACTTTGTACCAACCATTTGCAGTTCTTCCAACAACTGATACTTTTGTTGCATTTGGACGGGAAGAAATAATTGGATATTTTAGTCCTGCTCCTGTTCTTATTCTAAGATTTCCTTTTGTTACATTTACCTTTGCATTCCATGTTATTGATGTGGATTTTACATATCCTACTTTACCTTTGTATTTAATTAAATACCATGTTTTGTCCATATCAACTATGGTAACTTTTTCTCCTTTTTTTACATTTTGAATTACCTTTGATGACTGCTTTTTCTTTTTATACATTTTTATTTTGCCATTTGTCTTTGCAGCCTTTTTCATCTTATATGTAATTTTAGGAATTACCTGTTGCACTACCAAAGTTTCTCCACATACAGAACATTTTCTTCCACTTGTTAATCCTTCTCTTTTTGTCGTAGCCTTTACTGCTTTAAGTTTAACCGGTGTATGACCTGTAGCTTTAACTACCTGCTGTTTTTCAATAATATAACCGCATACAGAGCATTTCTTTCCGCTTGTTAATCCATCCTGTGTACATGTTGCACTTACTGCTGGTATTACTTCTACTGTGTGTTTTTCTACAGTCTTTAATATCTTTTCTTTACAGTCACTATATTTGCAGTTATGCCAATGAGTATCAGCATCACTCTCCCATTTTGTGTCACTTACATGTATGCATTTAACTACAGAAACAGCACCATTATTTGATTTTAAAGCTATATCGTCACCATTAACATTAATTGCCTGTTCAACATTAATTGCAATAATGTATGGTTTAAACTCTGCTTCATTTTTTGCTGTAAACTCTAAAGTTAAAATAGTTCCGTCTGTAGTGTTATTTTTAAGGCTGTTTAAATATGCAAGATATATAAATTCTTCCTTATCTAAAGCACTTGGTAAAGTTGCATCCTCATTATCAAATACATTTCCATTCTTTGCTGATGTCAATGTTAATGCAGAATGGTCATATCCTACTTTAAACTTAAGCCCCCAGATACCCGGGTTGTTTTTTATATCAACTGTAATAGAAAACTTATCACCTTTTTCAACTGTATCTGAAGATACTGAAATTGTACTTTCTTTAGTTTCTGTCTGTGCAAATGTCGGTACACTTACATAAATACCACTTGCAAATATAAATACTACACATAACATGGCAAACAACTTGCGAATGCCGGATTTTTTTAATTTATACATATGGAAAACCTCCTTCACGTTCATTTTCTCATAATATTGCTGTTATACCGTACTGCTTCTATTCATCTTCATCAATAGGACTAACTGTAAATCTGCCTACCTGATAGTAGCCGGAACCACCATATTTAGCATATACATTAATAGTATGTTTTTCTTCTGTTAATTTACTTCCATCAATGATAAAGTAATTTCCGTCTACTGTTACACAGGAATCATTATTGTTACCATCCCATGACGTTGAATATGTTAGATTCGATACTGCTCCGTTATTTCCATATGTAGTAAATCTAACCTTTATCTTTCCATCCTTGCTGACCTCATAATTTCCAGCTGAATAGTTAACGCTTGGATAACTTCCAAGTCCCCATGTATAATTAAGTTTGTTTGCCCAATATTCCTTATGTCTGTTCTTTATCGATTTTATGTTATCTGTGATATCATGTACCCTTGTTGTCATCCATACATGCTGACCAACCATTCTTCCACTTGATTCCATATATATCTGTGTCGGATAACAAGCATAATTTGTTGTATATCCATAATTAGTGCTTGTATCCATTTCAATTGAGAATGAAGTTTTTGCTCCATTTGACCAGGATACAGTACTATTAAGTTTCTGCGATCCACCAACTGAATCTCTGCAATCAACATAAACCTTATAATATGAGCAATTTAAGTCATACGGCTTAATTACCAAAACTCCTTCGTATAATGTTTCAAATTTCAGATAATACTGATCTGCCGGACGTGTTATTACAACATCATAAACACCTATATCTGAAGGGAATCCATTTTCGTATTCGTCCTTACTCTGTGACTTGAATTTAAACGTAAAACTGTCTTCGGTATATGTTTCTTCTTCGCTTAAATTTTCATCTTCCGGTGGATTAAATGTATACTCTGTAGCACGTTCTATAGCTGAATCATAGTAGTATGTCTGTGGATTAAATACAAATGTTTCAGCCGGAATAGGTTTTAATTTTCTCCAATGTGCATACAGTGTTGTATTTGATGTAATCAATACCTGGTCATCAGCTGTAATCTGTTCGCCTCCTTCTACCTTATTGTACCATCCAAGGAATGCGTAACCGTCTCTTACAAGTTGTGGAATTTCACCATATTTTCCATCGTATATTACTCTCTTTGTATTTTTATCTAATTCATTTCCACCATTAACATTAAATGTAAGTGTATATACAGCCGGTTTCCATTTTGCGTAAAGTGTTATGTCTTCTGTTGGAACAGTCTTTGATGTAAACATATTTTCACATGCGGCATCTGTACACCATCCATTAAATTCGTATCCTCTTTTAACAGGGGTTGGAATTGTAGGAAGAATTGTTGTTTCCTTTCTTGTTATCGGATCAACTGTATTTCCTCCATTTGTATCAAATGTCATTGTTACCAGTTTCTTAATTACATTTTTACATTCAACGTAATATGTTGTTGGTGTTGATATCTTATCTACTTCAGGGCTGATTCCAATAATATCCGTGTTATTTTCCTGAGCTACTTCAAAATAATCATAATTTGGAACCGTACCTCTTTTTAGTTTAACTACAGTATTTTCTACATCAATTCCGTTAAATACAAATGTTGCTGTTACGCTGTCATCCACATAATTTGCTTTTGCTGTAACACCCTGCATTAAGGCTTCTGCAACCTTGCTGTTAATCGGCTGTGTCAAATCAATAGTCTGTGGATAACCATTTACATTTATAGTTGCCGTTGTTGTAATTCCTGCAAATTTATTATATGCACCCTGTCGGTTAGAACCTGTTGATTCTAATTCTGAGAAATCAAATCTTTCACCATATTTTGCATAAAATGTCTTACTTTTTGTTGTCCCATTTGCATTCTGTATATCAGTTACAGTAATTGCATATGTCTTGTAATCTACATAGAAGTCATAAGTTGTGTTGTCAACAAGTGTTAATTTTTCCGTATTCTGACCATCATATCCTTTTGTCAAAGTATACTTGTAGTCATTCCAGTTAAGTAAGTTCTTTAATTCGTCTTCTGTTGGCAAATCAAATTCTTCGTTCTTTAAAAGTTTTTTGTTCCATACAGTCTTATAACCGTCAGTATCATTACCAACACGAACTGATGCAGTATAGTATTCACTTAATTCTTCAGTTGTAAGGTTTGTCCATACTACAGGAACTGTTACCGTCATGTCATACTGACTGAATGCAACCTTACTATATAGGTAAGTAATAGTCATTTCTGCAGTCATATAACGTGTGTTTTTAGGAACATTGACGTTAATTTTTCCTGTTTTATAATCAACACTAAAGTTTCTGTTTGTAAATCTAATATTATAATTTGAAGGATGTAGTGACTCTACTCCCTGAATACCTGTATTTAATTCTACATATGACAATGCTAATACATTAGCCGGAACATCCATAGTAATTCCGTTAGTGCTGTCACCATCCTCATCCTTTACAAGTATTACCTCATCCTCCTGTGGCTCGTAAGCTGTATTGTAATAAAATACATTTCTTCCTGCCGCCAGCAATGGTATTTCTTCATTTACGAAATCATTGCTGTATTCAAAAAGATTTCCTATGGCATTTGCCTCAAAACTCATCATAAAATATAAGCCAAATTCCAGATACAAAGCTCCTGCCATTCGCTCTTTACTTACAGTATTTTGCGTATTTGCCGGGCGATACTTTGAATATTCATATATAAAGAATCCATATAATTTGACATATGGTCCAAGTTCTGCCGCAATACCTACAGATGCAAATTTGCCACTACCAATACCCGCATAAAGCTTAGCTCTTATTCCTGCTTTTAAACCAATTTTACCCATTACATAAAACTGGAAATCGAATCTTTCATCTAACAAATCCATTGTAGAAGAACCTGCTGACGGTTTAAACAATCCAACTTTAAACCAGAAATTGTATCGCTTGCCTACTTCGTATTCCAAATTCGAACCGATTGCTATGTTCATATCTGCTCTAACAAGGAAGTTTACCTGTGTACCAATTACAACGCCGAAATAACATACTTCTGTTGAACAGATTTCTTTGTTTACAAGTGTTACCCAGTCTGTTTCCTTTTGCAGTGTCTCTGAATATTTATCCATGAGTGCCTGCATTCCATCGAGAAATTCTGTGCCAAGTTCTGTTTCAGTGCTTAAATCCATAACATCTAAAATATCACTTGCAACATTTGACTTTTCAAATGTTTTGCACATTTCATTCCATTGCTCTTTGTCTGTTCCGTTCATTTCCATTACTTCCCAAAGAGCATTTAAATCTTCTTTATATCCTTTTATCTGTTCTGCTGTATCATTTGCCTGGTCTATCTTTGTCTGAATTTCTTCAATCTTATCCATAACATCTTTTACAGACTTTAGACCTGCACTAAGTCCACTTGGCAAATTAGAAAGTCCTAATGCTTCTGTCGGATCATCAGCAATAGATTTGAATTTTTCCCAAAGAGACTGTTCCTCTTCTGCTACTGTATATATATTTGCGTTAAATGAAAATGCTGTAAAATTCTTTACATCCATTGATGTGTTTACACAAATACCAACCGGAATAGGGATAAAAAGAATCTCTTTTGTAACAATGCTTCCTTTTACTCGTGGCACTAATTCACATTCTTCAACAAATGTTGCTGAAAGGTCAATCTTTACCGTACCATCTTCTACCTCTACTTCAAATTCAGCTTCAACACCAACTGCAAGCTGGATTCCATTGTTAAAATGAAGTTGTTCACCTTTATTTATTATTTCAACAGAAAGCTTTACATCATCTGTTAGTTCGAAGCTCTTTCCAACATTCATTTTTCTGAGTTGCTTTGCTGATAATTGCTGACCGTTTTCATCTGTTAAAACAAGGCTTTGAAGACTCGTATTTTCTTTGAACCCATCTGTCTTTGTTACCATATCACAAAGAATGTCTGCTGCCTCTTCGCCAAATCCACTGTCTTCCATCTGTGTCTGTACGACATTTTCTAACTGTTCGCATTCTTCATCACTAATGATGTCACTTCCGGAAATAGGAATCTCAGAATAGAGGTCCATGCTTTCCTCTATATCATTCTTTTCTACTTTTTTGTATGTAATTAACTCTGTATCTTTATCATAATCTGTGATTTCACCATAATATACATCATTTCCTGATTTAATTTCATCAGTTGAAACATATAATGTAACAAAATCACCTGTTCCTATTGAATCTACTGCATTTTCATATGTACCTTCATCTCCCATCATATTTGCGTACATATCTACATCTAACTCTTCAAGACTTATTGTTCCGGTCTCTTCAGTTGGCAATTCCTGTACTATTAATGGGAAATTATCAGGCATGTTATATACTTTTGCCTGATCATTTTCATCAAGTGCTGCAAATGTTACCTCATTTCCATCTATTGCTGCTACCTTAACGTAAACTGCCGGATCTAATAATTCAGAAGTTTCATCAGTATTTCTTTCAGTTGGTTTTGTACCAACGTAAAGACAAATAATGTCATCTTCATTAAGTTTTGAAGCCTCATCATATTCAAAACTTCCACCGTTTTCATTTATCTGTTCTGAAGTCAATACGTCATAATTTTTTCCATCAACAAAATAAGTTATTTCATCCGTATCCTTTATATAAACTATGTCATCATTCATTTCCAGATTTTCAACTTCCTTCATGGCTATTGAAAATGATGCTGTTCGTATTGTTTCTTCTTTTCCATCAAACACCCAGCCATCTGCAAGATTTAACTCATATGAACATCCCTCATTAAATCCATTCGGTGCGCTGACTGTATATATGCCATCTCCATCATTGTCTTCAATACTAATTTCCACATTGTCAGAACCATCTTTAACAACTAATGTTGCTGCTTCCTGTGGTTCAATATCGCCTGACACTTTTTTTATACTAAAAGTCATATCAGGAGTCTGGTCCATTTGAGCAAATGAAGTAATATTTAATTCTTCTTTTCCTCCCATTTCCTGATATTTAGCATAAACATTTATATTATCTGTAACAGCATCATCTGAATAGAAAGGTGTTGTAAATTCTTTATCAGTATAATATCCAACTAAAACAGCATTGTCCTTTGTTGCCTTTTCCTTTGATGGTAATTCGCCTAAAGGATAATCCTTTTCAGCCGGCAAAGTTTCTATTAGTCTGTCTCCGTCATAAAAAGATACTGTTAAAAGTTTTGCTCCTAAATGAACATCCCATTCTGCAAAATATTTTTTAAGAATAAGAAAGTCCTTTAAGTCAACCTGCCCATCTGCGTTTATGTCTGAATTTGCAAATACAAAATCTTTTATTTTTTCTTCAGAAATATATTTTTTTAGTGTTAGCAAATCTCTTAAATCAATTACTCTGTCCCCATTTACATCGCCATACATGTTTCCACTGGTTTTTGCAAATATTTCTTGAGCCGGCATTTGTGAAACAATAATTGCAATTGCTAAAAATAGGGGTAACACTCTTTTCTTCATCCATTCACTCTCCTTTTCTTTACTAGTACACAGACAATCCCTGCAATAATTACCAATCCTATAATTGATATGACAATTGCACTATTTGATTTCTGTCCTGTCCAATCATTTTTTGTTTTATTTACCCCTTTTTCTGATTTACTATCCTTCCCGTTTATTTTCTTTGTTGATTTACTTTCCTCTCCTTTTTTATTTTTCTCCTTTGCCTCTTTACTTTTTTCCTCTATTTCTTTTTCCACATCTTCTTTTACAAAAATATCTGCTGCATAATTTTTCTTTTCTGTTTCCACATTTACTTTATATTTTCCGTTTTTTAAAGTATTTAAATAATCCGAACCAATTACCACATTTCCGTCTGAATCAACAGTATAACTATCCTTATCAATTTCCGTTTCATTTATTTTCACTTTATTAACTGCTTCCTTAGATTCTAATGGTATCCTGATTTCTTCGTTCTTTGCCTTATCAAATACAATATCCTCATTTTTTATATCGTAAGATACAGTAACCATGCCATCTTGCGTATCCATTTTAATAATATTTCCATCTACGTCTATTGCCTGGATTAACGTAAGCTCTATAGGATATTTTCCTTCCGGTGAATAATCTACTATTTTAAAATTAAATGTCACAACCGTTCCATTACCTTTAATATCTTTAAGACTATTTGAACTTACAACAAAAACAAACTCTTCTTTATCCGGCTTGTCCGGCATCGTCAAATCACCATCCAAAAACACTTCGCCATTTTGTACTGACTCCAAAGTTAATGCTGAATGATTATATCCAACTTTAAACTTAAGTGCCCAAATTCCACTGTTTCCACTTAAATCAATATCTACAACTGCCTTGTCATTTTTTGTTATAGTTGACGACACTGTAAGAGTCGCATTTTCTTTGGCCTGTGTAACATTATTTTCCGGTGTTATACATAAAAGCATGAGTGCTATAAGTAAACTCAAAAAAATCTTTCTCAAACTATCACCTGCCTAATTTTTTATTTAATTTTCCCCGTAACATTTTGTGAGGCATTTTGCCACCCATCGTATAACAAAAAACGTTAGACATAAATATATCCAAGAGATATAAATTCGTCTCTGTAACACAAATTAATACAAAAGTATAAACTTATCCTTATTACATAAATTTATCGTAGAGATGTAATTTTTTCTTTGTTACATAAATTTATCTCTAAAATTTCATGTTATTAATTAAATTCCCGCTCAATATATATAGAATAATTTTACCATATTTTAATGCCTATTAAATAATTCCATAAAATGGGGCTTTTCTAAATTGAATCGATTTTAATTTTGAAATAAAATGGCACACAGATAACAAAAAAAATACAGTAGTAAAAATAATGTCTATCCACAAATTTGACAGACACTTTTCTTACTACTGTAGCATTTATCTAATATCATTATATTTGTATATCATCAAATATATCTTTATCTGTAATTTTTCTTTTAACTTTGCATGGATTTCCCACAGCAATAACTCCTGCCGGTATATCCTTTGTCACAACACTTCCTGCTCCAATTACACTTCCTTTTCCTATTGTCACTCCACCTAATACAGTTACATTTGCTCCTAACCATACATCTTCTTCAAGCGTAATCGGCGCACTGGTAAGAACGTTGCTTCTCTGGGACGGATGAATGGCATGCCCCGCACATGCAAGACATACCCCCGGTCCTATAAACGCTCCATGCCCGATATTTATAGGTGATGTATCAAGCATCACCACATTATAATTTATAACTGCAAGTCCGTGAAAATGAATATTCAATCCAAAATCACATTTAAATCCTAGTCCCGGAAACGCAAGCTTATTATACGTTCCGAAAAGTTCTTCCATAATTTTTTCTTTCTTTGCAACTTCATCTTCATTTAGACTTTCAATTTCTTTTAATAATCTTTCCGCTCTTCGTCTTAATTCCGGCGGATTATCAAATGGATTGCAATGATATGGTTCCATAGAAGTAATCCTCGCAAGAGCTTTATCCATATTATTTTGTGTATTCTGAATTTCTGACATAGTTGGTCTCCTTAGCTAGAAATTTATTATTTTGTATTATACTTTATATTTTTCAAAAACACTACACTCCACCCTAACACCAAAACTTCCACCACCGGCATTACAGCCCATAAGCCCTGATGCAAGTGTCGCAAGGGCGTTAGCCCCAACTCCCTGTCCAATTACAATTGCATCTGTAAGTGTGTAAATTGACATTACCATTGCGCTATCAAGTGACGGTATTATAACAAATATGGAATAACTGTCAATTACTTATAAAACCGCTTACTCACTTTAAAAGATTTTACACTACTCCATTTGCCTTTGTCTTTTCCAACTATTGCTCTCACTCTTACATAATATCTTTTTCTAACACGTAATTTTCTTAACAGATATGTATTTTTTCCTGTACGTTTTGTTCTTACGTTTTTCTTAAATTTTCTGTCAGTTGAATACTGTATCCGATATATTTTAGCCTTACTTACCTTTTTAAAAGTAATTCTCACTTTTCTATTTTTAAATTTTTTTACTTTTAGAATTTTTGTTTGCTTTAAACTCTTTTTATTTACACCGTCAACACGAGTTGTAGTTTTTCCGTTAGTTGTTGGTTCATTTTCCTTTGTTACAACTTGTCCAAAAGTTGTAGTTGATTCTTTTTCTGATGTTGTTTCGTCAGTTGTTTGATTTTCTACAGTAGTTTCTGATGTTGTATTTTCTGTAGTCAATATTTCAGTTGTGGGTTCTACTGTGACAGTTGTCTCAGTTTGTTTCTCAGTTGTTGGTTCTAATGTAGTTGTCACTTCCGTTGTTGGCTTTAGTGTTGTTGTCACTTCCGCTGTGGTTGGTGCTTCCGTTGTAGGCTCTGATGTTGTTGTCACTTCCGCTGTGGTTGGTGCTTCCGTTGTAGGCTCTGATGTTGTTGTCACTTCCGCTGTGGTTGGTGCTTCTGTTGTTGGCTCTGATGTAGTTGTCACTTCCGTTGTTAGTGCTTCCGTTGTAGGCGCTTCTACAGTTGGATTTTCCACTTTGTTCTCCAATTTTGTGTATACCTTTATTCTTCCTACATAATTTTTAAGTTGTGTCCATCCACTACCGTTGTTTATATATGACATTTCCCTGCCATTTTTATATGAAGTCATTATTTTGGCGTCGCCCTTTTCATTTGAAACACTTACTATTGCAGAGAACCATTGGTCTTTTTCGATTTTTACCGGCTGATTCAGTTCTATTGTTACATATCCGCTATTTTCAAAATATGCTGTTGTAGTATTTGCCAGATAACCACCTGAAACTGGTACATTGTCCTGTCCACCATAAGGATAATCTACATTTTTATATATCTCCACTTTAGCGGTTACATTTTCACCACCAATAGCTACATTTACTGCTTTTATATATTCATCTTTTAAATCATCAGATTTTTTTGCTTTAAACACATTTGCCACTGACTTATCTTTTCTTAATGGGAAATCGTCCATGCTTCCATCATAGTAATAATTAAAGCCATACTTGTCCTTTGGTGCAAATGAAAATGCATAAGAACAACTGCTTGTATTGTCATATGACAGCCAAAAATACTCCAATGATTTGTAACTGTTTTTTACAAGCCAGCCACCCTTTTGGGTAGCACCATTTGGCACAAATTTGTCTGATGGGATATTGTCATCCCAGCCAATGATTGTGCATGCATGTGGAGAAATTGTACTGCTATGTTCATTCTTTGGATTGTAGTATAATGTTTCTCTTGCATTGTTGTACTGAAATGTTACTGCCCCATATTTTGCTATGGCTTTTTTTATTGACCTAATGTATTCTTCCGGATTTGATTTGTTTTCAGGTATATAAATTGCATTTTCAAATCTATATGATGGATTTTCATATGGGTTTGTCGTAACCACATTACCCGATACCGGTGCCCACCACATTGAATATAACTTGGCAATTTTTAGTGGGTCTCCTGACTGCATCAAATAATTTACTGATTGCCAGTCTCCATCTGTATTTCCCAATGGATCGCTTTCTCTCTTAAAAACTCTATAAGCTGCCGCCATCGGATTTAATGATAATGTATCTTTTGTTACTGTAGGATCAATTCCACTTTTCAAAATGGATGATTCTGCTGCTGCAATGCTTGAATATGCCCAACACAAATTGGTATCTCCCTGATCTTTTACAGGTGTTACTATGCCATCGTCCCTTCCATCATATTTTTCCCTGTCTGATATCTCTTTAGTTTCAGTCTGTTGTTCTTCAAAATCACCTTCTATTTTAAATGTTAATTGATTATCAGTTATATTTGTGACTTCAACATGCATATCATCAGTTATTTCCAAGCTCTGATTCAGTTTTAATGGTGCGTCAGATTTTGTTGCATATGTGCCACCTAATGTTTCATAATTCCACTTTCCTGCAACGCATCCCATATTGTTTGGGAATTTTGTGTCTTTGTCCACCAAATAACAAACAAGTCCTGAACCAATTGTCAATCCTTTTAGCTTCGTTCCATCTGTTTTATACAATTCTTTTGACTGACAATCATACTTATTACCACCTGTTCCAAAATTTCTATATTCTAAGTACAGTGTTTTATCGGTTCCTTTTAAATTTAATTTGTATCCGACTATCTGTGAATCTTCTCTAGTCGATGCTTCCTTTAAGGTATACTGTCCATTTTGATAAATTGTTTTAACATTGTCAGATGTAAGCCACCCCTTTGCTTCTCTTTCTTTTACAGATATAAACTGTGGCACAGGTGACGTATGCTTTGCCATTGCAGACATATAATATACCGGCGAACTATTTGAGCTATTGTACAAATCCTTAAATCCTAAAATGTGCCCCATTTCATGAGTCGCCACTGCCATAGGCAAAATCACGTTTTCCCGATTATCCTTGTATAAATAATTATAAGAATTTGTCACCTGTACATAGTTTTTACTTGTAATTGTTTTTCCATCTGCATTTATTTTTACGTAATCTGCATAATCCTTATAATTCCACAAAGGTGAGGACCAACCCACAGAGATACTCTGAGTTGTATTTTTATAAATAATGGTGATTGCATCGATTACCCCATCATTGTTTTTATCAAGTTCAGAAAAGTTGTACTTTTTTGTACCATCATAATTTGTAATCACATTACCCGCCGATATAGCTCTGTTTATAGATTCAGACCAGTCTGTTTTTAATTCGTACATACGCTCTGCTCTCTCTCCGTTGTCCCTGTAACCTTCAGGATTCTCTTCACTATACTCTGCATAGTATCCTCTTGTATGAGATAACTGCACTGAACCACCTTTATTAAACAAATACACGCTATTTATCTTAAGACTTCCCCTTGACGCAATTTCATAATAATCCGAAACATTAAAATATGCACTGTTATAAGTATTATCTGTAATTTTTCTAACAGATTCCCCATTATAAGAATTATCTATAAATTCATCTTCATCTAAAAATCTTGCAAATACTATAAGATTTGTAAAATTACTTTCTTTTGTTTTATTTTCTGTATTTTCATTCGTATCATCAGCAAAAGTTGCGCCACTAAAAAGCATTGTCATAACCGTAACAAACGCCATGATTATACTAAACCCTTTTTTCATAAAATCTCCTTTTAATCATTTATTCTTTTACACCTTAATTATATATTCATTATAGCATTTACCAGATTAACTTTGTATTCTAATTTTTTAGAATTATAGGCTCATCCAAAATTAAAATTTTAAATTCCACTCTTCCATTTCACAGTGGATTTTACTTTTACATAAGTGGAATTTAATCTTTCGCACCATTTTATTCTATTCATTTGCATATTTATCTTTACCCTTGTATGCTTGTTCCATGCTCTCTGATGACGGTAGAAGGAGGTACATATGTCTAACCTTATACCGGGAAACCAGAAACACTTAACTTTAGATGACCGTAAAATTATTGAAGACTCTCTAAATGAAGGTCTTTCCTTCAAGGAGATTGCCAAATATCTTTGTAAGGATCCGACTACCATTTCAAAAGAAATCCGTCTTCACCGGGTTGATGACATCCAACCCAAACGGATATTTAATAATCCACACAACTTTTGCACCAGGAGATTTAGGTGCAAACGGACAAATGTATGTGAAAAGATTATCCTCTGTGACATTAAGTGTTCATCATGCAATAAATGTAATCAGGTATGCAAATCTTTCGTAAAGGAATCCTGTTTGCGAGTGGACCGGGCTCCTTACGTTTGCAATGGTTGTGATAAACCACTCCATCGCTGTAGCGTTCCGCATAAATATCGCTATGATGCTGTTTTTGCACAACGAAA
This sequence comes from Eubacterium sp. AF17-7, assembly GCF_003461285.1. NCBI lineage: Bacteria > Bacillati > Bacillota > Clostridia > Eubacteriales > Eubacteriaceae > Eubacterium > Eubacterium sp. AF17-7. The sequence continues at coordinate 39,884 of NZ_QTWU01000001.1, read as the reverse complement.
ATATGAGGAACTCCGTACTTCTTCAAGAACCGGTGTAAATCTCACAAAACATCAGGCTCTTCAAATGAATGCCGTGGTTGCACCTCTGATAGAACAGGGACAGTCTCCATATGTAATTGTCACCGACCATCCGGAACTGGGCATCAGTGTGAAAACACTTTACAACTACATTGAACAGGGTGTTCTTCTCACCAGAAACATTAATTTAAAACGTAAGGTCAAGTTTAAGTTACGAAAAGATGATTCCAAACCTTCAATCAAAAACAGGGAAGTTTTCGTCGGAAGAACTTATGCTGATTTTAAGCAACTGAATCCTGATTATTTCTGTGAAATGGATACTGTTATTTCGGCTAAAGGTTCCAATAAATGTATTCTGACTTTTTACATTCCTGAAACACAACTGTTTATTGCCAGACTCCTAAATCGTTGTACTGAAGGAGCTGTTAAGGTTGCCATTAACGAACTGGAGAGGGCTCTTGGCACATATGACTTTCTATCCGTTTTCAATACCTGACTGACCGTGGCAGTGAATTCAGCGACCCGATATCGCTTGAAACGGGTATTAACGGCATTGAACGCATGAGTATTTATTACTGTGATCCCATGAGAAGTAATCAGAAGGGGGGCATTGAGGAAGCACATACCCTGTTGAGAATGATTATCCCAAAAGGAACCGTTTTCACGCATCTTACACAATGGGACATAAAGAAATGTGTTAATCACATCAATTCTTATGTGAGGGAAGGATTGAATGGTAAAACACCATATCAGGCATCACTTGAAAAATTTGGCCCGGAGATTCTCCGGGCCCTGCAGCTTAAATACATCCCACCTGATGATGTAATCCTCACACCAAAGCTGCTAAAATAACATTTTTATAAATCCCGTCATCAGAGCCACAAATTTCACATTTCTCACACCGACCTGTGGAATTTAATCTTTCACACAAGAATTCCAGAGGTCTGTTTCCTATGCCTTGATTTTCAGATTTAAAGAAAAATGTACTTAAATTTTAACACTTATTACCCTTTATTCAACCAAAAACTTTTAAATTTAGGTTGATTTTTAACAGTGGGTGGAATTTAGTCTTTCACACGGAATTTACTTTTACAAGTCAGCTTCTCCACATATCAAATCTTTTATCTCGCATGATGTATATTTATTTTCACCAATTTTATCAGCAATCTCTTTAACTAACTCCCACCATGAACACACACCAGAATTTTTAGAAACTCCAGCACCCACAAAAATCACAAGATTCTCATTTGAATTTATTTGCTTAATTTTTTCTATCTGTTCGATAATCTTGTTCATCAATCTCACCTCACAAAGTGCACTTTTTTCGTCGCTTTTTTCGTCGCTTTTTCAACGAAAAAAGCGACGAATTATTTTAATCTATATAATTTGCCTTTTGTTTTTCCATTATCAATGAGTTTATCAAGTGCAATTAATTCCTTTAACAATTCCTTTGTCCTAGTATCCTTTAATCCCAGATCATCAGCTATTTCAGCTGTTTTGTGCCATTCACCATCATTTAATAATTTTAAGATTTTTTCATATTGTTCTATCTTTTTCTTTGATGATTTTTTCGTCGCTTTCTCATAGCTATCTGGCAGCAAAACTTCATCCTCCGCTTCCAAAAATGCCGGGTGGATTGGAATTCTTATTCTCATAGCTCGTCTATCTTCATCCGTAAAGAACTCCGCTCTTGGTGAGCCATTCTTCTCAAGTTCTTCCTGTATTGTTGGTATGCCGGAAGAATGTCCCTCTGATAAATCCAGTTCTTTTAAAAACTCTCCAAGTCGTCTATTTCTATAATATCTCGAAACAAATCTCTTTCCCTCAGCTATCGTTTTTTCTGAAATAGATCTGTCTATCCCCGGGAAGTTCATAATGTTTATACAATCAGGTTCTATTTCTATAGTTATCGGCTCATACGACATATAATCTCTGTGATAAAAAGCATTTACAACAGCCTCCTCGATTGCCTGATATGGATAATTGAATATCCTTAACGCCTCCATCTGATTTGGTACTTTAATTACCTTTTCTCGAATAATCAAATTACGAAATCTTTCCATTGTTGCTTGAATCATCTGAGGCACCGAACCTGTAATATTAGGAAAATCTTCACTAATACTTGGATTCTTAATGCTTCCTTTAGGAAAAGAGGTCATCTGTACATAAGTATATCCAAAGAATTTTTCTGGATGCTCACAGAACATCATAATTGCCACATTCTGAATATATCTGAGTTCTGGAGAACCAACCAATAACTGCATATCATTAAGTATTTCCTCAACTCCACGTTCTCTTACCTGTTTAGCAAGTTTACTACCGGTTTTTCTCAAATGATCTTCTAACAGCACCGGTGAAATATCCTCAAATGTTGCCTTATGGTTTGATCTGCAATCAAACGGGGTTTGATCTGACATATTAATCAGTTCTCGCTCCTGTTCACTATTTGCCTTAACAGAACTTGTCTGATAACGAATATAATAATTGTACTTTTTTTCTTTCTTACTTGTTACATGCTCTGGTGATTTATAAGGTCGCTGCTGTCCTGTTCTGACAACAATTACAAAAATCCATTTTCCATCCACTTCTGCTGGTATCCCCTGTGGAAAGTAGGGTGGAGAAATCAAATTATTGTACCCCAACATATCTTTCTGTATTGAATCCAACATATATTCAGGTAAACCTTTTACCGGACGCTTGGCAACACCATTTTCTTCTTCAACGCCTACAACAATATAACCACCACCATCATTATTATAATCATTTGCGAATGCACAGACACTATGGTAGATATCATCAGGATTCCACCCAGTCTTAAACTCTATTCGGTCTGATTCTATTTTTCTTTTGTTTAATAAATCTTCTACGTCTAGTTCAAGCTCCATAATGTCCTCTCCATTCCTAACATACTTTTTAATTATCTTTCATCTATTATCAGTTTTATTTTCAAGCTTACATAATAAATGATTTGTCCAACCTATTTGTGTCACCATTGGTGACACAAATAGTATTTTCTATAACATTTGAATTATTAATTTATATTTTCTAAAAGTTTTTGTTAAACTAATTATATCAAAATATATAAAAAATAAAATCTTCTTTTTCCACGCCATGCTCAGTTCGATTTCGCCTTGCTACATCTCACTGACGGCTGGCGCCGTATAAGACCGAAAAGAAAGAGCCTCGCAGAAATCCATATATGTATTTCCATCTTCCACAACACCGATTCATTCGCAATTCGCTTCGCTTCTTGCTTATGAGTGGCTGTCGCCACTTACGCAAAAAATAAAAGCCAACTGTTAGTGAGCATATATGCTCCTACAGTTGGCTTTTGTTTTATGCTAATCGGCTTGTAGCTTATTCAAACTCGGCGTGTACAGAGCATAACTTAAACATATTTGTTTAAGTTCAATGTTCTTTTAGCCGTTTTTCTACCTATATTATATAATTTATATTATCCTTCTGATCTCGTGTTGCCATAGTGTTGCCACGTGATTATTGTAGCATAGTTATTACATGCAATCAACCATTTGACTCATTAATACACTAATCAGATTGTTATTTTAACAAGCAGTTAAATAGCAAAAATATCTCCCAGCTGTTTTCTTATAAATTCATTATTGTTGTAATATTCCTTCAGCAAAATAAACAATTCACTTCTTTTGATTATTATAATATTATTTGCTATTTCATCTATATCTCCGTAGTCTTCTATTCCAGAAAACAAATATATTTTATAAAACTCATCACTTTCATATTGGCTAGCTATAACCGGTTTGTTATTCTTAACCTGACATGTAATTGGTTTGTTACAATTGTTCATATCAATAAATTTGAACTCATACTTCGGCTCAGTAACTTTACTACTCGAAGGAACTATCATATATGAACTATTCTCTCTACTTATGTATAAAGCAACTAAATCCTCCAAATCATTCGGAGCAAGAGCAGTACAAAAATTGTCTTCTTTCAATACAATTTTGTTTTCCATTCCTTTATACAATGCTTCTAACAAGGCTTTATGAACATCATCTGTAACTCTCTTTACTGTATTAATTCGTCCTGACATCAAACCTCTCAATCCATTAGGAATATTCATAAAGTTCCCTATTTTTTTCCAATCAACATCAACTATCCACGAATAATTATCATACGATTCAAAGTTGTATTTTCCTTTTTCATGATAAGCTGTGCCAACAATTTTTCCTACATAGCATATATCATCAATTGTTCGAGTTAGAATATAGGAACCAGCTTCCATCTCTTTATAAATATTAAAGGCAGTTTTCCAACCCTTTCCATAATTGAGTGTATCGTAAGAAATACTCATATCGTTAATTATGTTTTTGCCTGCTTTCCAAAAACTATCATCCGGATTCCAACCCATACCACAAATGCCATTTTTTATAGAATTCAGTTCACATTTATGAGCCTTCTCACTCTTTCGTTCTTCAGGTAAAAAAGGTCGTAAAATTGCAATATAACAATTCATAACAGCCAACCTCCAATTTAAATTATAAAAAATTTAATTTTTAACACGAATATGCATCTTTTGTAATATCACCGAGTAACTCTCTACAGCATGCATCTATGTTTTCCGGAAATAATGTTTTCTCAGATATTCCTAACATTTTTAAATCATTAATCAAACTACCTTTACAGTCACTCGGAATGATAATTCTGTTATGTATTACATCCGATTCCTTATCAATTCCCTCTAGTTTATCTTTTGGGAACCACATAAATAACCCTTGCTGAATTCTTTGTCTCTCACTGAAAATCTTTGTCCTTACAAAAGCAATTTTTTTATCTTTATATATTCTTTTTGCATCATAGCTACTATATAATTGTGCCCCATAACCGGCTGCGAAAGTAAAAACCTCTCCATCTCTGTCCAAGTTACTAATACACGCAAAATATAATGCTACCAACGGGTTTTCTGTTACATCCATCAGTCTTGTTGGCATTCCATAATGTTGCATTAGTGCCAATTCATCTAAGAGATTATTTTCCTTAAAGATAAAAGGATACTCCAACTTACTTCTTTCAATAATCTTTTTTTCGAACCCTATATAATTCTCTGTTTCACTTGTATGGCCTTTAATTTTATGTGCAAGAGAAGGGACTAATTTGTAATCACAATTTGATTGTCCTCTATAGAAAATCTTCTCAATCGGTCCACAGCCTTCACAATTATATGCATCTCTTATTATTGTAATATACTCTTCTAAACTAATTATTCTTTTTGTTTTTTTCATTACCTATAATTCCTGTTCAATCACATTAAAAGAACGATTCACAAATGTTCACGCATTACTTTGATTTTTATATTTACAGTATTGTTTTCAATGCTTCTTCTAATCTCTCTTCATCCTTTGATAAAAGTACATTACTCCACTGTTTTATAGTTTTTCCTTGATACTCTTTATCTAGCACTTGTTGTTTAAATGCTTCAATCTCTTTGTGCTCGATACGATCTAGCTTTGCATAATTAGTATCAAGCCGATATACAAACTTACCTAGCAAATCATGAAGTTTACGTTGGTATTCTACAGATGGACTATATATTTTTCCCTTAGGTCCCCAAGACTCAACTAATATTTCAGCTTCATTTGCATCACACTTGTCTGTTTGAAGCTTATAACCATTGGTATTAGTTTGTTGAAGATTTGATGTTCTTTCAGATGTATCCTCTGGTTCAAAAACAATATAGTCTGGCGGTCGATGATAATGCGAGTCTCTTGCTTCAGCGACACTTTTTCCACTCACAACCAAAACATCTATAATCTTTGGCTTTCCCCAAATGACATGTTCTGGCAACCAAGCAATCAACGCTACATCAATATTATTTTCAGAAAATATATTAACACTATCCTTAAAGCGTGCAGTTATCTCTGTTGCAAACGGAAACCATGCCTTAATTTCAATCCCAGGATTAGGTATAATTATATCACTCTTAAATAGCGCATCTGGAAAACCTGGATCTTGCCTAACCCACTTTCCATTATCGCACCAATCATATTGGTTGAGTAAATCTACCGTTGAAAATTCAATCATATTTCCCAAAAGAGGAGACAATTTAGAAATCACCTTTGCAAGATTTTTTGCATATTCTAATGAAGGAGGTCTAGAAATATCCAATATATCAATTAAATGTTCATCAAGACTCGTTAGTTCAGATTTAGCACAATCTAAAACATCATTAAAATCCATAATCATTCCTCCTTTTTTTTATGTTCTCTCACTCGTTTATTTGCCACTTTATAAACATCTTCATTTTTTTCGGCACTATAGCATTCACGTTTCAAATCCATCGATGCAATTGCCGTTGTACAAAGTCCTGCAAACGGATCCCATACTACATCTCCTTCATCCGTTGTCATTTCAATTATTCTTTTAATCAGCGACAAGGGTTTTTGATTTAAATGAATTGCTTTTTGGTTTACTTTCAAACGCTCTGTATTTCTCAACTGAGGTTCTTTCCATACGTTTGTAACTCCTATCGGGCAATAAAACTTTGCTCTCAATCGCTCCCATTCATCTCTTTTTATTGGTCTTTCACCATCAATAGAGAAGTATGGTTTTCCATCTTCTGCACCATAAGAATTAGCATAATTAGTTATCTTTTCAAAGGCTTCTGCAGGTGGCATATACCACAAATGACACTTAGTAAAATATTTTCTTGTTGCAGCATTAACCACACCACAAGCCTCATTAGTTTTTGAAAAAGGAAGTCCCGTTCTTTCCCATTCGTATCTGAGCCACTCCTTCATTTTCATAGCTTTATTTTCAACATAGAAAAATGGCTCTTTAACATATTGAACGCAAACCTCTGTTACAACTGGTAGGTGCCTAATAGTTTTAGTGTTTGTATTACCTGCAACATGGCTCATTCCCTTGTCCCAAACACAACACGAGACATATTTCCATCCATACTTTTCCAAGATTGGATGTACCGTTGCCCATCCAACTTCTGTGTTCCAAAACCATAACGTTGTTAACGCTGTTGCTTTCTTGCTCCACTCTTTGATATGTGGCTCATACCAATCATCTAGCCCATGGTACGAAACCAAATCACCTTTAAAGCCATTTACTCCATAAGGTCCATCACACATAATCATGGTTGGAGTTTTCCAATTCTTATATTGATTCATTGCATCATCACAAAACAAAAAAATATTATCATATTTATTTCTATTCATATTTTTCCTCACAACATAATTATTAGATACGATATCAATAATTCGCTGATATATATATATCTACGCTGATTATCATATTATTTAAATAATTGTTTTTCTATTATTCATATGTTTTTCATTCTATCATATTTTCACGGTCTGCGCATCAATAAAATACCCACAAACACGCGGTTTCGGGCATTTAAATCATCTACTTCGCGTTCTAATTTTATCCTGTTCCTCGCCCATCTCAATGACCTTATCATAGTCTTCCTTCCTTAAGAAAGTCTCAAAATACCCAAGTTTCTCCTTAGAATCATACAGCTCATCAATCTCTTTCTCCTGGTCTTCAATCTGTTCCCTAAGATTGCTGTTCTGTCTTCTAAGACTTTCATTGATTTCAGAGACCTCATGATACTTTTCTGTAACTTCTTTTAACTGAGCAAAACAACCTTTAGCAAAATCAACTACGTTTCTGAATACACCATACAACTTATCAATAAAAGGAATAACTACCTTTTCACGATACCCCTTAGCTGTCATCATTCCCTTTGGAGCATCTGGTCCTTTCCTGACCATTGTTTCAAGTTTCTTGATATTCTTTCCCAGATCAGCTACATCACCGACAACTTCCAATTCTTTGTAAGTATCTTTTAATTCCTTTTCAGCAACAATCTGTTTTGCAATTGTTTCATTCAGTTCCTTTTCTGATTCAGCATTTTCCTTTGCCAATTTCTCGGCTCTTTCAGTCTCGGCTTTGACCTTATACTCTGCAACACTTAAATCATGATTTCTGCCAAATTCTTTTCTCTTTAAATTTAATTCAGAAATCCAAGTAAAAAGATTGGCACTTACAAACTTTCTCATTGAGCCTTGTAAAACATCTTCAAGAAATTCCTTTGTACAGACTTTTCTTTTAGAAACCTGTGTCTCCATTCCGTTTTTGAACCCTCTGCCAACAGGAACAGCCACAACATGCATATGAGGGCTTGCTTCATCTCGATGCACTACAGCATTTGCCACAACCAAATCCGGAGCCTGCTTCTGCAACTCTTTCAGGATTTGTTCAAAAGCAACATCCATATTCTTTTTCTTTTCTTCATTCCTATCCCAGTAATCTTTATCACCTAACTGAAAAATCAATTCTACAGCAATATCTTTATTTTTGCTATTACAGACCTTTTCAAAATAGTCATCAATCTTTCTGTCATCTCTGGTCTGTTTCTGATTGTACTTTTTTACTGATTCATCGAACTGTTCCTTATATACTTTTTTCACATCTTCCATTAATTTATCCGTACCACATAAAACTACAATGTTCTCCTTATTATAATCTTTTGAGTGGTACTTACGAAGATTATGTTTTGCAACACCTGAGAGTTTGGCTTTGCTATTGATTGCATGATCGCCATTACTGAGGTGTGCTGAATACGATAATTTGTCCATAATCAATACCTCTCTTATTTCTTCTTATTTGTCATTCACCCGCCGGTGACACCGGCAGGTCTTATCGTTGTAAGCAGAAGTAAAAGTACAAGTGTAGGTCAGGTTATCAATTTGGCTCTGCCATAATTGATAACCCTCTAGCAGTTTTGTCATAGCCATAACTGCGGGGTCTCTGCCGAGGGCTTTTATACCTATTGCCTACCTATTACTGCCTACTTAATTTGCAGAACTAAAGTTCCACAAATTGTCGGTGACATCATGTCACCAACTCATTACTTTCCCTTACCAACCCTTTAACCTGCAAGTGGCACTTGCAGGTATTAAATTGATAAGGAAAAAGTAATGTTGTATGATGCGATACTACCATCTAAAGTCCGGATGCATTCCGACCGCATCAAGATAGTCCTGTCTGGCTTCCTCTCGTTCTTCTTCAGTTGAAGCCGTTTTACTTTTTGTATAAGTATCATGGTTTCCCATTCGCTTTAATTTCTTTTCTAATTCTGAAACTATATATTTGTTCATTTCCTCATCATCTCTCATGTTTAAAACATGATACTTTATTAAAGCCACCATTAGTTCATTAGTTATTTTTCTATTTTTATTCATATCTAAACCTCCATTAATATTGTTCCGTGACGATGCGTGACGGTTGTGACGATGATTTACGTACCATAAAACATCGTCACCATCGACACGCTTCTATTCATTTTCGTACTCCAAAGTTATGATTCTGCCATCATGGCATCTCTGATTACTGTACTTTATTCCATAGTCTTCAAACAATCTTCCAGCCTTTATATTGAGTTTTCTAGTCAATTGATTAGGCTGTAAATTAAGACTTGGAATCTTCTCTAACAATTCACTTGCCGTACCCTCAAACTTCTCTGCATCCATCAGATACATATGGATTGCCAATAACATTTCATCTTCCGGTTCTTTCCATAACTCTGTTTCTGCTTTTTCAAATTCCCATAAACACAAATTTGGTACAAACTTAAGGTGCAGTCTCTGATCCTGTTGGTCTCTTCCGGTTATATCAACAGTAGCCTTAAGGTCAGTTCTTTTTTCTTTCTGCATAATGAATGCTCCGTCAGCTGCACCAAGTAATCCATTGGTACCGGATATCATTTCAAAAGCATCTGATGAATCCATCTTTCTTGTATGATGAACTACCAAAATACAAATATTGTGGTCATCTGCAAAATGCTTTAACTTTGTAATAATGTCATAATCATTTGCATAACTGAACTTGTCTCCGCTGATTTCTTTAATCTTCTGCAAAGTATCAATAATGATAAGCCTTGTGTCAGGATGAGTTGTAAGAAACGCTTTAAGCTGTTCTTCCAATCCTTCATTCAAGTTTTTAGAACGTGTTGCAAAATAAAAGTGCTCTGCAACATCAATTCCAAACATCTTTGATAACCTTTGCTGAAGTCTTGCATAATCATCTTCCAGTGCCAAATACAGCACTGTTCCCTGATTGGTCTTGTGTCCCCAAAGGTCGACTCCTGCGCTAACGCAGAAGCCGATTTCAGCCATTAAAAATGACTTGCCGACCTTTGGCGCTCCAACAAACAAATACACTCCGTTATAGACCAAATCTTCAACTAAAGGTTTCTTAATAGGGTAGACTGTATCGTAAAGTTCATCCATTGATACCGTCTCCAAATTTTCACCCACTAAAGTCCCAGTGGCTTGCAAATTGCGTGCACCGGTGTTATCTGTTATACTGTTACTGTGTTTAGGAACACTGTGTGACTGCTCGTTATCTGCGCCAACAGATACGTTTTGAGCAGTCACTATTCTTTTGTTATCCATGTTTCTGCCTCCTCTTTCATTCCGTTCATGGTTACTGCAATAAGTTCAATTACTTCCAACAAAACATCATTAACTTCACTTGCATCTGAGATTCTTTTCAGTTCCTCATATACATCATTCAGTTTTGTTTTCAGTGCAATATAAACTTTTGGGTTCCCATAAACTGTTATTTCTTTTTCACATAGACGGCGGAGAATATAATCCTGCTTTGTGAGTCCTGACAAAGCGACTTTATTATCAATGATTTTTGCCTCTTCATCAGAAACTCTAAAAGCAACAATCTTCTGCCTCCACCTGCCATGACTGTCTAATGATTTTTCCATAGACTTTACTTCCTTTCTTCATCCAACTGATTTGCCATTTCATCCTGCTTGTTAGGGAACAGATGTGCATACTTATATGTGATACCGATTGCTTCATGTCCAACACGATCTGCAATATCAAGTGCAGAAAATCCCCTATCAATCAATAAAGAAATATGCGAATGTCTAAGTGCATGAATATTAATTCTCTTAATGCCTGCTTTCTTTGAACCTCTGGTGATTTCATGACCGAGATACCCTTTTGATTTAAAGAAAAGTCTCTGATTAGGCTTTAAGTCATAAAAGCACTTCATAAAGTCTTTAATTTCATCTGCCAAAAACTGCGGAATCTTTACCACTCGATTACTCTTTTTTGTTTTTGGAGTAGTGATAATCTCACGACCTTTGACTACTTGATAGTTCTTATTGATTCTCATTGTATTATTGTCAAAATCAAAGTCTGCCGGAGTTAAAGCCAGAAGTTCACCTTCTCTGATTCCTGTCCAATACAGAACTTCAAAAGCATAAAAGGATAAAGGTTTATCCATAACCGCTTCAGAAAACTTTAAGTATTCTTCCTTAGTCCAGATTTCAACTTCCTTTTCCTCATCATTTTTCATAGCACCAACTACAGCTGCTGGATTCGTCTGTAATCCGTAGAACTTCTTTGCAAAGTTAAAAATTGCGCTAAGCTGTGCATGAATGGTTTTAAGATAACCTGATGAGTATGGTTTTCCGTTTGCATCTTTGTAATTAAGCAACTCATTCTGCCAAGCAATTACATCCTTTGGCTTGATTTCATCCATTGTTCTATCTTTGAAGTATGGAAGGATTTTGTCTCTAACCAAGTATGATTTGGTTTCAAACGTAGTTTCTTTAACCCTAGCCTTCTTATCTCTTTCATAGATTTCATAGAAACTACCAAACGTCATATTCAATTGTCCGTTTTCGGCTCTTTTCTTGTTAGAAAGCCATGCTTCAGCATCTCTTTTAGTATCGAAGCCTCTTTTCTGCGTCTGCCTTCTCTTTCCGGTAAAGTCAGTATAGCGATAAACAGCTCTCCATTTTTTCTTATTATTTGCTGTATAAGAATAAACGCTCATGTTTATCACCTTCCTTTCCTAAGCATTTCTTAATCACCGCTGTACATAACTTTTTTCTCGAAATAAGAAGTACAAACACGTCCTGCTACTGTGATGATGCCCTTTGCTTCAAGTTCCTTATTAAGCTGTCTTACAATCTTGTAAGCCTTAGACTTGGATACACAAAGTTCTTTAGCGACATCATCTACTGTCATAAAGTTCTTATCCATATTTTTACCTCCTGCATTATATTTCCTAAACTAATTTGTTTAGGTTGGTTTATATGATACTAAACATTTTAGCTTAAGTCAATAGAAAAATTAACTTTTTTTGTTTAAGTTTTTCTTGATATCTATTTTTGCCTATGATATACTGACTATAACGAATTTGTTTAAGTTATATTATCCTATATTAAATTGGAGGTTCATTATGGCTATTGGTGAAAGAATTAAAACTTTTCGTAAACGTAAAGGTTTAACTCAAAAAGAATTGGGAGTTCAGTTAGGTTTTAAAGAAAGTACTGCTGATATCCGTTTAGCTCAGTACGAAGCCGAGAAACGCGTCCCTAAGGAAGATTTGATAGAAACTCTATCTAGCATATTGGAAGTTTCTCCTGAGGCTATTAACGTTCCAAACATTGATACACACGTTGGTGTAATGCAGGTACTATTTACTCTTGAAGATATCTATGGTATTTCCGTAAAGCAGGAGGGCAGCCACATCAACATTGATCTTGGCGCCATCCATGATACTTTAGGTAATGAAGCAAAAGCCTGGGCAAAGATGAAATCCAAACTTGATGCCGGAGAAATCTCCCAAGAAGAATATGATGATTGGAGATACAATTATCCTGCATCTGCTTCCAGATACCATAAGATGATTGATTTAGATTTATAAAAGAGCATTAAAAAACCTTACTGACTCCTTGAAATCAGTAAGGTTTTTTCAATTATATATATAGGTAAATTGTTTTAGTGTTGCCATATCGTTGCCACGACAGGTTGCAAACACCTTGCAAAGCCTTTATTTACGGGCTTTTTTCAAAATATTTTACTATTCAAACTCCTACTCACAAAAATTTACTCCTTTATAAAGTAGGATATTTATTGTATTTAAAAGTTCATTTCTGTACTGTTTTAGTATTTTTGCATATAGTCTAAGACGAAAATATTGTCATTTTATTGTCACGAGTCAATATCGTTGTAGTCGTTCTTGCATGTATGACAAACTGGAAGTTATCTTTTTCTTAATGGCAATGCTATTAAATTTCCCAATAATGCAATAACAGCATATCCAACTACATAAACCCATGCACTTGAGTTATAAAATATAAATATGGATGGCGCAAACATTATTGCTACAATCAAAATATACCAGAAGTTAAAACCATTCCTAATCCCATAAAAAACAGAGGTTATTAAACATATTAGAGGAATAATTACTAACATAACAATCATTGCACTTCCTGTGTCTTTTATAAACCAAGGAACGATATAAAAATCTATCAGCAACAGTAGGTAGAAAACCATGTTCTTTTTTAATTTATCCATCATATCATCATCCTTTTAAATTCCGATTGAGATTTCACCTGTTTTAAGAAATTTAATAACTGTTATATTTTATTATTAAATTCTTCGCAACCCCTTGAAAACACTGGATTTGTCGCAGGTGAGCTTTCCCTTATTATTTCCCTTGTGTTATATCGTCCCATCAGTGTTTATGCACTCTGATAAGGGCAAATACAAGGGCAAGAAAAATCTATAAGACAGTATAACACAAAATAAAAGTGACATGGTGAACTGATTGAAATGCTTCTTAATTTTTGCTACTACTGATTGATTAAATGATAAGGAGATGGGATACGATGAGAACAATATTTGCAGAATACAATCCACAGTGCAACAGCATTGATGTATATACTAATACGGGCTATATACTCCGTATTGATTGTTGGGAAGCAGAAAAAAATTTAAGAACCACACCTGGATCTGATTGTGCTTTGACATCGCTTGCAATCGATGAGCCATTAGAATATGCAAGGTTATATCTTGATGGGAATTTACAGATGTGGGTAGATGCTGAAGATTCATTAGAGTTATGATTATTCCAATCAAAATCTACTAGAATTTATTAAAAATTAGCTTCATAATTTTAAAAGGACAGCCCTATTGCTATGAGGCTGTCCTTAAAAATACAATAGATAAACCTAGATTATTCTTGCTACTATCTGATTGTTAAATTTTCTGTATTCCATATTGCAAATCTCCCTTTTCGCAATATTTTATTAGTATGAATGCCAGAATCGCTGAAAAAACACGTGCCAATACCGTACTCCACCATATCATAATCTGTCCACCAAATAAAGGTGGTAAAACAAGCATAAATATCAGCATCAATACTGGTTCAATGAATGTAAGAATGTATGACAATCCACTTTTTTCAGTAGCATAAAATCCAGCTGTCGCTATTCTGGTAATCGCAACAAATGGTAATGACACTAAAAATATAGGTACAATTTTAGAAATCTCAATACTTACTTCATAAGAAGCTCCGAAAACCCCTCCAATATTTGCTCTGTTTACATACATGATAATTCCACCACAAACAGCAAGAATTATTGCAAAAATGTATGCCATTCTCTGAACTCCTCTCAGGCTTTCTTGATCCTTCTCACCATAAAAACGGCTCATTAAAGGTTGACTTCCATCACCTACGCCCTGCAATATGAGATATATGATACAGATAATATAGGATACACATGCATAAGTTGCAATAGCTTTTTCTCCCCCATAAGAAGCGGAGAATCGGTTTATAAACACCAATGAAATATTAGGAGTCAATGCTAGCCCAAATGGTGCAAGACCTACTCTGAATATAGCGCCACACATTTCTTTTACATTTTTTAAGGATACATACACATAAAACTTTTTATTATATAATGCGTATATGATTGCAATTGCTGCAGTCACACCCTGTCCGGCTATTGTAGCTGTGGCTGCACCTTTCATGCCCATTTCATATATCCATACAAAGATAAAATCCAGAACAATATTGGTTATGAATCCACCAACCATCGCAAACATTGACCAGAAAGAGTTTCCATAATTTCTAATGAATGGCATCATTCCAGTTCCAAGAATCTGCAATATTGCTCCAAGTGCTATAATTTTGATATAATCTGTCGCATTTGTTAATATAATTCCATCTGCTCCAAGCAATCCTAAAATTTTAGACGAAAAGGAGTAAATAATTATGGTACTGATAACACTTACTATTACAAGAAGCCACCAGCTTGTAGCAATAAATTCTTCTGCCCGTTTTCCTTTCTTTTCTGCTGCATTAATTGAGTAATAAACAGCTCCTCCCATACCAATTCCTGTTCCAAGAGCCTGAATCAAAGCCACAATCGGATATGCAATATTAATAGCCGAAAGTCCAGCATCTCCTATGGTATTGCCTACAAAATATCCATCCACTATCGCATATATTCCTGATAATGCAAATGCTATAATAGATGGAATAACATATTTAAAAAATAATGATTTATGATTCATTTTTCTTACAATCTCCTTCCTTGAAAAGTCTGATAAACAGCTCTGTATTATCATTAAGACTTTCTATATTCTCTAATCCCATTTTTTCGATTACATATATTTCTTTTGAGTGCAGTTTTTCTATGATATCTTTCGTATATTCCATTCCTGATTCTGTGAGGCATATCAGCTTATTTCTCTTGTCTGAATCATCAGATACCATATTGATGTATCCTTTTTTCTGAAAATCTTTTAGTATCGTATTTACCGTTTGCTTAGGTATATTCCATTTTTCACTTATCATTTTCTGCGTGCATCTTCCATTACTTTCATAAAATGAATACAAAGCAAAAACTCCATTTGAAGACAGTCCCTGATCCTTTGACCATTCCTCATACATTGCTGTACATTCTTTCCATAAAGCATAATATCGTTGCAACTGTATTATCATATTATTATCTTTTCTCATCTTTTTCCTCCTTAAATTAGTACGAATCCGGACTTTTGTATTATAGTCCGAGTTCGTACTAATTGTCAAGATTTATTTATATACTTTTTCTTTATATAAACAATCAATAGTCCCTTACTAAGGACAGGAAGATTATGAAATTTCCCTGTCCTCTTTTAATAATATCCTCGTTCTTCCATCCAGTCTTTCACATAACATCTGATTCCAATATAAATAATATGCGACAGTAATAGCAATACAATAAGATTTATCGGATTAGCGTTTTTAATCCATTCTCCAAAGTAAATTACAACAGCTGTACTCGTTATCGCTACCACGATACTGATGATATCCCAACAATATTTCCGGTAGATTTTTCCTACCTGATAACCAATCCCGATTATCAGCCACCCGGTTATTACGAATAAAATTGCCATGACAGTACCGGCAATCAGCCAGTACACAATCCCGGAAAGAATACTGTTAGGTATTCCACTGCTTAACTGTCCGAAAGAGTCTGCACCTGTCACAAACTCCCGAAATAAACTTCCCATTCCTTTTCCTAACGCACCGAAAAAGACGATACAGTCGTTAAGGAAAACCGGCGAAAGAATCGCAGTAAACAGTGTTGTTGTTATGCTGTACCATGCCAGTAGAAACAAGATACTTTCATAACCAATCGTCATATTTTTATATTTCTTTTCTAACTGGCTTTTACGGCTATCGCATTTTTCTTTTGCTTTCCGGTAAGCAGTACGGTCACATTTTTCACATTTCTCATAAGGCACTTTTTTCTCAACAGCTACCTCTACCGTCTTTTGGTGTGTCTGTGCATAAAGTTTTTCCTGCTCTGCTTTTTCATACTTAAATTTCCATGCCACGGCTTCTGCGTCGGCTCTTTTCCTGCTGTCTGTCTCGCTGGTCAATCGTTCCTCTGTTTGCCTTAATCTTGTCCGCAATGCTTCGATATTCTCGGCTCTGTTTTCG
Organism: Eubacterium sp. AF17-7; assembly: GCF_003461285.1. Classification (NCBI taxonomy): domain Bacteria; kingdom Bacillati; phylum Bacillota; class Clostridia; order Eubacteriales; family Eubacteriaceae; genus Eubacterium; species Eubacterium sp. AF17-7. The sequence continues at coordinate 23,069 of NZ_QTWU01000001.1, read as the reverse complement.
CTGTTCAATTTCTCGTTCAAGGTCAGCGATTCGCTTAGCTGCCTGTTTAGTTCCTGGATTGTCTGGTCTTTCTGATCCAGTTCGTCCTGCATCTGTTCGGTCATCAGCAGAAGTTCTTCCACCTGCCCGACGTTCTCTAAGTTTCTGCATTCGCTCATCGATCTCCCTCGCTTTCTCTATCTGCTGTTTAAGGTCAGCAATTCGCTGTTCTGTTTCTGCAATAAGCTGTTCTCGTTGTTCAGCTTCTGCGTTAATTCCTGCCATTGCTGATTCTCGTTTTCCAACTGTTCGATTCTGGTTTTCTGTTGCTCGATCTGTGAGAGCAGTTCTTCTGTATCTGGCAAAAGATTTAGCAGCCTGGATAATTCGCTGTTTAAGCTTTTTAAACTCTGGTTCTGCTCCTGAAAAGACAGGAGCTGCCTGTCCCGTTCCTGCAATTCCTGTACCATCTCTGCCATAAGATTCTGCTGTTCCTCGATCTGGTTTATCATTGTCTCCATCATGGAAATGACTTCCCGGCTTTCTTCTAATGTCACGCAATCGCTCCTTCCATTGTGTTAATGCACTGGATACTTTTCCAAAAGAAATCTGTATTTTATCCAGCAGTGCATTTTGTCTTTTTATGATCTGGTTTTCCTCTACTTTCCATGAAGTAGAGGATGTCTGTCCGTTTTGAAATTTCTCGTCAATTTTTCTGGCATCTGCGCCCTCATGGATCGTCGGTATCTCTAATTTTCCCTGCCTTGCATAAGAACGATGGTCAATGTGATTTTCCGTTTTCAAATGTGCATTACAGACGTTTGCCCATTCGCTCCGCCATAGCTCACAATTTTTCGGATTGTTCCACCCGGTAGCATCGGTTAATACACGTTTCCACTGTTTGCGGTTCCTTGTCCCGACTTTCTGGACTCCATTTTCATCAAGTACGGGGATTCGGATTCCATGACGGTCAGGGTTCTTTTTATCCTGCCACCAGTCCGGATGGGATTCATCCACCACAATATTTCCATTTTCATCTCTGACAAACTCCCAATCCTTGATTTCTTTGTTACCCCATGAGTGGTCTGAATTGAATGGTCGCATCGTCACCAGTAAATGCACATGGGGATTACCATCTCCTTTATCGTGGATACTCCAATCCGCACACATTCCCTTATCTACAAAGGTCTTTTGAATATATTCAGTTGTATAATCAATCTGTTCCTGTCGGCTCCATTCTTTCGGAAGTGAGAACTCAAATGACCTGCCGAGTTGTGCATCTGAACTTTTTTCTATCCTCAAGACTTCATTCCATAAACGCTGCTTCTGAAAAGTAAGTTTGAATTTTTCCAGTGCAGCATTTTGGTTATCTGCCCTTTTATATCGGACAGATTTCTGGAACCGTCTGATATTTTCAGCAGGTACATTCTGCCATTCCTGTGGTGCATTTTCACACATCAGCAGGCTGGTATAAACGACTTCTTTTTTTGAAGTATAGTAGCTGATCCTGCCTGTTTCTTCATTTTTCATCACATCGCCATTGAGATAAGCAGACGCCGATATGATGGATTTTCCTTTGCTGCGTCCAACAATCTTTACTGTATAATGAAAAATCGCCATGCTCCGTTTCCCCCATTCTGCCGTATCCGGCTTTGATTTCCGGCAGGTAACGTTTTTCCTAAAAGAAAATGGTATCTGCCGGAGCACCCTCTGCGTAAGAGTGCCCTGTGCATAACAGCCTGCATGGAATGTGCCCCTCTGGCGAAGAGTGCCTCCTGCGGCATGAGCAGGTCTGGCTGAAAGCCCCGCCGACGGAACGAGCCCGGCAAGCGTAAGCGCAGACCGGTTGCCACCTGTGGCAAACTTATACGGACGACCTCTGGTTGTCCATAAGTGCGCCCTTCATAAAAAAGCAATGAAGGGAATGGAAACTCCACTCCCTCCGGCATTACACTTCCTCCGTATTTGCAACTGGCTCTTTCTGCATTGCCTTTGAGAAGAATTTCCCATTTGCTTCCTGCCTTTTTAAGAAGCCGATCAGCTTTGGGATATCATCTTCCTCAATCGCAGAACCCAGTACCGATTCCACTGCACCGCCAATCTGGCAGAGCCTGTGTGTCCGTTTTTTGGTTTCCACATCTTTCTGACGTTTCTTCAGTTCCCGTTTCTGTGCTGCATACTGTTTTGCTTTCTCAAGGCTTTCCTGTTCTTTCTTTTCCAACTGGAGCATACGCTCCTCATAACTCTTTGTTGATCTTGCCATAAATATCATCGTCCTTTCTTTTTTTCCAAACATAAGTTTCCTGTTGTCTGTCAGACGAAGTACATGGTATAATCTGCTTGCGTGTAGGTATATCATGACTCCGGTCTGATAGAACCTTTGGCGGTTTCTTCGGGAACCGCTTTTTTAAGTTGAACCGTTTCTTGTGACTGCTTTCACATTTCCCTTATCCCTCAAGTCCCTGCCCTCGTTGGCTTCCATAAAAAGTTCCAGCATATCCGTTTTGATCAGGACTTTTCTCCCAACCTTCAATACCGGAAGTTTCTTCCACTCTACCAACTTTCGCAGGGTGTTCCTGCCAATTCCCGTATAATCAGCAGCTTCCTCAATAGATAAGGCAATCTTTCTTTGCGTCATATGACCACCTCCTTTCGAATTGCATTATGCAATTTCATTTGTGCTGTCAGTATAGCGTGTTTATATTGCTTTGTCAAGCATTATGAAATTTTGCTGCTTTTCTTAAAATTGCATATTGCAATATATTTTGTTGCGTGGTATAGTAATGACATACCGAAAAAGGAGGCACATCAGCATGAAAGATAAAGAACTACGCAAGCTGATCGGCAGCAGGGCAAAACAGCGCCGTCTGGAATTAAATCTGACACAGCCTTATGTCGCAGAGAAGATGGGAGTTACCGCTTCCACAATCCTGCGTTATGAGAATGGTTCGATTGACAATACCAAAAAGATGGTACTGGAAGGTCTTTCGGAAGCACTTCATGTATCGATTGAATGGCTCAAAGGGGAAACCGATGAATATGAAACTGATATTACGGATAAGAAAGAATTGCAGATTCGTGATGCGATGGGCGACATTCTCAAACAGTTTCCTCTTGACCTCAATAAAACAGAAGACGCTTTTTCTAAAGACTTACTGCTGTTAATGTTAAAGCAATATGAACTGTTTCTGGATTCGTTTCAGTTCGCCTGTAAAAATTACAAAGGCAGTACCAAAGATGCGGACATTGCCAAAGTAATGGGATTTGAATCGAAAGATGAATATAATGAGATTATGTTTCTCAGGGAGATCACACATACTGTCAACGCATTTAATGATATGGCAGATGTTGTAAGGCTCTATTCAAAGAAACCGGAAGCGGCAGAACAAAGGCTTGCAAATCTTTTATCCGAAGTTATGTATGACGATTCTGAATCGGTATAGTAAGATAATCGGAGTTATGATACAATGAGCGCAAGCGAGTCAAGCTGTTTACAGATTTGACGAGCGGCGAATTGGCTTATGGACTTGTCCATAAGATGCCTACACGCAAGAAGCATTTCAGCAGTTCCGATTGTCTGATATCGAAAGGAGACATACGATTATGGCAAAAGGATCTGTTAGAAAAAAAGGAAAAAAATGGTACTATCGTTTCTATGTAGAAGATGCAAGCGGTAAAATGGTTCAGAAAGAATACGCCGGAACCGAAAGTAAAAGTGAGACGGAAAAGCTTCTCCGCAAGGCACTGGAAGACTACGAAGATAAGAAGTTTGTTGCAAAGGCAGATAATCTTACCGTAGGGGAACTTCTGGATATGTGGGCAGAAGAAGAACTGAAAACTGGGACACTCAGCAACGGTACAGTGGAAAATTATCTTGGTGCAATCCGATGTATCAAAAAACACCCGATTGCAGACCGCAAACTGAAAACAGTTACTGCCGAACATTTACAGGCATTTCTTGATCTGCTTACATTCGGTGGTGAGTTTCCAGACGGGAAAGTAAAAAAGGGATACAGCAAAGATTATATCCATTCTTTTTCCGCAGTGTTACAGCAGTCATTCCGTTTTGCAGTATTTCCAAAACAGTTAATCAGTTTCAATCCGATGCAGTATATTAAGCTGAAAAAGCAGGCAGAGGAAGTTGACCTCTTTTCCGATGATGAAGTGGAAGAAGGTACACAGCCGATTTCACATGAGGATTATGAACGGCTTATCCAATATCTGGAAAAGAAAAATCCACCTGCTATTCTTCCGATTCAAATTGCGTATTATGCCGGGCTCCGTATCGGGGAAACCTGTGGTCTTACATGGCAGGACATTAACCTTGAGGAACAATGCCTGACCATAAAACGCAGTATCCGCTACGACGGCATGAAACACAAAAATATTATCGGACCAACGAAACGGAAAAAAGTAAGGATTGTTGATTTTGGAGATACGCTGACTGAAATACTGAAAGCTGCCAGAAAAGAACAGCTCAAAAACCGGATGCAGTATGGCGAATTATATCACCGCAATTACTACAAAGAAGTGCATGTGAAAAACAGGGTATATTATGAATACTATCATCTTGACGGAACACAGGAAGTCCCGACAGATTACAAAGAAATCTCCTTTGTCTGCCTGCGACCAGATGGCTCTTTGGAACTGCCGAGTACACTCAGCATTGTATGCAGATCAGTGGCAAAGAAGCTGGAAGGATTTGAAGATTTCCATTTTCACCAGTTGCGTCACACTTATACCAGCAATCTGCTTTCCAATGGAGCTGCACCGAAAGATGTACAGGAACTGTTAGGACACTCTGATGTCAGTACCACAATGAATATTTACGCTCACTCAACAAGAAAAGCAAAACGGGATTCCGCAAGACTTCTTGATAAAGTAGCGAGCAATGCTTAACTAAAAATTTCCCTTATTTCCCTTGCGGATTCCGCATAAGGGCAAAAATAAGGGAAAATACATATCATTTCACTATTTAATGGGCTGAAAAGCCTGTAAAATAAGGAAAGTTCAGGAAATCTCTCCACAAATTCCGATTTGTATATCAAATCTATTTCTACACATTATATCATCTTCATCTTCTAAATTCCATTTTTTTCTCACCTCGTACATCTCTACTTTTTTCTCTCGCTGATACCTTTTCTTGTACATTTCCCATATACTCCCTAACGTTCTCATCCAACATTTCTTTAGCATCCTCCGCCCTGTCAACGGAATCTTTATACGCATCCATTTCCATTCTCTTTCGATTAAATTTTCTTATAACTTCTTCAACATTTGTACCATTTAATTTTTTCAACAACCTTTTTTCTAAGTTCTTGGCTGTTTTCTCCTGCTTTTCCAACTGTACAATTTCATCCTTTAACTTTTTCTTTCCTCCAAATATCCTGTGTTCTTTTCGGTCCATTTGGTCTTTTGCCTCTCTTATTGCCATATGCACTCTGTTTAATACTCTATGATTTTCCAATAATTCATCTACCTTTTTTGCATATTGCTTGTACTCCTTAACCGGTTGTGGTGGCTTTGGTGCAATTGCTCCTCTAAATATCTTAATCAGTCCCTTTAAACAATCACACGCCATTCCAACAGCCTTTTCAAAAACTCCGGCAAATATTCCTACACCTGCACTTTCCCTTGATGACTTGTTTTTCCTTAATCCACCAACTGTCTTTGTTTCCGTCTTTCCAAATTTATTTACATTCTTAAGTATCTTTTCCTCTTTAATGGTTCTGATGTGTTTTCTTGGAACCTGATAAAACAGTGCTTCATCAACTGTACTGTTCCACCTCATTCTCACCTGATTGTTTCTTCTTATCTGCTCTGCTTTTGGATTATTCTTTCCAATCTTTTTTGTTGGCAGATAAATATCTTTATTGTTAAACACCTGCAGTTTGTCCTTATCATTTAAGAATGAATTGATGTGCTCAGTGTACAGTGTTTTCACACCCTTTAGAAATGACCTTGCCTTAAACTCCGCTTTCTTTTTTGAAAATCTGTTGTACTCATAAACCTGACCTTTTCTTATGATGTTACAGCCTTTTCTCACATTCCCACTATCATCCAGTATCTCCTTTTTGGTCCTTACATGCTTTCCTGTTTCGTCATAAAACATGTTTCTTGTGGCAATTTTCTTTATGTCGTTTTTTAATTCCTCTCTTTCCGAAAATATCAAATGAATGTGTAAGTTTGTTTTTGTCTTGTTGTGATGCATTGCTGCAATGCAGTTTACTCCGTAAGTTCTTCTAAACAGCTCGGTAAAATCTTTCAATACCTTTTGTTTGTCCATGTTACAGAATGGTTCAGGCAATGCAATAATCAGTTCTCTTGATTCGATACACTTTCCGGCACTTCCGCTTTTCTTAAATTCCAATCTGTTACACCTTGCAAGTTCATGCCAAAATGTATCGTCTGTTGTATTGTAAACTGCGTACAGATTTTCCTGCCTTTTGGGATTTGTAATGTAATCTATGCGCCCCTTTAAATTGCCTAACTTGCTTATCTGAATAAATGAATTTCTTGCCATATGTTTGTTCCTCCTGTTCTTTAAATCTTTATGTTTAAGTAAAATAAAAAGCCCCCTGCAAGGGCGAAATGCAAACCCTTAAGAGCATAAAATCGTAAGATTTTGTGCGATGGGTGTATTTCGCTCTCAATCGCCGAGGGCTAATCCTCTTTTCTTTTTCCTTTAGTTTTTCCGTTGCTACCGCATATATTATTTCCGACTTGTCTGCTCTACCACCTGCAAGTGCCACTTGCAGGTCATTAACATTAAGCAGAAATTTACCAACGGAAATCCTCCGGGATTTTCTTTCTGTCAAGATAATCTTTTCTTGCATTTTCTCTTTCCTCTACCGATTCGGCAGTCTTGCTTTCTGTATAAATGTTTCTCAAAATCATCTTATCCATCTTATCTTTAAGACCTGCCTTAATCAGTTCCGTTTCGTCCTCACGACCATATATAAAATACTGATAAATCATCCTAAATAAGTCCTCATCTATTTTTATCTGTTTAACCTTTTCAACCATACAAATCTCCTTCCGTAAATTGAAAATGTAAATCGGCTTTAAAAAACTTTATTTTTTTAGTTTTATTTAGCCAATTTACAATTTACGATTTACAAATTTCAAAACATCCCATAAATAAAGGGATTGAAGCCATCCACATGTAAATTGGCTCTTCTTTTTACGTCATTTCCAATTTACAAATCCATCTTTCTGATTTACAAACCACCCAATTTACATAACAAATTTACATTTTTCTCTTCCACGCAAGCTGGGTTCCGTATCCTTCCTTAATGAATCTGTGACTTTTAACCTCTTCCCACTGCTCTGCGAATTTAAGTCTCATGATACTTGTTATCTCTCTGGATTCGTACTGTTTCGGCTTGCAGTTTTCGTGGTGCAACGCTCTCTCGTAAATCATCTGAACACATACAAACTCCTCATCCGTCATTTCAAGAAACATCTCAATGATGCCCACAAGAGTATCCTGAGGCATGCATTCCTTCTGAAATTCAATAAGTTCCTTTTCCAAATCCTTATTAAATACAAGTTTAGTGTTTATGCCCTTTTTATACATATTCATTATTTCAGCCCAGCACTGTTCTATGTATGCCCTTGTTTCTTCCTCATTCTTCAGCGGATGATGCAACGCCTTTTCCTTATTTACCATTACCGGTACAAATCTTCTGTTACCTGTACGGTCAAATGGCAGAAAATCAGCATTATTGGAAGAACCCACAAATATGCACTGTCTTGGTCTGTCCTCAGGATGGGTTTCATAAGGAACCTTGTAAGTTTCACTCTGACGGCTTAGAAATGACTTAATGTCCTCAACGCTTCTTGCGTTACAGGTTGCAAGCATTTCCGCCATTTCAATAATCCAATGTCCCTGAATCTTACGGAACACGTTGTCATCATCAAGTTTTCTTAAGTCATCCGAAAACCACTCATTTTCCATTGCAAGAAGTCTTAAAAAACTTGACTTTCCTGCACCCTGCCCGCCTACCAGACAAACCATGTATTCAAACTTGCACCCGGGATTGTAAACTCTGTGTACTGCACCCATCATCATTATTCTTGTTGCTTCAAATATGTAATCACTTTCATCTGTTCCAAGGTATCTTGGTAACAGATATCTAAGCCTTGATTTTCCGTCCCACTCCAGACTTTCCAATTTGTCTATAATGGGATGATAATGGTTGTTGTTGCCTACAATGTCAATTGCACGTTTTATGTTTTTATCTCTTGTAATGCCATAGAATTTCTCCATTCTAAGCATTATGTTGTTAAAATCCGTATCGGTAAATGTCTTTGAACGTCTTCTCCAATCCATCTTCTTAACAATGTCTGTCTTACAGGAAAGTTCATTACGCCTTATTGCATCCTTTAACATTGGGTCCTTATTTAAAACCTCAATGACATTTTCAATGGTTTGTCTCGGACTTCCATCAGGACGTTTTTTTAGGCTATCTCTTATAGCCTCTATTTCTTTATTATCTGTGTCCTCCGCATTGGAGGATTTATTTATTACTGTGTTATTCATTTTTCCTCCGTAATTTAAAAATTTTGTTGTTATTGGAGGTAACCCCTGCTATAATTTAATTGGTAATAAAAGTAGCGGGGACAACCTCCTTGTTACCTTGTAAGTCTTAAGCTTATTGCTTAGGGCTTTTTTCTTTCTTCAAATCCATCTAATATATCCAACATTGTTCTAATTGGGACAAATACCTCTTCATCAATTTCTCCACCAGCCTCAATCCTCTTTAACTGTGCTATTATTTCTTGGAGATATTTTCTGAAACTAAGCATCATTAGCGGATTCCCCACAGCTCTTATTTTTGTATAAAGTAATGATTGAACAATAAATTCCTGCTTTGTCTGAAATCCACTTAGTTTTGCCCTCATATTTATTTCTTCGTTTTCTTCTTGTGACACCCTAAAGGCAACTGTTACATTTCTCCATCTGCCTTTTGCATCATTATTCTTCGCACTCATCTAATAAAGCCTCTCTTTCTGCATCCATAGTTTTTGCCATATCTGTTTGTACAGTTGGAAATAGATGTGCATATTTATAAGTGATGTCTACAGCCTCGTGGCCTAGTCTGTCGGCTATGGCAAGTGCTGTATAGCCTTTATTAATCAAATATGATACATGTGAATGTCTTAAATCATGTATTCTTATTCTTTTAACTCCTGCAGCTTTTGAACCTCTTATCATTTCATGGCGAAAATAGCTTTTTGAATTTTGAAATATTCTGTCATTTTCTTTGATGCCATATATACTTGCCAAATATTCCTTAATTTCTTCTGCCAAAAATTCAGGAATTACTATATCCCTTATGCTTTTAGGTGTCTTTGGGTCCGTCACAATGTCTTTACCTTTAACCTTTTTATATGACTTTGTTATTTTCAAAACATTATTTTCAAAATCAAAATCTTTCGGTGTTAAGGCAAGAAGTTCTGCTTTTGTCAATATAAGTCTAAAAAAAATTTGCTTTTAATTCGCAAAAAGCACCACTGTTTTCATCCAGTGATGCTCCCTGCGAACAATCTTATTCAGTTTATGCTTTTTCTTCTTTGTAGAAAATGTCATCCATCTTCCAGTTTATCTCCATACGTCCTGGTCCATAAATAAAGACTTTCTCAATAATCTTCGACAGCTGTATTTTGTCAAAATCCTGCAATGCTGCAATCTCATTTACTTCCATTTCTTTTTCTGTTGCTTCATCACATTTTTTCTTCGCTGTGGCAATCTCATTCTCCAATTCTATTATCTGCAAAGTGATTTCTGAAATACGAGAAGTCGTTTTTTCCAGTTCTTCCATATACCCTTCCTTGTCCAACACTTCTGAACGATAATCAGAATACAGTTTCATCTTTCTTGACGAGAGTCGCTTTTTTTCACTTTCCAGTGTTGCGATATTTTCTTCTTTCAAAATTGTTTTATGCCATTCACTTTTCTTTTTCTCAAGATTTTCCGAAATAAATTGTGCCATATTTTTGGCTGCATCCAGTACTGTTTCTTCTGCTTCTTTCCTGTCCATTTTACTTTCCGCACACCCACTAAGACCGCTGATATGTGCCTGCATACAGCGATACCCAGTCTCTCTGCTGGTAAAACCAAGTCTTCTTCCACAGGTCGGGCAAAAGAAAATAGGGCAGGCTACTCCTCTTTTTGCAAGAACTTTTTTCTGGTTAGTAAACGCTTTCTCATTTGCTTTCCGGAATAATTCATCGGATATAATTGGTTCATGTGCATTTTCTACAACAATCCACTCCTCTTTATCATTGGAAACCAATTTATTGCTTCCTGTTCTTGCCACTCTCTTTTTATTCCAAATAATTTTTCCAAGATACACTTCATTTTTGAGCATATCTGAAATGGTTGTGACTGACCAGAGTTTCTTTTCTTTTTCGTTTTCTCTGTGCATTTTTATACCTTTTCTGCACATATACTCCCGGCATGTAAGCACATGGGTTTCGTTCAGATATTTTGCTATCTGTCCTTTTGTTTTTCCATCTGCCGCCATTGTGAATATCAGTTTCACTATTTCAGCCGCTTCTGGGTCTATAACCAGATGATGCTTATCTTCTGGATCTTTAATATATCCATATTTGGGAAAAGCCGGCATATATTCACCGTTTTTAGCATGTGTTTTCATAGCAGAACGAACTTTTCTGGACAAATCTCTGCTGTACATTGCATTCAGCATATTTTTTAACGCTACACTCATTCCTCCAGTAAAACCAGAGGAATTGATACTGTCAAAGCCATCGTTAATTGAGATAATTCGAATACCAAGGACTGGCAGGATTTTTTCCAGATAATTCCCCACATCCAGATAATCTCTTCCAAATCTTGAAAAGTCCTTTATAACAATACTTTTTATACGTCCTGCTTTTGCATCTTCCATCATCCTCTGAAAGCCAGGACGGTTAAAGTTTGTACCACTGTACCCATCGTCTACATATTCAACTACTGGACAGTTAGTAAATTCGTCCTGTTTTTTGATAAATTCGTTTATCAGCATTCTCTGTGCACTGACACTGTTACTTTCGGCTTTTATACTGCCATCTACATCATTATCCTCCGACGAAAGTCTGATATAAACAGCGATACATTCTGTTACTGGCATAACTCAGCCTCCCGTTCTTTTGCATATTTTCTTAATTCTTCCAACATATCATCATACACCAAACGTACCGTAATAGAACCGCTTTCATGTATTTCGATTTTTTCTACAAAAGCATTGACCATTTCCTTTGTCAGCGTTCTCGTATTGCGGTATTTATTGATCAATGTTTCCCATTCTTCCTCTGTGTGAAAATTTTTTTCATATCCAACCTGATGCTTTAATAAAATTTCCATGTTATTCTGGATCTCTTTTTCTGTTTCCGCATCCTGCTTTGAAAATGTTTCATACTGCTCTGCATCAATAATACGGCACACATAATCCTCAAACAATCTTTCCCGGTGTACTGCCACTTTTTCCAGTTCTTTCCGGCATTTCTTGATTTCCCTGTTAAACACATCATATTTTTTAATGCTTTCCTGTCTTTGATTCAACCGCCGAATCAAATCTACATTTTCAACATATACATTGATATGTGCACGTATCACACGCAGTACATAATCATTCACTTCCAAATCAGTGATAGAATGTGGCGTACACTTCCCGTGGAGCTTATTATTTCCACAGTAAAACCTACGATGATTGCCTTTTGTTTTCCCATATAAATACATGGTTTTTCCACAGTCTGCACATACAATTTTCTGCTTGAAAAAGTTGAAGTCTCTTACATTATTGCCATTTGATTTACGAGCTTCATTAACCCGCTTTACGATATGACCAATCTTTTCCTGTACCTCATCAAAATCCTTTCTGCTCACAAGTGCCTCATGGGTATTTTTGATAATGATCCATTCTTCTTTCTGATTCATTTTCTGTCTCTGTGCTGCCCAGGAATCATTGGTAAACTGATTATGCACACTATCACCGGCATAATATTGATTCTCAAGGATTTTGTGGACTGTTCCTCCACTCCATGTCCATGTCGCTGACTTTTCGTTTGCTTTTCCTGCTTTATCCAGCTTGTAGGCTTTCGGGCAGAGATACCCATCCGCATTTAATTTCCGGGCAATCTCTGCATAAGTCATTCCATCAATAAAATACTGAAATATCTTTTTCACCACTGGTGCTGCTACCGGATCTGGAATCAGCTGATGAGGATTATCCTTGTCTTTTTCATAACCATAAGCCATCTGACCGGAAGGAAATTCGCCATTTGCCCAGCTCGTCCGGTATGAACTTCTTATTTTCTTTGCCAAATCTCTGGAATAAAACTCATTATACACGTTTGACATGCTGATCAGCAGGCTTATGTCATCTCTGAACGAATCATAATGATCATTCACCGAAATAAAACGCACATTAAAGAATGGGAACACTCTTTCAATATAGCTTCCTGCCTCTACATAATTTCTTCCAAGTCTAGAAAGATCTTTAACAATAACACAGTCAATATTTCCCTCTTTGATGTCCTGCATCATCTCATTAAAACCATCTCTCTCAAAATTAGTTCCGGTTTTAGATATATCATAATATTCCTTTGCAACCACGATATCTTTCTGTTCTTTTACGAAATTATGAAGCAGAACCATCTGCGTTTCTATCGTATTTCTTTCTCTGTTCTTTTCACTCTCATAGGAAAGCCTTGCATAAAGGGCTGCATGTGAAACTTTTTCACACTGGTTTTCAGCTTCTGTAACCAAATTTTCTTTATTTCCAACATTCACATAATCTACTTTTCTTGATTTTCGAGCCATTTATACGACCTCCCTCTTTTGAATTTCTATTCTTCCGTCCATACCTGTGCTGACATCGCATCCCACCGACTGTATCTGCCGTAACAGAGATTGATAACAATCATCAAAATTAAATCTGACTTCAATATGTTTTTTGTCATATACTAATATCTGGTCAATCAGTTCAACAGCAACCGTTCTTGTAAGTTCCTGTATATTCTGATGCTCGGCAAAATAATCCAGCCAATGATATTTATCACTTTTTGATTCCAGGACTTCACTGATCTGTTGATCAATGCTTCGGACTGCTTCCTCGGCTTTTTTCCGTTTTTCTGTGTACCCGTCATGAAGCTCTTTATAATCTTCTTTTGAAATGATTCCTTCACGGAAATCCTCATATAGATAATCTCTTAACTCCCGGCATCGCACGGCTTCTTTTTCTTTTACTTCTTTTCTAATTTCCAGTTCTTTTATATCCAATTCTTGAAATGGTACTTCATGGATAAAATCCATGATTTTTTTCATATCAAGGATATTTTCAATATGGATTTTTACCAGTTCCAATACTGTTTCTTCTAGTTTACCCATTGGTATTCTGTGTGCTGCACACGCTTTCGTAGCCGCATGTCTGGAACAGATATAGTAAGCGTATACCTTTCCTCCTGCCGGAACATCCCGTTTGATCATCATTGCCCCACAGTCTCCACAAACCACAAGTCCAGATAATGGATATACCTTTTCCTCGTTCGGAGAAGTCCTTGTATCTATCCCTAATAATCTCTGCACCAGTGCAAATTCTCGTTCTGATACGATAGCCTCATGATTTTTTTCAATTCTAACCCAATCTGTCTCCGGCTTTTTCATCAATTTTTTTACTTTATGGTTTGGTGTTGTTCTTTTTCCCTGCACCAGAGTTCCAGTGTATACTTCATTTTCAAGGATTCTTTTTACCGACATGGCGCTCCATTCTGCCTGTTCGTGTGTTTTAAAATTATCCTGAATCCTTATTCCAAGACTGTGCTTATATTCCATTGGCGAAAGAACACCCTGTTTGTTCAATGCATTGGCAATTGCTGTCTGGCTCATACCTGATAATTTCATGCGGTAAATTTCTTTGACGATACCTGCCGCATATGCATCTATCACCAGTTTGTTTTTATTATCTGAATCTTTCTGGTAGCCATACGGTGTAAACGCTCCAATATATTCCCCATTTTTTCTCTTTACTTCCAGGTGGCTTCTTATTTTGATAGAAATGTCACGGCAATATGCATCGTTAATAAGATTCTTGAAGGGAATCACGATTTCGTCTGCCTGACTTTTTCCTTCCAGGCTATCATAATGATCATTGACCGCAATAAACCGCACGCCAAGTGCCGGAAATAATCTTTCGATATATTTTCCGGCATCAATATACTCACGTCCAAAACGGGAAAGGTCTTTTACGACAACACAATCCACAATTCCTTTTTTGATATCTTCCAGCATCATCTGAAATGCAGGACGTTCAAAATTAGAACCACTGTAACCGTCATCCACCCGTTCTGATACAACAACTATATCCTTTTTATCTTTTAGGAAATTTTTTATCAGATCTTTCTGATTTGAGATACTGTTGCTTTCACGCTTTCCAACAGTAGCAACATCGCCATCTTCTTTCGATAAACGAACATAAATGGCTGCATGATAGATTTTCTTTGAATTGTTAATATGATTCATCTTCATCCTCCTTAGTTTTACCTTTCCATCAACATTGGTAAAACCCAGAGGGTGAGTCGATTTTGTCCTGATTGGAATGAGGAGTCCTGAATTCCTCGCCTCCATATTAACATAACTCTTCAGATTTTACCATCACTTTTTATACAGAAAGCAAAAGTTCCTCAAATGCATCTTCAAAAGATACTCCATTGTTTGCAAACCGTATTTTCACTTTTACATTTCCTATACAGACAAGATAGGGATTTCCCACCTGTCTGAGATATTGAGCTATTCTTTTTTCTTTCGTCTGATTCCGGTCAATCCTTATTTTTCGGATGTCCTTCAATTCCTTCAGATCTACATCATCAAAATCCGTTTCCAGATAGTTTCTATATTCTTCCGCAGTCATGACCTTCTCCTTCCATTCCCATCTGAATCCGTACTGCTTTCAGTACCCGATCCAGGCTCCACTTATTTACTCTTCCGCATTTCTCAATAATGCATTTTGTAGAAATGCTCATAACCTGTTCAGCCAATGCCAGGCTTCCTTTTCGGATCCCTGTCATGTCGTATTTACTGATAAATACATGCGTTGGTAAATACCGCTTCTTATATATTCTTGACGTCAGCGGAACTACTGTAATGACTGAACTATATGTATTAGCTTTGTTGTTACTTACTACGATCACCGGTCTTACTCCTCCCTGAACCGAAGTTGTCGGGAACATACCGAGATCCGCCCATAAGATATCTCCTCTTCGAATCGTCACTTGTCATCTCTCCAATCTTTTTAATTTGTAAAGCATTCATAGCGCTATATTGGCTCCACAGGGATACGGCAGAGTTCCTTTCCAAGACGGAAAGCTCTGCCGCATAACCTCTATAGCCAATTTGATTATTAAACAGTGCTCGCTCGATTCTATTTATCCTCGATACCCCGAATCGTTACTCCTGCATCTGCAGGGAGGGAATAATAACCTGCCCGGATGCTATACTCCGGACCACAACCCAAAAACTCTCGTTTCCAGGCTCTGGCAGTTCATAGGTTTACCAGTTACAGACTTCTCAGGGGCTGCAAGTGTATCGCATCTCACACATGTCATCGCATCACCAGTCTGCCGACTGGCTTTGGTCAGTGCTTTTTCGCAGTATTATTAGCTCAAAAAAGTTTTTTACGTCTTATAATCCTATAGCGGCATCTTCCTCGTGCTCACTGTATGAAATGTCACGTCAGTTATTATTGGATATTCAGTTTTCATGGTGCATTTTAGGGAGTCCTTAAAGCTCCTCTAATTACTAAAGTCAAATGACTTCGACAGATGCAAAAAAATTTCCGAATTTTTTAAAAAAATTTTTTCATATACATTTCACGCATTTTATTAAGGATCGTTTTCAGCTTGTAAGCTAATACCTGTCTGGAAATCCCCATAATCTCTGCCATCTGTGTCTGTGTCTTGTTTTCAAAGAAAATGCCGTAAATAATCATGCGTTCCTCTGAGTTCAGTTGATTGATCACTGTGTGAATATCCTGCTGTTCCATTTTTGTCAGTACACAGTGCTCCACATCACAGTTCAGATCTGGAAAATCCTCAATCATGAAGCCTTCTCCATCAATGGACTGACCGCTGTAAGGTACTTCTCTCAGCATCTTATCCACAACCTCACCCAGTTCATTCTTAATCTCAACTTTTTTTGCCTTGCTGCTTCTGTAAAAATTATTCATCGCATACGCAACTTCTTTTGTAATCTCGATCATTTCTCCATCAATATTTGCGTAATACTTTCCTTCGTAAAAATATGGGTGTTCAATATACATATCCGTTCCTCCTGAATTTGAAATCTTGTTGCTCGTTTCAAATCCAGAAGGCGGACCTCTGTTTAGGATCATGCCTGCTCCGCCTTTATCCTGCCGGGATACGCCCGCAGTTATTGGCTGAGAAATTTAGGCACGAAAAAAAGCCCCAGTAGTTTTTTCTTAACTACTGAGGCTTTCGTCTCTTTCTTGTATTCAGTTATCTATGCCTTCTTTCATCAGCATAATCATTGTATCAGGATAAAGTTCACAAAGTATCCGCAATATATTCCCATAAGTTCATATCATTATTGGAATCGTACATATTTCAGTATAAAAAGTTCACCGTGTTATTCTTCTACTTCTTTTCCATCTATATATAGTTGAAATTTATCAGGATTATTGACTACATCATAGTCCTTTCCGTATTCTACAGGTCTATATTCGGCTGTCATTACCGATTCCCCATCTTCAATATCCTCTTTCCATAAATAGATGTTCATATCAAGGCTCGTCGCATATCCCCTGTCTGTGGAGAATTTTGTCGAATAAAATGAATCATCCTTGTACATCTGCAAAAGTTCTCTTGCAAAAGCTTCTTTATCCCCGATATGTCCCCGGTTAGCAACCACTGTAATATTTTCATCTCGATTTACGGAAAATGTTCCTACCACATCCGGTTCACCTCTCTTATGACCGGATTCAGTTTTACCATAAATACTTCCCGCAGCAATTATCAAGATCACTGCTCCTGTTATCACTGCAATTATCTTTTTCTTCATATTTTCATTAATTTCCTTTAAATTGTTTTACTGCGTAATTGACTACTTCTTCCGGTGTAGGTCTGTCTCCTTTAAGTGTCATTTTCTTCCATTCTTCCTGCACAGCCGGATCGGGATTATCAAATCCTGCATCTATGGCTATCTGCATTTCTCTGCGTACCTCTTCTGGTGTTGTGTTGTACTTTTCTGCAATCTTCTCATAAATAGTTTTCTCTCTCATTCATTTTCCTCCAATATATAAGTAGAATTACACCTTGTTCTATAGAACTAATTTAGCATATTTCTATTATCATGAAAAGACACTTTACAACTTAAAGCTGAATAAAAGGTCAAAAAAAGAAGAGCTACTCGCTCTTCCCAGTTTGTCATATCACTCTTCCAATAATGTGTGAATTACTTTGATGATTTTTTTCTGCTCTTTGATCGGAAGTTTTTCAATTTTTTCTGTCAGCTCATTGGTAACACCTGTAACTGAATGTGCCACAACATCAATCAAAAGAGTATCTGCTGAAACATCTAATACATTTGCAATTGCAACAAAGGTATCCAATTTTGTAACTTTCAAGCCTCTCTCTATTACACTCACATGCGTTGGACTTAAATTTACTAATGCAGCCAGTTCCTCTTGCGTGAGATTTTTTGCTTCTCGTGCTGATTTGATTCGCTGTCCTACTGCTTTCAAATCCATCGTAACACCTCCTCCAGAACGAATAATCGTTCTGAATTTAGTATACTTGTGGATATCTTAAATATACAGAATCGCAAAGCCAAGTTCTAATTCTACAGAACTATATTCAAAGTTTTTCTTTGCATTTTCGTAAAAAAGCGTTATGATTGATTCAGTTAAATCAAAGGAGGTATCAAATTATGAAATCACATAAATACTGGTCCTTAGGCGCACTTTTCTGTATGTTGGGATGCATTTATTCTGGAATCAAAAAATCTATGACTGCACATAAATACTTTGCCTATTCTTCATTGCTTTGTATGGGCATGTCCATTTATTCCGGTCACAAACTGGTTTCTCCAAAGAAGAAAAAAATCACTGAATCAAATAATAGTGAGAATAGTTAAATAAAAAATTGACCTTTATTCATCAAAGACAAAGTTGCTGGAGAATATTTTTTCTCTCCAGCAACTTTCTTTATCTTTAAGCCATTGAGATACAATACTGTCCAATCAGCTTCATCCAACTATTATATTTATTCTTTTCACACACCTTTCGGCAAATTTCATTTTCCATCAATACACAGAACATCTTATCATAATCAAATGCCCAAACAGCACCATTCACATGGTTTTCCACTGCTTTCTGATCTATGCTTTTCAAGCGTGTGACCATTTTTTCAATTTCTCCATTTCCCAAGTTACCGATATTTTTGCAGATAAACCAAAAGAAATTCAACGTTACATATTCATCATGCCAATGGAACTCTTCTGGATTGTTTTTAATTTTACTGGCTCTCAGCTGTTCTTTGATTATCTGAGCAGCTACACCTTTCATCGAATCTTCGTATCTCATATTATTCACCTACTCTTCCTCAACGCCCAGTGACGGTTTAAATCTTTTATCCTTTGCCTGCGGTACCACGATCTCATAAAAATAAAATCCTAAATACCCAAGTGCCTGCTTCTTCATTTTATAAAAAGAAGTCCTGCCTATTCCTAACTCCTGTTGTACTTCCACATCTGTCTTATTATAATGACTGCAAAAACAGGAATGAAGGATTTCACTGAGCATCACACCATTCGGTGCATAGAACTTCACCAAAGTCATTCCCCGATAGATCATGTCCGACAATCCATAAATAATCATCAGATTATTCATCTCCCGGTGCATCTTTGGCACATTCAGCTGGTTGTTATAAATGCTCAGATAACTCAATGCATATGCCATATCTTCATTGATTTTCTCCTGGCATTCCATATCCAGTTCTTCTAACACAATCTGATTTTCCAAAATCAATTTCTGATAGCTTGTCATCAGTTCTTTAATATCAGTATAATGTCTTTCGATTGTAACTTCCAGATAATCCTGCGCATGGCTTGCCATCTGGAAGGTAATCTCTTTCATTGATTTAATTGCATAATCTCTGTCTGTCATCAGTTTCAAAATCTCCTTATCATCATCACACTAACTGGCGGTCTTTCAGACCAGTTCGCTTTCCCCATGATTTTGATGGGAAGCAATTACTTACTACAATTTGCAGAAGCGGATATCCAAAAGGCATTGTGGGAGCTGCCTTTGCTGACCGGAATCCCTCTTCTTATGTAAAACCTGCAGGAATATAAAGGGAAAGTGACTATCCCTGCCGGTTAATAATCCAAATAATATCGTCTATACCAATCTCTCCTTATGCTGTTTTTCTCTCCATAAACCATTTATCCACTTCGTAAAACAAGTGGCTTTCCTGCCCTTGTATCATACAGGTGTACATCATTCCTACACCGCCTGCCTTTCTGCTGGCGCATCGCTCGATTTTCAAAATTCTGTCAATGCTATACTTTCTTCCATCCTCCCATGTAAAAAATATAGGAACCAGCTGTCCGTCTTTCCGAAACTCTGCTACTACATCTATATATACTTTGTTCATGCCGACACCTCACTATAAAATCTCGATTGCTCTTGGCGATGCCGGGATTCTGCGGATATATCCATTTTGCTCCAACTGCTTGATTCTGGAAAAAGCAGATGATGTTGATTTCACCCCGATCAACTCTCCAAATTCCCGGACTGTCGGCGGGTATCCATGCTCCTTCATATAATTCAAAATACATTGATAACTTTCTTTCTGTTTTCTGGTTAATGCTTTTTTCAAATCTATCCCTCCAATTACCTATGAAAATAACTGTGTGGATGGATCGTGTGCGTACCAGCGTCTAAGTGGGATAAGACTTTATCCTGATACATTGCCGCTCGCTGTATACTGAAATAACCAAACCGTCGTCTGATCTCATCTACAGTACGATCCAGCTTCTCTAACTTTTCCTTTTTCTCCTGATTTCCAAATAAATCCAACTGCACGGGAATATCATCTAACACAAGATCCGCAGCTCGGATTCCCAAGCTTCTAATGGGATGTTCCCATTTATAATTATCTTTAAATAGCTGAAATGCTGCAGTTACAATCTCGTTTGTAATATTCGTTGGCTGTCGTAAATGTATCTGTCTGGAAAAACTATACAATCCATTATCTCGAACTGTAATTTCTACTGTTTTGCATTTAAATCCATGTTTCCGCAATCGTGCAGCTACACTTTCTGCCAATGCTATTTGAATGATCCAGACATCCAGATCATTTTCCAGATCTCTCGGTGTTGTAGTGCTATTACCTATCGACTTTACTGGTGCTTCATATCCTTCCTTGCAAACCGGATCTTCATCCCAGCCATTTGCGAAAGCCCATAATACATTTCCTATTTTTCCCAAATGGCTCTCTAACAACTTTTCGTCTGATTCCGCAAGTTGCCCGATTGTCCGGATTCCAAGTTTTTGCAATTTCTTATTTGTCTGTCTTCCGACATAAAGCAAATCTGTCGCTGGAAGCTGCCATATCCTGTCTTTATAATTTTCTCGATTAAACTCTGTGATTGCATCCGGCTTTTTATAATCTGAACCTAGTTTCGCATAAATCTTATTCCAGGAAATTCCAATACTTACCGTTACACCCAGTTCGTATTTAATCCGATGACTGATTTCTCTTGCAATCGTCATTCCGCTTCCTTTCAGATTTCTGCTGTCCGATACATCCAGCCAGGCTTCATCAATTCCATATGGCTCGATCTTGTCCGTATACTCCGAATAGATTTCTCTTGCCATCTGTGAAAATCTCAAATACAAATCCATCCGTGGTGGTACAAATATGATTTCCGGACAAATCTGTTTTGCCTGCCATAATGCCATTCCGGTCTTTACACCTTTTTGCTTTGCAATATAATTTGCTGTCAGCACAATCCCATGTCTGGCTTCCGGATCGCCACCGACTGCCAGCGGCATTCCGGTAAATTCCGGATGATGCAGCATTTCCACACTGGCATAAAAACAGTTCATATCACTATGCAGGATCACACGCTCACTCAAACTTTTCACCTCCCAGCTGTTTTCTTCAACATGATGTCTTATCAATTTTTGTATGTTTAGTATACATCGACATTCCGGAGATAGTCAAGCAACATCTTGGTTGTATTTTCTCCATTTTGGAGATTATTGTTGATTTTATTTCTAACATACGGTATAATGCATATAGAAAATTCAAATAGAAATGAGGCGAACAAATGCGTGATTTCGGGGAAATATTAGCAGAAAATAGAAAAAAGAAAGGATACTCTCAATCAGATCTGGTAGACCTGCTTTCTCAGGAAGGTATTCAGGTCACTACAAAAGCAATCTCCAAATGGGAGACCAATGCACGAGAACCAGCTTTACATGTTTTCCTGACACTTTGCCAGTTACTTGATATCGAAGATATATATGAATCCTTCTTTGGAGAAAACCCATATAACATTATGAGTGGATTGAATGAAGAAGGCAGAAATAAATTGATTGAATTTGCTGATATTTTGAAAGCTTCTAAAAAGTTTTCTCCACTGTCTGCAAAAATTATCCCATTCCATCATCCTGTAGAAATTACCTGGGAACCAGTTTCTGCTGGTACTGGAAATTACCTGGAGGATTCTGTAAAAGAAACCTATGATGTAGGACACCTTGCTCCTGAGCAGACTGACTTTGGTGTACGGATTTCCGGTGACAGTATGGAGCCACTTTATCATACAGACGATGTTGCATGGATTCAGAAAAAAGATTCTCTTGCTAATGGTGAAATTGGAATCTTCTATCTCAACGGCAATACTTACATCAAGGAATTACACGATGAGCCAGATGGTGTTTATCTGATTTCTTTAAATCAAAAATATCGTCCTATCCAGGTTTTGGAATCTGACTCTTTTAAGATTTTTGGAAAAGTAATCGGGAAATGCAAAGGTGCAGAAATTCCGGGATTTCATTAGATTTCAACAGCAGGTTCATGATCCTGCTGATAACAATAAGCAAAGGAAGTGATTGAATGGCAATCAATAATACACTAAAAGATATTCGTGAAGAACGGAATCTCATTCAAGCAGATTTGGCTGAAGCCATAGGTTCCTGCAGCCAGACTATAGGCCGCATCGAACGTGGAGAACGTAATCCCTCTCTTGAGATTGCAATCCGGCTGGCACATTACCTGAAAGTGCCTGTAGAAGATATTTTTCAGGTTGAAGACTGAAACACAACTGCCAGAAAACCGAGGAGTAAAATCCCCGGTTTTCCTTTTGCTCAAAAATCAGTGTAATCCTTTTACGAAGTCCGCTGCGTTTTTCATATCTTCTTCATTCGGATGGTCTTTAGCAATACCTCCAACCAGTTTAAATGGTCCGAATGTGTCATACCCTTTACAGCCAAATTTTCCAACCACACTGGCATGTCTTTTATCCAAAATCTGCTCTATGGTTTTATAATTCGCACTCCCGCCATAAGTACAGATCAGAAATATCTTTTTGTCGTCCGGTAGATTCTTCTCTGCAAATCCCAATATCGACTGATGAAATTTTGAAAAATAGATTCCTGATGCAAACCCAATCATATCATAACTACAAAAAGATTAGTCCTAAATCTCATACCCTAAAGAATTTTTTTATTCTATGCAGTCTTTCCTCTTCTATAGTTCCCACATCAATAACTCCCCCCTTGTCCATAAACATTACATAATCACAACATTTCTCAATCAATTCTGGATCATGGGTAATAACAAACTGAGTTCTTCCCCTTTTCTGCATACTTTTAATTGCTTCTGCAACATCTAACATTCTTGTATAATCTAAACCGCTAGTTGGTTCGTCATATACTAATATTTTTTTATCTGAAGCAAGAGCACATGCAACAGAAACCCTTTGCTTTTGCCCGCCCGAAAGGGACATAGTGGTGTGGTATAAAAAAAGTTGACAGCTTATTCTCAAGGATTTCATAATAAAA